>NZ_JBNDJO010000008.1:0-326238 GCF_050434965.1 Paraburkholderia sp. GAS38 | reverse complement strand
TTCCCCGGAGCAAACCGGGATGGCTCACTACGGGCTAGCGGTGGCAGCCCGCTTTCTTTGCTTACTTTCTTTGCGGCGGCAAAGAAAGTAAGTGCTGCCCCGCACAGGGGCGAAGCTAATAGACCGATAAGAAAACAAGGAGAGGCCAACACCGCAGGAACAACGCCAAAACCAAGGCGCCGCAGGCAAAATCAGCCAGAGAATGGCAAAGAATCGCTAAGCTAAGCTAACCCTGCACTTGCCGAAGGCAATACAGAGCAACAGCATCAATCACAGACTCATCCTCCCCAACAGCGATAGCACAATGAATATCCACCCCAGGATGCGCACAGCGACAAACATCAAGCACCGCAGGTAAATCCCGCCTGACATGCCCACCTTGCCCAAAAAAAACAGGCACAACGGTAACAGCATCACACCCTTGATCAACTTGCTCGGCAACAGCCGTAGGCAAATCCGGCTCCATCAACTCGAGAAACGCCAGCGAAACAGGCCCGGCGGAGCCATGAGACGCCCGCACCTTCTCAACAAGCCGAAAAAAAGGCTCACCCCACCGAGCGTCCCGAGCCCCATGTCCAAACAGCACGATCCCATGCAACGCCATGGCACAACCCCTAATGCCGATCCACCCACTTCAACCCAACCAACCCAAGCACCAGATACACTAACCCAGGCGTAGCCGCAGTCAAAGGCGCAGGCCAGGTATTCAACATCCCCATGTGCGAGAACAAGGTATTAAAGAGCTGGAAGCTCATCCCCAACATGATCCCGCCAAACACCTTCACCCCCACCACGCCCGCGCGCGTATGCAGATACGCAAACGGCAACGACAGCACCAGCATCACCAGCACCGCAAACGGATACAGCAGCTTGCGCCACAACGCAATTTCATACCGCTGCGTGTCCTGATGGTTCTGCTGCAAATGCTGGATGTAGCGGAACAGGTTGAACATCGACATATTGTCCGGCGACACCAGTAGCACCGACAGAATCTGCGGCGTCAGCTCCGAACGCAACGAGTACTCCGGCACGGTCGTCTGGCTCGCCCGGTAGACCGGATTGAGCGCATCCTTCGGCGTTCCCGCCAGCGGCGGCACGTCGAGCAATTGCGTATCCGTCACGTCCTTCAGCAACCAGTGGCCCGGCGGCTGATACTTGCCGCTCTCCGCAATCCGTACGTTCGACAGGCGGAACTTCGAATCGAATTCGTAGATGCGCACATTGGTGATCGACGCGTCCGGTTGCAGCTTGCCCACGTTCACAAAACGCGTCACCTGCTCGCCGTCCGCCCGCGCCGTCAACGTGTCCTTCACCCACACGCCCGACTCGAAGTTGGTCGACACCGCCGAACCTAACGCCTCCAGCCGCACCCGTTCGGACAACTGATCCGTATAAGGCCCGACCACTTCGCCGATCACGTAAGTGAGGAACACCAACGGAATGCCGATCTTCAGCAGCGAACGCAGCGCCTGATTCGTCGCGAGACCCGATACCCGGAAAATCGTGTACTCCGAGTTCGCCGCCATCTGCGCAAACACGTAGATCGAGCTGATCAGCGCGGCCACCGGAATGATTTCGTAGAAGCGCGACGGCGTCTGCAGCGCCACCCGCAGCACCGCATACTGGAACTTGTAGTTGCCGTGACCCACCGAGTTCAGTTCGTTGATCAGGTCGAAAAAGAAGAACAGACCCGAAAACGCAAACAGGACGAAGAGAAACGTAAGGTAGACCTGACTCGCGAAGTACTTTTCATAGATCCGCATCGGTCAGGCTCCCTGCGACGAACGGTGGAACATCGCCCGCGAAAACAGCGGCCGATTGCGCACGCGCAGCCAGAAAATAAACGCCACAATCCCCGCCACGATGACGTGCAGCCCAATCAGCCCCACCGGGAACGACATCTTGCCTTGCTCGACCCACGACTGCACCACGTTCAGAAGATTCGAATACGTCAGATAAATCAGCACCGCCATCACCAGATTGAGGGTGCGGCCGCGCCGCGGGTTCTGGTGGGCGAGGGGGATGGCCAGCAGCATCAGGTTGATCGCAATCAGCGGCAAGCCCGCGCGCCACGCGAATTCGGCGAGGTTGTCCTTGGTCGGGTTGCGCAGCAGTTCCAGCGTCGGCGTGCCGGTAGTGGTCGGGACGTTGACCACCGGCTGGCTCTGGATCTTCACGCCGTACCGTTCGAATTCCATGATGCGGAAATCCGGCTTGCCCGGCTCGCCGTCGTAACGGCGGCCGTTTTCAAGCACGACGAAGCGGTCGCCGTTCTTGTGCGTCTCGGTATGGCCCGTCTTCGACACCACCACGTTGACCTTGCCGTTTTCCGTGCTGGTCACGAACACGTTCTCGACGCGCGACTGGTCAGGCGACATCTTCTCGATGAAGAAGACCCGGTGGCTCACGGCCGATTCGCGGAACTGGCCCGGCGCGAGCAGCGAGACCTCGTCGCGCTGCTGGAAGCGCGCGCGGATCAGCTTGCTCTGCTGGTTCGACCACGGCCAGCCGACGAACACGAAGAACATGATGAGGATGATGATAGGCGTCGCAAACACGCCGATCGGCCGGATAAAGCGCGTGAGACTCACGCCCGAGGCCAGCCAGACGACCATTTCCGAGTCTTTGTACCAGCGCGTCAGAACGAACAGGATCGACACGAACAGGGTCGCGACCAGCATGATGGCCAGATAGCCGATCACCGTCAGGCCGATCAGGACCAGCACGTCGCGTGGATCGATTTCCCCGGAGGCCGCGAAGCCGACGATCCGGATCATCATCGTCGTCAGCACGAGCGTGAGGAGAACCATGAACACGGCACCAGCCGTGTACGCGAGTTCGCGCTGGAGGGAGCGTTCAAAGATCATTGTTGATGAAGAGAGTGCGTGCCTTGAGAGTGCCGCCCAACCTGCCGCTTCGCGCCAGGCCCCTCGAGAGGGCGAAATACTTGGGGCGGCCCGGCCTTTTATTAGGCGCCGGGTTGGTCCCGCCAGCTTACCGTGCAGCCGCCGCGGGAAAAATAGCGGATAATTGCGGCTTTCATCCTAAGCCCAGATTTTATCCGAGGACAAGCGCGATGGACTTTAGCATAAAAGCCTGTGATTGGAGCAAAGGCTCGTCAAACGGGTTCCTGACTGGAAAGTCCGATTGCATCGTGATCGGCATTTTCGAGTCGCAAACGCTGTCGGGTGCCGCACTGGAGATCGATGCGGCCACCAAAGGTCTGTTGACCCGCATCATCAAAGCCGGTGACATGGACGGCAAGAGCGGTACCACCCTGTTCCTGCACGAAGTGTCCGGTATCGGCGCTTCGCGCGTGCTGCTGGTTGGCCTCGGCAAGCAGGACGCCTTCAACCAGAAAGCCTACGGCGACGCCGTGCGGGCCGCCTGGCGCGCCATTCTCGCCACCAAGATCGTTCAGGTCACGTTCACGCTCGCCCAGTTGCCGGTGCTCGAGCGCTCGGCCGACTGGGGTGTGCGCACGGCCATCCTCGCGCTGCGCGAACTGTCGTACAAGTTTACCCAGATGAAGAGCAAGCCGGACACGACCCCGCGCGCCCTCAAGCGCGTCGTGTTCAGCGTCGACACCGGCGACGAGAAAACCGCCAAGGTCGCCGCCAAGCAAGGCGCGGCGCTCGCCAACGGCATGGACCTGACGCGCGACCTCGGCAATCTGCCGGGCAACGTCTGCACCCCGACTTACCTCGCCAATACGGCCAGGAAGCTCGCCAAAGACTGGAAGCTGAAGGTCGAAGTGCTGGGCCAGAAGCAGCTCGAAGCGCTGCGCATGGGTTCGTTCCTGTCCGTCACGCGCGGCTCGGTCGAACCGCCCCAGTTCATCGTGCTGCAGTACCAGGGCGCCGCCGCCAAGGCCGCTCCCGTGGTGCTGGTCGGCAAGGGCATCACCTTCGACACCGGCGGCATTTCGCTGAAGCCGGGCGAGGGCATGGACGAGATGAAGTACGACATGCTCGGCGCCGGTTCGGTGCTCGGCACGCTGCGTGCGGTCGCGGAAATGGGCCTGAAGATCAACCTGGTGGTCATCGTCCCGACCTGCGAAAACATGCCGGCCGGCAACGCCACCAAGCCGGGCGACATCGTCACCAGCATGAAGGGCCTGACGATCGAAGTGCTGAACACCGACGCCGAAGGCCGTCTGATCCTGTGCGACGCGCTGACCTATGCCGAGCGTTTCAAGCCGGCTGCGGTGATCGATGTGGCAACCCTGACCGGCGCTGTTGTGATTGCGCTGGGCCACCACAACAGCGGCCTGTACTCGAAAGACGACGCGCTGGCGGGCGAGCTGCTCGACGCTTCGCGCGAAGCGTCCGATCCGGCATGGCGCATGCCGCTCGACGAGGAATACCATGATCAGTTGAAGTCGAACTTCGCGGACCTCGCCAACATCGGCGGCCGTCCGGGTGGCAGCATCACGGCGGCGTGCTTCCTGTCGCGCTTCACCGAGGCCTATCCGTGGGCCCACCTCGACATCGCCGGCACGGCATGGAAGAGCGGTGCAGCGAAGGGCGCAACCGGCCGTCCGGTGCCGTTGCTGTCGCAGTTCTTGATCGATCGCGCTGCACAATGATCCATCGCAGGACCGACGCGCGGATCGTTGCGCCGAGGCGGAGCCGCCGATGACGAGAATCGATTTTCACTCGAACGTCGGCGATTCGCTGTTGTACGCGTGCCGCCTGGTCCGCAAGGCGTACCAGGCCGGCCAGCCCACCATCGTGCTGGCCGAGCCGGCGCGCCTGCGTGTTTTCGATGAGCAGTTGTGGACCTTCGCGCCGCTCGAGTTCGTGCCGCACTGCATGGCGGACAGCGCGCTCGCCGCGCAAACGCCGATCGTGCTGGCCGCGAATCTCGACAACGTGCCGCACTACCAGGTGCTGCTGAATCTCGGCGCCGAGGTGCCGGCGCAGTTCGCGCGTTTCGAGAGATTGCTGGAAGTGGTCGGTAACGCACCAGACGAACTGAGTGCGGGCCGCGAACGCTATCGCTTCTACCGCGATCGCGGCTATGCTCTCAACAACTACAAGCAGGGCGGCTAGCGTTGCCGTGCCGCCGTGCGAGGACGCCGCCAACCGGCGCGGTTCGCGCCGGTTGGCGAGGCGGCGTTGCCTCATCGCCCGATTCATCGACGGAGTCTATTCGTGCCCGATTCGTCCGATACATCCTTCGATACTTCAATACCGGTTCTGAACGAGATCCTCGTGCCAGGCAAGCCCGCGCACGCGCGGCCGGGCCATGGCGCGGATGAGGCGCTGGCTGCGGCTGCGGCTGAGCCAGCGGGTGCAGAAGAAGCGCCGGCCGCTGTCGCTGCGGAGCCGGCCGATGGCGTCACCGTGCACTCGGTCACGCCGGCCCAGGTGCAGGCTTTCGAGCTGCCCGAGCCGCCGGCGCCGTTCGAGCTGGCCTCGGCGCCGCAACCGTTCGAACTCGCGGCTCCGCCTGAACCCGTTGAGCCCGTTGAGCCCGCCGAGGCGTTCGAACCCAGCTCAGCTTTCCACTTTGGACGCGCTCCCGTTCCGGTCGCGCCGGTTCACAACCTCGATGCCGACGTGCTGGCCGATCGTCTGCGCGGACGTTTTGCCAGTTATCTGACGGGCGAAGGGCGCGCAGTGATCGAAGCGCGCTGCCGTGATGCACTGCAAGATCACACCACGTGGCTCGTCAACCAGATCACACGCGAAGTCGCGCTGGCGCTCGAAACGGAAATGACCGGCTGGGTGCGTGAAGCGGTCAACGAAGAAATGGCGCGGCGTTCGACCGAGCATTGAACGCGCGGGGTGGTGAAGGAGGCGCGCGGCTTATTTCAGCGTCAGGATCCAGCCGGCCAGCACGGCGGCCTGATCGGGCGTGAGCTGGGTGTTCGCGGGCATCGGCACCTGACCCCAGACCCCCGTGCTGCCGTCGATGATCTTATGGGCGAGGTAAGTTTCCGCGTCGGCGCGCGACGCGTATTTCGCGGCGACGTCATGCAGCGCCGGTCCCATGAACGGACGGTTCACCGAGTGACAGCTCATGCAGTTCTGCTGCTGCGCGAGCGCGAGGCCGGGAGCCGATTCCGCCTGCGCCGAAGCGCTGATTGCGAGCGTGCCCGCCAACGCTATTGCTGCATACGACATTGATTTCATTCTGGTCTCCGTCGGTGCAGGTGCCCGACTTGTGGTGCAGGCATTATAAAAGGAAAGGGGCGCACGGTTTTTCGTGCGCCCCCTTCGGCTTTTTGTGGCGGTGCGGACGTGGTCCGCTCAAGCTCACCCCGTGACCGCCCCCTTGTTGGCCGGCAGCGCCAACGCCGAATACTTCGCCAGCACGCCGCGCGTGTAACGCGGCTTCGGCTGTTGCCATGCAGCACGGCGGCGCGCGAGTTCGGCGTCGTCGATATTCAGTTGCAGGAGCAGCGTGTGGGCGTCGATGGTGATCGAATCGCCTTCCTGAACGAACGCAATCGTGCCACCCACAAACGCTTCCGGCGCGACGTGCCCCACCACCATGCCCCATGTGCCGCCGGAGAAGCGGCCGTCGGTGATCAGACCCACGCTTTCGCCCAACCCCTTGCCGATGATCGCCGAAGTCGGCGCGAGCATTTCCGGCATGCCGGGGCCGCCTTTCGGGCCGAGGTAGCGCAGCACGACCACGTCGCCGGCCTTGATCTTGTCGGCGAGAATCGCTTCCAGCGCGCTTTGCTCGTCGTCGAACACGCGGGCCGGTCCGGTGATGACCGGGTTCTTCAGGCCGGTGATCTTGGCGACGGCGCCGTCGACCGCAAGATTGCCCTTGAGGATCGCGAGGTGGCCTTCCTTGTACAGCGCTTTCTCGATCGGGAAGATCACCTGCTGATCCGCACGCGGTTTGGCCGGCACGTCCTTCAGTTCTTCGGCAAGCGTCTTGCCGGTGATGGTGATGCAATCGCCGTGCAGCATGCCCGCGTCGAGCAGGATCTTCATGACTTGCGGAATGCCGCCGGCCTTGTGCAGATCGGTCGCCACGTACTGACCCGACGGCTTCAGGTTGCAGATCACCGGCACCTTCTTGCGCATGCGCTCGAAGTCTTCGATGCTCCATTCCACCTCCGCCGCATGCGCGATGGCGAGGTAGTGCAGCACAGCGTTGGTCGAGCCGCCCGTGGCCATGATCACGGCCACGGCGTTTTCGATCGACTGCTTCGTGATGATGTCGCGCGGCTTCAGGTCTTGCCTGACCGCTTCGACCAGCACGCGTGCCGATTCGGCCGCCGAATCCACTTTCTCCTGATCGGGATTGGCCATCGTCGACGAGTACAGCAGCGACATGCCGAGCGCTTCGAACGACGAGCTCATGGTGTTGGCGGTGTACATGCCGCCGCACGAACCCGTCGACGGGCAGGCGTTCTGTTCGATCCCGTCAAAATCTTCCTGCGACATCCGGCCCGCCGTGAACTCGCCCACCGCTTCGAACGACGACACGATGGTCAGATCGACGCCCTTCCAGTTGCCCGGCCGGATCGTGCCGCCGTACACGTAGATGCCCGGCACGTTCATGCGCGCGAGGCCGATCATGCCGCCCGGCATGTTCTTGTCGCAGCCGCCGATCACCACCACGCCGTCCATCCACTGACCCTGCACGCAGGTCTCGATGCAGTCGGCGATCACCTCGCGCGAGACGAGCGAGTACTTCATGCCTTCGGTGCCCATCGACATGCCGTCGGAGATCGTCGGCGTGCCGAAGATCTGCGGGTTGGCGTCGGCGCCCCCGACTGCGACGACCGCCGCGTCGGCGAGGCGCTGCAGGCCGGCGTTGCAAGGCGTGATCGTCGAATGGCCGTTGGCGATGCCGATCATCGGCTTGTCGAAGTCTTCCTTTTGATAGCCGATGGCGTAAAACATCGAACGGTTCGGCGAGCGTGCGACGCCTTGCGTGATGTTCTTCGAGCGACGGTTGTGCGGCATGGGGAGCTCCAGTGTGTTTTGATCCGTGGCTCCGGTCCCACAGGTTGGGACCGGACCATCGAGGCAAGCTCAACTCGGTTCATGTCCAGTTTAGGTGGTGGCGCCTCTGGCAAGAACGCCGTTTTTCGCTGGGCGTGTTCAATGTATTATTAGCGGCCTATTAGGTCGTAAAATATATTGATGACACTCCCTGTCACGCCCGATCTGCGCCAGTTGCGCTATTTCATTGCCGTCGCCGAAGAGAAACACTTCGGCCGCGCGGCCACGCGCCTCTCCATGACGCAGCCGCCGTTGTCGCAAGCCATTCGCGCGCTGGAGGAGACGCTGGGCGTCGAACTCTTCGCGCGCACCAAGCGTTCGGTGGAGCTGACCCAGGTGGGCGCCGACCTGCTGCCCGAGGTGCGGCGACTGCTGGCGAGCGCGGAAAGCCTGCGGCCGCTCGCGCAGAGCCTTGCGCGCGGCGAGGCGGGGGTGTTGTCGCTGGCCTTCGTTTCGACTGCGGATTACGGCCTTTTGCCCTCGCTGCTGCGCGACTTCGGCGGGCGTCATCCGCGCGTGCGCCTGCAACTGACCGAAGCCACGAGCGACGTGCAGATCGACGAACTGGTGGCCGGCCGCATCGACGCCGGTCTCGTGATCGCACCGCTGCCGCCGCGTCATGCCGCGCACCTGTCGTGGTTGCCGATTGCCCGCGAGCCGTTGGTGATTGCCATGTCTTCGGAGATGGCCGCGCGGGTCGAAGGGCGGATCAAGGGGCGGGGTTGCGACGCCGACACGCCGGCCGGCGCCGAGTGGCTCGACGCGCCGATCAGCCTGCGCGATGTCGCCGATGCCCCGCTTGTGATCTTCCCGAGGCGTCTCGCGCCAGGCTTTTATGACATCATTATGGATTGCTACGGCGTGGCCGGCCTCACGCCACGCATCGGCCAGGAAGCGATCCAGATGCAGACGATCGTGAGCCTGGTATCGGCGGGCATGGGTGTCGCACTGGTGCCGCAATCGCTGCGTAACCTGCGCCGCACCGGTGTGGTGTACCGGCCGCTGCGCGAATCGGTGCCGGCCATCGAGACGGGGCTGGTGTGGCGCACCGCGCAGGTGAGCCCGGTGTTGGCCGGGTTTATCGACATCGTGCGCGCGCATGCCGCCACCGTCGAAGCGCAGGCCGGCTTGCCCGCCGGGTGAGGGGAGTGAAAGCTACGGGGCTTACACTGCGCCTTTTTGCCTGGCGTGACCCACTTGCGGCGAACCCATCGCGTCGTGGCCCGTCCAATGCCAACAACGCCAATCTGCCTGGCCTTATCGAATCCGCTTTTGAACCTGAACTGCCCATAACAATACGATGCACATTCATCCCAACTTCGACCCGATCGCAATCCATCTAGGGCCGCTCGCCGTGCGCTGGTACGGCCTGATGTACCTGGTGGCCTTCATCATGGCGATCGTCGTCGGCCGGCTGCGCCTGCGTCTGCCGTACGTCGCCGCGCAAGGCTGGACCGCCAAAGATATCGACGACATGCTGTTCTACGGTGTGCTCGGCACGATCTTCGGCGGCCGGCTCGGCTATGTGCTGTTCTACAAGGCCGACTACTACTTCGCGCATCCGCTCGACATCTTCAAGGTCTGGGAAGGCGGCATGTCGTTTCACGGCGGCTTCCTCGGCGTCACGCTCGCGATGGTGCTGTTCGCGTATCAGCGCAAGCGCTCGTGGCTGCAGGTGACCGATTTCGTTGCGCCGATGGTGCCCACCGGGCTCGCGGCGGGCCGGCTCGGCAACTTTATCAACGGCGAGTTGTGGGGCCGCGTGACCGATCCGAACGCACCGTGGGCGATGATGTTCCCGGGCGCCTCGAACGACGACGCCATCTGGCTGACGAAGCACCCGGAACTGGCGGCGAAGTGGCATCTGAACGATATCTTCGCGCAATACCACATGCTGCCGCGTCATCCGTCGGAGCTGTATGAGATCGCGCTCGAAGGCATCACCTTGTTCTTCGTGTTGTGGTTCTTCTCGCGCAAGCCGCGCCCGCTCGGAGCGATCTCCGCGGTGTTTCTGATCGGCTACGGTCTCGCGCGCTTCACGGTGGAATTCGCCCGTGAGCCCGACGATTTCCTCGGCTTGCTGGCGATGGGACTGTCGATGGGGCAGTGGCTGTCGATGCCGATGATCGTCGCCGGCGTGGGCCTGCTGGTGTGGGCGTATCGACGCAAGGGCCGCGAAGCGGCCAAGGCCGTCGGCGCGAACTGAGCGTCATGCCGCGCTGAATGAAGAAACGCCACGGCATGCCGTGGCGTTTCTCTTCGTGCAACGGGTCGTACTGCGCGTTCCGCTCGCGTGTCCGCGCGTTACTTCATCTGCACGGAGCCCGACACGTTCACGGTCACCGTCGAGGTACCGCCTTCGAGCGGCAGCGGTGCGGCCGCTTTTGCATCGGCGCCCATCGCACGCGCGCTCATCATCATCATGGGACGCGGCATCACACCGTTGTGCCCGACGTTGACTTCACGAATCGAATAACCGCTATAGCCGAACGCCTGCGCGCCGGCGCTCGCCTGCTGGCGAAACGAAGCGATGGCTTCGCTGGTGAGCTTCTGCTCCGCCGCGCGCTGCGCTTCCGGCGACAGAGAGAACTGCACGTTGCCAACCTGCATGTTCGAGGCCATCTGACCGGCCAGCTTCGAGGCCGCGGCGAAATCATGCGACTCCAGTACCACTTCCGTACGGCCGCGCCATGCCGAGATGCGCCCATCGCGATCGGTGGACGGATAGATGGAGAACGAACCGGTGCGCGCGGTGACGCCGCTCACGCCCTTGGCCTGGCGCAGGGCGGCATCGGCGCGCTGGTTGAGCGTGCTGGTGAGCGCGGACGGGTCGCTCGCTTCCTGTTCGTAGAACAGGGTGATGTCCACGACATCCTGTGGAACCTCGGCGCTGGCTTGCGCGTTCAGCGACAGCACGCCGGACGGTTCGGCTTGCGTGACGCCCTGCGCGTGGGCAGCGGCCGATGCAAGTGCGAGCGGAGTGGCGAGGGCCATGGCGAATGCGATGGCACGTGCGGTTTTTTGCGTCATTGTTAGACTCCTTGCTTGAGCAGGTTATGCGCGATGACTATATGGGCTGGCTGCGTGCGAAGGCCTTTCATGAGGCGTTCCGCTGCGTGCGCCGCGTGCTCGACATTGGGATTGATCGTTCTACCCGATGGCACGACGCTTGCCGGCCAGGCGCGCGGCTGCCGCTTGCGACCTGCTTGTGCGGTCGATGCGGATGAGCCGCGCTTGCGACCCAATTAGTCGTCGCGCACCCCGCCTTGGTTCCCTGACTTGACAATTGGCTTGTCGCGGCGCGAAGCCGCGGCGCGAAGCGAGTGCGCCGCGCGGCGCACTGCCTGGCTATGCACGCTACGCTAGCCGCTTCGTGATGAAGCGCCACTCGGCTTCGGTGACGGGCGTGATCGACAGCCGGTTACCCTTGGCGAGCACGCGCATGTCCGCGAGTTCCGCATGCTCGCGCAACGCGGCAAGCGGAATCAACGGGATTTTCTTCTTGAAGACAACGTCGACGAGTACCCAGCGTGGTGTCTCAGGTGTCGACTTCGGATCGTAGTAGGGGCTTTTCGCGTCGAACTGCGTGGGGTCGGGGTAGGGTGTCGACACGACCTCGGCGAGGCCGGCAATGCCCGGCTCGGGGCAGCTCGAATGATAGAAGAGCACGCCGTCGCCGATCTGCATCATGTCGCGCATGAAATTACGCGCCTGATAGTTGCGTACGCCGGTCCACGGCAAGGTGTGGTGCGGGGCGTGGGCGAGGTGATCGATGCTCGCTTCGTCCGGTTCGGACTTCATTAGCCAATAGCGCATGAATCGAATTGAACGTTGAAAAGAAAGAGAAAACGCCGCAAATCAAGGCCTAAAAGCGAAACGCACACAGCGGCGACGCAAAGACAGGACCCAAAAGAAAAACGGCACCGGACCCATGTCCGATGCCGTTTGATAAGGTCCCCGCCTTAGCCGCTAGGCCGGCATCCTGAACCGGGAGTTCAGAATTGGTCGCAGTTAGCAGCACTTCGGGTACATCAGACAGAGTGACGCGCACACCCGTGCTGCAAATTTCCACAACCGTGCACATGGCATTGGTTCAAGGAATATATGACCTTGGCGAACCAGGCAGGGAAGCTAAACTGATTGACCTCAAGTGCTTGCTGATGCTTGATCGCGCACTTCGCTTGAATTCCACACTTGAGTCAGAACTTGGCCGTGCAGCTACTTTAAACCTTTTTACTGCATGCTGTACTGTTGAATCACAGTACCTAGCTGTTCGTTCATTTGATGCATTGTACGCCGGATTTCCTCAGCAGGAAATGCTTCTCCGTGCCGCACGCTCGCTTGCAGCTTAAGCAGTTCCGATGCCAGCGACAGCGCAGCCATCACGGCAATGCGATCGACGCCACGTACATTGCTGTGCGCGCGGATCTTCGACATCTCCGCGTCGACGCGTGCCACCGCCTCAAGCAGCGCAGCTTCGGTTTCCGGCGAACAGGCGAGACGATACGGCTGGCCGAGAATCGATACTTCGATCTGCTTGGTGGTCATGCGTTTTCTCCGTGACGGGTGACGGCGCTGCCGGCCTCTTCTTCCTGATGCGCGTCATGCGACTCGTGCGCGGGTGAGAGCAGGTCGAGCTGGTTGTCCGGCTCATTGTGAGCGCGTGCACGCGGCAACTTTTCGAGGATCGCATTCAGGCGCACCTGGGCGTCGTCGATCTTCGCCGACAGCGCGTCGCGCTCCGCTTGCAGCGCATCGCGTTCTTCGCGCATCTGCGCAAGTTCTGCGCGTGTTGCATCGGCCTCGGCGCGCACCTGGGCGAGCTGGGTTTCGAGCGCTTGACGCGCTTCGTTATGACGCTGGCTGATCGAAATCAGCCTGCCGATATTCTGTGAAAGTGTTTCGAGTTCGGTGAGCATGTGCTGCGTCCTCTAAAGACGTGACATTTTAGCGCGGAATGTCGCAGGTTCCGACAATTGTCTCGTTTCGAGACGTAACAGCATCGCTTTGTGCAGACTTCGGTGGCCGAATCGGCCTGTAGGTCCTCCTGAATTTCACATTTATCCGTTTGCAACCGCACAGAACCGGTACGCTTTGACCTTTCTTGACGGGTTTTTCCGGCGCTCATAAACTTGCGGCGCCCTGATGTCCGTACGCGATTTTCCGACTATCGTGTGCTGCTAAACGGCAGACAGGGAACGAGTCCGCCAACGCGACCCCCACCTGTGTTGCCCCGCAACAGTGAGCGTCCGCGTGCTCACGCAGGCCGACCAGGACGTGGGTTTCAAACGCAAACCCGCGAGTGTGCCACTGCGCGAGAGGCGTGTGAAGGTGGGTCGTGCAGCGCGCTACAACACCACAACGTCACGAAGACGTGCTACGTCGCCACAAAAATTCCAGCAGGATCTTTCGAACAAGGACTATGAGCAGGCCTACCTCTGCACTCACCTGCGTGACAGCGACTGCCTCGCGCCGGGCCGGCAACGGCAATCGCGTCATGCCGCCGGCGCTGAGGCTGCGCGGATGAATCGACTGTCCGTGCGCCGCATGCCGGTCATGCACGCGCGCCGCGCGGCGGCGATCTGGTGCGTGCTGGCCGTGCTGGCGTTGGCCGTGCTGATCGCCTCGCTCGCGCTCGGCAGCGTGCCGCTCACGCCCGCGCGCGTGTTGGCTGCGCTCCTGCCGCAGTCCTCCCACAGCGGCGTCCCCGCCGACCTCGCGGGCGAGATCGTCCGCTCGCTGCGTTTGCCGCGCGCGTTGGCCGGCTTCGCATGCGGCGCGTTGCTCGCGGTGGCCGGCGCGTTGCTGCAGGTGTTGCTGCGCAATCCGTTAGCCGAACCGTATGTCCTGGGCGTGTCCGGCGGCGCGGCCAGTTTCGCGCTGTTTGCGATGATGGCCGGTTGCGCGTGGTGGCTCGTCGATGCAAGTGCCTTTGCCGGCGCTTTCGTGTCGATCCTGCTGGTGCTCGGCCTCGCGCGCCGCGAGTTGTGGCGTGGCGAGCCGCAGGACACCTCGCCGCGTTTGCTGTTGACCGGCGCGGTAATTGCAGCAGGCTGGGGCGCGCTGATCACCTTGCTGTTGACGCTCGCGCCGGACGACCGTTTGCGCGGGATGTTGTTCTGGCTGACCGGCGACCTGAACGGCGGCGGTATGCCCTGGCTCGCACTCGCTGCGCTCGTCGTCGTGCTGGTGGCGATGCTGCCCGCGGCGCCGCAACTCAATGTGCTGTTGCGCGGCGATGCGGCCGCGCAGGCTTTGGGCGTATCCGTGATGCGCCTGCGCTTGCGTGTCTATCTCGTGGCTTCACTCGCGGCCGCCGCTGCGGTGACGACCGGTGGGACGATCGGCTTCGTCGGTCTGGTGGTGCCGCATACGTTGCGGCTTGCGTTCGGCAACGATCAGCGCATGTTGTTGCCGGCTGCCGCGCTCGGCGGCGGCATGGCGGTGATGGGCGCGGACCTTGTCGCCCGCACGGTGATCGCGCCGGCGCAATTGCCGGTGGGCGTGATCACGGCGCTGATCGGCGTGCCGGTGTTTCTGTGGATGCTGCTACGCAGGCCGCGATGACGACACGCACGACATCCCCATCCACCGTGGCCACACTCAGCGCGCAACAGATCACGTTGCGCGCGGGCGAGCGCACGCTGCTCGAGCGCTTCACTCATACGTTTTATCCCGGCGAAGTCTGGTGCATCGCCGGGCCGAACGGCGCCGGCAAGACCACGCTGATTTCGGCGCTGGCGGGTTTGCAGCAGCCTGCCGCGGGCCAGGTGGAACTCGATGGCGTGCGCGTGGCCGACTGGCCGCCGGTGCCGCTCGCGCGGCGCCGCGCGTTGATGCCGCAAAGCGCGCACGATGCATTCAGCGCCAGCGTGCTCGATATCGTGATGCTGAACCGCTTTCCGCATCTGGCAGGGTGGGGCTGGGAGGGCGCAGCCGATCGCGCGGCCGCTCATGCCGCGCTCGACTTGCTGGGCCTCGCCAGTTTCGCGAGGCGCGACGTGCTGTCGCTCTCAGGCGGCGAGCGGCAGCGTGTCGCACTGGCCGCCGTGTTGTGCCAGGATGCGCCGCTGTTGCTGCTCGACGAACCGCTGTCGCATCTGGACCTGCATCACCAGATCGATTGCCTCGAGGCGTTGACTGCCTGGGCGAGTGCGCCGAAGCGTACAGTAGTGTTTTCGTGTCACGACCTGAACCTGGCGCGCCGTTTCGCGACGCATGCGCTGCTGCTCGACGGCACGGGCGTGGCCTGCGCCGGCCCGGTGCGCGAAGTGCTGACGCCCACGCTCGCGAGCCGCGCCTTCGGCTATCCGCTGATCCTGCTGCAGGACGGCGGCCACGAGGCGCTGATTCCGGCACCGCGGCTGCCCGATGCGCAGCGTGGGTCGGCCGGACCGGCACCCTGAAGAACGAACAAGAACTGATCTTTTACTCGAAGCCCTATGATTTCGTCCCTCGTTTTACCCGTTGTCGAACCGCTCGATCAGACGCTGCGCAGCACGCTGCAACACCTCATCGATACGAAGACCAAGCCGCCCGGCAGCCTCGGGCGGCTCGAAACGCTGGCGCGGCAGATGGGCCTTATCCAGCGCACCACGCATCCGACGGTGCAGCGCCCGGCCATGATCGTGTTCGCCGGCGACCATGGCATCGCGCAGGAAGGGGTGAGTCCGTATCCGCAGGCCGTGACCGCGCAGATGGTGGCGAACTTTCTGGCCGGCGGCGCGGCCATCAACGCGTTGAGCCGCGTGGCCGACATCACGCTTGAAGTGGTCAATGCGGGGATTGCAACGCCGTTGCCGGGCACCGAGGGGCTCGTCGATATTCCCATTGCGGCCGGTACGCGCAACTTCGCCCATGAACCCGCCATGACGCGCGACCAGGCGCTCGCCGCGATGCGTGCCGGCGCAGAACGCGTGCGCCATCACGCGGCGCTCGGGACCAACGTAATCGGTTTCGGCGAGATGGGGATTGCCAACACGTCGGCGGCGGCCTGTCTGATGAGCCGCCTGTGCGGCGTGCCGATCGACGAATGCGTCGGTCGCGGCACAGGGCTCGACAATGCCGGGCTCGCGAAGAAACGCAACGTGCTTGCCTCGGCGCTTGCGCGTCATCCGCAGGGTGCCGAGGCGCGCGGCGCCATTGTGTCGAGCGCCACCGCATTGGATGTGCTCGCAACCTTCGGCGGCTTCGAAATCGCGATGATGGCCGGTGCGTATCTCGCCGCCGCCGAAGCGCGCATGACGATTCTGGTGGACGGTTTCATCGCCACCTCCGCGCTGCTGGTGGCCGATGCGTTTGCGCCCAGTGTGCGCGAGTATTGCGTATTTGCGCATGCCTCGAACGAAGCAGGGCATCGCCGCATGCTCGATCATTTCGGCGGCATCCCGTTGCTCGCGCTGGACATGCGGCTTGGCGAAGGCACCGGTGCGGCGCTCGCGGTGCCGCTGCTGCGCGCGGCGGTGGCGTTCCTGAACGAGATGGCGAGCTTCGAATCGGCCGGTGTCGCGGACCGCGATGCGTGAGCGGCTCACAGGCGTCGCACGCTGATGAACCCGCTCATGGAGTTGCGCTATTTCTTCACGGCGCTGGGGTATTTCACGCGCGTGCCGGTGCCGCGCTGGGTCGGCTATGAGCCGCACTATCTGAACGCGGCCGCGCGTTATTTTCCGCTGGTCGGTGTGCTGGTAGGCGGACTGGGTGCGCTCGTCTATCTGGCCGCGTTGCGCGTGTTCCCGCCGGGCGTGGCCGTGCTGCTGTCGATGGCCGCGACCCTGCTGGTGACGGGCGCCTTCCACGAGGACGGTCTGGCGGATTGCTGCGATGCGTTCGGCGGCGCCTATACGCGTGAGGACGTGCTGCGCATCATGCACGATTCGCGCATCGGCGCGTTCGGCGCCATTGCTCTCGTGATCGCGTTGGCGCTGAAGTGGCAGACGTTGTCGACGTTGCCGCCGCTGCGGGCGGCAGGTCTGATAATTGCGGCACATGCCGCGAGCCGCACCTGCGCGATCAGTTATCTGGCGACGCTCGACTATGTGCGCGCGGAAGGCAAGGCGAAGCCCGTGGCGCAGCGCCTGAGCGGCGCCGCGTTCGCGTGGGCGGCGCTGTTCGGATTGCCGGCGCTGTTCTGGCCGGATTGGCGCTTCGCGTGTGCGACGCTTATGATGTTGGCAGTACTGCGCTTTGTGCTGGGCCGCTATTTCGTCAGACGCATTGGCGGTTATACCGGCGATTGCCTTGGTTTCGCGCAGCAGATTTTCGAACTGGCTATCTATCTGTTGGGGCTCGCGTGGATCTCGTTCTGATGCGACATCCGGCCGTCGCCGTGGAGCAAGGCGTGTGTTACGGCCAAAGCGACGTAGCGCTCGCCGACGATCCGTCCGCGTCGGCCGCGGCGCTGGCGATGCGCCTCGCCACCTTGCAGGTGCCGCCGCCGCGCGTATTGCTCTCCAGTCCGCTGCTGCGTTGTGCGTCGGTCGCAGGCGCGATGGCCGGTAATTTCGGCTGCGCGCATAGCGTCGACGAACGTCTGAAGGAAATGAATTTCGGCGCGTGGGAGCTACAGCGCTGGGATGCGATCGGTCGCAGCTTGCTGGATGAATGGGCAGCCGATTTCGACCACGCACGCGCCCATGGCGGCGAGAGTGTCGCGCAGTTCGTCGAGCGGGTGCAGTCGTGGCTCGATGGCTTTGGGCTGACGCGCGAATGCTCGCCGGCTTACGTCGTGACGCATGCCGGCGTGATACGGGTGCTTGCGTCGCTGGTGCTGGGCGTGCCGGTGGCACGTTCGACGCAATGGTCGCTCGATATGTCCGGCGTGGTGTGGCTGCGGCGTGACGATGAGCGGCAGGTCTGGTCGCTCGTGCGGTGGAATGCGTGAGCGTGTCGCGTGTCGGGTTGGCTGCGTCGTCTCAATCTTCAACCAATAGCGTGACACGCCATCACGCGAATCTCACTCCTCACTCGCGGGCCTGCGCGAGCGCGCCACCTCCAGGTCCTCGCACAACTGCCTGGCGCCCTGTGCGATTCGCGGCGCGGGCCGGTCGATCAGATCGCCGTCGATCGCAAACAGGTTGTTGCGCGCCACGGCCTTGAGGCTCGGCCACGCGCGCCATTTCTCCAGTTGCGGTAGCGGCGCGTCAGGCTTGGTCGCACCCGCCGATGCGGTCACGATCGCTTCCGGGTTGGCCGCCAGTACGGCTTCAGTGGAAACGGTCGGCACCAGCGGCGCGAGTTTCGCAAACACGTTGCGTCCACCACATAACGTGATCACATCGCTGATCATGTGCGTGCCGTTGAGCGTCATCAGCGGCTGATCCCAGACCTGATAGAACACGCTGACGGGCGGCCGGCTCGCATAGCGGCTGCGCAACTGCGCGATGTCCTGCCGGTAAGCGCTGGCCGCCGCGTCTGCGGTGCCCGATGTGCCGAGCAAGGTGCCGAGCCGGGTCAGCGTCACGGCAACGTCGTCGAGTTGATGCGGTTCGCTGAAGAAGAGCGGAATGTGCAGTTCGCGCAGGCGTTCAAGTTGGGCCTGCGCATTGCCGTGCCGCCAGACGACGATCAGGTCCGGCTTGAGCGCGACGATGCGTTCGAGGTCGAGCGCCTTGTTGTCGCCGACGCGCGGCACCTGCTTCGCTTCGGGCGGATAGTCGCTGTACGAAACCGCGCCGACGAGTTTCGCGCCGCCGCCCGCTGCATAGATCAGCTCGGTCACGTGCGGCGCGAGGCTGATCACGCGTTGCGCCGGTGCGGCGAGCGCGACGGTCGCGCCGGTGTCGTCAGTCGCGGTGACGGTGGCGTGTGCCGACGACGCGTAAGCGCAGGCAAGCAGCATGGCGCCGGCAAGTGAGACGAGGCGGGGCAGTCGGATCATGTGGCGAGACGTGAGTTTTTTGATGGGTGCGCTTTCGATAGGTGCGCGCCGGGCAGGTCAACCTGCGCGCGCCGCTTCGATTACATGAACGCTTTCGCTTAGCGCTTGCTCGAACCGCAGCCACTCGTCCCTGGAGCCTGGCAAGCCAAACCGCACGCTGGCCGACGCGGGAAACAACCGTGTCCAGATACCGCGCAAGGCGAGCTCGCGATGCAACGCGGCGGCACGCGGGTCGTCGGTCCACGCGAAAAGCGGCGTGCTGTGTGGCGAGAAACGTTGTGCCTGCAACAAACCGGTGAGGCGCGCGCTTTGCGCCGCGAGTTGCGCGCGCATCTGGTTTTGCCATGTGAGGTCTGTGAAGGCCGCGCTCACCGCATGTCGTGCGGGACCGCTGACGGTCCATGCGCCGAGTATCTCGCGCAACCTTCCTAGCAGCACCGGATCGCTCAACACGAACCCGGCTCGCACGCCGGCGAGGCCGAAGAACTTGCCGGGCGAGCGCAACACGACAAGGCCGGCGCGGTTCGTACAGGCGGCAAGCGAGGCCCCAGGCATCGCATCCGCGAATGCCTCGTCGACTACCAGCGTGCCACCGCGTGCCGTCAGTTGCGCGTGCCACTGCAGCAGTTTTGCGGCGCTCAGATGATCGGCCGTCGGGTTGTTCGGATTGACGATCACGGCGTGCGTGACATCGTCAGGCAACGCGTCGCATGCGATATCGAGCGGTACGATCCGATGACCCGCCCGCTCGAACGCCGGGGCATATTCGCTATAGGTCAGCGGCGCAATTGCCACCGTCGCATGCGGTATGAGTCCAGGCAACGCGCGAATGGCCGCCTGGCTGCCTGCCACCGGCAGCACATGCCGCGCATCGGGGGCCCCGTAGTAGTGGGCGGCACATGCCGCCAGACCGTCGCCTTCGTCGGGCAGGCGGCGCCATGCGTCGGCGGGCAGCGGCGGCACCGGATAACCTTGCGGATTGATGCCGGTCGAAAGATCGAGCCATTGCGCGTATGGAATGCCGTAGCGCTGCGAGGCTTCGTGCAGATTGCCGCCGTGGACGATGGGATCAGCCATAAAATCAGCCATGAAACGGGACGCTCAGCAACGCAAGCACGATCAGGACTGCGAGCCACAATATCACCGTGCGCTCAACCAGTTGCAGCGCCGCGACGATATGCCCGGCGTTGGCGGGCTGCCCCGCGCCGAGCGTAGGGCGTTGTTCGATCGCGCCGTGATACACCGCAGCACCGCCCAGCAGCACGTTGAGACTGCCCGCGCCGGACGCCATCACGGGCCCTGCATTGGGACTGTCCCAGCGCGGCGCCTGCTCGCGCCAGCAGCGCCAGGCCGTGCGCGTGTCGCCGAGCAGCGCATAGCTCGCGGCGGTCAGGCGCGCGGGAAACCAGTTGAGGCCATCGTCGATGCGTGCGGCGGCCCAACCGAAGCGCAGATAGCGCGGCGTGCGATAGCCCCACATGGCGTCGAGCGTGTTGGCAAGGCGAAACGCGAGCGCGCCCGGACCACCCGCCACGGCGAACCAGAAGAGCGCGCCGAAGATCGCATCGTTGCCGTTTTCGAGCGCCGATTCGACGGCGGCGCGCGAGAGTGCGGCTTCGTCGGCGCTGCCGGTCTCGCGCGACACGATGCGCGCGGTCAGCGTGCGGGCCTCGGCAAGATTGCGCTGGGCGAGCGCGCGGGCGATGGGTGCAATGTGGTCGTTGAGACTGCGCGCGCCGAGCGCGAACCAAAGCAACACGACATGTACGGCGCAGGCCAAGGCGAACGGCAGGACCGCGACGAGCCACGTGGCGACGAGGACCGGCGGCAACACGGCGAGTCCCCATGCGACGATGCCGAGCAATCGTCCGCGCCGCCCGGTGTTCAGCCGCGCTTCGATGCGCATGGCGAGCTTGCCGAAGCCGACGAGTGGATGCGCCGTGCGCGGTTCGCCGAACCAGCGGTCCACGGCGACGCCGGCGGTTGCCAGCGCGGCGATCAGGGGCAGCGACAGCATGGTTAGCGGACCGCCGTCTTGAGTGCGAGCGGCAGGCCCGCGACCATCATCGTGACCTGGGTGCTCAAGGCCGCGATGCGTTGATTGAGCCGCCCGAGTTCGTCGACGTAGAGACGCGTGGCGGCGCCCAGCGGCACCACGCCGAGACCGATCTCATTGCTGACCACGATGATCTTGCCGGCGGCCGCGCCAAGCGCCGCCTCGAAGGCCGCAAAGCGCGCGAGGTAATCGTCGCTCGCGGCGGCGCAGTCGGGTGGGCAAAGGAGATTGGCGAGCCACAAGGTCAGGCAGTCGATCAGGATGCAGTGCCCCGGCGCGTCGGCTTGTGCAACCGCGCCGGCGAGATCCACGGACGCCTCGATCAGTTGCCAGTGGGCCGGACGCCGCGCGCGATGATGGGCGATGCGGGCGGCGAATTCCGCGTCGTCGGCGCGACGCGCGGTGGCGATATAGGTGACGGGCCGCGCGCTGTCGCTCGCGAGCTGTTCGGCATGCAGGCTTTTGCCCGAGCGGGCGCCGCCGAGAACGAAGGTGAGGTCGCGAGGAATCATGGCGTGATTGTACCGGGGCGTCCTGGCGCGATGGGATAATGCCCGCTTCGGATAACCAGCGGGACCTTCTGTTTCGTGACGATGCCAGAGACTTCGAACTTGCCTGACGCAGTGCGTATCCCGCGTGGCACGCTGATGATCCAGGGGACGACCTCCGACGCGGGCAAGAGCACGCTCGTCGCGGGCCTGTGCCGCCTCGCGCTTCGCGCCGGCGTGCGGGTGGCGCCGTTCAAGCCGCAGAACATGGCGCTCAACAGCGCGGTGACGGTCGACGGCGGCGAGATCGGCCGCGCCCAGGCATTGCAGGCGGTGGCGGCGGGCATCGCCGCGCACACCGACCTGAACCCCGTGCTGCTCAAGCCCACCAGCGATCGCGGCGCGCAGGTGATCATCCACGGCAAGGCGCGCATGAATCTGGATGCGCGCGCGTATCACGACTACAAGCCCGTGGCCTTCGAAGCGGTGCTGGAGTCGTATGCGCGTCTGCAGGCGGGCTACGACACGATCTTCGTCGAAGGGGCGGGGAGTCCCGCGGAAATCAATCTGCGCGATCGCGATATCGCCAACATGGGTTTTGCGGAGGCGGTCGATTGTCCGGTCGTGCTGGTCGCGGATATCGATCGAGGCGGGGTGTTCGCCCATCTGACCGGGACGCTCGCGTGCCTGTCGGAGAGCGAGCAGGCGCGTGTGTGCGGCTTCATCATCAACCGCTTTCGCGGCGACATCAGTCTGCTCAAGCCGGGTCTGGACTGGCTCGAAGCGCGGACCGGCAAGCCGGTGCTCGGCGTGGTGCCGTACCTGCATGGCCTCACGCTCGACGCCGAAGACATGCTGCCGCGCGAATTGCGCGCCGCGCAGGTGGCGGGCGCCGCAGCACACACGACGCTGCGCGTGGTCGTGCCGGTGCTGCCGCATATCAGCAACCACACGGATTTCGACGCATTGCGTGCGCATCCGCAGGTCGATTTTCACTACGTGCGCAGCGGGACGCCACCGCCCGCCGCCGATCTGATCATTCTGCCCGGCTCGAAGAACGTGCAGGGCGACCTCGCGTTTCTGCGCGCCCAGGGCTGGGACCAGGTGCTGCAACGCCATTTGCGCTATGGCGGCAAGGTCATCGGCATTTGCGGCGGCATGCAGATGCTTGGGCGCGAAGTGGCCGATCCGCATGGCGTCGAAGGGACGCCGGGGAGCGTCGCGGGTCTCGGCTGGCTCGATTACTCGACCACCTTGACGCGCGAGAAGACGCTGAAGAACGTGACGGGTTGCCTCGCGCTGCCGGGCGCGGCCGATGTGGCCGGCTACGAGATTCACATGGGCGAGACCGCGGGTCCGGCGCTGGCTGTGCCGGCGTTGCGGCTGGCGACGCCGGAAGGGGGCGAGCGTCCGGACGGCGCGCGCTCGGCGGATGGGCAGATTCTCGCCACTTACGTGCATAGCCTGTTCGACACGCCGGCCGCGTGCGCCTCGCTGCTGCAATGGGCCGGCCTGAGCGACGCCGAGGCGGTCGATTATCCGGCGCTGCGCGAAGCCTCGCTCGACCGGCTGGCCGATACGCTGGCCGGGCATCTCGACCTGGCGCGCCTGTTTGGGGCCATTCGCTGATCTGTCCTGTCCCGGTCTTTCTGATCGGGGGGATTAACGCCTGCGAGGAAATAATCTAAGCCTGAGCGGCGGTTTTTCCCTTCCCATGGTTCGAATACAGTCCGGTCTATCGACGGCGCGCGCGTAGGCGTCGTCCCACTCAACTGACAAGGACTCTTGATGAACTCGAACCGTTCGGCCGATCTGGCCGCCACGCTCCTGCGCCTCGCGCTGGGCGTTCTGTATCTCGCGCACAGCCTGCAGAAGATTTTCGTTTTCACGCTGCCGGGCACGGCGCATTTCTTCGAATCGCTCGGTTTGCCGGGTTGGCTCGGCTATGTGACGGCTTTTGTCGAACTGGCGGGCGGGATCGCGTTGCTGCTTGGCGTGCAGGTGCGCTGGGTGGCGCTGGTGCTGCTGCCGTTCATGCTGGGCGCCATGTCGGCTCACTTGCACAACGGTTGGGGCTTCGCTTCGCCGAACGGCGGCTGGGAATATCCGGCTTTCTGGGCAGTGACGCTGGTGGTGCAGTCGCTGCTGGGCAGCGGTGTGGCGGCGCTGGGCGGGGCGAAGGCGCCGCGGGCGGTGGCGGCTTGAAGATGCTTGAGGCGGCGGGGCTGAGTTAGTGGGTTGTGGAAACCCCTTCGGACGTGGGTCCGAAGGGGTTTGTGGTTTCAGTAGGGCGCTGAGCCGTTACTTCAACAACTGCGCTTGCTCCCGTTTTACCCACGCACTGGTCGCTTCGAGATACTTGCGTGCCGTCTCGATGGCGTCCCCCACATCACGCTCGTTGGCCGAGAAGAACCCCTGATACTTGCGGTTGCGCCACTCCCGCAACGCGTCTGCCTCGTCGGTCAACATGGCGGGGAGCTTCATCACCGCTGCAGCGGCCTCGAGCGCAATTGCATGATGTCCCGGGCGTGAGGTAACACGCACGGCCTGACTCGTCAGGACCGCAAGGGCGCAGAAAAATACCGCGTCGTACGCCGCGTCCATACGCGTACTCTCGCTGTTGGGATGGCGGTTCGCGTCCTCGTACTTGCGGACAGCCTCCTTGAGCCATCCCTGAAACTGCGCCTTGTTGACCGTGCGTTGTTTTTCGAGGGGTGTAGCCGGCGTATTCAGCCAATGTTCAAGTCCCGGCATCCAGATCCCCTATCAACAGGATGCGCGGTTGCGCCATGACCTCAGTCGCGAATCCATCGCCCTGTGCAAGCAGTTCCCTGAACTGCTCCGCAGCAAACACGGACGCGTTAAAGGCCCGCCCGTGCTTGCGCGCCAGCGGCCGAAGCCTTGCGTTGGTTTTGAGCTCCGACACGTCCCCGAGGACGAGCACGTCGATGTCGCTCTCTGCCTTTTCCCCGTGTCGCGCAAACGACCCGAAGATCACAGCCGAACGCACGCCCTCGATGTCAGCGAGCGCATCACGGAGATCCGCCACCAGCTCGCTGCTCTGCCGGAACAAGGTGACCAACGGAGCGAGCGCGGGGTCGGCGGAGGCCTGAAAATTCGTCGCCGTGACGATACCTCGCCTGACGAGGCCGGCTTCTTCCCAGCGCTTCAGCCAGCGGTGCGTGTTGCCGCGATCAGTGTGGGCGGCGGCCGCGAGCTCGCGCGAGCTGTATTCCTGGTCGGCATGTTCGAAAAGTTCTCGGAGCGCCTTGAGCCGCTCGGCGCCACCGAACAGCTCGGCAAACATTTTCTCGTTCATCTGGGCAACCCTCCAGATTGTTGTCCAACCCGGTTCGTGTGTTCGTAAAAAGGTATTGCTGTCTATTGTACAGCAGTTGCTGTATTTCATACAGCAACTGACGCGATGAAGTGCAGTTGCTGTATATTCAACAGCAAATGCTGTCTAATATACAGCGACCCTTAAAACCTCACACCAACACCATCTGCGTACACCGGAACAACGCGATCGTCTTGCCGTTCGGATCGAACACCGTCGCGTCCCACACCTGCGTCGTCCGTCCCAGATGTACGCCCTTGGCGACCGCGCGCACCGTACCCTCGATGCACGTGCCGAGAAAGTTGCTCTTCAGCTCGATGGTGGTAAAACTACGGGCCGTCTCCGGCAGATGCGCGATGCAGGCGTAGCCGCACGCCGTGTCCGCCAGACCGATGACGGTGGCCGCATGCAGAAAGCCGTTGGGCGCCAGCAGCTCGGGGCGCACGGTCAGCTCGGCGGTGAGCGAGCCCTGCTCCAGCGCGATCACCCGCACGCCCAGCAGGTCCGGGAGCGTGCCCCGCTGGCGCTCGTGAAGACTGTCGATCGTGCAGTTCGCGCGCAGTTTGCTCATGGTATTTCGCTCCTTTCTGTAAGAATGACGCCTTAAATCGCGTTTCGGGGGTTTCGGCCAGGCTGATTTTGTCGATATTATCAACGGCTGGATCGACGGGGTCGACGCAACACCAGGCTAGATAGAAGCAGAAGCGGCAAACCGGCTGGCTGTGCCAGCCTTCTTCCCGGGAGTATTCATGACGGTAATCGTGGTGGCCAATCCTAAGGGCGGCGTGGGCAAGAGCACGCTGTCGACCAATCTGGCCGGCTATTTCGCAGCCGCCGGCGAGTGGGTGGCGCTGGCGGATCTGGACAAGCAGCAGTCGGCCCATGCCTGGCTGGAATTGCGGCCCGCCACGCTGCCGGCGATCGAAGTCTGGGAAGTCGACCCGGAGACGCCCACGAAGCCGCCCAAAGGGCTGGAACACGCCGTGATCGACA
This sequence comes from Paraburkholderia sp. GAS38, assembly GCF_050434965.1. Classification (NCBI taxonomy): domain Bacteria; kingdom Pseudomonadati; phylum Pseudomonadota; class Betaproteobacteria; order Burkholderiales; family Burkholderiaceae; genus Paraburkholderia; species Paraburkholderia sp. GAS38. Next base: position 300,509 of record NZ_JBNDJO010000008.1, on the reverse strand, counting down.
CGCCCGCCGGCTTGCACGGCAATCGCCTCGGCATCGCGCTGGAACTGGCCGACAAGGTGATCGTGCCGCTCCAGCCGTCGCTGTTCGATATTCTCGCCACCCAGGAATTTCTCGAGCGCCTCGCCAAGGAAAAGGCGGTGAGGAAAGGCGGCATCGAAATCGGCGTGGTGGGGATGCGGGTGGATGCGCGCACGCGCTCGGCCGAGCAGTTGCACCGCTTCGTCGAGGGCCTGGAGTTGCCGGTGCTGGGCTACCTGCGCGATACGCAGAACTACGTGCAACTGGCCGCGCACGGCCTGACGCTGTGGGATGTGGCGAAAAGCCGGGTCGAAAAGGATCTGGAGCAGTGGCAGCCGATCGTAGAATGGCTGGAACGTAAGCCGAAAGCTTAAGCGTCAAGCGGGCCGTGGCAGGGCGGCCCACCCGAATCCAACGCCCGCCGCGTCAGGTCCAGCTTTGCGTGGGCACGTGATCGCGGCTGCCCTTGATCCTGTTGTTATCGTCGACGAACACCAGGTCCGGCTTCCAGCCGGCTTTCAGTTCGGCCTCATCCACCGTCGCGAACGCCGCGATGATCACCAGGTCGCCCAGTTGCGCGCGCCGCGCCGCCGAACCGTTCAGCGAAATCATCCCGCTGCCGCGTTCGCCCTTGATCGCGTAGGTCGAGAAACGCTCGCCGTTGTTGATGTTCCAGATGTCGATGCGTTCGTTCTCGACGATATTCGCGGCTTCCAGCAGATCTTCGTCGATCGCGCACGAGCCTTCGTAGTGCAGTTCGCAATGCGTGACGGCGACGCGATGGATCTTCGATTTCAGCATGTGACGTTGCATTGACCGGTCCCTTAGGGTGCTTTTCTGGTTCGGTGCGCTTGAGAAAGCGTCAGATTTCGAGGTTGTCGATGAGCCGCGTGGCGCCCAGCTTGGCCGCCGCGAGCACGACGAGCGGCGCGTCGATGTCCTGCGCCGTGGGCGGCAGCAGGTCGACGCGCTTGCGCACGGCGATATAGTCCGGCTGCCAGCCGCGCGCGGCGAGCGCCGCCATGGCTTCGCGCTCGATGGCGGCGAAATCGCGGTTGCCGGCCAGCACGGCGTCGCGCACGCGGTTCAGCTCGATGGCGAGCTTCGGCGCTTCGGCGCGCTCGGCCGCCTGCAGATAGCGGTTGCGCGAGCTGAGCGCGAGGCCGTCGGCGTCGCGCACGGTTTCGGCGGCGACGATTTCGGTCGGCAGCGCGAACTGGTGGCACATCTGGCGCACGATCATCAACTGCTGGTAATCCTTCTTGCCGAACACGGCGACGCGCGGCTGCACGCACGACATCAGCTTCATCACGACGGTACACACGCCCTGGAAGAAGCCCGGGCGGAATTCGCCTTCGAGGATGTCGCCCAGATCGTGCGGCGGATGCACGCGGTATTGCTGCGGCTCCGGGTACAGATCGCGCTCGGTCGGTGCGAACAGCACGTAGACGTTCTCTTTTTGCAGCTTCTCGATGTCGGCTTCGAGCGTGCGCGGATACTTGTCGAAATCCTCGTTCGGCCCGAATTGCAGCCGGTTGACGAAGATGCTCGCCACCACCGGGTCGCCGTGCTGGCGCGCGAGGCGCATCAGCGAGAGGTGGCCTTCGTGCAGATTGCCCATCGTCGGGACGAACGCAGTGCGGTTCTGGCCGCGCAACTGGTCGCGCAATTCGTGGATCGAGCTGATGACTTTCATGATCGGACGGTGTTTTCCTCGCGCGGCGCAGGATCCGGCAGACACAGAAAGGGTGCATTCACCCCACTTGGCCCTGCCGGGCTCCCGTTCCGGTGATGACGGGTTCGGAGCGCGGGATTGTAGTGGATTTGCGCGTGGGGCGCACCGAAACGAGGCGTGCCTCTAGTGTGCTCCGGCGGACGGACTGCAGCATCAGCGCCGCCGCGACCGCCGGCAAAGGCCTGTGGACCGCTTATGCCGGCAGGTAGGCCAGCCGCACGTAGATCGGCGCGAAGGGTTCGGCCTGGGTGATCTCGATCAGCGATTCGCGCGACAACTCCAGCATGGCGATGAAGTTCACCACCACCACCGGCACGCCGCGCGTCGTGTCGAACAGTTCCGAAAACTCCATGAAGCGTGTGTTCTGCAGACGCCGCAGGATCACGCTCATGTGTTCGCGCACCGACAGCTCCTCGCGCGAGATGCGGTGATGCTGCACGAGCTTGGCGCGCTTGATCACGTCGGCCCAAGCGGCGCGCAGATCTTCGCTGTTCACGTCCGGAAAACGCGGCGTGATGCTTTGCTCGATGTAGACGTCGGCGCGCAGGAAGTCGCGGCCCAGTTGCGGCAAATGGTCGATCCGTTGCGCCGCGAGCTTCATCTGCTCGTATTCGAGCAGACGCCGCACGAGTTCGGCGCGCGGGTCTTCGGCTTCCTCGCCGGTGTCCGCCTTCTTGACCGGCAGCAGCATGCGCGACTTGATCTCGATCAGCATCGCCGCCATCAGCAGGTATTCGGACGCGAGCTCGAGGTTGGTTTCCCGCAGTTGCTCGACGTAGCCCAGATACTGCGTGGTGACGTCCGCCATCGGGATGTCGAGTACGTTGAAGTTCTGCTTGCGGATCAGGTACAGCAACAGATCCAGCGGGCCTTCGAACGTTTCAAGGAAGACTTCGAGCGCGTCCGGCGGGATGTACAGGTCCGTCGGCAGCTTGAAGAGCGGCTCGCCGTACAGGCGCGCGAACGCAATACCGTCGACGGTATCGGGCGTCGAGTCGGTCTTGGGCGCGGCGAGCGCAGCGTCGGGCTGCGCCTTCGCGGCGCGGGCCTCGTCGGCGGTGCTCACGCTCAGAAGTTCTGGTAGTACTGGTAGGAGGTCTGTTGCACGCGCGAGGCTTGCTGCTCGGCGCGCTCTTCGAGGTCGATCGGCTGCTTGTCCCACAGCAGCGAGCGGCCGCGGCGCTGCTCCGCCTCCAGAGTGGGCTTTTGTTGCTTCAGCTGATTCAGGAACTGCGTGATGTCCGATTGATACATGGCTCAACGTCCGTATAGGGAAGTGGCGGCAGCCGTTGCGACCGTCGCGCGTGTCAATCGCAATTTTACCGCAAGCGCCGCCCGCGGTCGAAAACTCGCGGAACATCGGCCCGGCCGCCACGTCCAAGGCGGGCGCGCTGCGCCAAAGGGCCCGCGCCGATGTCGGCCGGCAAGCGCATGCACAGGGCATCGGCGGGGCGTCTGCCGGGTCTCCGAGGGGGCTGCGCCGCCAATTTCGAGATGATCGCGAGGCGGCGCCGATGTGGTCAAATAGCGAGCTTCAGGCCGCCGCGGTGGCCGGCAAGTCGAATCATTCATCAACAACGGCCGCGGAGGTCCTGTTTGGCGGGTTGTGCGATCGAACCGTCGTGGGTGCGCAAGGGCAAACCGGATAGGCGGCAGGGGCGGCTCGCGCGCCGCGCGCCGGCCGCGTCGCGGTTGCTGCGCGCCTGGCTGGTGTTCGGCATCGTCTGGCTGGCGTGCGCCGGCGGGGAGGCGCGCGCGGCCTACAAGGTGGACATCGAGGCCAAGCCCCGCGCCGTGCGCAAGCTGCTCGAAGAGCATCTGGATATCGCCCGCTTCGCCAAACGCGACGATATCAGCGACGACCAGTTCGGCTTTCTCGTCACTGCAACGCCGCAGCAGGTGCGCGACCTGACCGCGACCGCCGGCTATTTCTCGCCGGTGGTGCGCACCGACGTGCGCACCGTGGACGGCAAGAAGCGCGTCACCGTGAGCGTGGATCCCGGTCCGCAAACCACCATTTCTTCGATTGCGCTGTCGTTTCACGGGCCGGTGCTGACCGAAGACCCGGCCCAGGAAAACGCCACGCGCTTTGCCTTTTCGCTGCACGAGGGCGACGCCTTCTCGCAAGGGGGCTGGGACGACGCCAAGAACGCCGCGTTGAAAGCCCTGCAGGCGCGCCGCTACGTGGCCGCGAAGATTTCCCGCTCCGAGGCGCGCATCGACCCGCGTACGCATCAGGCGAAGCTGACGGTGGTGTTCGACAGCGGGCCGACGTTCACGATGGGCAAGCTCGAAGTGTCCGGCACGCGCCGCTACCCCGAGCAGATCGTCGACAACGTGAATCCGATTTCGGTCGGCGCGATCTACGACGTGCAGCGCGTCGCCGAATTGCAGCGCCAGTTGCAGAACACGCCGTATTACGCGAGCGTCGCCATCGACGTCGGCGACGACCCCACCAAGCCGCTCGAGACGCCGGTGCGGGTGAAGGTCAGCGAGTATCCGTACAACAGCATCCGCGGCGGGGTGGGCTATGCGACCGACACCGGTCCGCAGGTCCAGGGCAATTACTCGTACCTCGACACCTTCGGCAAGGCCTACCCGTTCACGGTGGGCGGCCGGATCGACCAGATCGAGCAGTTCGGCCAGATCCAGCTTTCCATGCCGCCGGGCGAACGCGCGTGGACCAACAGCGTGCTGGCGTCCTACACGACCACCGACGTCTCGGACACGCGCATCTACAGCATTCGCGCCGGGGTGCAGACTACCCGCACCTCGCAGTACCTCGACTACGGCTATTCGATCCTGTATTACCAGGACCGGCTCGACCAGAACGCGGTGGGGCCGACCACCAGCCGCGCGCTGGTGCCGGCATGGACATGGACGCGCCGCAACACCGACGACCCGCTGTTCCCGCGCTCCGGCAATCTGATTCACGTCGAAGCGGGATTCGCGGTCAAGGGCGTGGCGACCGACCAGACCTTCGGCCGCATCTACGCACGTGGCCAGCAGTACATCCCGATCGGCAAGGAAGACCTGGTGCTGTTCCGCGCCGAACTGGGCGGCGTGTTCACGGCCGGCAGTTCGAACGGCGTACCGGCTTCGCTGCTGTTCCGCGCGGGTGGCTCGAATTCGGTGCGCGGCTATGGTTATCAGAGCATCGGTAACAGCGTCGACGGCTCGGTGCTGCCCACCAAGTACCTCGTCACCGGCACGACGGAATATCAGCACTGGTTCACCCATGACTGGGGCGGCGCGCTGTTCTTCGATGTCGGCACCGCCACCGATACCTGGCACGAGAAAGTGTTCTACCCGGGCGTCGGGTTCGGTGCGCGCTGGCGCAGTCCGGTCGGCCCGGTGAACGTCGACCTGGCCTACGGGATTCGCGACAAGGACTTCCGGCCTTACCTGACGCTGGGCATTGCCTTCTGACCTTTGACCTTATTTTGACTTGACTGGCCTGATTCGCATGGTTCGAGTATGACGACGGATGCTTCCGCCAACCCCGCTTCGCAGACGCCCGGTGACGCCACGCCGGGCGGTCCCGACACGCCGCCGCCCGCCCGTCGCGGGCGGCGGCTGTGGACGGCGCTCGCATGGGCGATGGGCGTGCCGGTGCTGCTCGTCGCGCTGGCGGCCGGGGTGTTGTACGGCGCGGTAGCAACCGAACGCGGCACGGCGTACGCCTGGCAGGCGGCCGTCAAGCTGCTGGGCGGCCGCCTCTCCGGCGAGCTGAAGGGCGGTGCGCTCGCAACCGGCGTGCGGCTGCAGCGGGTCGAGTGGCGCAGTTTCGACGGCAGCGGCACCGACATCAAGGTGGACAGCATCGACGGGCGTTGGGCGCTGACGGGGCATCCGTGGCGCTTTGCGGTCGACTACCTGCATATCGGCACGATCGACGCGCGCATCGGTTCATCCTCGTCGCCGAGCAGCGGCCCGATGAGCTTGCCGCAGGATCTGCGCTTGCCGATGCAGCTCGAAGTGCGCGATCTGCGGATCGACGCGCTGCTGTTGCATGAAGGCGGGTCGACCACGGAGTTTTCGCGTTTCCTGTTCCATGGCCGCAGCGACGGGGTGCATCACGAGGCCTCCATCGACCGGCTGGAGACGCCGTTCGGCTCGGTGACGGCGGCGGCGAAACTCGACGGCGTGCGGCCGTTCGCGCTGACGGGCGACATCGGTTATTCGGGCAAGGTCAACGCAGAGCCGGTGCAGGTGGGCGGCCATCTGACGGGGTCGCTCGAAGCCCTGGTGGGCGAACTGGACGCGAGCGGCATGAAGCTCGCCGGACACGCGCGCATCGAGGCGGCGCCGTTTGCCGCCGTGCCGCTGCAACGCGCGACGCTGACCTTCGACCACATCAATCCGCAGGCGTTTGCGCCCGGCGCGCCGCTCGCCGATCTGGCGGTGCGGGCGGAGTTGCAGCCAGTGGTCGGGGAGACGGCAGGCGCCGGCGCCGCGGCGAGTGCCGCCAGCGCGCCCGCGGCCCCCCACGGATCGGCAGCGCCCGCTGGCTTCGTGGTTGGCGGCCAGGTGTCGATCGTCAATGCGAAACCGGGCGCGGTCGACCAGAACCTGTTGCCGCTCATCGATGCGCATGCCGACGTACGGCTCGACGCGCACGCGCAGAGCCTCTCGAACCTCAACCTGCGGCTCGTGAGGAACGCCACCGTCACCGGCGCCGGCACGCTGTCCGGCAAGCATGGCCAGCTCGACCTGCAGGTGGCCGGACTGGACCTGAACGCGCTGCAAGCGAGCGTGCGGCCCACCCAGCTCGCCGGCCCCATCGCCATTCGCCTGAACGACGACGTGCAGAGCATCACGCTCGATCTCGCCGATCCGAAGGCGGCGCTGCGCGCGCAAGGCAAAGTGACGTTCGATCCGGCGCGCATGAGCTTTAACGACGTGAAGATCACCTCGGGACGCGGCCACATCGATCTGTCCGGCGCGATCAAGCACGACGCGAGTTCGACCTATAACCTGAAAGCACAACTGACCGATTTCGATCCGCTCGGGCTGACCTCGCGGATGCCGTCGCGCGCGCCGGTTGCCGGCCCCGCCACCGCAACGCCGAATGCGCCAGCCAAGGTGGCGGCCAAGGCCGCGGAGGCGAAACGCGCAGCGAAGCAGGCAAGCGCCGCGCCGTCGCGCAAGATCGAAGCGCGCGTCAACGGTACGATCAACGCAGCCGGTGTGCTCGGTCTTACCTTTACGACCAAGGCCGATTTCAAGCTCGGCGAGAGCGTCTATGACGGCTTGCCGCTGACGGGCGGCGGCACGGTCCAACTGGCCGGCTCGCGCATTCTGCCGAGCAAGGCGAGCCTCTCGGTGGCGGGCAACCAGGTGAGTTTGCAAGGCAGTTTCGGCGCGCCCGGCGACCGTTTGCGCTTCAACGTCGACGCGCCGCAACTCGAGCGGCTCGGTTTTGGACTGGCAGGCATTGTGGCAGCCGACGGCGACGTCACAGGCTCGTTCGCTCACCCGAACGTCACGCTGAACTACAAGGCCGACAGCGTCGTGTTCGGCGCGAACCGGCTCGGTCACGCGGAAGGCCACGCCGAATTGCGCGACGGCGCGAACGGCGCGCTCGTCTTCACGACCGACGCGCGCGACCTGAGCGCCGAAGGGGTCGAGCTCGCGACACTCAGCGCGCGCCTGAACGGCACCCGCGCGAAGCACACGCTGGAAGCGGAGGCGAGCGGCAAGGTGTACCAGCGTCCACTCGACGTGTCTCTCGCGGCCCACGGCGGCCTCTCCGATACCCGCGACGGCACGCGCTGGGACGGCACGGTGACGCAGTTGCAGAATCGCGGCACGCCCGCGCTCAATCTCGAGGCGCCGCTCACCATCAGTGCCGCGCCCAATCACGTGACGCTCGGCGCAACCCGGCTCACGCTGGAAGGCGCGGTGCTCGATCTGAAGTCGTTCGCACTGGACCACGGGCGCATCCAGTCCACCGGATCGCTGACCGATATCTCGCTCACACGGCTCCTCGCGCTGCGTCAGGAAATCACCGGCGAGCCGCCGCCGGTGAAGACCGATCTCGTATTCGACGGCGACTGGGACTTCGCGCTCGGCAACACGGCGAGCGGCCACATCCAGTTGAAGCGCCGCGGCGGCGACGTGACGGTCGAGATCGGCCGCGGACTGGCGGCGCTCGGCATCACCGATCTGGCCGCCCGCGCCGACTTCAGCGCCGGCAACCGGCTGAACGCCACGGTCCACGCCCAGGCGAGCCGGCTCGGCGTGATCGACGCGGATGCCCATACGACGCTGGCGATGAACGACGGCGTGCTGGGCGTGAACGAAGAAGCGCCGGTGACCGGCAACGTCAACGCGAACATCCCGTCGCTGAAAACCACCGGTGGCCTGTTCGGCCCGAGCTATGTGCTCGACGGCCACCTCGCGCTGAAGCTCGCGCTCGGCGGCACGGTGGCCAAGCCGAATCTGTCGGGCTCGCTGTTGGGCGACGGCCTGTCGGCCACCATGGTCGATCAGGGCGTGCAACTGAAGGACGGTGTGATCCGGATTGCGCTGTCGCAGAATCTGGTGGACTTCCAGCAGGTCGAATTCCACGGCGCGAGCGGTACGCTGCGCGCCTCCGGCCGGGTGCGCCTCGACGGCGCGGAACCCGACCTGACCGCGAGCATCGTCGCCGACAAGCTCGAAGTGTTTGCCGCGCCGGACCGCAAGCTGTCGCTGTCGGGCAGCGCCACGGTGGCGAACGGCGGCCACCTGGGCGCCATGGATATCAACGGCAAGTTCACGGTCGATCGCGCGCTCTTCGACATGCCGGAGCAGGCCGCGCCGAAGCTCGGCGACGACGTGGTGATCGTGCGCCCCGACGGCACGATCCCCGGCGAGACGGCGCCGGGCGTGGCGGCCACCGACAAGCCGGTCGGCCGCTTCGCGCCGCATGCCAGCATCGACATCGACCTGGGCAAGAATTTCCGTTTCCGCGGTCAGGGCGCGGACCTCGGCCTGACCGGCACCATCACCGCGCTAAGCGCGCCGGATCTGCCGCTGCGCGCCGTCGGCAATGTGCGCGTGACCGAAGGCTCGACCTACACGGCGTTCGGCCGCAAGCTCGGTATCGAAAACGGCTTCTTCACGTTCAACGGTCCGGTGGCGAACCCCGGCATCAACATTCTCGCCATGCGGCGCAACCAGCAGATCGAGGCCGGCGTGCAGGTGACCGGTACGGTCGACGCGCCGGTCGCCAAGCTCGTCTCCGAGCCGAACGTGCCCGACAACGAAAAGCTCTCCTGGCTGCTGTTCGGCCACGGCACCGACCAGGGCAACAACCTCGGGCAGCAGAGCAGCATGACGACCGCGCTCGCGTTGCTCGGCAATTCTCAGGGCAAGCGGATTGCGCAGACCTTCGGGCTCGACGAGTTTTCGATCGGCACGAGCGATGTGGGGTTGACCGATCCGCAGGTGGTGATGGTGTCGAAGGCGCTCAGCCAGTGGCTCGTGCTCGGGTATGAACAGGGTCTGCAGTCGGCCAGCAACGCGATCAAGGCGACCGTCAACCTGACGCGCTACTGGTCGGTGGTGGCGTATGGCGGCACCTTCCAGGGCGGTACGCTGTTCTACACGCGGCGTTTCGACCGGATCAGGTGGTGAGCGCGGCACGCCGCGTTCCGCTTGCGGAGAACGCGGTGTGCGGGCGCGGGCCTGGGTTCAATATTGATTGATTTTGAAGACGCGCCGTTGCCGGCGCGCCGAAACCTGCTGCAGCTTACTTCACCCGCATGCCCGGCTTCGCGCCGCTGTGCGGTTCGAGGATGTAGAGACCCGGTTCGGCTTTCTCGTCAGTGGCGGACGCCGCCAGCACCATCCCTTCGGACAGGCCGAACTTCATCTTGCGCGGCGCGAGGTTCGCCACCATCACCGTTAGCTTGCCGATCAGTTGTTCCGGCTGATACGCCGACTTGATGCCGGAGAACACGTTGCGGGTTTTTTCCTCGCCGACGTCGAGTGTCAGTTGCAGCAGCTTGTCCGAGCCTTCCACCGCACGGCAGTCGACGATCTTCGCAATGCGCAGGTCGATCTTCGCAAAGTCGTCGATCGAGATGATGCCGGAGCCGTCGTCTTCAGCGCCGGCTGTAGCTGCCGGAGCCGCCGCCTTCGCTTTGGACTTGGCGTTAGCCTTGGTTGTCGCGTCCGCAGGCGCCGCAGCGTCAGTGGCCTGCAGCGAATCGCGGTTCGCGGCCAGCAGCGCTTCGATCTGCTTCGGATCGACGCGCGTCATCAGATGCTTGTACGCGTTGATCGGATGCGCGGAGCTGAGCGGCACCGCGACGTCGGACCACCTGAGCGGCTCGATGCCGAGGAATCCTTCGACGGCTTCCGCGAGCTTCGGCAGCACCGGCTTCAGCGCGAGCGACAGCAGGCGGAACGCCTCGACGCTGACGCTGCAGGTTTCATGCAGGGCGACCGAGTTGGCCGGGTCTTTCGCCTGATCCCACGGCTTGGCCGTGTCGACGTAGGCGTTCACCGTGTCGGCCAGTTCCATGGTCTGGCGCAGCGCGCGGTTGTACTCGCGTGCTTCGTAGTTGGCCGCGATCTGCGGAACCGCCTCGCGCAGCGTACCGAGCAGCGGATGCTGCATCGCGCTGTCCTGGACGCGGCCGTCGAAACGCTTGATCAGGAAGCCCGCCGCACGGCTCGCGATGTTCACGTACTTACCGACCAGATCGCTGTTCACGCGCGCCTGGAAGTCGTCGAGGTTCAGGTCGAGGTCTTCCATCGTGCTGTTGAGCTTGGCCGCGAAGTAGTAGCGCAGCCATTCCGGGTTCAGGCCGGTGTCGATCACGCTTTGCGCCGTGATGAAGGTGCCGCGCGACTTCGACATCTTCGCGCCGTCCACGGTCAGGAAGCCGTGCGCGAACACGTTGGTCGGCGTGCGATGACCCGAGAATTCGAGCATGGCCGGCCAGAACAGCGTGTGGAAGTACAGGATGTCTTTGCCGATGAAGTGGTACTGCTCCGCTGTCGAGCCTTTGCGGATCCACGCGTCGAAATCGATGCCGCGTTTTTCGGCAAGGTTCTTGAAGCTCGCGTAATAGCCGACCGGCGCATCCAGCCACACGTAGAAGTACTTGCCCGGCGCGCCCGGAATCTCGAAGCCGAAGTAAGGCGCGTCGCGCGAGATATCCCAGTCGGCGAGCCTGGCTTCGCCGGCGTCGCCGAGCCATTCGCGCATCTTGTTGGTGGCTTCGGGCTGCGCCAGACCGCCGACCCAGCCGCGCAGGAAATTCTCGCAACGCGGATCCGAGAGACGGAAGAAATAGTGCGTCGAAGTCTTGCGGATCGGCGTGGCGCCCGACACCACCGAGTACGGGTTGATCAGCTCGGTGGGCTGGTAGGTCGAACCGCACACTTCGCAATTGTCGCCGTACTGGTCTTTCGCGCCGCACTTCGGGCACTCGCCCTTGATGAAGCGATCCGGCAGGAACATTTCCTTGACCGGGTCGTAGGCCTGTTCGATGTCGCGTGCCTCGATCAGGCCCGCATCCCGGAGCGCCGTATAGACGGATTCGCTCAGAAGCCGGTTCTCTTCGGAGTCGGTCGAATAGTAATTGTCGAAGGAAATGCCGAAGCTGTCGAAGTCGCGCTTGTGCTCTTGCCAGACGCGGTCGATCAGTTGCTTCGGCGTGATGCCTTCCTTTTCCGCCCGCAGCATGATCGGCGTGCCGTGCGTGTCGTCGGCGCCGACGTAGTAGACCTCGTGCCCGTGCATTCGCAGCGTCCGGACCCAGATGTCCGTCTGGATATATTCGACCAGATGGCCGATATGGATTTGCCCGTTCGCATACGGAAGGGCCGACGTGACGAGAATCTGGCGACGGCCGGACGGCGCGCCTGCGGGAAGACCGGTTGCGGGTGCTGACATAGGGAGTGTGAGGGCTTGCGAGAGACGAAACTTCGATTCTAGCAGGGCGGGCGCGGCGAGCAGCCCAGCTTGACCGGCTCTGGCGCGCGGAGCCGGCACCAAAAAAAACCGGGGCTATGGGCCCCGGAGCAACAACGACAAGAGGAGAATGGTGCCGCGGCGGCATAGCCACGCACGTACCGTAAAGACAGACAGCGGATTTTCCGGAGAGTTCGAAATTTTTTTCGACTCGCGGATGGAGACAGCGGGAAACCCGCGGGGACTCTCCATGCAACCTGCTACGACCCTTTCGGGCGGTTTTTACCGGCCGGGAAGGTCTACCCCGGCCGTCCTGCCCGCCAGCCCATTCCCATCTTGGTTAGCTGTTACTGAGCGTGCTGAGCGGTGGCGCGCAGATAGATTTCCACACGACGGTTCGCGGCACGGCCGGCATCCGTGTTGTTGTCGGCAACCGGATTGTTCTGACCCATGCCTTCTGCCGACAGGCGCTGCGGATTGATGCCGCGCTGACCGAGGTAGCCGGTCACGCTTTGCGCACGGTTGACCGACAGCGTCTGGTTATACGCCGGCGAACCGGTGCTGTCCGTATAGCCCACCACTTGCGCGATGATTTCCGGATTCTGCGTCAAGGTCTGCGACAGTTGATCGAGCACCGGTGCGAACGACGGCTTGATTGCGTAGCTGTTCGTGTCGAACGTGACCGAGCTCGGGATGTTCAGCTTGAGCGAACCGTCCGGCTGTTCGGTGATCTGCGTGCCCGTGCCCTTGGTGGCGCCCGACAGCTTGTTGTGGATGGCCTGCCAGTTGTAGCCGGTGATGCCGCCCACCGCAGCGCCGACGCCGGCGCCGATGGCCGCGCCCTTACCGCCGCCGAAGATTGCGCCGAGCGCGGCGCCCGTGCCGGCACCCACGCCTGTACCGACGGCGGTGTTGGTGCCTTGCTGGGTTGCGCAGCCTGCCAGCAGCGAGCCGGCTACTGCGAATACTGCGAAGCGAGTCATGACTTTTGCGTTCATTTTGAATCCTCTTGATTATTAAAGCGGGTCGACCGCAATGGAGACCGGACAGCAACTGCACGAAGAAGGGTCTTCCGGCACGGCTTGGCGCCAGCCACTACAATGATGTCTGAAGCGAGCAGCGATGCGACCCTCTAGCCTGCTGCTGCCGAAGGGTGCCCGGCAAGGCCGATTTTCGCAATGCCGCATAACAATTTCTTTCAATTTCCGGACGGTGGCCGAAACTTCGATTCGGCCGCGCCCCAAGTGTTCCCCACGGAGTCTCAATGAGCATTGATCGGGCATTGGTCGACGCCGCCCTCGCGAGCGTCGCTGACCCCAACACGGGCCGCCCGTTTGCGGCGGCGAAAAATCTCAAGAACACCGCTATTGATGGTGCCACGGTTAGCGTCGACCTGGTACTCGGCTATCCGGCCAAACGTCAGTTTGAAGCGCTCCGCACGCTGGTTGAAGACGCCTTGCGCGCCGTGCCGGGCGTCGCCGAAGCGCGTGTGCAGGTGTCGCAGCAGATCGCGGCGCACACCGTGCAGCGCGGCGTGAAACTGTTGCCGAATGTGAAGAATATCGTCGCGGTGGCGTCGGGCAAGGGCGGGGTCGGCAAGAGCACGACCGCGGTGAACCTGGCGCTGGCGCTCGCGAGCGACGGCGCCTCGGTAGGCATTCTGGATGCCGACATCTACGGTCCTTCGCTGCCCATGATGCTCGGCATCGAGGGCCGCCCCGAATCGCAGGACGGCCAGTCCATGAATCCGATGCGCGGCCACGGCATGCAGGCCAATTCGATCGGCTTTCTGATCGAGCAGGACAATCCGATGGTGTGGCGCGGCCCGATGGCGACTTCCGCACTCGAACAACTGCTGCGGCAGACGAACTGGGAAGATCTCGACTACCTGATCGTCGACATGCCGCCGGGCACCGGCGACATCCAGCTCACGCTCTCGCAGCGCGTGCCGGTGACGGGCGCGGTGATCGTCACCACGCCGCAGGACATCGCGCTGCTCGACGCGAAGAAAGGCCTCAAGATGTTCGAGAAGGTCGGCATTCCGATCCTCGGCATCGTCGAGAACATGGGCACGCATATCTGCTCGAACTGCGGTCACGAAGAGCACATCTTCGGCGCGGGCGGAGGCGACCGGATGGCTAAGGAATATGGTGTGGAGGTGCTCGGGAGTTTGCCGCTCGACATCGGCATCCGCGAGCAGGCCGACTCCGGCCGGCCGACCGTGGTGGCCGATCCGGACGGGCGCATCGCCGGGATTTACCGCTCGATCGCGCGCAAGGTGGCGATCCATATCGCCGAGCGGGCCCGCGACATGACCTCGAAGTTTCCCAATATCGTTGTCCAGAACACCTGAAACGCCTTATGCGGGGCAGGTGAGGCGGGCGGAAGGCGTAAAACGCACCTCCGCTCGCGGTATCATGTCGACTTCATCAGGTTCGGCTCGGCGACCGCAGGGGCGGCCGGCGGTCGACAAGAGGATCGCATGGGAAAACGAATCGACGGGCAGGCGGTGCATGCGTTCATCGTCCTGGCTGCCAGCAGTCTGCTGTTATGCGGCTGCACTGCATTCCTGAGACCACAGGAAAAACGCGCCGAGGCACAACTGGTGCCGGCCGTGGGAAGCCAGACGCGCGGTCTGGTGACTTTCATCGAGCGTTCGGACGGCGTACAGGTGACCTACAACCTTTCCGGCTTGCCGCCCGATAGCGACCACGCCCTGCAGGTGCACGAGCGCGGCGACTGCAATTCGGTAGACGGTTCGAGCGCGGGCGCGGTATTCGCCCCGGCGGCCGAGCGGTTGAAGATGGGCGCGCGCGTCGAAGGCGATCTCGGCAATATTCATGCGGATTCGAACGGTGTGGCCACGGGCTTTATCGTGGCGCCGGACGTATCGCTCGACGGCATCCGCTCGGTGCTGCAGCGCGCGGTCGTCGTGCATCGCGACGCCTCCGATCCCTACGCCTGGCCGCAACACGGCGCGGGCGCGCCGCTCGCCTGCGGCGTGATTCGCCAGTAATGCCGGCCTGCCGCTTCATGTTCATGGCGCAGAGTGCGCGCCAGACCAGGCTGACGACGCGGCTTGTTGCGTCGCAGCAGAATTGTGTCAAGATGCCGTCCAACGCCCGCGTAGCCGGGTTGCGCGGCGACCGGCGGCCGGTCTGCGGTCGCGCGGCCGCACACTGAGCGGCGCGCGCTCGTACGCTGGCAGAGCAGATTTGCCGCAGTTGCGGCAGCATCGCGCCGATCGCGTAAAATAAGCGCCTTTCGTCCGGCAGCACGTGGCCCCACGGGACCTTCGCCGGATTTCACTCCGCATTCACCCCGAATTTATCCGTCACGCAGCGTTCAACTATGACCATCAAATCCGACAAGTGGATCCGCCGCATGGCCGCGTCGCACAACATGATCGAGCCGTTCGCGCCCGACCAGGTGCGCGTTTCCGAGGACGGCCGGAAGATCGTCAGCTACGGCACGTCGAGCTACGGCTACGACATTCGCTGCGCGGACGAATTCAAGATCTTCACGAATATCAACTCAACCATCGTCGATCCGAAGAACTTCGACGAGAAGTCGTTTGTCGATTTCAAGGGCGATGTCTGCATCATCCCGCCGAACTCGTTCGCTCTCGCGCGCACGGTCGAGTATTTCCGCATTCCGCGCAGCGTCCTGACCGTGTGTCTGGGCAAATCCACTTATGCGCGCTGCGGCATCATCGTCAACGTCACGCCGTTCGAACCGGAATGGGAAGGGCACGTGACGCTCGAATTCTCAAATACGACACCTTTGCCTGCGAAAATCTACGCGAACGAAGGCGTCGCCCAGGTGCTGTTTTTCGAAAGCGACGAAATTTGTGAGACGTCGTACGCGGATCGCGGCGGCAAATATCAAGGTCAGCACGGCGTGACGTTGCCCAAAACGTGACGCCCGCAGCGTACTGACCCACCCGGAAATACAGGTGACCGCTGCTCTTTACCCAGGAAAGCAGCGGTCGTTCCTTTTGGAGAATCGCCCATGAAGTTTCGTTTTCCCGTCGTCATCATTGACGAAGATTTCCGCTCCGAGAACATCTCGGGTTCCGGCATCCGGGCTCTCGCCGAAGCAATCGAGAAAGAAGGCGCGGAAGTGCTCGGGCTGACGAGCTATGGCGATCTGACCTCCTTCGCGCAGCAGTCGAGCCGTGCGTCGTGCTTCATCCTGTCGATCGACGACGATGAACTGCTGCCGTATGTCGACAACGTCGCGGTCGAGGGCGAGACGCCCGAGCTGGCCGCCGCGATCGTCGCCCTGCGCGCGTTCGTGACCGAAGTGCGCCGCCGCAACGCCGACATTCCGATCTTCCTGTACGGCGAAACGCGTACCTCGCGCCACCTGCCCAACGACATCCTGCGCGAGCTGCACGGCTTCATCCACATGTTCGAGGACACGCCGGAGTTCGTCGCGCGCCATATCATCCGCGAGACCAAGGTGTACCTGGATTCGCTCGCGCCGCCGTTCTTCAAGGAACTGGTGCAGTACGCGGACGAAGGCTCCTATTCGTGGCACTGCCCGGGGCACTCGGGCGGCGTGGCGTTCCTGAAGAGCCCGCTTGGCCAGATGTTCCACCAGTTCTTCGGCGAGAACATGCTGCGCGCGGACGTGTGCAATGCCGTCGACGAACTCGGCCAACTGCTCGATCACACCGGCCCGGTGGCCGCGTCCGAGCGCAACGCCGCGCGCATTTTCAGCGCCGACCACGTGTTCTTCGTGACCAACGGCACGTCGACTTCGAACAAGATCGTCTGGCACGGCACGGTGGCGCCGGGCGACATCGTGCTGGTGGACCGCAATTGCCACAAGTCGATCCTGCACGCCATCACGATGACCGGCTCGATTCCGGTGTTCCTCACGCCGACGCGCAACAACTTCGGCATCATCGGCCCGATTCCGCGCAGCGAGTTCGAGCCGGAGAACATCAAGAAGAAGATCCTCGCGAATCCGTTCGCCCGCGAAGCACTGGCGAAGAATCCGGATCTCAAGCCGCGCATCCTGACCATTACGCAGAGTACCTACGACGGCGTGATCTACAACGTCGAAATGATCAAGGAGATGCTCGGCGACTGGCTCGACACGCTGCACTTCGACGAAGCGTGGCTGCCGCACGCCGAGTTCCACGAGTTCTATCAGGACATGCATGCGATCGGCGCGGGCCGTCCGCGCATCGGCGCGCTGGTGTTCGCGACGCACTCGACGCACAAGCTGCTGGCCGGCATTTCGCAGGCGTCGCAGATCGTCGTGCAGGACTCGAAGAACAGCCGCTTCGACAAGCACCGCTTCAACGAAGCGTATCTGATGCACACTTCGACGAGCCCGCAGTACGCCATCATCGCCTCGTGCGACGTGGCCGCGGCGATGATGGAAGCGCCGGGCGGCACCGCGCTGGTGGAGGAGTCGATCGCCGAGGCGCTCGATTTCCGCCGCGCGATGCGCAAGGTCGACGACGAATACGTCGACGACTGGTTCTTCAAGGTGTGGGGGCCGGAGGCGTTTGCGGAAGAGGGCATCGGTTCGCGCGAAGACTGGATGCTGCGCCCGAACGACGCGTGGCACGGCTTCGGCCCGCTCGCCGAAGGCTTCAACATGCTCGACCCGATCAAGGCGACCATCGTCACGCCGGGTCTGGACATGGACGGCGGTTTCGGTCAGACCGGCATTCCGGCGGCGATCGTCACGAAGTACCTGGCCGAGCACGGCATCATCGTCGAGAAGACCGGCTTGTATTCGTTCTTCATCATGTTCACGATCGGCATTACGAAGGGCCGCTGGAACTCGATGGTGACCGAGCTGCAGCAGTTCAAGGACGATTACGACAACAACCAGCCGCTGTGGCGCGTGTTGCCGGAGTTCGTCTCGCATCATCCGATGTACGAGCGCGTGGGTCTGCGCGATCTGTGCCAGCAGATCCACATGGTCTACCGCGCCAACGACATTGCCCGCCTGACCACCGAGATGTACCTGTCGAGCATGGAGCCGGCCATGAAGCCGTCCGACGCGTTCGCCAAGCTCGCGCACCGCGAGATCGACCGGGTACCGATCGACGAACTCGAAGGCCGCGTCACGTCGATTCTGCTCACGCCGTATCCGCCGGGCATCCCGCTGCTGATTCCGGGCGAGCGCTTCAACAAGACGATCGTCAACTACCTGCGCTTCGCGCGTGAGTTCAACGAACGCTTCCCGGGCTTCCATACGGATATCCACGGGCTGGTGGGCGAGACGATCAACGGCCGCATCGAGTACTTCGTCGATTGCGTGCGCGGCTGAAGATGGCACGGTTGCAACGGATCGGCGGCGCCTGGCTGTTGGCCGCCGCCGTGGTGCTGACGATGGCGTCGACGGTGACGTCCAGCGCGCGCGCCGAAGTGGCCGCGGCCGATCCGATCGACGCGGCGATGCGCGCGTGTCTGGCGCGCAGCGACATGTCGTCGACTGCCGGGCAATTGCAGTGCATGGAGACGGCCCGCTTCGGCTGGCAGGCCGCACTGAACACGGCATGGCAGCAACTGCTGGCGAAGCTGCCGCCGGCGCGGCATAAGCCGTGGGAAGACGCACAGGCGCGCTGGCAGGCATCGCGCGATGCGCAGGCGCCCTTGCTCGACGCGGTCTTCGCGACCCGGCAAGGCACGATGTACCAGTTGGCCGAGGCCGACATGCAACTGCAGCCAGTGCGCGACCGCGCGCTGGCCCTGCGCAGCGCGGTGGCCGGTGCGGCGACCGGCGCGGCCGCTCCGGTTCGTCCACGTCCCTGCAACGCAGATGCGCTGTGCGAACACGCGACCTTCGATATGAACCGTTACTACCGCCGTTTGCTGGCGAAGATGCCGGCGCGTGCCCGTCCTGCTCTCGTGCGGGCGCAACGGGCGTGGACTGCTTACCTGGTTGCTGCGAGTGCGGTGACCGATGAATCCGGACGGGTCGATATCATCGGTGCGCGGGTGGCGACGTTAAAGCGCTTGTCGGAGACTGTCGGCAGCGCCTGAACCCAGGGACGGGGGACTGTTGCGCACCCCCGGACTCCACTGCGGCAACAAGGCGGCGGCCTTCTTCCGCTGCGGCGACGAGGCGACGGTCGGACCGCACGTGTTTCAGCCCGACGACGAGCACAGTCGACCCAACGAGCACTGCACCGATGAGGGCCACGACACGCAGGGTCATGCGTCGGTTCGCACACCATGACATCCTGCCGGCGCAACGGGTCGATTGCCGCCACCGTGCCGCGGGCCATAGGCGCGGGGCGCCGCGAGCGGCGTCGATCAACGGCGGATCGATCTGCTCCGGCAATGGGGCCGCGGCGGCCTCTTCAATCTTGCAGGACAGGCCGGACGGCACGAATCGATAACCGGCGCGCGGCAGGGTTTCGATATGGTCGCCCAGATTGAGCGGCCGCAGCGATTTACGCAGCCGGTAGACCAGTTGCGTCAGATAGAGCTCGTCCATGAGCGCTGCACGCTGTCCCCAGATCGCGCCCATCAGTTGTTCTCTTGTGCACAAGGCGGGTGCATGTTCCACCATGAGACGTAACGCGACTTTCTCCTGGCCTGAGACCCGGGCCGTGATGTCGCCACGCGTGACACGTTCATGCTGCCAATCGAACCGGACGATGTTGCAGTTTTTTTCCATGGAGTGCTCTCACGTCGTCAACTGGCACGTAACGTAGCAGAGAAGGGACTGTGTACCAATGGAGCCATGGCAGGCTCGCAGAAATAACTTCTGCGGCGAATAGGACACCCGACTTTCCATATAGGTTCGCCCTGGACAGGCGTTTTTCCATGTGTTTTCCATGTTCCGCACCGCTTCGGCCGACGAGGATGAGTGCGTCGTTTCAATTGCAGAACACGCTGTGATTGAGCGACGTCCACTGACTCATCTACGAGGTTTTTATGAGACTTTTCAACGAAGTCGTTGCCGGCACAACGCCCTTGCAGGCACAACGGGCAAACAGCAAGCTTGTCTATGACGGCGATCCTGGCGACCAGGCCGGTGCCCAGGGCGCGACGGAACAGAAGTACCAGCAGAACGGCTACAAGGCCGCCACCGAGGTGGAGAAGTTCAGCTATACCTCGGGCCGTGTCGCGAAGCGCGTGTATAACCGCTATGCGTCGAATGACCTGACGGTGTTCGGCTACTACACAGACTGGTCGCAGTACGACGGCCGGTATGACGGCCTGTTCGCCGACGATCAATGCGGCCGCGGCATCGATCTGATGCTGCTCGATCCGAACGCGTACGACAAGCTCGTGCTCGGCTTTGCAGGCATCGTCGGCGACAAGGGCGAAAAGCAGCAGACGATCAATCGGGCCGCGAGCGACTTCGCTCGCAAGAACGATGAGGCGACCTTCGTCGATGCCTGGGGCGATGTCGCTTCGTACCGCAATTGCGGCTTCCCTGGCTGGGTCAGCAACGACTACAAGATGTTGTTCGATCAGAAGACAGCGCAGGGTGTGTTGGGCGGCTTGCGCAAGCTGAAGGAGAAGAATCCGAAACTCGTGCTCTCGTTCAGCATCGGCGGCTGGACGATGAGCGAGGCGTTTCACTGGGTCGTGGCGTCGGCGGAGCGCCGTCGTACGTTGATCTCCAGCATTCTCGATATTTTCAAACGGTTCCCGATGTTCGGGGAGATCGATCTCGACTGGGAATATCCGGGCGCAGAAGGCAATGCCGGCAATACCTACACCGACAGCGACACGCCAAACTTCAAGGCGCTCGTTCAGGAACTGAGGCAGGCGCTCGATACCGGGGGCCGTGCCGACGTGTTGATCAGCATTGCCGCATCGGCCGCGGTGAAAAAGATGCAGAAGGCCGACCTGAAGGGGATGCTCGATGCCGGCGTGTATCGCATCAACCTGATGACCTATGATTTCTTCGGTACACCGTGGGCGCCGGCGCTTGCGCATCACACGAACCTGCATCCAGGTCATCCGGACAACGCCGATGAGTTCAGCATCGATGCCGCGCTCGACTATCTCGAGCAGACCGGCGTGCCGCTCGGTCGGGTCGTGCTCGGATATGCGGCTTACAGTCGCAGCGCGCGCAATGCCGAAATCAGCAACTGGTCGCCGCTCACCGGCACCTACACGCCTGGCAGCGGTACGACCACCGGCAGTTTCGAATCCGGCACCACGGAATGGTATGACCTGATCTATAACTACCTCGATCTGGAGCACCAGACGGGTATCAATGGCTTCAACGTCTACACCGATCAGACGGCCGATGCCGACTATCTGTACAACCCGCAGACGAAACTCTTCCTCTCGGTCGACACGCCGCGCTCGGTCAAAGCGAAGGGCGAGTATGTACGCAGGCGTGGTCTCGCGGGGCTCTTCACCTGGACCATCGAGATGGACAACGGCGTGCTCGCCAATGCCGCCCGCGAGGGGCTCGGCAATCAACTGGTCAAGCAGGCCATCGATATGGCGCCGTTCTACTTCGAGGGCGTGAACGTGGGCGGCGCCAACAGGCCGCCGGTCGCTGCGATCGACGGCCCGCTCGAGGCGTTCGAAGGCGACACGGTCCAGTTCACCGGCAAGCGTTCGAGCGATCCGGATGGCGACACGTTGACGTACCTGTGGTCGGCACCGGGACTGCCGTTCGACGGCGCGACCGTGGCCGAGGTCGAGGGTATCGTGCCGGTGAACGGCGCAGGCGCCAGTTACACCGTGACACTGACTGTGGACGACGGCCACGGCAAGCGCAACGCCGCCTCGGTCAGCCTGCGCGCGAAGACAAAGGGTGGACAACCGCCTGTCGCGCTGTTGACGGTGCAGCTAGCGTCGGGCACGCCGTTCCAGGTGTCGGGCGCCGCTTCGTTCGACCCGGACGGCGATCCGCTGACGTATGCATGGAGTGCACCGCAACTCGCGTTCGACGGTTCGGCGGAAGCGACGGTCAGCGCCGTGGTGCCATCGGTGGACAAGCCCACCGACTACCGGATCCAGCTCTCGGTCAGCGACGGCTCGGCGAAGTCTGACGAGGCGATTTACCTTGAGGCGATGCCCTCGGCCGGCACGTCGGTGCAAGCGGTGATCACCGGCAAGGCGAAGGTTGAAAGCGGCGGCCCATTGAGCCTCTCGGGCGCCGATTCGAGCGGGCCCGAGCCGTTGGTGTACAAATGGTCCGCGCCGGGGCTGCCGTTCGACGGCTCCAGCCAGGTCAGCATCCAGGTCACGGCGCCAGCGGTCGCGAAGGACACCGACTATCCGGTGCAGCTCACGGTGACCGGCCACGGTGGCGATGGGGCGCAGTCTGTCGCGTCGGTCACGGTGACAGTGCACGCGAGCGGCAGCAGTGGTACCTGGTTGCCGCAAAGCTATCCGGGCGACTCCGAGGTCACACACGATTACAACGGGCAAGGACTGCACCGGTACCGTGCGAAATGGTGGACCGCAGCGGATAACGAGCCGGGTGATCCTGCTTGCACCAGCACCTCGGCGGACGGCAACGACAAGGTATGGCTCGATCTAGGCAAGACCTGATAGCCAGGCTCGACTGAGACAGCGCTAAGCTGCTCGCGCCGCGGTGTACGCAAGGACGCCGCGGCGCGCTTCAGTCGAGCACGAAGTCGCGTTGGGTGGCGCTGGCAACCTCGACGCCCGGCTCCGCGAGCAGATCGCGCGTGGCGTCTTCGATCGCCGCGCACATCGTGTTGAGCGCGAGATCATTGTCTTCGGTGCCGAACGGGTCTTCGATCTGCGAGGCGATCGCTTCGTGGGCCATGAATGCATAGGCGACGAACACCGAGAAGACCGGCGTGAAAATGCCGATGCTGTCGACGAGGCCGAACGGCAGAGTCGCGCAGAAGAAATAGACCGTGCGGTGAATCATCACCGAATACGCGAATGGCAGCGGCGTCGAGGCGATCCGTTCACAACCGCCAATCACATCCGAGAGCGTGTCCAGATTGCGGTCGAATGCGAGCACCCCCCAGCCATCGAGCGCTTCTTCGCGTACGCGGCGTTGCACCCACTCGCCGAGCCACATCATCAGCGTGGCGGGGCGGTAGCGCGAGGCCATCACGCGTTCGACGAGCGCTGCGGGAAGGCGTGCGGCGAGGTCCGCACGAGGATCGGAATGGCGCAACTGATGGCGCAGCGCATGCGGCAGTGTGCAGAGCACCTGCATGATTTCACGCACTTCTTCCGCGCTCGGTGTGCCGTTGCGGGGCAGTGTCAGTGCCTGGCGGGCGAGCGAGCGCGTGTCGTTGAGCAGCTCGCCCCACAGCTTGCGGGCTTCCCAGTAGCGGTCATAGCTCGCGTTATTGCGAAAGCCGAGAAACACGGCGAGCGCAATGCCAATCAGCGAAAACGGCGCGGTACTGAGACTGATCGTGATCTTCAGGACGTGATCGTGCACCGCCACCGCGCCGAGCGAGATCAGGAAGATCAGGAACAGCCGCGGCAACAGTTGCGGCAGCACCGAGCCGCGCCACGCGAGCAGCATGCGGAACCAATGCAGATGGGGGCGGACGATCATGCCTGGGCTCAGGTGTCAGGTGTCAGGTGTCAGGTATCAGGCGTCTGGCGTTACGCCAGGTTTGCGCGCGCTGCCTCGACCGCCTTCAGTACCTGCTCGGGAGCCGTGCCACCCGGATGATTGCGGCTCGCCACCGATCCTTCGAGCGTCAGATAATCGAACACGTCGTCGCCGATCAGATGCGCGACGTTCGGCAGTTCGGTGCGCATTTCGTCGAGCGTCAGGTCGGCCAGATCGCAATTGCGGTCCACGCAGATCCGCACGGCGTGCGCTACCGCCTCATGCGCGTCGCGGAACGGCAAGCCACGCTTGACCAGATAATCGGCCAGATCGGTAGCCGTGGAGAACCCCTGCAGCGCCGCAGCCCGCATCGCCTGCGGCTTCACCGTAATCCCCGCCGCCATCTCCGCAAAAATCCGCAACGTATCCGCCACCGTATCCACGGTATCGAACAGCGGTTCCTTGTCTTCCTGATTGTCCTTGTTGTACGCCAGCGGCTGACCCTTCATCAACGTCAGCAACGCCATCAAATGCCCGTTCACGCGGCCGGTCTTGCCGCGCGCCAGTTCCGGCACATCCGGGTTCTTCTTTTGCGGCATGATCGACGAGCCGGTGCAGAAACGGTCCGCCAGATCGATGAAGCCCACCCGCGGGCTCATCCATAGCACCAGTTCTTCCGAGAAACGCGACACGTGCGTCATCACCAGCGCCGACGCCGCCGTGAATTCAATCGCAAAGTCGCGATCCGATACCGCGTCCAGAGAATTTGCGCAGATGCCGTCGAAGCCCAGCGTCTTCGCCACCGCATGGCGGTCGATCGGGTAGCTCGTGCCGGCCAGCGCCGCCGCGCCCAGCGGCAGGCGGTTCACGCGGGTGCGGCAGTCGCGCATGCGCTCGGCGTCGCGCGTGAACATTTCCACGTACGCCAGCAGGTGATGGCCGAACGTCACGGGCTGCGCCACCTGCAGATGCGTAAAGCCCGGCATGATCGTTTCGGCGTTCTGTTCGGCCAGATCGATCAGCGCACTGCGCAGGTCCTTCAGCAAGCCGATAATCCGGTCGATCTCGCCGCGCAGCCACAGGCGGATGTCCGTCGCCACCTGGTCGTTGCGCGAACGGCCCGTGTGCAGGCGCTTGCCCGCGTTGCCGATCAGCGCCGTCAGGCGCGCTTCGATGTTCAGGTGCACGTCTTCCAGATCGAGTTGCCACTCGAACTCGCCACGCTCGATTTCGCCCTTGATCTGCGCCATGCCGCGCTGGATGGCCGCCAGGTCGTCGGCGCCGATGATCTTCTGCGCAGCCAGCATCGCGGCGTGCGCGAGCGAGCCCTCGATGTCGACGAGCGCCAGTCGCTTGTCGAAGAAAACCGACGACGTGTAGCGTTTGACAAGCTCCGACATCGGCTCCGAGAAGCGAGCCGACCAGGCTTCGCCTTTTTTGTGCAGTTGGGACGTCATGGTGTTGGGGCAGTGAACGTGCAGTGAAGAGGCCATCGGCTGTGCAGACGTCGCCGATGCGAACAAGACAACGATTTTAACATCCGGGAGCAACCGGCCAGGTGAGCGCCGCGTCGCCACGGCATAAGCGGGCCTGCAGACGACCGATAGGCGGCCCTGCAAGCGCGCCGCTACTCCCGCACCAGCACCACCAGCTTCAGGTCTTCCCGGTGCGCCGGCTTGAATGTGATCTGGTCGAACACGACCCGTCCGTCGCGCGGATGGTTGAATTCGCGCCGGCCGCCTTCGCGCTCGCCCACATCCTGCGACGCCCAGAAGCGGGCGAACGCGTCGCTCGTGCCCGTCAGCGTGTCGATCAGGCCGCGCGTAGGCGCGTCCGTCAGGTGCCGGATCGAGTCGGCGCGAAACTCGGCGGCGAGCCGCCGCGCGCGCGTTTCCCAGTCGACGATCAGTTCGCGCGCCGTCGGCTCCGTAAAGGTGAAGCGCAGCAGGTTGCGGTCGTGGTCGCCGTCGAGCCAGCCTACGAACAGGTCCGCCGCGCGCTCGTTCCACGCCAGCGCGTTCCACTGCCGGTCCAGCACATAAGCCGGAGCGTTCACCAGTTGCACGGTTTCGAGCAGCGTCGCGGGGGCATCGGCGGCGGCCGGGTCGGGCTCGGCCGGGTCGCGTTGGGCCGCCAGTTCGAACAGATAGGCGCGCTCGGCACGCGACAGTTGCAGCGCGACGGCGATCCGGGCCAGCGCATCGGCAGAGGCCGAAACCGGCCGTCCTTGCTCGATCCACGTGTACCAGGTGGGACTGACGCCGCACAACTGCGCGACTTCCTCACGCCGCAGACCCGGCGTGCGCCGGCGCGGGCCGGGCGGCAAACCCACTGCCTGCGGTGAGAGCCGCTCGCGGTGCGCGCGGATGAAGTCGCCTAGCGCATGGGCAGGCGTCGCATCGAGCGGAGGCGGGGCGGAATCGGTGGGGGACGGCGTGCTCATCGTGTCGGTAAAGGGGGTGTTGGCGATACCAGAATAATTGCTCGGCCTGTACTGGTACAAACTGGGCTCCATTGTAGCGGCAGGAAGCGTGCATGCGCACGCTGCGTCTGCAGCGTGGCTGCAGACGCACGTGGTGGACGGGCGCACAAAACAAAGCGCCCCGTATTGCTGTGCAGTACGGAGCGCTTCGAGTATCCCGCTCAGTCATCTATCAACGCGGATCCGGCGAGCCGGCCGTCCACCGCCGGCTCGCCACCAGTGTCGATTCGCCGGCCTCAACCCGTATTCCGCAAGCCCGCCGCGATGCCATTGATGGTCAGATGAATCCCACGGTTCAGGCGGACGTTTGTCTCGCCCGCACGGTGACGCTTGAGCAGTTCCACCTGCAAGTGATTCAACGGATCGAGGTACGGGAAGCGGTTCTTGATCGAACGCGCAAGCAGCGGGTTGTCCGCGAGCCGTTCGGTCTTGCCGGTGATCTCCGACAGCACCTTGGATGTGCGCTCCCATTCCGCGACGATGCGCTCGAACACATGCTTGCGCAGTTTCTTGTCGGTGACGAGCGCGGCGTAGCGCGAGGCGACCGCGAGGTCGGTCTTGGCCAGCACCATGTCCATGTTCGACAGCAGGTTCGCGAAGAACGGCCAGGTCTTGTGCATCTTCTTCAGCAGCGACAGACGACGGGCCCGCTCGGCATCGGAAGGCGCGCTGTCCAGATGGGCGGCCACCGCGCTGCCGAAGCCGTACCAGCCGGTCAGCAACAGGCGGCATTGGCCCCACGAGAAGCCCCATGGAATGGCGCGCAGATCTTCGATCCTGCGCTGCTTCGGGTCCTGCAGCTTGCGCGAGGCCGGACGGCTGCCGATGTTCAGTTCGGCGATCTCCGAGATCGGTGTCGATTCGAAGAAATACTCCTTGAAACCCGGCGTTTCGTAGACCAGCGCGCGGTACGACGCCATCGCCGCGTCGGACAGTTGCTGCATGGTTTCCTCGAAGACCGGCAGTTGCGCGGGCGTGTTGCCGTGCGGCAGCAGCGACGCTTCGAGGGTGGCGGCGACTACGGTTTCAAGGTTGCGCCGGCCGATTTCCGGATTGCCGAACTTGCTGGCAATTACCTCGCCCTGTTCGGTCAGGCGAATCTGGCCGTCCACCGTGCCCGGCGGTTGCGACAGGATGGCCTGATAGGTCGGGCCGCCTCCGCGTCCCACTGTGCCGCCGCGGCCATGGAACAGCCGCAGCGTCACGCCGCGTTCGTTGAAGAGCGACACCAGCGCGAGTTCGGCGCGGTACAGCTCCCAGTTCGAGGTGAGGAAGCCGCCGTCCTTGTTGCTGTCCGAGTAGCCGAGCATGACTTCCTGCTCGCCGCCCTGATGTTCGATCAGCGAGTCGACGCCTGGCAGTGCGATCAGATCGCGCATGATGTGCGGCGCGTTTTGCAGGTCGGGGATCGTCTCGAACAGCGGGATCACCATGAGCCCGGCCTTGGCCGGGTGATGTGCGTCGCCGAGCAGCCCATGCAGCAGGCCGGTTTCCTTTTGCAGCAGCATCACTTCAACCAGATCGCTCACGGTTTCCGTGTGCGAGATGATGTAGTTGCGCACGGCCCGCGCGCCGAATTTTTCGCGCGTCACGCGAGCGGCTTCGAGCACGCCGAGTTCGCTTTTCACGAGCTCCGAGTACGCCAGGTAGGGCGAGCGCAACAGGCGCGGCTGCGCGAGTTCGTCGAGCAGCACGCGCAGCTTGTCGGCTTCGGACAGTCCCGCGTAATCCTCTTCGACACCGGCGCGCTTGAGCAATTCGGCGATCACCGCTTCGTGGATGTCCGAGCTTTGCCGCAAGTCGATGCTCGCGAGGTGGAAGCCGAACACTTCGGCGGCGCGCGCGAGCGGCGACAGGCGCGGGCTTGCCAGCGACGCGCCATGGTGCTCGGCGAGCGAATCGATCAGCACATGCAGGTCGCGGGCGAACGCGTCGGCGTCCTCGTAGGGTTGGGCGCGCACCGGCGCCGCGCCGCGGCCGGCGCTGCGCAACGGCACCGCGCCTTCGCCGAGCCGCACCCGCGCGCTGGCCGCGAGCCGCGTATAGATGCCGATCAGCGCCCGGCGATACGGCTCGTCGACGCGATGCGGCGACTGGTCCGGCGACGCGGCCGCCAGTTCCTTGAGCGCATCGCTCGCGCCCGTCAGCAGGTTCGACACCGACAGTTCGGCGCCGAGCTTGTGCACCTGCTCCAGGTAATGTTCGAAGATCACCGCGGCCTGGCGCGTGATGGCTTCTTCGAGCGTCGCGGCGCTGACGTTCGGGTTGCCGTCGCGATCGCCGCCAATCCAGCTGCCCATCTGGAAGAACGCCGGCAGACGCGCATCGAGACCGTGCTCGGCGAGCGCCGCTTCGATATCGGCATACAGGGCGGGGATTTCCTCGAGGAAGGTGGCGCGGTAGTACGACAGCGCGTTCTCGATTTCGTCGGCCACCGTCAGGCGCGCATCGCGCAGCATCCGCGTTTGCCATAGCGAGGTGACGCGGGCGCGCAGCATTGCTTCGTTGTGCGCACGTTCGCGGTCGGTGAGCTGCTGATCGCGTTCGGCAAGCAGGCGGGCGATGTCGTGCTGCGCGTCGAGGATGCTCTTGCGCTGCACTTCGGTCGGGTGGGCGGTGAGTACCGGCACGATCAGCGCGTCGTTGAAGAACTGCTGCAGGACCGGCGTGGCGGCGGCGTTCGCCTCCATCAGCCGTTCGAGCGCATAGGCGATCGTGCCGGACTGCGCAGCCGAGCCGGCCAGCGCATGGATGCGGTGGCGGCGATTGCGATGGCGGTCTTCGGCGATGTTCGCCAGATGCGAAAAATAGCTGAACGCCCGCACGACGCTCACGGTCTGCTCGGGGCTCAGCGAGCGCAGTTTCTTTTCGAGCGTCTGTGCTGCGCTGCTGTCGTCTTCGCGGCGAAACCGCACAGCGGTCTGACGGATCGTCTCGACTACTTCGAATACCGCGTCGCCTTCCTGCTCGCGCACCACGTCGCCGAGCAGGCGTCCCAGATAGCGGATGTCCTGGAAGAGCGGCTGGTCTTTGTCCTCGCGCGTGCGGCTGCCGGCTTTCGGCGCGGGCGCGCTTGTTTCCGACACCGCGTGCAGCACCGTCGCTGCCGTGCCGTTGCCGGCGGCCTTGCTGCCTGGGTTTTTCGTGGGCTTGCCGGTTTTCACGGCGCTGGACGCCTTGTCTGCCGCCTTGCCTTTAGCCGGCTTGTCCGCCTTGGCTGCTTTGCTGGCCTGCCTGGGCCTGGCCGGGTCGGCGGCGCCGCGTTTGGACAATGCGCTGGACGTGGCCGGTGCGGTAGGGACAACTACGGGCGCACCCGCAGAACCGTTGAGCGATGCAGTGTTGCGGCGGGCAGGGCGCGCCGATCCGGAAGACGTCACGATGGGTTTCCTCAGGGAAGCCAGGGTCTAAGAGAAATGGACTGCTACAACAAGAACACAGCGCACGAGCGGCGCAGGTACTGCGATGCATCATCCCGCAGGATGCCGTTCGGCGCGCGAACGACCGTGCGTGAAAGGCGGTGCGGCGCGACGGCACAACGATGGGGTCGAAATCTTGCGGGTGCCCGGAGCGGGCCTGTCTCCTTCAACGGTGGTGCGCCAGCATAGCCATCAGGCCGATAAAGCAAGGCTGGAGCGCGTGCTAACATTGTTTGTTATTAGCTCCCGTCCTCCACTGACCTCGCAATGAATTCCGAGACGCTTTCGGCGCCACCGCCCTCTACCCTGGTCATCGCTTCGCGGGAAAGCCGCCTTGCGATGTGGCAGGCCGAGCATGTGCGGTGTGCGCTGCACAAATTATATCCATCTTGTGACGTAAAAATCCTCGGGATGACGACACGCGGCGATCAAATTCTCGATCGCACGCTTTCGAAGGTCGGCGGCAAGGGCCTGTTCGTGAAGGAACTGGAGAACGCGCTGGCCGAAGGCCGCGCCGATCTCGCCGTGCACTCGCTCAAAGACGTGCCCATGGAGCTGCCGCCGGGCTTTACGCTGTCCACCATCATGGAGCGTGAAGACCCGCGCGATGCGTTCGTCTCGAACGGCTACGAGTCGCTCGCCGCGCTGCCCGCGGGCAGTGTGGTCGGCACCTCGAGCCTGCGCCGCGAGGCGATGCTGCGCGCGCGTTATCCGCACCTCGTCGTGCAGCCGTTGCGCGGCAATCTGGATACGCGGCTCGCGAAGCTCGACCGCGGCGATTACGCGGGGATCATTCTGGCCGCCGCGGGTCTCAAGCGTCTGGGGCTCGGCGAGCGGATCCGCGCATGGCTCGATCCGGACGACAGTTTGCCGGCGGCCGGGCAAGGCGCGCTCGGCATCGAGATTCGCGCGGGGCGCCCCGAACTGGAAGCGTGGCTGGCACCTTTGCATCACGAGCACACGGCGGCTGCCGTCGAAGCGGAGCGCATGGTGTCGCGCGCGCTGGGCGGCAGTTGCGAAGTGCCGCTGGCGGCCTACGCCACCTGGCACGACGGCGCGCTGCATCTGCGCGGCGTCGTGGCCACGCCCGATGGCCGGCGCGTGCTGAGCGCCCAGGCCTCGGCGCCTGCGCCGACGGTCGAACGGGCCGTGCAGTTGGGCCTTGAAGTCGCGCAGGCGCTCGAAAGCCAGGGTGCCCTTGATATCGTCCGTGCCCTCAGCACGGCGAGCGGTCCGGCGACTGGCGCGTGATGGCGGCACAGGCAGGCGTCAACTCATCCCCCCAACCGAACGGTCAGGCGCCGTCGTATACGGTCGTGATCACGCGTCCGGCGGGCCAGTCGGCGGCGCTCGCGGCGCAACTGAATGCGGCCGGCGTCGCCACGCTCGAGTTTCCGCTGATCGAGATCGCAGCCGCCGAAGATGTGGCGCCGCTGCATGCCGCGTTAGGCGCGCTCGAACGTTATGCGCTGGTGGTGTTCGTTTCGCCCAACGCGGTCGACTACGCGTTTGCCGAGTCCGGCTCGATCTGGCCGCATGCGTTGCCGGTCGGCGTCGTCGGCCCGGGCAGCGTTGCGGCGCTGGCGCGTCATGGTGTCGCGGCGCCGGCGTACCGGGTGATCAGCCCGTCGGCCGCGGCGGACGACGAAGCCGCGCGCTTCGATTCCGAGGCGCTGTTCGCAGCCATCGACACCGCGCTTGGCGCGGCCTCGCTCGAAGGCAAGCGCGTGCTGATCGTGCGTGGCGACGGCGGCCGCGAGTGGCTGGCCGAGCGTCTGCGCGAAGCGGGCGTCGAAGTGGAGACGGTGGCGGCCTACCGGCGCCTCGTGCCGGAGCCGTCCATTGCCGCGTGGACGCGCGTGCATGAACTGCTGGCGGGCGAGCCACACGCGTGGCTCGTCACCAGCTCCGAGGGCGTACGCAATCTGGATGAACTGGCGCGCGAGCATCTGAACGCCGGCGAAATCGCGCAATTGAAGCGCGCGACGCTCGTCACGCCTCACCCACGTATCGCGCAGACCGCGCGGGGACTGGGTTTTGATAGCATTACGGTGTCCGGCGCGGGCGATGAGCGCATTGCCCCTGCCTTGCTTTGCGCCGTACCTCCCGTTGTTCAACCGGTACCGACCAACCCGGCTCACTCACGCATGACTGAATCGAACGCCTCCACGAACGCTTCACCCCAGCCGGCTGCGACCACAGCGTTGCCGCCCAATCCCCCCTTCACGCCCTACGAAGCGCAAAAGCGCCGCAGCGCGAGCGGACCGCTGCTGTGGTTTGTCGTGGTGATCGTCCTGTGCGCTGCAGTGGTCGGCGGCATTGCGCTCAATCGCAAGGTCATCCGGCTCGATCAGCAGTTGACCCAGCGCCAGCAGGCCAACGACGCGCAAACCGCTGCGCTCGCCGTGAAAACCGATCAGGCGGTGGCAACGGTGCACGAGATCGATTCGCAGATGTCGCAGCTCGAAGGCAAACTGACCGATGCGCAGCAGGCCGAGCAGGCGCTGCAACAGCAATACGCCGATCTCGCGCGCAATCGCGACGACTGGACCCTCGCCGAAGTGGGGCAGATGCTGTCGAGCGCGAGCCAGCAACTGCAACTGACCGGTAATACGCAGCTCGCGCTGTTCGCGCTGCAAAGCGCCGACACGCGGCTGGCGGCGTCGGACGGTGCGCAGGTGATGGCGGTGCGCAAGGCGATCGCCCAGGACATCGACAAGCTGAAGTCGGCGCCGTCCACCGATCTGACGGGCCTTGCCATCAAGCTCGACAACGCGATCGACCAGGTCGACGCGCTGCCGCTCAACGGCGAAGCGCTGATCGCGCACACCGTGCCGCACGCGGTTGCGCCGGCCGATACCGCGCAGGTTGCGGCGGCCACCGGCGAGCCGCGCTGGAAGGTGTGGTGGCAGCAGTTCTACACGGGCATCGGCCAGCAATTGACGAGCCTCGTGCAGGTACGCCGCATCGACAACGCTGACGCCATGCTGATCACGCCGGACCAGGGCTACTTCGTGCGCGAGAATCTGAAGCTGCGCCTGCTGTCGGCGCGTCTCGCGCTGCTGTCGCGCAACCAGACCACGCTGAAGTCGGATCTGCACGCGGCCGACGCGGCGCTCGCACGCTATTTCGACAACGCGTCGAAACGCACGCAGACCGTGCGTGGGCTGGTGAAGGACGTGGACGATGGCTCGGCGGCCGTTGAAGTGCCGAACCTGAATACGAGCCTGCAGGCCGTCAATCAATACCGGAGCCGAGGTTAATCATGGCGATCCGGGGACTTCTTTGGCTGGCCCTGCTGTTTGTCATCGCGGTGGCGCTGGCGACGGTCGGGCGTTTCGATACGGGCCAGGTGCTGCTCGTCTATCCGCCGTACCGGGTGGACGTATCGCTGAACCTGTTCGTGGTCGGACTGGTGGTGCTGTTTATCGTGGTGTATGCGCTGTTGCGCATCGTGCGCAACATCTGGCGCATGCCGCAGCGCGTGGCCGCTTACCGGGCCCGTTCGCGCGTGGCGAAGGCGCATGCGGCACTGCGCGATGCGATCGGCAATCTGTATGCGGGACGTTTCTCGCGCGCGGAGAAAGCGGCGCGCGACGCGCTCGCCAACGGCGACAACAAGGGCGCGGCGGGTCTCGTCGCTGCTACCGCCGCGCACCGCATGCGCGAGTACGCGCGGCGCGACGAATGGTTGTCGCAGATCGACGAGGCCGACTGGCAGGACGCCCGCCTGATGGCTACCGCCGACATGCGTGCGGACGGCCGCGATGCGGACGGCGCGCTGGCCGCGTTGACGGAGATGCAGTCGCAAGGCGGACGCCGCATTCATGCGCAACAGATCATGTTGCGCGCGCAGCAGCAGTTGAAGAACTGGAGCGAGGTGCTCAAGCTCGTCAAGACGCTGGAAAAGCGCGAGGCGATTCACCCCGCGGTGGCGGTGCGCTTGCGCCAGCTCGCGGCGGAGAACCTGTTGCGCGACCGTCGTCATAACGCCGATGCGCTGCTGGAGTTGTGGCATTCGCTGTCGCCCACGGAGCGGCACTCGCCGCGCCTCGCTGACCTCGCCGCTGAATTGCTGGTGACGCTCAATCGTCCGCAGGACGCGCGCAAGATCGTCGAAGAAGCGCTGGCGCAGAACTGGGACGCTCGTCTGCTGCGCCGCTATCCGGACACGGCTGGCGGCGACGCGTTGCCGTTGATCCAGAAGGCCGAAGCCTGGCAGAAGGAACGTCCGGAGGACGCCGATCTGATGTTCACGCTGGGCCGCCTGTGTCTGCATCAACAACTGTGGGGCAAGGCGCAGTCGTTCCTCGAGACGGCGCTGAAGCTGGCCGATAACGAGACGCTCAAGATCCGTTCGCATCGGGCGCTGGCCCGCTTGCACGAACAGTTGGGCGACGGCGAGAAGGCGAGCCAGCACTATCGGGAAAGCGCGCTGGCGATGAACGTGGTTTGAGTTCGGGCGGTGTCGCGGTTTAGCCGCGTAACGGTGTAGCGGCGTAATGGCGCAAGGCCGCAAGGCCGCGAGCGCGCAGCAGCAGCCGGCACACCGGCACACCGGCACACCGGCGCAAAAGGAAAGCCCTCGGAGGAAACACGCTCCGAGGGCTTTTTATCGTCCGCACGCGCTACTTGTTCACGAGCTTTGCCGGCACGCTCAGCGCCAGCAATCCGCCCAGCACCATGAACGCCGCCAGCATATACATGCCCGAATCGTTGGCGGCCGTGGCCTGCTTGAGCCAGCCCACCGCGTAGGGACTCAGGAACCCGGCCAGATTGCCGATCGAATTGATCATTGCGATTCCCGCTGCTGCGCCGGTGCCGGCGAGGAATGCCGTCGGCAGACTCCAGAAGAGCGGCAGCGTCGTGAGGATGCCCATGGTCGCGAGCGTGAGGGACGCCATCGCCAACAACGTGTTGTGAGCCCATACCACCGACAGCACCAGGCCCACCGCCCCCGCCACCGCCGGCAGCGCGATATGCCAGCGCCGCTCGCGCTTGCGGTCCGCGCTGCGCGAGACCAGCACCATGCCCACCACCGCGGCGGCGAACGGAATCGCCGAGAGCAGGCCGATCATGAACGCATCGGTGACGCCGGTTGCCTTGATGATGGTGGGCAGCCAGAAGCTCACGCCATAGAGGCCCATCACGAACGAGAAGTAGATCAGGCTCATCAGCCAGACGCGCGGACTCGCGAGTACCGTGCGGATCGGCAGGTCGTGCTTGGCGGCGTCCTCGGTGGCGATATTGCTTTCGAGCAGTTGCCGCTCTTCCGGCGTGAGCCAGCTGGCTTTGGCGATGCGGTCGTCGAGCAGGACGAACACGAGGATACCGACGACGATCGACGGAATGCCTTCGAGCAGGAACAGCCACTGCCAGCCATGCCAGCCGTTGGCGCCGTTGAAGGTCTTGAGGATATAGCCCGACACCGGCCCGCCGATCACGCCCGACAGCGCAATCGCGGTCATGAACCAGGTGGTCATGCGGCCACGCCGATGCGCCGGATACCAGTAGGTCAGATACAGGATGATGCCGGGGAAGAAGCCCGCCTCGGCGAGCCCGAGCAGAAAGCGCATCACATAGAACAGGGTGGGCGTGGTGACGAACATCGTCAACATGGAGATCACGCCCCACGACACCATGATGCGGGCAATCCACACGCGCGCGCCGACCTTGTGCAGGATCACGTTGCTCGGGATCTCGAACAGAAAGTAGCCGACGAAGAAGATGCCGGCCCCGAAGCCGTAGACCGCGTCGCTCAGGTTCAGGTCGGTGGTCATCTGCAGCTTGGCGAAGCCGACGTTGACCCGATCGAGATAGGCGACCACGTAGCACAGCATCAATAGCGGCGTGAGACGCCACGCCACCTTGCGGTAGGTCGCCTCTTCGAAGGTTGAGGGCGGCGCCCCCGCGCCGGGATGATGAAGCGGATTCGCAGGACTTGCCATGGTGGTGTCTCCTCTTTTTTTGTGGAAATCAGGTGCCGCTCTGTGCCGCAGGGTGCCCGGGGTTGACTACACGCAGCGCCCGCCGTCCACCTCCAGGCACACGCCGGTGACGAAATCCGCTTCGTCCGACGCCAGATAGAGACAGGCATTGGCGATGTCCTGCGGTGTCGAGAAGCGGCCGAGTGGAATGCCTGCCAGGAAGCGCTGGCGGTTCTCCGGCGTATCTTCGACGCCCATGAACTCAGTCAGCAGTCCGGTTTCGCCCATCACGGGATTCACGCAATTCACGCGGATCCGGTCTGGTCCCAGTTCGGCGGCGAGCGCCTTGCTGGCGATGATCACCGCGCCTTTGCTGCCGTTGTACCAGACGAGCCCTGGACGCGGCCGCACGCCCGCGGTCGAGGCGATGTTGATGAACACGCCGCCGCCTTGCTCGCGGAAGTACGGCACGAATGCCTGCACGCTCCAGTAGAGGCTCTTCACGTTGACCGCGTAGACACGGTCGAACTCGGCCTCCGTCACGTCGAGCACGGGCTTGTTGCGATGCGTGGTGCCGGCATTGTTGACGACCACCTGCACGCTGCCGAAGTCCTCGAGCGCGGCTTGGCGCAGACGCTCCCAGTCGGCGCCAAGCGTGACGTCTCCTGGCACCGCAATGGCCTTGCCGCCCGCCAGCGCGATGTCGCTCGCGACGCGTTCGGCCGCCGCGGCGTTCAGATCGTTGATCACGACGTTCGCGCCTTCGCGCGCGTAGGTCCTGGCAATGCCCTCGCCGAAACCCGAGCCGCCACCCGTGACGATGGCCGTTTTACCTGTCAACCGCATGATGTCTCCGTATGTGTCAGCGTTGTGGTTGCCGCTAGCCGTGCCGGATCGCGACCGTCTTCAGTACCGTAAAGCCGTAAAGCGCCTCGAAGCCTTTTTCGCGGCCGTGGCCGGAATGCCCGACACCGCCGAACGGCAGTTCGACGCCGCCACCCGCACCGTAGTTGTTGATGAACACCTGGCCCGACCGCACCCGCCGCGCGAGGCGCAACTGGCGGCCGCCATCGCGCGTCCAGATGCCCGCGACGAGCCCATACGGCGTGCCGTTTGCGAGCGCCACCGCTTCGTCTTCGTCGGCGAAGGACATCGCGGCAAGCACCGGACCGAACACTTCCTCTTGCGCGAGACGGTGATCCGGCGGCACATCGCGCAGCAGCGTGGGCGCCTGATAGAAGCCGGTTTCCGGCGCCTCGTGGATGACCTCGCCGTGCGCCGCCATGGCGATGCGGTCGTGATGCGCGTCGGAGAGAAAGTCCCACACGCGTTGCTGCTGTTTGGCGCTGATGAGCGGCCCGCAGTCGAGATCGGCGTGCGCCGGCCCCACGCGCAAGGCGCTGAACGCGGCGCCCAGGCGGTCGAGCAAGGGTTCGTAGATGGCGCGCTCGATCAGCACGCGGCTGCCCGCCGAACAGGTCTGCCCGGCGTTCTGCACGATCGCCGAGACGAGCACGGGCAAGGCGGCGTCGAGATCGGCGTCGGCGAACACGATCTGCGGCGACTTGCCACCCAGTTCGAGCGTGACGGGCACGTGATTCTCGGCGGCCATCTGCACGACCAGCTTGCCGGTCTGCGGCGAGCCGGTGAAGGAGATATGGTCGATGCCCGCATGACGCGCGAGCGCCGCGCCCGCTTCGTGGCCGTAGCCGGTCACGATGTTCAGCGCGCCGGCCGGCAAGCCGGCTTCGACGGCCAGTTCGGCGACCCGCAGCACCGACAGGCAGGCGTCCTCCGCCGGTTTGACGACGCAGGCATTGCCCACCGCCAGCGCCGCGCCGACGCTGCGGCCGAAGATCTGCATTGGGTAGTTCCACGGCACGATGTGGCCGGTCACGCCGTGCGGCTCGCGCACGGTGAAGACGGTATAGCCTGTTTGATAGGGCAGGGTTTCGCCGTGCAGCTTGTCGGCGGCGCCGGCGTAGAACTCGAAATAGCGGGCCAGCGCAGCCGCGTCCGCGCGCGCCTGGCGCAACGGCTTGCCGGTGTCGCGTGCTTCGAGTTGCGCCAGCTCTTCGTGGCGGGCGGCGACCAGCATGGACAGGCGGTACAGCACCCGGCCCCGGTGCGCGGCGCTGGCGGCGCCCCACGGGCCTTCGAAAGCGCGCCGCGCCGCCTGTACCGCGGCCTCGATATCCGCCGCGTTGCCGCGGGCCAATTGCGTGAAGGGCTGTCCGTCAGACGGATCGAGCACCGGAATCGTCTCGCCCCCGGCTGGGGCGACCCATTCGCTGCCGATGAAGTGTTTCGCTTCTTCCATGCATGCTCCTGGCTGAAAAGGCTGTGAGTCCGAGCCTTGGCGCGCCGGCGAGGTGCCCCAAAGCGCCGGCAAAGC
Organism: Paraburkholderia sp. GAS38; assembly: GCF_050434965.1. Taxonomy (NCBI): domain Bacteria; kingdom Pseudomonadati; phylum Pseudomonadota; class Betaproteobacteria; order Burkholderiales; family Burkholderiaceae; genus Paraburkholderia; species Paraburkholderia sp. GAS38. The sequence continues at coordinate 263,118 of NZ_JBNDJO010000008.1, read as the reverse complement.
CGGTGTCCGGGCGCCGCCGCAGCGCGCGTGAAGCGGCGCTTGAGATCGCGCCTGCAATGACGCTGACAGCCGCGCTCACAAAGATTATCGCGCCGAACGTCCGGGCGGTGCCATCGGCCGATTGGCTATAATGACGCATTCCGCACTTCCGGCCCGCTGTGTCACGCCCGATTGACGTCAGGCACCGCATCGCGTGCCGTGTTCCGAATTTCATCCTGTTCAGAGAGCGCTCATGAGCTTCAATCACGTCCCCGCAGGCAAAGACCTTCCGCAAGATTTCAACGTCATCATCGAAATCCCGGCGCAAAGCGATCCGGTCAAGTACGAAGCAGACAAGGATCTGGGCCTGCTCGTCGTCGACCGTTTCATCAGCACCGGCATGCGCTATCCCGCCAACTACGGCTTCATTCCGCAGACGCTGTCCGGTGACGGCGACCCGGTCGACGTGCTGGTGATCACGCCGTTCCCGCTGCTGGCCGGCTCGGTCGTGCGCGCGCGCGCGCTCGGCATGCTGCAGATGACGGACGAATCCGGCGTCGACGCCAAGCTGATCGCCGTGCCGCACGACAAGGTCTGCCCGATGACGGCGAGCCTGAAGTCGATCGACGACGTGCCGTCGTACCTGAAAGACCAGATCAAGCACTTCTTCGAGCAATACAAGGCGCTGGAGAAAGGCAAGTGGGTGAAGGTCGAAGGCTGGGCGGACGTCGAAGCCGCTCACAAGGAAATCACTGAAGGCGTGGCGAACTACAAGAAGTAAGCCGGCTCGCTCTTCCAGAGGTTAAAAAAACCGCGCAGGCCCGAATGAAAGGGCGGCGCGGTTTTTTCATGGCGGCGTGGATTGGGGCCTTAGGGTCTTAGCGTCGTTACGCAAGCATAGGCATACGCATAGTCCATAGTCCATAGTTCGCGCATGCACATGGACTCGCCACGGCCATGCCCTGCAAACACTAGGCGTTATCCGACTCTTTAGCTTCGGTCGCCGCGTCCGCTTCCTCTTCCGCTTGAACCACCACCGGCAACACGGATTCAAGCGTGCGCACACCCGCTGCCAGCGCCCGCTTCTCCGGCGGCGAGAGCCGCTTGACCCAGTACTCCGCGCTCGACGCGCTCGACCGGTCCGCGAGTTCGAACGAGGCCAGCACCTGCACCGGCTTGCGCGAGCGCGTATACCGCGCCCCCGTACCGCTGACATGCTTCTCGAAGCGTGCCTGCACATCCACCGCAATGCCGGTATAAACACTGCCGTCGGCGCATTCGATCAGATAGAGAAACCACGGCATGGCTAGCTCTTGAACGGATTATGGTCGCGCAACTCGTCGACGTAAGCGTGGATGCTGTTCGTCTCGCTGTCGAGAAAGCGCGCCACCGCGTCGGAGAAAGCCGGATGGGCAAGCCAGTGCGTCGAGCGCGTGACGGTGGGCAAAAAGCCGCGCGCCATCTTGTGTTCGCCTTGCGCGCCGCCTTCGAACACGCCGAGCTTCTCTTCGATGCAGAATTCGAGCGGCTGGTAGTACGCGGTCTCGAAGTGCAGGCACGGCACGTGTTCGAGGGCGCCCCAGTAGCGGCCGTACAGCGTGCCGCCGGTTTTTTCGTCGCGTTGATACACCACCAGCGAACTCGCAATCGGCTTGCCCTCGTACTCCGCGATCACCAGCAGCAGGTTCTCCGGCATGGTCGCGCCGATCGTGCGGAAAAACTCGAGATTCAGATACGGACTCGAAAAGTGCTCGCGGTAGGTCTGCCTGTAGCATTTGGCGAAGAAGCGCCACTCGGCATCGCTGATGTCTTCGCCGCGTACGCGGCGCATCGTGACGCCCGCTTCGCGGACCTTGCGGCGTTCGGCGCGGATGTTCTTGCGTTTCTTCTGCTCGAGCGTCGAGAGGAACTCGTCGAAGTCGCGATAGCCGTCGTTCAGCCAGTGAAACTGCACGCCCTCACGCTGCATCATGCCGAGTTCGGTGAGCGCGTCGGCTTCGCCGGCGGTCGGAAACAGCACATGCAGCGACGACACGTCCGCCTGTTCGGCAAACGCCATCAGCGTGGCGGCGAGGTGGCGCAGCGCGTGCGGATCCGCGGCCAGCAGCCGGTTGCCCTGCACCGGCGTGAACGGTACGGCGCACAGCAGCTTCGGATAGTAGGCGAGGCCGTTGCGCTTGTAGGCGTCGGCCCAGGCCCAGTCGAACACATATTCGCCGTAGGAGTGTCCCTTCAGGTACACGGGCGCCGCGGCCACCAGCCGGTCCGTGCGCGGATCGGTCAGCGTGACGAACTGCGGCGCCCAGCCGGTATCGGCGACCGCGGATTGGCTGGTGTGCAGCGCGCTCAGGAACTCATGCCGCAGAAACGGCGTGGGCTGGGCTTGCTGGGCGAGGAGGGCGTTCCACTCTGCCGCGTCCACCTCGGAGGGCGAGGCCAGAATGCCCGTGCGATAATCAAAGCGTTGCTGGTTCAATCTGTTTGACTGTTCCTGATCTGAGCGGCGCTCCGCATGTAGCGGAGCGTCGTTCGTTTGTCCGTGTGTGTGTCCGTTGCGTCGAGCCACCTGGCCTTCGTAACCGGCAAGCTGCGCGGCTTGCCCCCGATCCTGCCATGAAGACCCGAATCGCTCTTGCTCAACTCAATGTCACTGTCGGCGACTTCGCCGGCAACGTCGCGAAGCTTGTCGCCGCCGCCCGCGCCGCGCACAACGATGGTGCGAAGCTGCTCGTCGCGCCGGAACTCGCGCTCTCCGGCTATCCGCCCGAAGACCTGCTGCTGCGTCCCGCCTTCTATGCCGCCAGTGCCGCGGCACTGGCCGATCTCGCCGCGCAACTGAAGCCGTTCGCCGGCTTGCACGTGGTGGTCGGCCATCCGCACCGCGACGCCGCGCACGGCCATGGTAAAGCAAACGCGCCAATCGAGCGCGGCGTGCCGCCGGTCGATACCTTCAACGCCGCGTCGCTGATCGTCGACGGCGAGGTAGTGGGCACCTATCTGAAACAGGACCTGCCCAACAGCGAGGTGTTCGACGAGAAGCGCTACTTCGCGTCGGACCCGAAGCCGTTCGTCTTCGAGCTGGACGGCGTCAAGTACGGCATCGTGATCTGCGAGGACGTCTGGCACGCGCCGGCGGCCCAGCAGGCCAAGGCGGCCGGCGCCCAGGTGCTGCTGATTCCGAACGGCTCGCCGTATCACCTGAACAAGGAAGCGGTGCGGGTCGACATCCTGCGGGCGCGGATTCGCGAGACCGGTCTGCCGATGGTCTACGTGAACATGGTCGGCGCCCAGGACGAACTGGTGTTCGACGGCGGCTCGTTCGTGCTGGACGGCCACGGCGAAATGGTCGCGAAGATGGCGCAGTTCGAGGAAGGGCATGCGATCGTCGAATTCGACGGCGCGCGTCCCGTGCCCACCACGGTGGCGCCCGAGCAGTCGCTGGAGGCGCAGGTCTACGCGGCGCTCGTGATGGGCGTGCGCGACTACATCAACAAGAACGGTTTTCCGGGCGCGCTCATCGGCCTGTCCGGCGGCGTGGATTCGGCGCTGGTGCTGGCCGTGGCGTGCGACGCGCTCGGCGCCGAGCGGGTGCGCGCCGTGATGATGCCGTCGCGCTACACGGCGGATATCTCCACCACCGACGCCGCCGAGATGGCGCGCCGGGTCGGCGTGCGCTACGACGAGATCGCGATTGCGCCGATGTTCGACGCCTTCCGCACCTCGCTTGCCGACGAATTCGCCGGCCGCGCGGAAGATGCCACCGAGGAAAACATCCAGGCACGGATTCGCGGCACGTTGTTGATGGCGTTGTCGAACAAGTTCGGCTCGATCGTATTGACCACGGGCAACAAGAGCGAGATGGCGGTCGGCTATTGCACGCTGTACGGCGACATGGCCGGCGGCTTCGCGGTGATCAAGGACATCGCCAAGACGCTGGTGTACCGTCTGTGCCATTACCGCAACGCGGCTACCACCTTCGCGAAGCAGGACATCATCCCGGAGCGGATTCTCACGCGCGCGCCGTCGGCCGAACTGCGCGAGAACCAGACCGACCAGGACAGCCTGCCGCCGTATGAGGTGCTCGACGCCATCATGCGCATGTACATGGAAGAAGACCGCTCGCTCGCCGAGATCATCGCCGCGGGCTATGCGGTGGACGATGTGAAGCGCGTTACGCGCCTCATCAAGATCAACGAGTACAAGCGCCGTCAGGCGCCGATCGGCATTCGCGTGACCCATCGCGCGTTCGGCCGCGACTGGCGTTATCCGATCACTTCGCGCTACACCGAACCGGTCGAATGAGGGAAGGCTGAACCGCAGCGCGAGTGGCGGCTTGCCCGGTAGCCCGGGCGGCCGCCCGAAACGCATCCCGAATGAGGCCCTGCCGGAAAGTCCGCAGGCCTTCCGGCACAGCGTAGAATCGAAGCTATCTATTTCCTTTCGACTTTCCGAACAACGATCCGATCAAGAGACGAGGTACGCCATGAAACGCATCACTGCAGTCATCAAACCCTTCAAGCTCGACGAAGTCCGCGAAGCGCTCGCCGAAGTCGGCCTGACCGGGCTGACGGTGACCGAAGTCAAAGGCTTTGGACGCCAGAAAGGTCACACGGAGCTGTATCGCGGCGCCGAATATGTGGTCGACTTCCTGCCGAAAGTGAAGATCGAAGTGGTGGTGGCGAACGATCAGTGCGATCAGGTGATCGACGCGATCATCGGCGCGGCGCGCACCGGCAAGATTGGCGACGGCAAGATCTTCGTGGCGGAAGTGGAGCGGGTGATCCGCATTCGCACCGGTGAGGAAAACGAAGCAGCGGTCTGAAGCGGTCTAAGGTTTAAGGTTTAAAGCTTAAAACGCAGGAACGCGTAGCGGACGCAGCGCCGCGCGCGCCAATAAAAAACGGTGCGATACCCTTGCGGACATCGCACCGATACGCGCCTCTCGCAGCAGCGTGAAAAAGATTCTAAAGCTGTTCTAACTGCACCGTTCGTTTAGAACGAGTGCTGGATACCTGCGTAAACACCGGTCTGGCTGTGGCCAGGCGTCGGGTTTTCGTTGTATGCCGCACCGCCCGTACCCGGATCGGCAGCCGTACCGCCAACCGTACCGCCCGCGCCTGCGTTGTTCGCATCGAGGCCGAAGTTGGCCGTCTTGCTGTTACGCACCGTAGCGATCTGGATGTCGAGCAACGTACGCTTGGACAGGTTGTACGAACCACCAATCGTGTAGATGTTCGCGTTGCCTGCACCGTTGTTCGCGTTCACGTGATACACGGCTGCGATCAGTGCTGCGGCCGGCGTAGCTTGCCACGTCACGCCACCCCATTCCTGGTCGGTCGTCGTCGGCGTGCCGATAGGTACACCCGTTTCGCCCGAAGTACGCGCACCTTGGTACACAGCCTGAATCTTGAACTGACCGAGGAACACGTTCACGCCGGCGAAGTATTCGCGGCCGAAGCTGAACGGACCGTTGACCGAACCCGAGGACGGATCGCCGAGGCTGCCGTTGACGTTGTTGCGGATTTCGTCGTACAGGCCACGCACCTGGAACAGCGAGTTCGTGTAGGTCAGTTGCAAGCCGTCTTCACGACCCGGTGCAGCTGTGCTCGGGGTGCCGCCGCCGCCGTTAAACGACGTGGAGTTCGAGAAGGAGTACTGGCCGTACACGTCAAAGCCACCGAACTTCGGCGACTGGTACGAAACGTTGTTGCTCGATTGCGGCCAGTTGCGGCCACGGACCAGCGACGCCGACGACCAGTTCGATTGACCGAACGGGTCGAAGTCCCACACGCCATTGGAGATGAACAGTTCGCGACCGAGGAGCAGGGTACCGAACTGGTCATTCGAACCGCCGACTGTCGCCCAGCGATTCCAGAGAGAGCCGGCCGAGCCGAGTGCGCCGGTCGCCGTGCTGAAGGAGCCTTCCAACTGGAACAGGATCTTGTTGCCGCCACCGATGTCTTCGACACCCTTCATGCCCCACAGGCTCGTGCCCCAGTCGCCGCTTTCAAGGCGGACACGCGACGTGGAACCGTTGTAGCTGTTGTTCGGAAGGCCGCTGATGTATTCGACACCCGCATCCAGACGACCGTACAGCGTCACGCTGCTTTGAGCGTGCGCAACTACACCGGCCGACATCAGCGCCGCGGCGAGTAATGCTTTCTTCATCTTCTCCTCCATACCCTGTCAAAAGAAAAACCCAGTACTGCGAATGGTGTCCGGACGCCAGAGGTGCCGAACAGAAATCCGTACCAGGGAGACGGTTTGGGTCGAACGGGGTGTGTTGTCATAACGATGCAGCCTGGGGCTGTCTTTGCGTCATGCCGATCCCTCGTTGACCGGTATCTCCTCTGCGTGTTTTGAAGTGAAACTACTTTTAATCAACTTTGTTTTGGTACTTTGGTTACTAATTTATCAAAAATACCCCTCGATGGGAGAAGAAATTGGTCTTGGGTCGCGCAGGTGTCTCCAAATTGCAATAGTGGTGTGCTCAAGCACTCACGGCGGCGTCCCAAAAACACCATGAAACCCTTGTCTGACAAGGGAATCACGGTTCGCCCGAGGCAACCTTAAGGATTGCCACTATTGACGCTGCAAAACGGTGGGAGTAGGGCAAAAAACGGGATGTTGGTGCGGTATTTGGGACATTTGACGACCCAAAACGCAAAGCGAACATGAAAAAAGGCGCTGTTTGAAAGCGCCTTGTAATACTACATTGACTACAGCCGTTGTCCTAAACGTTGTTCCAACGTTATTTGAGGCTGCCGGAGAGAAATTGCCTGAGCCGTTCGCTCTTCGTGTTCCTGAATACTTCGTCGGGATGACCCTCTTCTTCGACCCGGCCCTGATGCAGGAACATCACGTGATTCGACACGTCGCGGGCGAACGCCATCTCGTGCGTGACGACGATCATCGTGCGGCCTTCCTCGGCGAGCGTCTGCATGACCTTCAGCACTTCGCCCACCAGTTCCGGGTCGAGCGCGGAGGTCGGCTCGTCGAACAGCATGACGTCGGGATGCATCGCCAGCGCCCGTGCAATTGCGACCCGCTGTTGCTGGCCGCCCGACAGATGCGACGGATACTGCTTTTCCAGCCGCGGCGCGAGACCGACCTTTTCCAGGTATTGACGGGCGCGTTCCTCGGCTTCGCGGCGCGGCAGTCCGAGCACGTGGACCGGCGCTTCAATGATGTTCTCCAGCACGCTCATGTGCGCCCACAGGTTGAAGTGCTGGAACACCATCGAGAGCCGGGTGCGCACGCGCTGCAACTGTTTGGGATCGGAGACTTTCAGCGCGCCGGTTTTGTCTTTCTGCGTACGCACCTCTTCGCCGTCGACGAAGATACGCCCGGAGTTGGGCTGCTCGAGAAAGTTAATGCAGCGCAGCATCGTGCTCTTGCCCGAGCCGGACGAGCCGATCACGCTGATGACGTCGCCGGCGTTCGCGCGCAGCGAGACGCCCTTGAGCACTTCGTTGTCGCCGTATTGTTTATGCAGCTCGTCGACGAAGAGCTTTTGCTTCCTGGTGTTCATGAGTCGGGGTCCTTGACGGCTTATTTGCCTTGCGGCCGCAAATAAGCGAGCCAGCGGCGCTCGGCGCGGCGGAACAGCCACACGAGCGTGAAAGAAATAACCAGGTAGAGCAGGGCGGCGAGGCCGAACGCGTTGAACGACTGGTAGGTCGCCGAGTTCACGTCGCGGGCGATCTTCAGGATGTCCGGCACGGTGGCGGTGAAGGCGACCGTCGTGGCGTGCAGCATCAGGATCACTTCATTGCTGTAGTAAGGCAGCGCGCGGCGCAGGGCGGACGGCAGGATCACGCGCCGGTACAGCGTGAACGGCGACATGCCATAGGCCCGTGCGGCTTCGATCTCGCCGTACGGTGTCGCCCGGATGGCGCCGGCAAAGATCTCCGTGGTGTACGCGCAGGTGTTCAGCGTGAACGCGAGCAGCGTGCAATGCATGCCGTCGCGGAAGAACGCGTTGGTGAGCTCGTGATTGCGGATCACTTCGAGGCTGTAGAGGCCGGTGTAGCAGAGCAGCAACTGCACGTAGAGCGGCGTGCCGCGGAACACATACGTATAGAGCCACACCAGACCCGAGAGCCACTTCTTCTTCGAGACGCGCGCGACCGAGAGCGGAATCGACAGGCAGAAGCCGAGGCCGATCGACACCACCAGCAGCCACAACGTGATCACGAGGCCGGTGAAGCGGTAGCCGTCGCTATAGAGGTAGTTGCGCCAGTATTCCTGAATGATCTCGATCATAGATCCGCCTTGCGTACGCCGGTCGAGTAGCGCTTTTCGAGGTACATCAGCACGAAGTTGGAGACCGTGGTGATGACGAGGTAGATGGCCCCCGCCAGCAGGGTAAAGAAGAAGAACCGCAAGGTGCCCTTGCCGGCGTCCTGGGAGGCTTTCACGACGTCGGCGAGGCCGATGATCGATACCAGCGCGGTGGCCTTCACCATCACCTGCCAGTTATTGCCGATGCCTGGCAGCGCGAAGCGCATCATCTGCGGGAACATGATGCGCGAGAACACCTGCCAGCCGGTCATGCCGTAGGCGTGGCCCGCTTCGAGCTGGCCGCGCGGCACGGCGAGGAACGCACCGCGGAAGGTCTCCGTGAAGTAGGCGCCGTAGATGAAGCCGAGCACCGCTACGCCGGCCACGAACGGGTCGATGTCGATCTGGTCCCAGCCGAGCAGGTCGGTCAGGTTGTTCAGGCAGATCTGCAGGCTGTAGAACAGCAGCAGCATCAGCACGAGGTCGGGGACGCCGCGCACGAGGGTCGTGTAGAGCGTGCCTACACTATAGGAGACCCGGTTTTTCGACAGTTTGGCCGCCGCGCCGAGCAAGCCCAGCACGAACGCGAACGCCAGCGACAGCACCGCCAGCTTGACGGTCTGCCAGGTGCCGTTGAGAAGCAACGGGCCGTAGCCTTGAAGGAACATATAAGGTCCTTGACGATGCGTGAAGTGCGCACCGCGAAAGACGCGGCCTGACTGCACCGCTGAGCAAATCATGACCGTCCGGCCGTTGCCGGCTGGACAGCGCGTTTTCCGACTGTATTACGAAGCTCGCGGCAGGCCCATGCGGGTCCGTCCCGAGTTCCGGATGTTGTGAGGCAGACTGGACGCGCGGCGCCCGGCCGGTTGGAGCGGTCGAAACCGACGAACCGGCCTTGAGCGGCCGTCGCTATTCTAGGCGGTCAAAATTGTCGTGCCGGATCGTTTTGCCCGGCCGTACAGGTCCGGCTTAGGTGGCCTGCGAGCGGGCCGCCCCTGCCTGTGCGTTTGCCTCGAAGACCTCGCCAAGGTTGTCTCCGTAGGACCGCACGCCTGAGTCTGCCCAAAAAGCGCGGTATTTTACCCGAACGGCCGCACCATGCCAGTCCGGCGCTCCAGTACCCGGCAGCGCGGCCCTCGGCTGGCCTTGGGCTGCCCCGGTTGTGGCGGCCCAGGTCAGCGCAACTGGAGCGACGCGCCGATTGCCCGGATTTTTGGAACGATCCGGTGCGCCGGCGCGGGTTGTACTGGACGCCGTGTGCCCATACATTCTGGGCATCGCAATGCATCCCTACTGGAGAACCCTATGATCGAGATCCGCCGCTCCGACGAACGAGGTCACGCTAACCATGGCTGGCTCGACTCGTATCACAGCTTCTCGTTTGCCGACTACTACGACCCGGAGCACATGCACTTCGGACCGCTGCGCGTGATCAACGAAGATCGCATCGCGGGGGGGCAGGGCTTCGGCACGCATGGGCATCGGGACATGGAGATCGTGACGTACGTGCTCGACGGCGCGCTTGCTCATCGCGACAGCATGGGCAACGGCTCGACGATTCGCCACGGCGACGTGCAGCGCATGAGCGCCGGCACGGGCGTGATGCACAGCGAGTTCAACGCGTCGGAACACGAACCGGTGCATCTGCTGCAGATCTGGGTCTTGCCGCAGCGTGCGGGCGACCAGCCGGGTTACGAAGAAAAGCGCTTCGACGATGCCGACAAGCGCGGCCGTCTGCGTATCGTCGCGTCGCCGGATGGACGCGACGGCTCGGTGACGATTCATTCGGACGCGTCGATCTACGCGGCGCTGATCGACGGCGCCGAGCAGGCTGCGCTGCCGTTGCAGGCGGGCCGCCGTGCCTATGTTCACGTGGCGCGCGGCGCGCTGACCGTCAACGGCGAAGCCCTGGCGGCGGGCGATGCCGCCATGATCGTCGATGCCGCCGCGGTCACGCTCGAACAGGGGCGCGACGCCGAGGTGCTGGTGTTCGACCTCGGCGCGTTAAACGGCTGAGCGAATGACGCATTGAGTGATTGAACGGCCCAGGGGACGACACCTGGCCACGTTGCCGCTGCCGCAATGCCGCCGCCGCCGCAAAACAGAAACGCCACGGAAGTCTCTTCCGTGGCGTTTCTGTTTGCATGACCGGCGACCGACAGCGCGCCGGTCATGCACAGGCAGCAAGCGCTTACTGATTCGCTGCCGGGGCCGATGCCGCGCCCTGATGATGCTGCCAATGCTCGCGCATCTTTTCGTGACGCGCTTCCATCTTGGCCCAATGCTGCTTGAGGGCCGTGCTGACGATGGTCTTCTGCTTGTCGTTCAGGCCGTTGTAGAAGTTGAGCCAGGCTGCCGAGGTTTGCTCGCGCAACTGATGGTTCTGCTCTTCAGCCTTCTGATGCATGTCGTGCAGCGCATTCAGATCGAGGATCGGCTGCTGCTGCAGCGCCTTCATCTGGTCGTGCATCTGCTTGTGGGCGGCGCGCGAGGCTTCACGATTCTGTTTCATCGTGTCGAGTGCGGCCTGCCACTGCTTTTCCTGATCCGGGCTCAGGTTCAACTGGCCGTGCAGCTTGTTCAGTTCCTCCTTGAACTCGCCGTGGTGATGCCAGCCGCCGGGACCGCCGGGGCCGCCCTGGCCGTCAGGTTGAGCGGCGTAAGCGCCGAGGCCAATGGCAAGCGATGCTGCGGCGACGGCGACGAAGCGTGACATTTTTGTGGACATGAATGGCTCCTTGTAATGGAATAGCCGACGATGCAAACACGGCAACAGAGGACGGGATGCATTCGGTAAGACACAGCGTAAAGACCCGCGACGTGCGCTGTGTTACCTGAGCGCGTGTCGCTATTACGCGACATTACTGGCGCCTTTCGCCGTAACACCCGGTAACCCTTTGCGGGGTGTCCGGCCCGGAAACCCAACCTCCTGGGCGTTAAACTTCATCTCATGGCTACTCAAATACTTGTCGTCGACGACGACCTCGAACTCCGCGATCTGTTGCGCGACTATCTGGCCCGCCAGGGCATTGAAGTGTCGGTGCTGCACGACGCCGGCTCGCTCGAGCGGCGGCTGGAGCGCGAGCGCCCGGATCTGATCGTGCTCGACCTGATGATGCCGGGCGTGGACGGCCTGACGGCGCTGCGCAAGCTGCGCGCCTCGGGCGACGACATTCCGGTGATCATGCTGACGGCGCGCGCCGACGACGTGGACCGCATCGTCGGCCTCGAACTGGGCGCGGACGACTACCTCGGCAAGCCGTTCAATCCGCGCGAACTGCTGGCGCGTGTGCAGGCCGTGCTGCGGCGCCGCCGCACGCTGCCGTCGGCGGCCGCGCCGGAGCAGCGCGAACCGTTCACGTTCGGCCGTTTTACGCTCGACTTCCAGTCGCGCACGCTGAATCTCGAAGACAAACCGCTGACCTTGTCCGGCAGTGAGTTCGCGCTCCTGAAGATTTTCGTCAATCACCCAATGCGCACGCTGACTCGCGAGCGCCTGCTCGAATTGCTGCATGGTCCGGAATACGACGGCACCGACCGCGGCATCGACGTGCAGGTCTGGCGTCTGCGCCGCATCCTCGAAACCGATCCGTCCACGCCGCGCTTCATTCAGACCGTTCGCGGCCGCGGTTACGTGTTCGTGCCGGATGGCGAACAGCATGCGCCGACCCATTGATTCACTGTTCGGGCGGCTGGCGTTGCTGGTCGTCGGGGTGCTGCTGCTGTCGCATTTCGCGGGGTATGCGCTGTTTCGCCTCGAGCGCAGCCAGTTTCAGAACCGCTATGCCGTAGAAGAGGCCACCTTCCTCGTCGACGCCGTGCGTCAGCACGTCCTGCATACGCCGGATCAGCCGTTGCCTTCGCGGGTGCGGCTGGTCGATCCGTCGAGCAAGGATGTGCCGGCGCTGCAAGAGGGTTCGAATACACCGCTCAACCACTTCCTCGAGGACGTGCGCGACCGCATGCCGCCGGGTACCCAGGTGCGCCTCGGCGAACCGGGCAAGCCGCCTACCTTGTGGGTGCGTCAGCCGAGCGACGCCGACTGGATCGTCGTGCCGGTTCAGCCGCTGCGTCCGCCGCGTTCGGTGGACCGCATGGTGCTGTGGCTCACCATCATCTTCACGTTTGCCGTGATGGCCGCGCTCTTTGCGGCGTGGCAATTGCAGCAGCCGTTGCGCTCGCTCGCCAGCGCGGTCGCCCGCTTTGGCCGCGGCCAGCCGGTGCCGCCGGTGCCGGAGCGGGGCCCGCGCGAATTGCGTCAACTGACGCATGGCTTCAACCAGATGGTGCAGGAAGTGGCGCGCACGGAGAACGATCGCGCCGTGATGCTCGCGGGGGTCGCGCATGATCTGAAGACGCCGCTCGCGCGGCTGCGCCTGCGCGCCGAGATGATGGACGAGGTCAAGGTGCGCGACGGCGTGGTGCGCGACGTCGATTCGATGACGCATATCGTCGAGCAGTTTCTGGTGTTCGCTCACGACGGCGCCGATCGCAGCGAAGCCGTCGAAGTGGATGCGCAGTGCGAGCGTGTGGTGCGCAGCTACCGCGCGGTGGCGGCGGGCGCGGCCACCGTGCTGACCGATCTGAAGGCGGGCCCGGGCTTCCTGCTGCCGGCCGCCACGCTCGACCGTATTCTGTCCAACCTGCTCGACAATGCGCATGCCTATGGCGCGCCGCCTGTCGTGCTGGCGACGGCCCGCACGTCGGCGGGCTATACGTTGTCGGTGCAGGACAATGGCGGCGGAATTGCTGCGCAGGATCTGATCAACGCGAGCCGGCCGTTCGTGCGGCTCGACCCGGCGCGCGGCGGCAACGGCCACAGCGGGCTGGGGCTGGCGATCGTCGAACGGCTGGTGCGGCGCGCCGGCGGGGAATGGGAACTCGGCAATCACGGCGGGCGCGGCCTGCGGGTGTTGATGACGTTCCCGTTCGAGGCCGTGCCGCGCGTGAATTCAATGTCGGAAAGCGCGTGGTCGTGATGCGGTAGCGGTGGATTACTCCGAAAACAGCGTATTCAATGCGTTGGCCGCTTCACTGTCCACCGTGTTCCACGTCACGGTCTCGGCTTCGAAAATATAGTGCGTCGTATATTTGCCGAGGCGCGTGAGAATCTCCTCCTGAATCAGCTCCGGCGCCACCTCCAGCTTCAGATACCACGCGGTCGACGATAAGCGCGTCTGAAAGGCGCCGTACTCGGCCAGCAGATGGTCGAACGCGTCAGCATCGTGATCGCGGCAAACAATGACCAGATTTCCCTTCATGCATCTCTCCCGATAGAGCGGTAACAACAAGCTTCGTATGAAGGTTGATCATACCTGCTTGGCTCGGGCGTGTTAGCACATGGTGCGCGGGCGGCGCGTCGGCGCCGGTCCTCACCAGGTCGTGGCGGCGGTGCGCGCCGGCGGCGCGGTGTCGTCCGGCGGCAGCGCCTCGGTGCGGTCGCGGCCGCCGGTTTTCGCGGCATAGAGGGCGAGGTCGGCGCGGCTCATGATCCGCTCGGGCAGATCTTCCGGCGACAGTTCGGTGATGCCGATGCTCACGCTCAGGTTGGCGGAGGCCGGCAGCTTGGTCGACGGCACCGCCTTGAGCCGGGTGCGCAGCCGTTCCACCACGTCGCGGCCGCCTTCGAGTGCGGTGGCCGGCAACAGGATGCCGAATTCCTCGCCCCCCAGACGGCCGATCGCATCGCCGCCGCGCAGTTCGGCGCGACAGGTATCGACGAAGTGCTCGAGGGCGCGGTCGCCGGCGGCGTGGCCGAAGCGGTCGTTGATCTGCTTGAAGTGATCGAGGTCGGCAATCGCCATGCACAGCGGCTCGCCGCCTGCGTGAGCGCGTTCGATTTCATGCCGCAGCAGATCGAGGAAATAGCGGCGCGACAGCGCGCCGGTCAGCGCATCGTGACGGGCCTCGGCGGATAGCAGCGTATTGGCCGATTGCAACTGCTCGGCGAGGTCGCGCGTCGCACGATGGTGGCGCCGCTCGCGCACATAGGACACCGTAATCACCCATGCCAGCGCCGCGGTGCCCGCGAGCGTCAGAAACACCAGCAGGCGGTCGCGCTTATGGTTGCGCAGCAGTTCGGGCCAGGCGGCGAGCGGATCGACCAGATGGGCGGACAGTCCTGAGTTGAGACCGCCGCGCCACTCGTAGAGCGCCGGCTCGGCGCGCTCGCCCATGCCGAACAGTTGCATCGCGATGTCCGTCGGCACCCACGGCGCCTGCTCGCGCACCGGCTGCATGTCCGCCTGGATCGGGACGTTCGGAAAGTCTTCGTGGCGATAGATGTTCTGACGTTCGACGCTGCTCATCTGCTTGATGTGCCCATCCGGCAGGACATGGCCTTCCAGCGCGCTGTTATGGGCCATGATGATCACGCCGTTCTCGTCGGCCACGAAGGTTCCTTCGTGGGCCACCCAGTGGCGCAAGCGCGAAATGCCGACCTTGGCGATCACCACCCCGACCAGCACGCCGTCGTCATACACCGGCGCGGCGATGAAGATGCCCGGTTCGCCGCTCGCGCGGCCCACGCCGTAGGCCTCGCCGAACGCGCCCAGCAGCGCGTTGGAGAGATAGTTGCGCCCGCGCATGTCGATGCCCACGAAGTTGCGGCTCTGCGTATTGCTGGACGCGACGCATAAGCCGTTGGCGTTGACGAGCCAGATCGAGTCGAGTCCGGAGAAGCCCTGGGCGTCGTGCAGGAAGTTGCTGACGGCCACCAGTTCCGGCACCTTGAGCAGGTTCGCGTGCAGCGTAGCGGCCGGCACGGCGCTGCTCACGGCATAACCTTGCGACTGCGCAAGCGCGCGCTGGACGACGTTGATTTCCGCCATCGTGGCCGGAATGGCGCGGGACATGGAGAGGTCGCTGGCGATCACTTCGGCCATGTTGTCGACGATCGACGAAGACATCTGCCGTTGCGCGCGCAGCGCGGCATCGAGTTCCTGCTGAACCATGCGGTCCGCGATCATGCCGGACGCGAGCCAGCACGCGACCACGACCAGCGCGAAGCTGAGCGGTCCGATGGCCTGGCGCAAGGAATTCCTGTTCATCGACTCTCTGATCCGTCTGACTTTGGGTTGCAACAAGGTCAATCGTTGCAGCGCGCCGGCGCTGAGTCGTTGCTGCGGGCAGCGGGCAATCCGCGGCGTGTCCGGTCACGCCAGGTTCGCTCCTTTTACCTGGCTGACCGAAACCATCCGCCCTGTCTCGATTTTAACCGCCAGGTGGCGCAACGCCATCCGTTATTGCGACTCGGCGCACGCCATCAGGTAATTAACGACCATACGAGTCCCTTTCTGAACGGGGGTGCGGGTTTTCCAGATGTCTCCGGCACGCCACGCCGCGCGACCGGCCGGGTCGTCCGGGGGCGTGCCGTGCGACTGATTTGCCCCGAAAGGTTGTGCCTGAAACACAGGTTGTAGTAGTGTCGTGCCGTCCAAAACAAGGAAAGCTCGCCAGCCTTCGGGCGGCGCCTGCCCTGACAGGCGGCTGCAGCGGCGGTCCGGGGTGTTTCGCCCAGGGTTCGGCCGCTGCCGGTCAATGTATCTCCGACGCTAACGACTACCGCGCATATGCTTGCTGCCACGCCTGATTTTCGCTTTCCGGACCGTTCCGCCGGCCTGCTTGCCGTGCCTGACCGGCAGCCTGCAAGCCACGCCTGTCCCGCACACTCGGCGCCGTCCCGCGCGGCCTGTCTCCACCTAGCCTACGCAAACAGGAAGGGCGTCTGATGGACTTCAGTTTCGATCTGAAACGCACCGCCAATGCTTCCGCGTGGCGCCTGCTGCCCAACGGCTGGGACTTCGTCGCCTTTCCGCTGATCATCTGCGTGATCGCTTTTGCGGCGATTGGCTTTCACCAGACGCTCGCGCCGATGTCGACGCTGAAGACCCAGGTCATCTCGCTCGACCCAACAAACCTGCCTGAATATGCGTTGCGCACGACGCTGCGCATGCTTGCGGCGATGGTGGCGTCGCTCGTGTTCACGCTGAGTTACGGCACGCTGGCGGCCAAGAGCCGCCGCGCGGGCCTCGTGCTGGTGCCGATTCTCGACATTCTGCAGTCGGTGCCGGTGCTGGGCTACATTTCGTTTACGGTCACGTTCTTCCTCGCGCTGTTCCCTGGACGCGTGCTGGGCGCGGAGCTCGCGGCGATCTTCGCGATCTTCACGAGCCAGGCCTGGAACATGACCTTCAGCTTCTACCAGTCGCTGCGCACAGTGCCGCGCGATCTGGATGAGGTCTCGCGCGGTTTTCACCTGACCGGCTGGCAGCGTTTCTGGAAGCTCGAGGTGCCGTTCTCGATGCCGGGCCTCATCTGGAACATGATGATGTCGATGTCGGGCGGCTGGTTCTTCGTGGTGGCCTCGGAGGCGATCACGGTGGGCAACAACACGATCACGCTGCCGGGCATCGGCGCGTATCTGGCCCAGGCCATTTCCGACAAGAACCTGCATGCAGTCGGCTGGGTCATCCTGACCATGACGGTTGTGATTCTGGTCTATGACCAGTTCCTGTTCCGTCCGCTGGTGGCGTGGGCCGACAAGTTCCGCATGGAGAACACCAGTTCCGGCGATGCGCCGGAGTCCTGGCTGCTCGACCTGATCCGCCGGACGCGCCTGATTCACCGTCTGCTGGTGCCGATGGGCTGGGTCTTCGCCAACGCTGCGCGGGTGCCGCTACGGATGCCGGCGTTCGCCCGCTTCAACTTCGCGCTGCCGCAGCGCCAGAAGTCGTCGCGCGTGGGCGATATCGTCTGGGGCATCCTGGTGATCCTGCTGACGGTGTTCGTGGTCTATCGCGTGATCTCGTATGTGCGGACCGGCGTCACGCTGGACGAAGTCGGCCACGTGTTCGTGCTCGGCCTGATCACCTTGATCCGTGTGCTTCTGCTGATCGCGATCGCCTCGGTGATCTGGGTGCCGCTCGGCGTGCTGATCGGGCTGCGTCCGGCGTTGGCCGAAAAGATTCAACCTGTCGCGCAGTTCCTCGCGGCATTCCCGGCCAACCTGCTGTTCCCGGTGTTCGTCATCGTGATCGTGCGCTTCCATCTGAATCCGGACATCTGGCTCTCGCCGCTGATCGTGCTCGGCACGCAGTGGTATATCCTGTTCAACGTGATCGCGGGCGCCAGTTCGTACCCGAACGACTACAAGGAGGCGGCGACCAACTTCGGCATTCGCGGCTGGCAGTGGTGGCGCAAGGCGATGCTGCCGGGCATTTTTCCGTACTACGTCACCGGCGCTATCACCGCTTCGGGCGGGGCGTGGAATGCCAGCATCGTGGCCGAGTTCGTGCAGTGGGGCGATACCAAGGTGGTCGCCCACGGTCTGGGTTCCTATATCGCGCAGACCACCGCCGCGGGTGACTTCCCCAAGATCATTCTCGGCATTGCCGTGATGTCCCTGTTCGTCACTTTGTTCAACCGCCTGCTGTGGCGTCCGATGTACGCCTACGCCGAATCCAAGCTTCGGCTCGATTGACAGGAATTTAAAGGCAAACCGCGATGCAAAATCCTAAAGCTGCTGTAACCGCCGCACCGGTCCAGACGCCGCCTATGCCTCCGCGCCTGGGTGAGGAGATTCTGTCCGTCAAGGACGTGTCCCGAGGCTTCAACAAGAACCAGGGCGAACTGCTGGTGCTCGACGACGTGAACCTCTCGCTACGCGAAGGGGAGATCGTCGGCATGCTGGGCCGTTCGGGTTCGGGCAAGTCGACCCTGCTGCGGATCATCGCCGGCCTGATCCGGCCGACCGACGGCAAGGTGGACTACCTCGGCAAGCCGCTCGACGGTCCCGCCAAGGGCGTGGCGATGGTGTTCCAGACCTTCGCATTGTTCCCGTGGCTGACTGTTCTGCAGAACGTGGAAGCGGGCCTCGAAGCGCAGGGCGTGGGTGCCGGCGAGCGCCGCGAGCGCGCGCTCGCGGCCATCGACCTGATCGGTCTGGACGGTTTTGAAAACGCCTATCCGCGCGAGCTCTCGGGCGGCATGCGTCAGCGTGTGGGCTTCGCCCGTGCGCTGGTGGTCGACCCGACGCTGCTGCTGATGGACGAGCCGTTCTCCGCGCTCGACGTGCTGACCGCCGAAACGCTGCGTACCGACCTGCTCGATCTGTGGACGCAGGGCCGCATGCCGATCAAGTCGGTGCTGATCGTCACGCATAACATCGAAGAAGCGGTGTTCATGTGCGACCGGATTCTGGTGCTGTCGTCGAACCCGGGCCGCGTGATCGCCGAGATCAAGGTGCCGTTCAATCACCCGCGCAACCGTCTCGATCCGGCGTTCCGCAAACTGGTGGACGAAATCTACGCCAAGATGACCGCGCGTCAGACCGACGAGTCCACCAAGAAGGGCCTGGAGCTGGGCAGCTGGCTGCCGCACGTGTCGACCAACCTGATGGCCGGTCTGATCGAAATGCTGGCGGCGGCGCCGTACCACGGCCGTGCGGACATGCCGGAAATCGCCCGTTCGTTGCATCTCGAGGTGGACGATCTGTTCCCGGTCGCCGAAGTGCTCCAGCATCTGGGCTTTGCCGACGTCCGCGAAGGCGACATTTTCCTGACGCCGCCGGCACGCGTGTTTGCCGAGTTCGGCACTCAGGAGCGCAAGATGATGTTCGCCGAGCATCTGCTGCGCCATGTGCCGCTTGCTTCGCAGATCAAGAAGGTGCTCAACGAGCGTCCGGGTCACCGTGCGCCGCGCGTGCGTTTCGAACAGGAACTGGAAGATTTTCTGTCGGACAGCGCCGCGGAAGAGACGCTCGACGCGGTGATCAACTGGGGCCGTTACGGCGAGATCTTCTCGTATAACGACCAGACGGAAATCTTCAGTCTCGAGGACGTCGAGTCCTGATTCCGAGGGTCTAAACGAGGGAGTGCCGTAGAGGATTGCCGCAGAGGGATTGAAGCAGCAGTTGAAGCGGTATTCGAGGCGGTGTTTAAAGCGGGGCGGCGCGATTCGATCGGCCGCCCCGTTTGCGTTATTGCAGGTTGCCCCACCGTTCCACCGCCGGTTCGGCCGACGCCCATTTCCAGCCGCTGTCCTGCAGGCAGGCGCTGGCGGTGTACCAGTCTTCGTGCGCGCCGGGCTTGTCGCCGTCGGCCACCGAGAACACGAATTCCTTGCAGATGGCGAGCGCCGATGTGAACGCGCGCGTCACCCGCACTTCGCCATGGCCGTTCTCGATCGGCAGCTTGTGCTTGACGCTCCACGGCTTGCTGTCGCCCACCGGCATGCCGCCTGCCAGCGCGGCGATCTCGTTCTGCTGATCGCCGTGCATGGTGCGCATGTAGCGGTTCACGGCTTCGTCCGTGGCCGCCTGCACGGCGATGCCGACACCGATGCCGACCGCAGGGTTCGCCGTCACCAGACCCGAAGCGACGCCGGCCGCCGCGCCGCTCGCGGCGCCCACCGACGAGCAGCCGCTTGTCAGGACGCTGGCGCCGACGCACAGCGCGCCCGCCAGCACGAGCCGCAGGCTGACCGGCAGGCCGCTGCGTAGCGGCGGCACGGGCCGCGCGTCATGCGCCGTCACTGTCAGGCGCGGCTTCATTGCAGCGCGCCCCAGCGTTGGGTGGCGGGCTCTGCGGATGCCCATTTCCATGCCGTGCCGTCGCGGCAGATCGAGGCGACATAGAAGGCGCTGCTGGCCGGCTTGTCTTTGGTGGCGTTTTCGTCGACCGAGAAGACGATTTCCTTGCAGTCGAGTGCGCCTGCGCTGATGGTGCGGCTCACGGTGACGCGGCCGTGCGTGTCGTCTTCGATCGGCACCGTGTGGGTCACGCTCCACGGCGCGACCGCGCCGACGTCGAGCGGGCCCGCCACCTTGGCGATGCCGTCTTGCGTATTGCGGTGGACCACGCGTTCCGTGTACTGCACCCCGGCGCTGGCCGCGGCGACTACGCCAAGGCCGATACCGGTCGCAACCGCGGCGTTGCGGGTGACTTTGCCGGCGACCGCGGCGCCCGCGATACCTGCGCCCGCGGTGGCGGTTTCCGAGTAAAGCGAACTGCAGCCGCTCAGATTGGCGGAGAGTACTGCGGCCAGTGCGACGAACGATGCGATGCGCGCGCGCGGGACCCGTCGGGCCTCGTGCGCATGACTGTTGTTTGGTTTTTGCATTTCCCTGTCTGTGCTCCTGCCTCTGCCGTTCGTGCCGGCCGGTCGCGGCACGCTGGGCTGACGACGCGTCGCCTGCGACGCTGCAGCATTTTGCAGGATGCGTTTTGCAATTGGGATAGGGAAAATGCAAGCAATTGCAAAAGATGATGCGACGCGCAGCCTTTTCTGGCTTGGCTCAGCGCGCCTTGCCGTGTCGATCGGGCGCCGCTTGGGCGGGGACGAAGCCAAGCGGGCCTCAGGGCTCGCCGTCCTCCGGCGCGTCGTCGGTGCCGTAGGTGCTGAGCCGGTTGTAGAGCGTCTTCAGGCTCACGCCAAGGGCCTTGGCGGCACGGCGCTTGTCGCCGCCGCAGTACTTCAGCGTGCCGAGGATGATCTGCTTTTGCGCATCGGCCAGCGGCGTGCCGATCCAGACGCTCATCGCGTCGCCCTGGGTGACCGCCTTCTTCACGCGCGAGGCCAGATGCGGATGCGGCAATTCCACCGTTTTCTCGGCGAGGATGAAGGCGCGGTAGATGGCGTTTTTCAGCTCGCGCACATTGCCCGGCCATGACCACGTGCGCAGCGTTTCGATGGACCGTTTGCTGAAGCTCTTGCTGGTGCTTTCCTGCGTGTTTAGCGCGGCGAGGAAATGCTGCGCGAGCAGTTCGCGATCGCCTTCGCGTTCCCGCAGCGGCGGGGCGCGCAACGGAAACACCGCGAGCCGGTACATCAGGTCTTCGCGCAGGCCGTTTTCCTTCACGGCGACCGCGGGGTCGCGGTTGGTGGCCGCGATCACGCGCACGTCGCTGTGGATCAGTTCGTTGCCGCCGACCCGGTAGAACGTGCCGGTCTCCAGCGCGCGCAGCAGCTTCACCTGGCGCACCGGCGCCATCTCGGTGATTTCGTCGAGGAACAGGGTGCCGCCGTTGGCATGTTCGAAGTACCCGATGCGGCCCTGCACCGCGCCCGTAAAGCTGCCTTTTTCATGGCCGAACAGTTCGGCTTCGATCAGTTCATCGGGAATCGCGCCGCAGTTGACGGCGATGAAGGGCGCGTCCTTGCGGCCGCTGTGGTCGTGAATCGTGCGGGCGATCAGTTCCTTGCCGGTGCCGGATTCGCCGATGACGAGGGCGGTGGCGTCGGTGGACGCCACGCGTTCGATTTGATCGTATAAATCCAGCATCACGGGCGACGAGCCATACAGCAGACCGTACGATTTCAGTCCCGCGATGCCGTCCGTCACGCGCGACTTGCCCGGTGCCGCTGCGTCGCCGCCAGAGGTCACAGTGGGCGAGTCCAGATCGATTGACGCCATAACCAGGTTGTCCTGTGCAAATGTGTTCGATAGTGCCGCGCAGGCCTGTGCAGAGTGTGAGCCGCGCAAGGGCGATGGGTCACTATCTCATAAAAATTGATTTAACCATTCGTTGCGCACCACGACAATCCGCGCATTCACGAGCCGTCATGATCGACGCCTCGCGCTAACGATTGCGCGCCGACGCTGTCCAACCCCCATGACGTATCGCTGCCGTTGTATGAGCGCCGAGGCGCTGATATGACGTGTCGAATGGCGGTGCCCGTCGGCAATATTGACCGTCAATGGCGGCCCGAATCGGCACCTTTGGCGGATGCGTAGATTCGCAACCCGTCACGCTAGCCTCGATGACTGATTATCGGGTACGCCGTTTGCAACGCTATAACTTTTTCGAACTGCGGCGCGCGTGCCGATGCCGTGCAATCGGTCACGCCACCGGGTCGCAGACGGACAGACAGGAGCGACGCATGACTCAAACTACGCAGCAACTGGAACTGGGGCGGCAAAAAATCGTTGAGGACTTGCGCGTACTACTGACGGACTCGGAGGAAATGCTGCGGCTCGCAGCGAATGTTCCGGGTGAAGGCGTCGGTGCGCTGCGCGAGCGCCTGAGCACGCATGTCGATACGCTGCAGACGGCGCTCGGCGATGCGCAGAACGCGGCGCAGCGGCGCTACCGTGTCGCGGCGGTGAATACCGAGCGCTACGTACGCCACAACCCGTGGCGAGCCATCGGCATCGCGGCGAGCGCCGGGTTTCTGCTCGGCGTGCTGGCGGCCCGTTAGCGTCAGGTGTTACGACTTACGCCTTAAGCCCGCGAGTGGGCTGCCTGACCTTTGTTCGATAGCACGCTGCCCCGGCATGCTGAGGCAACGGCTAGCACCGACTGACGAGACTCACGATATGGAGGATGCACCATGGCACGGCCCAAGATTGGCATTTTCGGCGCACTGGTCGCCGTCGGCGGTTTGCTGGCGTGGCGCTGGGCGCAAAAGCACCGGGCCTCGCAAGCCAATTTGAACCGCGACCTGAGCCGCTGGGAAGGCGAAGGCGGTGCCGTCGCGCCGATTGCGCAGGCCGCGCCGAACGTCCCGGCCGTCGTGCCGGGCAGCGCCGCCGGCGCGACGCCTCCGGGCGCGACCAATGGTGCGAGCCATCCGAACGGTCTCGGCGAAGCGTGGCCTTTTCCCCATAGTTGAGACGTGGCGGGGCGACCATTCCTCTTGCCCGGGAACGCACGGCGAGCGGGCCCGTAACGGGCCGCGCAATTGGGGCGCAAAAGGCGGACGGACCTGCAGTTTGTCTCGATAAAGCCGTATAATGGGCATTCATACAACAATAGCCCCGTTTAACCCTGCATCATGCAGGCATTGTTGCGAGTTCGTGCTAAGTCAGGTTTGGCGCAGCACGATGGGCCGCATGCCATCCACAACCACAACTTTCGGGCTTTCGAGACGCGATGCCACACGTATTGATTGTTGATGACGACGCCAGTACCCGCGAGGCGCTTGCAACCATCATCGGGGAAGACGGCCTCACTACGGCCACTGCGGGCGATCTGCGCGAAGCGCGCATCCAGTTGGTCCGGCAAATGCCGGATGTCGTATTTACAGACCTGAAGCTGCCGGACGGCAGCGGGGTCGACCTGTTCGAAGACCTCGACCCACGCTCGGGTGTCGAAGTGATCGTGATTACCGGCCACGCGACGGTGGAATCGGCGGTCAACGCGCTGAAAATGGGCGCGACGGACTACCTTGTGAAGCCGATCAACATGCAGCGCGTCAAGGCGATCCTGTCGCGCCTGCCGCGTCCCGGCGACCTCAAGGCCGAAATCGGCACCTTGCGCGGCGAGCTGCGCCGCATGGGGCGCTTCGGCCTCATGCTCGGCAATTCGCCGGTGATGCAGGAGGTCTACGACCAGATCAGCCGGGTGGCGCCGACGGCGGCCTCGGTGATGCTGGTGGGCGAGTCCGGCACCGGCAAGGAAGTGGCCGCGCAGACCGTGCACCAGTTGAGCCTGCGCCGCAAGCACGCGTTTCTCGCGGTGAACTGCGGCGCGATTTCGCCGAACCTGATCGAATCGGAAATGTTCGGCCACGAGCGCGGCTCGTTCACGGGCGCCGACCGTCAGCACAAGGGCTATTTCGAACGGGCCAACGGCGGCACGCTGTTCCTCGACGAAATCACCGAGATGCCGATCGAGTTGCAGGTCAAGCTGCTGCGCGTGCTGGAAACCGGCATGTTCATGCGGGTCGGCACGACCAAGGAAATCGAAACCGATGTGCGCCTGATTGCGGCCACCAATCGCGATCCCGAGCAGGCCGTGCTCGAAGGCAAGCTGCGCCTCGACCTGTATCACCGCCTGAACGTGTTTCCGATCAGCTTGCCGCCGCTGCGCGAGCGCGGCAAGGACGTGGACCTGCTGGCCCAATCGTTCCTCGACGACCTCAACGAGCGGCACAGCACGCGCAAGCATTTCCCGGCAGCGGTCAAGGAGATGCTGTTGTCGTACCCGTGGCCCGGCAATGTGCGTGAACTGAAGAACTACGTGCAGCGCGCGCACATCATGTCCGGCTCGGATTCGGACAGCACGGCGACGGTGCCGTTGCAGATCACGCTGTCGAAACCTGCGGCCGGCACGGCCATCACGATTCCATTCGGCACTTCGCTCGCCGAGGCGGACCGCCAGTTGATTCTCGCGACGCTCGAGCAGTGCGGCGGCGTGAAAACGCGTGCGGCGGAAATTCTCGGCATCAGTCTGAAGACGCTCTACAACCGGCTCGTCGAGTACGGCAACGATGCCAGCCGCGGCGAGGACGGCGACGTGCCGGACGAATCGCGGGCCTTGGGCGACGCCGACGCCTGATCTGCCGCCGCGGGGCGCGTGCGCCGCGGCATAGGCTTTGCTGTGTTCGGGTTGAACGCACACAAGGAACGACTATGCCGCTACACGCTCCCGCTCCCTCGCTCGAGGCGCATCGTCCCGAGCCGACCGACCCGCCCAATCCCAACGAACCCGACACCGTGCCGGACCCGACCCGCGAACCGGTCGAACCCAGTGCGCCGCCGATCGGCGATCCTCCGCAGCAACCCAATGAGACGCCGCATATTTCGCGCGCTGCAGTTCAGCACATGACGTTCTGACGCCACTTTCCAGACAGGCGGCCAGCCCATGACCGCCTTCCACGCTGCAAGCGTTCGTTTTGATGTACTTGTTACAAAGCGGACGACGCTTTTACCGGCAATTTGCCGCGGCGGGCCCTAGACTACATTCAGGTCGTCCAGCAAGGCGGCGGCTTCCCCAGGAGGCATCGATCATGAGACATCCGGCATTGCGGCGCTCCGCGCGCCACGCGAAGCGCGATTCGCGCCCCGGCAGCGGAGCAGGCGGCCCGCCATCGGGAGACCCGCCCGTAGGGCCGGATCCGGCAGGGCAAAACCGCATCGCGCCCAATGCGCCGCCGGACGGCGAGCACAACCAGGGCGGTGTGCGTCCGGAAGGTCTCGAATACCAGCGCGACCTCGGCTCCGAGCAGGACGCCTGACGGCTTTCGGCAGCCGTAGGCCACAAGCGGAAAGCGGAAATATTTTTTTGCAAGCGGCCTGCCGCAGGCGGGTTTGCGCTTGCCCGTCACATTTGCATACATTTTTATTCCTCCAATTTTGAGATGCGGCACGCGACTTGCATGCAGCGTAATGGCACATCCCCGCATGCAACGAACAAACTGAATGAGGTGGAGCACCAATGAGCAGATTGATCGTGGTATCGAATCGTGTCGCGCCGACGCAGGAAGGCCGCCCCGCAGCAGGCGGTCTTGCAATCGGTGTACTGGACGCCCTCAAGGAAACCGGTGGCGTATGGTTCGGCTGGAGCGGCGAGACGGTGGCGGAGCCGTCGCCGCCGGTGATCGAAAAGCAGGGCAACGTCACTTACGCGACGGTGGGTCTCACCAAGCGCGATTACGACCAGTATTACCGTGGCTTTTCGAACGCGACACTGTGGCCGACTTTCCACTATCGCAACGACCTGTCGCGCTTCGATCGTCAGGAGTACGCCGGATATTTGCGCGTGAACCAGACGCTCGCGAAGCAGCTGAAGGAGATGGTCAAGCCCGATGACATCATCTGGGTGCACGACTATCACCTGCTGCCGTTCGCCAAGTGCCTGCGCGAACTGGGCGTGAAAAATCCGATTGGCTTCTTCCTGCATATTCCGTTTCCGGTGCCGGAAGTGCTGCGTAGCGTGCCGCCGCACGAAGAACTCGTGAAGGCCATGTGCAGCTACGACGTGGTGGGTTTTCAGACCGAGGCGGACCGCCAGTCGTTTGTCGACTATATCGAGCGCGGGCAGCACGGCACGTCGAGCGAAGACGGCATGGTGCATGCCTATAACCGCTTCCTCAAGGTCGCGGCCTATCCGATCGGGATTTATCCCGACGCGATTGCCAAGGCCGCCGAACAGTTCACCGACCGTAAGCCGGTGCGTAGCCTGCGCGACGGCATGCGTGGGCGCAAGCTGATCATGAGCGTCGACCGCCTCGATTATTCGAAGGGACTGGTCGAGCGTTTTCAGGCATTCGAGCGTCTGCTGCTGAGCGCGCCAGGTTGGCACGGCCGCGTCTCGCTGGTGCAGATCGCACCGCCGACGCGCTCGGATGTGCAAACCTATCAACGTATTCGTCAGACGCTGGAGGGTGAAGCCGGGCGCATCAACGGCCGCTTCGCCCAGCTCGACTGGACGCCGATCCAATACCTGAACCGCAAGTACGAGCGCAATCTGCTGATGGCGCTGTTCCGGCAATCGCATGTGGGTTATGTGACGCCGCTGCGCGACGGCATGAACCTGGTTGCGAAGGAGTACGTGGCATCGCAGGATCCGGCCGATCCGGGCGTGCTGGTGTTGTCGCAGTTCGCCGGCGCTGCCGAGCAGTTGCCGGGCGCGCTGGTGGTGAATCCGTTCGACCTGTCGCAGATGGCCGAAGCACTGGAACGCGCGCTGTCGATGCCGCTCGCCGAACGTCAGGCCCGTCACGCGGACATGATGGCGCCGTTGCGCGAAAACAATCTGTCGGTGTGGCGCGATACGTTCCTCGCCGACCTGCGCAATGTCGCGACGGCGTCGTCGGTGACGGCCAAAGCGGTAAAGCTCGCAGACGTGACGGCGACGTAAAGCGCTAGGTGATTGCGCGGCGAGGCGCTGGCGGGACGTATGCCGACGCAGCCTCGCGCACGCTGTCACGTCGAATTCGCAAAACGGCAAGCCAGGCTGCCTGATCCGATGCAGTTCAGGGGTAGCTGGAGAGATGCACAAAACCACTTGTACGGCGGCCCATACGGCCGCCGTTTTTACGCGTGCTTCACGCGCAATGTGCTGATCACGGACGCGACCGCCGCAAAACACGCGGCCACATAGAGCGCGATGGTCGGTCCATGCTGCGGCGCGACGCCGAAGATCAGCGCCACCAGCGCAGCACCGAGCGTTTGCCCAGTCAGACGCGCGGTGCCGAGCATGCCGCTTGCACCGCCGCTGCGCTCGCGCGGCGCCGCGGCGAGCATGGTGCGATTGTTGGGCGACTGGAAAATGCCGAAACCCGCGCCGCACAGCGCCATGCGCCACGCAATCTGCAGCGGCTCCGGGTGCGCGCCGAGCGTGGCGAGCAGCAGCAGGC
This sequence comes from Paraburkholderia sp. GAS38, assembly GCF_050434965.1. Taxonomy (NCBI): domain Bacteria; kingdom Pseudomonadati; phylum Pseudomonadota; class Betaproteobacteria; order Burkholderiales; family Burkholderiaceae; genus Paraburkholderia; species Paraburkholderia sp. GAS38. The sequence goes on along the minus strand of NZ_JBNDJO010000008.1, from coordinate 235,770 downwards.
CCGCGGTCAGCGAAGCGAGTCCGATACCGCCCAACCAACCCGCCGACAAACGGTCCGACAGCACCCCCGAGAGCGGCGCGGCAACCACGATGACGAGCGGCCACGGCGTCATCAGCAGGCCGGTCTGGACCTGCGATAAACCGAGCGTGTCCTGCAGCATGAACGGCAACGAAACGAACGCGAGCATCTGCGCGGCGAACGAGCAGACCGAGGTGCCGATCGATAGCGCAAAGATCGGGATACGCAGCAGATCGATGGGCAGCAGCGGGGCCGGCTGGCTCAGTTGCCGCCGCACGAAGAAGTAGCCGATCACCACGGCGCCGAGCGCTTCCATGGCGATATATCCCCACGCTTCGCCGTGTCCGAGGCCATCCACGGCGAAGATCAGCAGGCCGAACACAAACGCGTTCATTATCGCGCTGAGGGTGTCGTAGGGCGCCTTATGGCCGGCGTTGACCGGCAGCGCTTTAAAGCCGCTGACGACGGCCGCAATGCCGATCGGCACATTGATCGCGAACAGCCACGGCCATGGTGCGATGGCGAGCACGCCCGAGGCGACCGTCGGCCCGACCGCGGACGAGACCGCCACCACCATGGCGTTGATCGCCACGCCGCGGCCGAGTTGGGTCCGTGGATAGATCATGCGCACCAGCGCGGTGTTCACGCTCATGATGCCCGCCGCGCCGAAGCCCTGGATGACGCGGGCGAGGGCGAGCGTCGGCAGCGAGGTGGCGAGCGCGCAGCCGAGCGAGGCGACAGTGAAGAGCATCAGGCCGCCCAGATAGACGCGCCGGTAGCCGATGCGGTCGCCGAGCGAGGCCAGCGGCAGCAGCGAGATGGTCACCGCGAGCTGATACGCGTTGACGACCCAGATCGAGGCGGCCGCGCTCGCATGCAGATCGCGGGCGATGGTGGGAAGCGCGACGTTGGCGATGGCGCTGTCGAGGACGGCAAGCGTGATGCCGAGCGCCACCACGACGATTGCCCAATAGCGTTGCGGCAGGGGCAGACCCAGTTCGGGTTCGGGTGCGGTCGGGCGGGCGCCGCTGGGGGCGTGCTCAGGGTGGTTGGAAGTGTCGTTGCCGGAAGCTTGTGCGTGCATCGTGCAGGTATTGTATTGACGGCTTTGAGGCGCGAATCGGGGTGAGAGGGTTCGCCACGCGCACCTGTCTCCTGGTGGCGTTGCGCCCACGACGCCGGGGCGCGTCTGACGCGCTGCCCGGCGCCGCTTCGCGCGACTATTTCAGTTCGTACAGACCGGTGTGGGTCGTTGAATCGAGTTCGTTGAGATGGGTCATGAAGCGCGCGATCGCATTGGTGGTGTCCGCGTTGATCGGCAATTGCGCGACCTTCAGCGCGTGCAGGCGGAAGATGTAGCGATGCGTCCTGTCGCCGCGCGGCGGCGCAGCGCCGCCGAAGCCGACCGTGCCGTAGTCGTTGCGCACCTGCAGGGCGCCTTGCGGCAACAGCTCGCCGTCGGCCGCGCCCGCATTGCGCGGCAGCGAGCGGACATCGGCGGGAATGTTGACCACCACCCAGTGCCAGAAGCCGCTGCCGGTGGGCGCATCGGGATCGTGGACGGTGAGCGCGAAACTTTGCGTGCCCTCCGGCGGCGCTTCCCATTGCAGTGAAGGAGAAATGTTTTCGCCATCCACGCCGAACGCTTTGTCGTTGTATTCGTGCGCTTTCGGCATGAAGCCGTTGGTGGGGAACTCGTCGGACCAGAGACGGAAATCAGCCATCGTATGCCTCCCTTAAGGTGGTTCTCAGATGGGCCGAGCTGCCGGAAAGGGTGCTGCGGACAGACCCGGGTGAGCAAATCGAGTGTATCACCGGCCACGTGTTCGCTTGCTCGAAACGGGCTATGGCGCAAGTGCGCCAAACCCACCGGGTACCCGTGTGGATTTACCGCGCGTGAGACGCGGGAATCAACTGCGCTCTTCGAATTCCGTGACGTCGCTGTGCAGCCAGTCGATCAGCCGTCGCAGCACGCCGTCGAGATCCCGGTTGGCTCCGCGCAACGCGCATTCCCACACCACGGCGACGCGCCAGCCGGCGGCGAGCAGGGCGGCGCGCGATTTCTCGTCGTTGCTGCGGTTGCGGCCTATCTTGTCGCGCCAGAACTCGGGGCGCGTTTGCGGCCATTTGAAGAGCGGGCAATCGTGGCCGTGCCAGAAGCAGCCGTGCACGAACACGACGGCGCGATAGCGCGGCAGGACGATATCGGGACGTCCCGGCAGGTCGCGCGCATCGAGCCGAAAGCGGAAGCCCTGCCGGTGCAGCAGGCTGCGGATCAGCAACTCCGGTTTGGTGTTGCGGCCGCGAATGCCGGACATCATCCGGCTGCGCGTGGCGGCGTCGACGATGTCGACCATCAGCTCAAGCGCACCCGCGCCGATGGGGCCGGCGCAAGCAGCGCCTCGACATGCGGCCGCATGATGCGCGCGACTTCCTGCATGACCGGCATCACCACGCTGTTGCCGAACTGGCGGTAGGCCTGGGTGTCGCTGACCGGAATCCGGAACGTGTCGGGAAAGCCCATCAGCCGCGCACATTCGCGTGGCGTCAGCCGGCGCGGGCGCAGCCGTTTGCCCTGGGCGACGAGAATCTCCGAGCCGTCCTTGTGATAACGGGCCGACAAGGTGCGCGTCACGCTGTCCGGGTAGGCCATGCCGAAACCGAAGCCGTTGCCCGCCGCGCGATGCTTCTCCGCGTAGTTCTGCAGGTAGGTCCACAGGTTCGGTGTGAGCGTGTACTTCGGCTGCACGCGTTTTTTCGCGTGGTCGAAGAAGCGGTCGTGGTCCCACGGCAGCACCGGCTCGCTGCCGTCGGTGCGATGCAGGATCGAGCCGAGGCGCGGGCCGACGGCGGGTAGCTGCAGGTCGTCCCAGGAGAACGCCGTCTTGCCGCGAAAGCCGACGATGATGATCCGCTCGCGGTGTTGCGGCGTGAAATGCTGGCCGTCGACGATGCGGTAGTGCACTTCGTAGCCAAGTTCGTCGCGCAGCGTCTGCAGGATGACTTCGAAGGTGCGGCCCTTGTCGTGCGACAGCAGGTTCTTCACGTTCTCCAGCAGAAACGCGGCGGGGCGCTTGGCCGCGATGATACGGGCGACATCGAAAAACAGCGTCCCCTGGGTGGCGCACTCGAAGCCGTGCGGCCGGCCCATGGCGTTTTTCTTGCTGACCCCGGCGATGGAAAACGGCTGGCAGGGAAAGCCGCCGAGCAGCACGTCGTGAGCCGGCACCTCGTGGGCGGGAAACGACACGATGTCGCCGATGAACGAGTGCTCCGCGCCGTAGTTTTCCAGGTAGGTTTTCTTCGAGAAGTCGTTCCACTCGCTCGTGAAGACGCATGCGCCGCCCTGCGCCTCGAAGCCCATGCGGATGCCGCCGATCCCGGCGAACAGGTCGATGAAGCGGAAGTTGGCGGCGCCGTCCGCGTCGCCGTGCCTGAGCGCGGCGCCCGCGTGCAGCAGATCGCGCAGCGCGGGCTCGAGCATCGCCGGACATGGCGTCTCGCCTTTTTCCCAGCGGCGCACGGTCTTGATGTCCTTGCCGACGTGAGCGGCGATTTCTCGTTGGGTGAAGCGGGTACGCGCCTGTTTTAGCAGCTCGAGCGGTGGGGCCTGGGTCACTAGCAGTCCTTGCTGGGGATTTTTGCGGACATTATGACCTGGAGTTGTCCCTTTTTCCCGAAATTCCCCGATTCGACGAGCAAAAATGGCTCGATCGACGCCTCGCGCAAGACGACGGCACGACTCTGCGAACAGGTCAGACAAGAAAACGTTCCGTATGCAAGTTTGGCATTTTGCAAACGTTAACGGCCTTGAATGTCAAGGCATCTGTTGGCTTACGGTTAACGATGGTTAATTCGCGGTCAGACAGATTGCGAGCGCAATAAAGGGTTGTTAGGCTTTACCCCAGTGACGCTGATCTCCGCGTTACGGTGTGTTCGAGCCGCGGCATAGGTCCGCGGCTTTTTTTTTACCGACTGGCACGCCGGTAAGAACGGGAATCGGCGGGGAACAAACGGGCAGTCGCGCGTCGTGCGCTCAGCTAATGCGCTGGAGCGGCGCCGGGCGGTTTTCGTGGGCGCCGAGCGGCAAGGCTTTCCACTCGGGCAGGCGCTCGGCCGGGTCGAACTGGTCCAGTTGCAGCAGCAGGCCGTCGACGGCGCACAGTTGCGCGTGGGTCAGGTGCTCGGCATCGAGCAGCGCGTGCAGACGCTTGCGCCAGTAGGCCGGCGGCAGGATCGAACCACCCAGATCGCCGAGCAGCGAGGGCTCCATCACGCGGCGAATGTGCGCGATGTCCTGATCGATAAGCGTCGCCAACAGGGCGTTGTTCGGCGCGGTCAGAGTGTGGTCCATGTCACATTAACGGCACGGCCCGCATTGACTTTAGGGGTGTGACCGAAAATTTTTTCGGCTGCGTGCGGGCGGCGGTTCGGCGCCGGGCACACCCGTTGCTGTGGAAGAGTACTGGCGCAAATTCGCGCCGGCACTGCAATCGCAAGGAGCCGAACATGAATAAGGACCAGGTGAAGGGTGTCGCAGAACAGGTCAAGGGCAAGGTTAACGAGGCAGTGGGCAAGGCCACGGGTAACAAGGCCAAGGAACTGAAGGGCGACCTCCAGCAAGGCGCGGGTGAGATCCGCAAGGCCTACGGCGACGGCAAGGAACAAGCCAAGGACAATGCCAAGCGGAACGCGCCGTAACGGGCATCCCGGTTTGACGAAAAGGCGCTTCGGCGCCTTTTTTTGCGCGCCGCAGGCGTCGTCCCGACCGGGTTGACCCCGCGCCGGAAAAGTTTGGCAGGAGCGTTTATATTGATCGCTTTGTTCGCCGGACCCGTTGCCTCAAGGAGGCAGCGTCGCCATCGCGCCCGACCCCTCTGTCCAAAGAGCCCTTATGACCGATCTTTCCGCGTTTCCCATTACGGCTAAATGGCCGGCCCAGCATCCCGATCGACTGCAACTCTACTCGCTGCCTACGCCGAACGGCGTCAAGGTCTCGGTGATGCTCGAGGAGATCGGCCTGCCTTACGAGCCGCATCTGGTGCGCTTCGACACGAACGATCAGATGACGCCGGAGTTCCTCTCGCTGAACCCCAACAACAAGATTCCGGCCATCCTCGATCCGAACGGTCCCGACGGCAAGCCGCTGCCGCTGTTCGAGTCCGGTGCGATCCTGATCTATCTGGCCGACAAGACCGGTCAGCTCATTCCTCAGGACGCCGCCGGCCGCTACGAAACGATTCAATGGGTGATGTTCCAGATGGGCGGCATTGGCCCGATGTTCGGCCAACTGGGCTTCTTCCACAAATTCGCCGGCAAGGAGTATGAGGACAAGCGTCCGCGCGACCGTTACGTCGCCGAGTCGAAGCGCCTGCTCGGCGTGCTGGAGAAGCAACTGACCGGACGTGCGTGGATCATGGGCGACGCCTATACGATCGCGGATATCGCGACCTTCCCGTGGGTGCGTAACCTGATCGGCTTCTATGAGGCCGCCGAGCTGGTGGGGATCGCGGATTTTCCGAACGTCAAGCGAGTGCTCGACGCGTTCGTCGCGCGTCCGGCTGTGGTGCGCGGGCTCGATATTCCGAAGCGTAATTGAGGCGCGGTCTAACGCCCTCCTAAGCGCTCTCCGCGCGCGCCGCCAATGCCGCGCGCGCCGACTGGATCGCGCTGTCCCAATCGCCCAGCACCGGCTGGCGAAACAACTGCGCGCTCGGGTACCACGGACTGTCCTGGCGCTCGAGCATCCAGCGCCAGCAGGTGTCGAAGCGATTCAGTATCCACACGGGTTTGCCCAGTGCGCCGGCAAGGTGGGCCACCGCCGTGTCCACCGAGATGACCAGGTCGAGGTTTGCTACCAGCGCTGCGGTGTCGGCGAAGTCGGTGAGTTCTTCCGTGTAGTCGACGATCCGCTGGCCGAGCTCCGGCGTCTGCGTCAGTTGCTGCGCCGCCGGTCCTTTCTGCAAGCTGTAGAAGCGGACATGCGGGACGTCGAGGATCGGCCGCAGCGCGTCGAGCGTGATCGAACGTCGTGCGTCGTTTTTTCTCAGCTCTGCGACATGCGGTCGACTTCCACCTGCCCACACCAGGCCCACTTTGAGGCCGTCGCTTCCCGCATCGTGTGCGATGCGCTCGGCCCAGCGTTGCGAGGCTTGCGGATCGGCGAACAGATAGGGCGTGGTTCCGGGAATGCTCGCAAGCGTCGTCTTGAGCGCGAGCGGCAGACTGAGCAACGGACAGTGGCAATCGAAGGGCGGCAGCGGTTGGCCCTGCTCGATCAACTGCGTCACGCCGTCCAGATTCGTCAGCAGGCGAATCAGCTCGGATGGGACTTCGAGGACGATCTTCGCGCCCAGCCCGGACACCAGCGCGGCATAGCGGCAGAACTGCAAGGTATCGCCCAGGCCCTGTTCCGCGTGCAGCAGGATAGTCTTGCCGGCGATGGAGAAATCGCCCAGCCACAACGCTTGCTTGAAGATCCGTTGACTTGCCTGGATCCGGTTGCGTTTCCAGCGCCACTCATACTTTGACCAACCTTCCTCTAGCCGGCCCAATTGCAACAGGCAGAGCGATTCGTTCCAGTGCGCTTCGGCGAATTCGGGGCTCAGCGTCAGCGCGCGTGCGTAGCTCTGCAGTGCCTGCTCATGTTGATTCAGGTCGACGAGCGTGAGACCGAGGTTATTCCACGCGTCCGCAAACGCAGGCGCGAATTCGAGTGCGCGCTGGTAGCTCTGTTGCGCATCCTGTGGGCGGTTCAGATCGCTCAGCGCGTTGGCGCGATTGCTCCAGGCATCCGGGTAGTCCGGTTGCAACGCGATGGCCTGGTCGCAGCTCGCGAGGGCGTCCGCGGGACGGCCGAGATCGCGTAGCACACAGGCCCGGTTGCTCCATGCCTGCGGGAACTCCGGACGCAGTTTCAGGGCGCGTTCGAAGTTTGCCAGCGCCTCGGCGGGCGCATCCAGACCGGCTAGCGCGTTGCCGCGATTGTTCAAGGCGTCGACGAAATCGGCCTGCAATGCGAGTGCGCGATTCGCGCTGGCGAGCCCTTCCTTGAAGCGCCGCAAGGCGTTGTAGGCGAAGGCGAGATTGGAGTGGATCGGCGCCTGCATGCCGTTGATCGTGACCGCCTTTTTCAGCAGTTCGATGCCTTCCTCGAGACGACCCGATTGAAGCGCCAATGCACCGAGCAACTGGATCGCGTCGAAGTGTTTGGGACGCAGCTTGAGAATCTCGCGGTAGACGTCTTCCGCCTCGGCATATGCGCCGTTTTGCTGCAGGGCCACGGCTTCGCGAAGAAGGGTGTCGATCTGGCGCTGCGGGTTCGCTGTCTTGCTCATAGGGGGCATTGGGGTGGGCGCGTGCCGGAACGTATCCCGCGCGACGCGATTGCGACGCACGGAGCAGGGCAGGCGGATGGCGGCGATTATCGCCGAAAAGAAGCCGGCCGGCACCGCTGCGCAGATTCGTCAAGGTTGAGGCCCGGCGTATCATGTGCCGGTCAAGACGAACGGAGAGGGGACGATGACATTGCGCAGTTCACTTCTGCTGATGGGCGCCATGCTGGCGGCCCTATCGCTCACGGCATGCACGCAGGCCGGTCCGGTTGAGTTTTCCGCCACGGGGGCCGACGCGCCTGATACGTCGCGAGCCGACGATCTGGACTTTGGGCCGATGGACCATTCCATCGCCGCCTGCAAGGCCACCGCCCAAAGCGCGGGGCCGGGCCGCTGCGCGAAAGTGCGGGCGTATGAAGCGTGCATGAAGACGCGCGGCTACATTACCGTGCTGGGACCGGAGAATCCTGCCGCCTGTGGAGAGCCTGCGTGGGAGCAGGACGTGCGCAAGTGGCTGCAGTGAGGTGGGCGTTGCGATGCTGCGACGCGGGAAACCGCGTCGGTAAGCGGATGCTTCGAGGGACGAGATATTAGCCAATCCTAATCGATTGGTTGAATGGACGATGCGGTATGGCGAACGACCGCTCGCTTGTGCGGTTGAGTGTCGATTTTCACTGGGATGTCAGCAGTCATGCAAACAACAGAATGGTCGGTCGCGCCAGTGTCGGTTCCTGGCGATTCGCGTGTGGCGGGGATCTACGATGCGCCGTATCTGGCGGATGCTTTCGCCATCCGTTTGCCCGAGGATGCGATCGCGGATCCCGAGTTGCTAGCGCGATTCCTGTTTGCCCATCAACCTTCCTGGGTGGCGGGGCTCCTGTCGGTGCGCGATGCGCTGGTTGTCCGCTTCGGTATCAAGACCGCGAAGCAGTTGCGCTCGTCGCCCAAGCCGGTGGGCGACGAGCGTGTCGATATCTTCAGGATTTATGAGCGGCGTCCGCACGAGATCATTCTGGGCGAGGACGACAGGCATCTCGACTTCCGGCTGTCGGTGATGCGCGAGATGAGGACGCTTTCAACTGGGCCGCGCCCGTATCTGGTTGTCTCAACGGTCGTGCATTGCCATAACCGTCTGGGGCGGACCTACATTACGCTGATCGCACCGTTCCATCGCCTGGTGGTTGAAGCATCGCTGCGGCAAGCCGCGCGTCGCGGATGGCCGACGGTAGCCCCGGCTTGACAGACAGTCGCTTTTCTTGACTTGCGGTCAGCTCCGGTGGTCGCTTCTTGCGATGAGGGCGATGCGTTACTGGACCAGTTGAAGCTGCGGCTGTTGCGACGCGGGCAGCCTGGTGCAGAGATCGAACTCGTCCAGTTCGAGCAGCAGACTATCGACGGTGCGTAACTGCGCATTCGTGAGGTGCGTGGTGTCGAGAATCTGATAAAGACGCTGACGCCAATAAGCGGACGGCAGATACGAGCCGCCGAGATCCCCATACAAGGCCGGCCGCATCACGCGAGCGATATGCGCGATGCCTTCGTCGATAAACGTGTTCATAAATGTCCCCGTGTGTCCTGCCGGCCGGTCCAGCCGTGTGCGTTACGTCTGATGAATGGCGCGGTTTCGTGGACGCGTGGTCGGGACGTCTACCGGCTTTCATTAGGTAGGAATCCGTCCAATTTCACGCGGTCGAGGCAGCGCATGGATTGAAGAGTACGCGTGCGCCATGTGGGTCAATCGGACGAATACGGCGGCATTATTGGGTCAATTCGTGCTCTGCGAACCGGCGCCCGGGCGGCCGCGACGCGCATGGCCGCGATTGTGATATTTGCGACAACAGTGAATTCGAAATCGCGGTCTTCACCCCGGGGTACAAGCCTTCTAGACTGTTCTTACCGGCTGCAGACATTCACGTTTGTAGCGCTGCACAAAACAATCTCTGGAGGTATCACCATGAAATCGCTCATCAAGGCTGTTGCTATTGCTGCTGTTTTGGCTGCCCCGATCGTTTCGTTTGCTCAGACGAATGAACCGGTGACGCGTGCGCAGGTTCGCAGCGAACTGATTCAACTCGAGAAGGCCGGCTACAACCCGGCGACGGCGAACGACAACGACTACCCGGCAGACCTTCAAGCCGCGGAAGCGCGTGTGGCCGCACAAAACGGTACGGCACAAGCGGATGCGACGGGTTATGGTCCGGGCGTCAGCGGTTCGAGTCAGGCGGGACAGCGGAGCGAAACGACCGTTAGCACGTACTCGCCGCCGGTTTATAACGCTCGTTAATGGATTGCGGCTGACGCGACTGCGGATAGTTTAGGGTGTCTGTGGTTGGCGGTTGTCGATGATAAACAGGCCTGCATCTCGAAGGAGATGCGGGCCTGTTTGCTTTGGGGAAGGGTTGTAGGGGGACTGACTGCGTGTGCCGTGCAGGTGATGCACTTTTGCGGTATTTTTCATCCACTTCGATCATGGGTGGCGTGGCCCGAGGATCCGTTATGACAGAGCGTAAGCCGTTTGATGCAGCGGTGCGTCGTTTGCTGGATGAGCAGGCTGTTGCCACGGGCGCATTGCCTCCGGCAATGACGAACGAGGAACGGGTGCGGATGGCGCGCGGTTTCATGATGCGTGCGCTGGAGAGCCGGGTGTCGATTGCCGGGTTGCCCAATGGCGTCGAGACGCGCGATGTGGAGATTGCCGCCGGTCTGGGGGCGCGAGTTTATGTGCCGCTGGGCGACAGCGCTTCTCGGCCCGTGGTGGTGTACACGCATGGCGGCGGGTGGGTGGTCGGGGCGGTGGCGACCGTCGATCCGTTTTGTCGTCTGCTGAGCGAGGCGGCGGGGGTGATCATTGTGTCGGTCGAGTATCGGCTCGCGCCGGAGCATCCCTACCCGGCGGCGCTGGACGATACGCTGGCGGCTTTCGAGTGGGTGGCCGAGCATGCGCATGAGTGGGGTGGCGACGCGTCGCGGCTCGCTTTGGGTGGTGACAGTGCCGGTGCGAATCTGGCTGCGGTGATAGCGAACCGGATTTGCTCTGTGGCGCCGGTGAAAGAGCATGCGCAGGCGTTGCGTGCGTTGCTGCTGCTTTATCCCGTCACGGATCATCCGGGTGCGGATCATCCGTCCTATGCGGAGAACGCGAGCGGCTTCGGGCTCGAGGCCAATCTGATGCGCTGGTTCTGGACGCAATATGCGCCCGGCGTTTCGGCGGATGATCCGAGTATCGCGCCGTTGAGGTTGCGCGAAGTGCCTGCGTTGCCGCCTACGTTGGTGACCACCGCGCACTACGACGTGTTGCGCGATGAGGGCATCGCCTATGCGGAGAAGTTGACGGCGGCGGGGGTGGCGGTAAGCCATCTGCATGCGCCGGATATGGGACATAACTTTCCGGTGACGCCGAGCCAGGTCGCACGGTTTCCGCAGGGGGTGGAAACGCTGGGTGAGATTGCGGATTGGTTAAGAGAGACCTTGGTGGTTCGCCAGGTTCGCTAGTTGGTGACGAAGATCGTGACAGGTTTCGGCTGCGTTAGCTCAAAGGTGCGAACGCGGCCCGCGCGGACATCGAGTATCAGACGTTCGATGAGTTCGATCTGCCGTGACTCCATTTCGACGTTGCCGCTTTGCGCCGCGGAGATTTTTGCAAACCACGCGCGACGTTGACCCAGTAAGTACGTCACTGCGCTGCCGCGTGCCATGAAAAACCGCTCCATTTAGTTTGTCCGTCTGTTTCTGGGTAGGTGTGCGTGAACCTGGGAGGGGCGAACATAGCATGGGGAGGGGGCGGTTTTGCGGGGGACGAAGGGGGTGAAAGATTGGGGGCGGTGGTCGTTGTGGCTTGACGTGGTGACTCAAGCAAAAAGCCCCGTTTCGGGCGAATGACGGGGCTTTGTGTGGGATTCTGGAAGATGTGCTGCGAGGCCTGCTGCTGGTCCCCCCGACAGCACTCACATTGTCGTCTATGGCCTATATTCTATATGGGTTGTGCCGCGTCGAGTGAGGGTGGATACCCCCAAACATACCCCCAAATGCTGATTGCTAGGACCTAATCTGAACTGGGGGACAAGTCTCTGACGTGGTGATGAAACATGTCGTCGTACAGTCGAACGTTCCCTGAGGAGACCATGTACGGCTGCAGGCCGTTCGACTGCAATGCTTAGGCATCTCGATGATTGGCGCTTAAGGTTTTCCTCGCTCTCATCCGCGAAGGTAGACGGGTTGTTAGTTAGTCCGCATTTACCATAGAGCTGTCGTGCCCATCATTCTACGTTTCGATGGACGTGTCATTCTCCCACCGATCAAGCAACGAAAACGTCCTTTCAATGCTTTCATTCGGTACGCTGGAGAGCGCTTGGGACACGGCCGCGTGTGCGCGCTTCAGGGTCGTCGCTATAGACCAAACACAGTTTTCCATCTCTTCATGAACGGCAGGCTTGTCATAGACGAGTCGGGGTGGCTCGGTGCGTTGATCCACATGGTGAGCTTGAAGCACGTGCGGATCGTTATGCGTTTCCAGCGACAAGAACCAATAGTCGGTGAAGTACGCGTCCAACATGCCGGCCTGTTCGAACCTGCTGCGATCAGTCAGGTTTTTCCCTCCCTCCGCCTTGTATTTAGCGATCTCCGACTCGTGCTCTCTTTTTTTCTGCACAAGATCGTATTTTTCAACTATTTGCTTCAGATACGAATCGGGCGGAGCTTCATCAATAGCGCGCTTGAACAGGTGCACGCTTTGGGCGCGGCATGTACAGAACATGCTCGCGGGATAACTTGGGTCTTTCGAGACATTCACCAGGTCAGCGGATGCGCTCAGTAGCGGCCGTAATACAATACGCAACGCTGCGAGGTGGCCGGCGCGAGCTAACACAACACAGGATCGGGCAAGATCGAGTACGCGAAGATAGAGGTTCGTTGCTTGAAGCCCTTGCTCTGAATCGAATGAGAACCGCAACACGTCCGTACTTGCGTAAAGCTCGCTCAGAAGTTGTTCAACGATGGATAAAAGTTCAGAGCTTTTGTCTGCCATGTTACGCGCCGTTCCGTGCAGGTGAGGAGGCATCAGAAGGTCTTGCCTCGCGACATTATCGCGGTTCCCGGTGGCAACTCTGCGAATGGGATCACTCATGCCAGCGTTTTCAAATAGTTCACGAACGCCGTGCACGCGAGCAGAAAATACTTCGCATCATCAGCAGTCAAATTCGATTCGTCCATTAGCGCATGGCGGATTCCGCTAGCGCCGCTGGTATACCCGTAGAGAGCCGTATAGCCTTTGCGCAAGGCACCGTGTAGTTTGCCTGTTTGTTCCAGAGCCGCGAGCGCATCCCCGAGTTCCGCCTTTTCTTTCCGGCTTATGACCTTGGCAATCGCCTCCACTGCCGAAATGGACTCTTTGATGGAATTTCGATAGTCAGGGTTCTGCCTGTTGCTGAGATGATTAAGCGCTGACGCAAGATGAGTGGCAACTAGCGCAAACGCACCTCTGTCCGAAAGCGCCTCCTCTAACGCTTTGATTTCTTGCTCATTTGTGACCGGTACTATCCGCTGATTTACGACGCGATATGCCGCAAGCTCTTTCGCGAGAACTTCATCGACCGCCGATCCTAACTGGCGACCTGAAAGGCCCATGCCGATAAAGAATTCTAAGAAGTCATAGACACCATGCCACGGGACTTTGAAGAAATTCTCGCGCACCATTCGCCACGCATCTCCGAAGCTAATGCCTGTATAGCTCTCTTTGAACGGGATCGCGTCTATGGGAGCCTTCCAATGGTCTCGCCAAATTGCCTGAAGCAGCTCGCTCTCTGGCGCTCGCCGGAGCCATGGCAACAGACAATTCCAAAGCGCGTTGCGCAGTTCGGGAGGCATCGCCTCAGGTTTCAGTGCGTCGGGTAACGGTGTGATGCCCTGACGTTGACTAAATTTCACAGTTCGTCCTTTGTGACAGGAGTGATTTCGTTTTCCTGCGAATCCGTATGTTGCAGTGCCATGCTTCAAGCCCGATGGGAATGGCTGGTCTCATTTGGCGACCGGCGGCGGAGCTAAGAGGCGAAAAGCGCGAGGCGGCTTGCGGATACTAGTCGGCTGAATATCATCACGCATCGCCTGGATGGCTGCGCTCAACAGGGCGTCGTGCCGAACATCGTCTCGCTCTGTGTTGCGAATTGAGATTTCTTTTTGGAACGCGTCGACTGCATCTAAAACTGCCGGAGGAGCAACCGGTGCGAAGGCGTTTACGGAGTCGGCGTAGCGTTCTTGAGCCGCAGGCGTTGAACGTCCCGAGACAATAGCCGAGAGTGCCGAGACGTATTCCTGATAATGTGCAGCTCGCGTTTGCCGCCATTCGGTCTCGTGCTCACGTCTTTGCGCAAGGAACGACGTGACGATTACGCCCACAAGGGCGAACACGCCAGATGCTAGCGCGGCGAGGATCGCCGGCAGGGTGGCAGAGCTAATGTTCACGACTCGTCCTGGAAGTCACGGTTCTGCTGATTATGCCGCCACCTGATCTAATCGACCGGATCGAAAAATTTCCCATCAATCCATGATTCGCGCGCCGCCGCTGTACACCCGCCGTTTCCCCGCGCGGCGGCCCTCCTTGGACTACCAAAAGAATCAGGTGGTGTCTGTGAAGTGCAAATCAATGGCGACGAGGCAGCTAGATGGCTTGGGCGGATGTGCCGGGCCTCGCGGTAATTAAACTACCGCTTTTTTACCGCCACAAAAAACACAGGAAAAATGGAAACAAAGTCCGCATTGCTGAATTGATTTCCACATGGATAATTTCCACGTTATCTTTCCAATGAGCGCGACATGTCCAAGACCTTTTTGTATGCGCGGGTCAGCACCGGCGACCAAACGACAGCGAACCAGATCATGCTCGCCGAAAAGGCGGGCTACGTCGTGGCAAACCGTCACGTCTACGCGGAGACCATCAGCGGTACGGTCGCCGCGATGGAACGCCCGATGTTTGCCAAGCTGGTAGGCAAGCTAGATGAAGGGGACAAGCTCGTCGTGACAAAGCTAGATCGACTGGGACGGAACGCGCGCGACATAGATGCGACGGTCGCGATGCTGCGAGACATGAAGGTCGCGGTCATCGTCCTGGATTTGCCTGTCATGGAGGTCACGAGCGCGGCCGGCGATCTCGTGTTGCGCGTGTTCGCCGCGTTCGCGCAGTTCGAACGTGATCAGTTGGTGGAGCGCACGTACGCAGGACTTGCAAGGGCCAAGGCAGAGGGGCGGATTTCCGGTCGCCCGCTGTCGTTAACGCCGACGCAACGCGCGGAAATCAAGGTGAAGTTGGCCGCCGGTGCGACCGCACGCGGGCTCGCAAAGGAGTACGGCGTGTCACACCCGACTATTGCCAAGGCTGCAGCGGACGCCGCGTAGTCGATTAGCAGATTGTCAGCGACCTGCGGAAGTCGACCTTGAACGGACGGTCGGACTTCTCGACAACGGCATACGACCGGACTGGCGGGGAATTCGGCTTCAACGATTCAAGCAGTTATGCAACTCGTTTGGCTTTGCAGTGGCGACAAACAATCGACAGAATTCATCATCGCACAAAAGCAGAGCCGTAACGGATTGTCGTTTTAGACCTCTATTTGCTGTCGTCAGTATTTTTTATGGGATGCCAGTTCACTGGATTAACAAGTATCCCCGACAGGGATCGATCCATCGTCATCAATGACGTGGCGCGAACTTGAGCTTGATGCTTTCTTATTTTAGCAAATCCAGAGCTGCTGGGGGATCCCCAATGATCGGCGGAAATTCTTCCAGTGCCATTCGCAGCAGCGACATAGTTGAAATTTCGATCAAAAAATTCAATTTTTATATCTGCTTCTTCATATTTTGAATTTGGGGCGAGCGGATCAAAATATATATTAACTATGGCAAATTCGTCTGGTTTGGATTTTTTTGCTTGAGCAGGATTGTCGTAAAATTTAACTTCTCCGAAATTGGTGGTAAGTGATTTTGTTACCCACTGAATAAAATAATTTGGATCTGTTTCTTCGGCAAGAGTTTTGTCGATGGTGCTGTGAAATATTTTTTTGTCAAAACTTGTTTTTAATCCTTCCAGGTAATTTATATTTTCAATCGTGTTCTTGCTTAAGATTACCGTAAGACGCACATTTTTGCCATTTAAAACTTTCGTAGCTTTTGACTGGATTTGCGTCTGAAGAATTCCGTCATCCATGCCTAACTGCTGTGGAGGAGAGGCTGCGCAGGCTTGAAGTAGGAGAACGAGACTGACAACGGCTATTGCTCGGAATTGTGTCGTTATATTCATGATGTATGTTCTAGGAAAGAGGGCAGGTCAACTTGCTCCATGGGCATCGTGTAAGCGGGCTATTTATAGCACCAACCTGCCACACCGTTTACCACCGCATTTGGATTGGAAATACAAATATTTGAGGAAGATCCACCCTGACCGGGCACATTGGTTGGCGCTGGCCCAAACTGCTGAGTCGGAGCGGAATAGTTTGGTTTTGTTGCAACGCTTGCCGCTGTCGCAGCGGGCAACATTTTTGTGACGACGGGAGCCGCCGCTGCCGCTGCGCGAACACCATTGGCTGCTTGCACTGCCGATAGTCCTTGAGCAGCTCCGCCGAGCACGCTAAGAAATGCCCCCAATATCTGATTGCCGGAAGACGCGCCATCGCCGGAAGATCCATCGTTAGCCTGATTGCTCGAAGACCCACCACCAATCAGCTGATCGAATCTCGCATCGGACTCGGCTGGATCGAAATTTGGATTGGCTTCAGCGTCGTTAAACATCTTTGATACTTCACCGGTATCGTCGCTGGTCCCTTTTTCTTCGCTGTTATCCTTTTTGCTATCGTCCTTTGTTGCATAGGTTTGGCAGCTATCAATCGACACAGATTGACTTGCAATTGTCGTCGTACCAAAAATTTGCTCGACTACGGTGCTTTTATGATCGAAAACGGATAGGTACGGCGTCGAGTCGACATAGAAAGTGACCTTTGAACATTCGCCGCCCGAGCTTGTTACCTTAACTTCAGCAGCAGAGTTAACCTTGTTCGGATCATTTCTAACATTCTGCAGCACGTAGTTCGCCGTGCAAGTACCTACGATCTTATCGAAATCGCAGGATTGAGCATCGGCGATTACCGGCCAAAGAAGGGAAGAAAAAATCATTGCTAAGAGCGTTTTGTTCATTTTATTTTTCTTCAGTTGCTTGGGAAGTTCTTGCAAAGTCCCAATATCGTCAGGGTCTAGGCGCTTTGCTACATGAACTTCCGCAAATTGTTTAGATCCGGCGTTGCCACGCTAAGGATGATGCGGCTCGCATTGACCGTGTTCTGCAGCATCCGCGTTGCAGAGAACGTATTTCAATTCGTTGCTTCGCGGATTGGTGTCCGTAGTAGTTGCGATCATCACCTCGTTGCCAGCACCCACCGGACCAAACGATGCAGCGGTTGAGTCAGTGCAACTATGGAGTTGGCTATGTATAAAACAAAACTGACCAACAATCGGAATACCGCAATGGTTCTCCACGAGAATTGAATCACCTTCAACCTTCAGGGCCAGGCATCGCCCGCGCGGAGCCTGATAATGAACATTACTTTCCTTGGATTGAGCTTTCGTGTTGGCCGCTGATGGGTTTGCATTATTTGACGCGGAAACTTGAGGGTTTTGCAGTTGGTTTAATGCCTCTGCATACGCTGAGGCAAAGCAAGAATCAAAGGCTCGCTCGCTTGGAGGACTTCCGTTTGAATCAGCATTCGATGTGAGTTCATTATATTGCTGCACCCAGAATTGAAGTAATTTTATGTTTTTTGATTGTACTATTTTCTGAAATTGCTGATTGGCGCTGGGCCACTGAACCGGATATGGCGTCCCCGCTTCTTCACATACTGCATGGGCAGAATTCATGGCGAATGAGTAGGATGAAATTAATATAGCTAATCTCAGAAATTTCATGTTCGGTCTCATCTTAAGGTTAGGGGTAGAAATAAAGCGTGAGTCCCGATATAGTTCTCGTCGCATGTCCAATTACGGCTCGTCGGTGGTTGACGTCCAAAAGGCGGCCAACACGAGCCGAATTTTTTAAGGGCCGATTAGTTACTGCGGGACAGAAACCCCGTAACTAGAGTTCAAACTATCGATATTTTCTTGATATGGGATGATCCAGTTGAGCCACGACCAGCCATTCGAAAAATCAGAAATGCCAGTCCAGATCGTGGAATTCATCTGGTAATTGGTACCACTATCTTTTTCGATATCGCTGAACCCATAGAGAGGTGTACTTGAGGTCGACGTTGCACCATCGTTCACGTGGACGCTGGTCGTATAAATCGCACCATTCACAAAAAGTACATCCAGCGCTTGTTGATATTGCTGGTTATACGGCAGCGTTGTGATGTTCAATTCCGAGTAGGTGTTGTCATCATTGTTATGGAAAATCGTCGGAGCCCAGTTGCCTTGTGTTCCATCCGGTGCCAGGCCGATGAGGAAAAGATCGTATTTTCCAATATTCTTTAAATCGATCAGTTCCGCATCGTAAATGTTGGCATTGCAACCATTACACGATGACGCAGGCGCTTGTAGCGGAATCTGGCCGTAACCATATGGAATAACAGTGGGTAGCCGGGTGAAGTTCTGGCTAAAGGTCCCATCACCATTATTCACGAGAAAATACGGGGTGTGTTGAATGGACGTATCAGTTATGACAATGTCGGCAAAGCCCTTTCCGCCGAAATCAGCAGCTGACGCACCATGGGCATAGGCCGTATATGCAAGAGTCACGTTCTTATAGGTACCGTCTGGCTGACTGAGCAACACGTGCGATTGCTCGCCTGGAAACGGAGCGGCATCAAAACCAGTGCAGGAAAAAAAGACATCGGGCTTCCCATCACCATTGAAGTCGGCAACGATTGCCTTTCGCGGATGCAGGCAGCCAGTGGTGTTCGACAAAATGTCGGCCGTGTGATCGACCCATGTGCCGTTTACATTCTTGTAGAAGTGAATCTGTCCGTAGTCGGTCGATGTTGATGGATCATTCACATTGTACAAAAGCGAGTGCGTCACCATCGAATAGGTGCCGTCTTGAAAAAAGTCGGCAAACGCGACCGCATTTCCGCTCGCTACTTCTGATGGAAGAGGTTGCGGGCCAATCGCCGCCGCTGCCGTAATTTTGTTCAGGTACGAAGTGGCCTGCACGGGGATAGGTACGGCAAGCGTCGTTGATTGGGTAGTCTGTCCACCAGAGCCAGAACAAGTCAACGTATATGTTTCAGCGCCACCGGAGGCTGCGGTTTCTGTCGCCGTTCCCGATGTGGCCTGCGCGCCTGTCCATGCACCAGACGCCGTGCACGATGTGGTGTTCGTTGAAGACCAGGTGAGCGTTGAGCTTTGGCCAACAGCGATCTTCGGTTGGCTGAATGTCATGGTGATCGAGGGCGCAGGCGTGGACCCACCCCCTCCTCCGCAAGCACCAAGAATCGTAAGGGAAAATAAGGTTGCGGCTATCCGTGCGAAGCCCGTTTTGAAATAATTCTGAATGGTATTTTTAAGGTTCATGACTTCTACTCCGGATTATCTTCGGCGGATCGTAGTGACAGCCCAAGGTAACTTGACTCAAGCTGGCCTGCATCCCCAAAATGGGGGATAGATTGGGGGGATCCGCTGAGCGGCATTACCCCTCATCACTCGGGGAGATTTCATGAAAGAGACGGCCGACAGGGTGATTGCGGCGCTCTACACGGCTGCCGTCGACCCAACTCAGTGGGATGCGGCACTTGGGGCATTGACGTCCCTCGCTGACGGGCGGGCTGCCAACTGTTTTGTGCACGACGCAACGACAAACAACTTTCTTGAATATCGTTTCGCAGGGTACGGGCCGAACTGGGCGCGGGATTACGCCAGCCACTACCACCGTCTCGACCTCGCTCGAGGCGTCTTGTTGGCGAGGGCTGCCGGAGCGATGTATCCCATGCATCGTTACGTGCCTGACGCTGCTGTGGAACGCAGCGAGTACTATCAGGATTTTTATATTCGGGAGGGACTCCGCTATTCGTGCGGCGGAACGTTACTTGATGGAAACAGGCGTCTTATTTTGGCCGTGCATCGTCCGGTAGGCCACCAGCCGTATGAGGATGAGACGGTCGGCGAACTGCAACGGGTGCTGAATCATTTGCCCGGCGTATTCCGCGTGCGAGATATCACCGCGCAGACCGACAATAGTTCGTTGATCACGACTGCCGCACTTGATGCGCTACCACGCGCCGTTCTCATTGTCGATTGCGGACTGGATATTCAGTATCTGAATGGGGCAGCGAGGTCGCTCTTGCGTTCGTCCACGGAGATCAATGTCCGGGCCAACCGCTTGACACTATCCGAGCAGAGAATTACTCAGCAACTGACGCATCAGGTTCAGTTCGCCTGCTTAAAAAGTTCGACGTCGGAAACAGCGCCACTCTATGTGCCTGGAGCAAGCGGTCTGTGTTCGCTAGAGATTCAGATCGTACCGTTAAGCGCTCAGCTCGCGGCCGGGATTGCTCGCCCCCAACCACTGGCTATGCTGCTGCTACGCCAACCGTTCCGCAAAGTCGAATGGCCTCGCTCAACCAGCCGCCCATTCGCCCTGTCGCATGCGGAAATGGCGGTTGTCTCAGCAATGGTCGAAGGACTTACGCCCACAGAGTACGCGACGCGCAGAGGCGTGCAGATCAGCACTGTGCGCAGTCAGATTAAATCCATTCTCGCCAAAACAGGCACCCGCCGAATAGCGGAAGTCGCCGCGTTGTTCACGGCAATCGATATTCCGGTGACAAGTGCATAGCGAACTGCCGTCTTAAACGATTGAGGCAATGATCAACGGACGATTTGTCGCCAGTTCTTCGAGCCGTTCAATACAGCTTGCCACCTGATCGCGATCTGTGGGGAATGCCACGAACTGTCTTTGGACGTTGCCGGAAATGAAAACCCCCGCAAAGCTTGGCTTGGCGGGGTTTCGGGGATTTCTTTGGACTTCGTTGGATCGTTTTGTGGTCCCCCCGACAGGAATCGAACCTGTATCTAGCGCTTAGGAGGCACTTGTTCTATCCATTGAACTACGGGGAGATAGACCATCAACAGAGCGGGCAGAAACCTATTCAACAGTTCGCGTGACCTGACTCCGTGGGCGTTTGCGGCTTTTCTGCTTCGTCCTAAGCGAAGCGCCGCCATGAACCGCAGTTTACCGCCGTCTCCACAGCACTTTGTCAGAAAGTGCTGCTGCGGCGTCTACCGTTGCCGCGACGGGGAAAACCATGGCTTGAATCCTGCCAGTAGGCAGTCGCTGGCGAGCCCAAGGCGCAAGCGAGCGCAGAGTATAGCAAAAACACCCGAAGTCAAAGGGTGCGCCACCACGTTCCGCCACCGCGAGCCACTGTCATTTAGCAGCTATGAAGCGATGCTACCCTCAACCCAACGTCGCCCGTGCCCACCCAGCGACGCTGCGGTTTCTTTCGCGAAAGCCGCTCCGCCCGCGGCTCCATCCCCACCTTTGATCAAGAGGTCACCATCATGAGCGACGCGAATAACGCCCCACGTCCCCAGCGGAATACGAAGGCCGATCATCATTACCGGTTCCACATGCCGCATGTCCATCTGGGCTCGGTGTTCGGCGACGACTGGTTCGCGCTGAAGGCCGAGAGCTTCGCGCGCTTCTTTGGAACACCGACTTTCCTGATTGCGCAGACGCTGATTGTTGCCGTCTGGATTGCCGTGAACATGTTGGGCTTTACCAAGTTCGACGTTTATCCGTTCATTCTTTTGAATCTCGCTTTCAGCCTTCAGGCGGCCTACGCTGCACCGCTGATTCTGCTGGCGCAAACCCGCCAGGCGGATCGCGACAAGGCGCATTCCGATGCCGACGCACGCCATCGCGAAGACATCGCGACGGCAAACGAGCAGCGCCAGGCGTTGGCGGCGAAACAGACCGAGCAGCTTGTGGTACTGCTTGAACAGAACACGCAACTCACTGCTCTGACAAAGCAGATGAGCGAGCGTATCGAAGCATTGACGCTTGAATTGCACAGTCAGCTGGCACGACGCGACGCAAGTACGTAAAAGCTTCTGTGGCTTCATGCAAGAGCGGCGTGCTTAAGGCTGGGTATCTGGCGACGCAGCGGGGTTACCAGCAGGCACGCTGGAATCCGTACGATCCGGTTGGCTGTCCTGACGTCGCCCTTCCCCAAGCGCGAGCCGCTCCATAGGCAGCGTCGTTGCGTCGTCGATGGCATCCACGTAACTGAAGCGATAGCGGGCATAGGTGGCCTGCAACCGCCCGAAGCCGTGGCAAAAGTCGTCGTGCACCACAGGCCTGAAGCTGAAGCCCAGCGGATAGTGCGCGTGTTCGAAGCATGTTTGCGACGGGTCCGGACCATAGAGCGCGTCGTCGAAGATGTAATCCTCGGTGGTCTCAAGATCACATGACGTCACCGCGAACGCGCAAATTACCGCAACAAGAAGCATCCCAACTATTGGTGCGCGCATATCGAATTGAGTCGTAGTGGTATCGGCCAATACAGACTCATGCAGGACAACAAAGTTTTTTGACAGCACCTTACCGGGTGTTTTCTGCGTGGCAGTGGCCGGCCCTTTCGAAGAGCGGTTGCGACGTCTATGCAGTCACTGATGAACGCGCAGAACAAAGCCATTCGTGCCTACGAAGCGCGGCGCACCCCGGGCGCCGGCCGCGACGGCTATCACGACCGTTAAGGCCGTTACGACCGTAACCTCCAAAAACAAAACGGCCCAGCAGACACCAGGCCTGCCGGGCCGTTCAGATCAACGCGCACCGCCACCCTCAGGCCGCGCGCCGTCCTCTACAGCGTCGCTTCAGAACTCCACAACCGCGAATTCCGCCTTACCCACATCGCACAGCGGGCAGCGCCAGTCTTCCGGGATGGCGGCGAAGCGCGTGCCTGCCGCGATGCCTTCTTCCGGCAGACCGTCTTCTTCGTTGTAGATCCAGCCGCAAATCAGGCAGACCCAGCTTTTGTACTCAACAATGACTTCGCTCACGACACACTCTTTTTCAGTTCAGCGACAACAATCCGCGCAGTCTGCCCCTTTTTGGGGCGCGCGGCGACCCGCAATATTACCGGAATTTGACAAAGCGCCCATGTGGGCCAATGCCGCGGCGCCGCACGCCGTCACGGAACCCGCACGGTCACATAGCGTCACCACGTGGCCGGTTCGCGGGCGAGAGCCGGGCCCGCAGCCTCGCGTCAAACGCCTGCATGCCCGACAGGGCCAGCGCCCCGGCCTTTCGGCCTATATCTTCCGGCATCCAGGCATCCGCCCGCGCGCCCGGTACAATGAGCGGTTCCGGCTCATTGCTGTCTTCTCTTCCAAATCTCCATGTCGCTTTACACCATTACCGGGGCGCAACTGGCGTTCGGTCACGTCGCGTTGCTCGATCACGCGGATTTCTCTCTCGAAGCGGGCGAGCGCGTCGGGCTGATCGGTCGCAATGGCGCGGGCAAGTCGTCGCTGCTGAAGATCGTCGCCGATCTGAGCAAGCCTGACGACGGCCTCGTCACGCGTCAGCAGGGCCTGACTTCGGTCTACGTGCCGCAAGAGCCGGAGTTCGATACGGACGACACGGTGTTCGACGCCGTCGCCGCCGGCCTCACGCACGCCCGCGCGCTGCTGGATGAATACGACGTGGTCGCCAACCAGCTTGCCGACGAACCCGAAGGCCCGGCGCACGACGCGCTCATGTCGCGCATGAACACGCTGCAATCGGCGCTGGACCATTCGGACGCCTGGAACTGGAGCACGCGCGTGGCCACCACGCTGCAGCAGATCGGCCTGAACGGCGAGGCGCGGGTCGGCTCGCTGTCGGGCGGCATGCAAAAGCGCGTGGCGCTGGCGCGGGCGCTGGTCGTGCAGCCGGACGTGCTGCTGCTGGACGAACCCACCAACCACCTTGACTTCGACGGCATCCGCTGGCTCGAAGATTTACTGGTGTCGCTGCGCGCCGGGCTGCTGTTTATTACCCACGATCGCGCGTTTCTGGACCGCGTCGCCACCCGCATCGTCGAACTGGATCGCGGCCGCCTGCTGTCGTATCCGGGCAATTTCAGCGCCTACCAGACCCGCAAGGCGCAGCAGCTCGAAGTCGAGCAGGTGGAGGCGGCCAAGTTCGACAAGCTGCTGGCACAGGAAGAAGTGTGGATTCGCAAGGGCGTGGAAGCGCGCCGCACGCGCAGCGTTGGCCGGATTGCGCGGCTCGTGCAGATGCGCAACGAGCGCGCCGAGCGTCGCAACGTGCAGGGCAACGTCAAGCTGGACGTGGGGCAGGGCGAGAAGTCCGGCAAGATCGTCGCCGAACTGACGGATGTGACCAAGCGCTACGGTTCGCGCACGGTGGTGGACAACTTCACCGCCACGGTCATGCGCGGCGACAAGATCGGTTTTGTCGGCCCGAACGGCGCGGGTAAGACCACGCTGCTGAAGATGATCCTCGGCGAGTTGCAGCCGGACGACGGCACGGTGCGCATCGGCACCAATCTGCAGGTCGCGTATTTCGACCAGATGCGCGCGCAACTGGATCTGGACAAGAGTCTTGCCGATACCATCAGCCCGGGCAGCGAATGGGTCGAAGTCAACGGCCAGAAGAAGCACGTGATGAGCTATCTCGGCGACTTCCTGTTCGCGCCGGAGCGCGCGCGTTCGCCGGTCAAGTCGCTCTCGGGCGGCGAGCGCAACCGTCTGCTGCTGGCGCGTCTGTTCGCGCGGCCGGCCAACGTGCTGGTGCTCGACGAACCCACCAACGACCTCGACATCCCGACGCTCGAACTGCTCGAAGAACTGCTCACGGAGTACGACGGCACGGTACTGCTGGTCAGCCACGATCGCGCGTTTCTGGATAACGTCGCGACTTCGGTGATCGCGTCGGAAGGCGGCGGCAAGTGGCGCGAGTACGTCGGCGGCTTTACCGACTGGCAGATCCAGCGCGACCGCTCGCAACAGATGGCGCAGGACGCGCAAAAGGAAGCCGCCAAGGAAGTGGCGTCGAAAGACAGCGGCGGCGCGGCGGCAGCCCGCACTACGCCGCGTGCGGCCAAGTTGTCGTTCAAGGAGCAGCGCGAACTGGATGCGTTGCCGGCACAGATCGCCGCGCTCGAAGCCGAGCAAAAGACGATAGGCGCGCAACTCGAAGATGGTTCGATCTTCGCGAAGGATGCGGCGGAAGGCACGCGGCTGACGGCGCGCTACGCGGCGATCGACGAGGAGTTGCTGGTGGCGATGGAACGGTGGGACGAGCTGGAGAGCCGGCGGAAGTAAGCGGTGAGCGCGGCCGGAATGGCCGCGTGCTCGGCTTACCCCTGTTTCAGACTTAGAGGTAGCTGCCGGAGACCGGGTAGCTCGCGTTGCAGGGTTTGCCCCTCCGCCCCCCCACCAAATGGCCGATCGGACATCCGGCAAATTGCTCCCCGTATCGAAATCAGTAAAATACCCCGCGAACAGGCTTCCTGCGGCGTTCGCACCGGCTTACCGCCCATCGAGCGGCACGTCGGGCGCGCCAAGAGGAAGCCAGGCCACAAAAAAGTTTGCCCGCCGTGCGGGCACCCCACCCACCCCGTTGTTTCGTTTCGCTTTTTTTGAAAACTCAACGCATTGTCCACGGACCTGTCCACAGGACCTGTGGACAACGATGAACCGACGGACCCGAGTAAGCCATGTCTACGAAAAAGCCAAACGCCGCGTATAGCGAAGCGTCGATCAAGGTGTTGAAGGGCCTGGAGCCGGTCAAGCAACGGCCCGGCATGTACACCCGCACCGAGAATCCGCTGCACATCATTCAGGAAGTCATCGACAACGCCTCGGACGAAGCCCTCGGTGGCTACGGCCGGCAGATCACGGTCACGCTGCATGCGGACCAGTCGGTGTCGGTGGACGACGACGGCCGGGGGATTCCCTTCGGCCTGCATCCCGAAGAGGGCGTGCCGGTCGTCGAAATCGTCTTCACCCGCCTGCACGCAGGCGGCAAGTTCGACAAGGCCGCCGGCGGCGCCTACACGTTCTCGGGCGGTCTGCACGGCGTGGGCGTGTCGGTCACCAACGCGCTGTCCACGCGCCTCGACGTCACCGTCTGGCGCGACGGCAAGGTCGCCGAACTGGGTTTCGCCAACGGCGACGTGGCCAAACAGCTCCAGGTACGCCCGGCCGCCCGAGGCGAGAAGAAATCCGGTACCCGCGTCACCGCCTGGGCCAATCCGAAATACTTCGACTCGCCCAACCTGCCGCTCGGCGAACTGCAGCGTCTGCTGCGCTCGAAGGCGGTGTTGTTGCCGGGCGTCGAAGTCACGCTGATCAACGAGAAAACCGGCGAGAGCCAGACCTGGAAGTACGAAGACGGTCTGCGCGGCTATCTGCTCGAAGGCATGAACGGCAGCGACCTGCTGATTCCGCTCTTCGAAGGCGAACGCTACGCCGAGAACTCGCGCTCGAACGAAGAAACCTTCGCGGAAGGCGAGGGCGCCGCCTGGGTGGTGGCGTGGAGCGAAGAGGGTGCGCTCACGCGCGAGTCCTACGTCAACCTGATTCCGACGCCCGCGGGCGGCACGCACGAATCCGGCTTGCGCGACGGTCTGTTCCAGGCGGTCAAGAGCTTCGTCGAGTTGCATAATCTGCAGCCAAAGGGTGTGAAGCTGCTCGCGGAAGACGTGTTCGCGCGCGTCTCGTTCGTGCTGTCGGCGAAGGTGCTCGATCCGCAGTTTCAAGGGCAGATCAAGGAGCGTCTGAATAGCCGCGACGCAGTGAAACTGGTGTCGTCGTTCGCGCGTCCGGCGCTCGAGTTGTGGCTCAACCAGCACGTCGAGCATGGCAAGAAACTCGCGGATCTCGTCATCAAGCAGGCGCAGGCTCGCACGCGCGCCGGCCAGAAAGTGGAGAAGCGCAAGAGCTCGGGCGTGGCCGTTTTGCCGGGCAAGCTGACCGACTGCGAATCCACGGATATCGCGCGCAACGAACTGTTCCTCGTCGAGGGCGACTCGGCCGGCGGCTCCGCCAAGATGGGCCGCGACAAGGAATACCAGGCCATCCTGCCGCTGCGCGGCAAGGTGCTGAACACGTGGGAAACCGAGCGCGACCGCCTGTTCGCCAACAACGAAGTGCACGACATTTCGGTGGCGATCGGCGTCGATCCGCACAGCCCCGACGATCATATCGATCTGTCCAATCTGCGCTACGGCAAGATCTGCATTCTTTCGGACGCGGACGTCGACGGTTCGCACATCCAGGTACTGTTGCTGACGTTGTTCTTCAAGCACTTCCCGCAACTGATCGAACGCGGTCATGTGTGCGTGGCGCGTCCGCCGCTGTTCCGCGTCGATGCACCGGCACGCGGCAAGAAGCCCGCGCAGAAGCTCTACGCGCTGGACGACGGCGAGCTCGAAGCGATCCTCGACAAACTGCGCAAGGACGGCGTGCGCGAGACACAGTGGGCCATCAGCCGCTTCAAAGGTCTCGGCGAAATGAGCGCGGAGCAGTTGTGGGACACCACAATGAACCCGGACACGCGGCGTCTGTCGCCGGTTGCGCTGGGCGAGCTCGACTACGACGCCACGGTCGCACGCATGACCATGCTGATGGGCAAGGGCGAAGCGGCTTCGCGGCGCAGCTGGCTCGAAGAAAAGGGTAACGAAGTCGAAGCGGATATCTGAGCTGAGCGCCTCTACCAGGCCTGCTCGCGCAGCGTTCCTTCACGCCACATACGGATACGGAATCTAGATGGACGACAACACGCCTGATCTTTTCACCGAGGCGCCGGCGCCCGGCGACTCCCTGACGCTTGGCAACTACGCCGAGCGCGCCTATCTCGACTACGCGGTGAGCGTCGTCAAGGGTCGCGCGCTGCCGGACGTCTGCGACGGCCAGAAGCCGGTGCAGCGGCGCATCCTGTTCGCCATGAACGACATGGGCCTCTCCGACAACGCCAAGCCGGTGAAATCGGCGCGCGTGGTCGGTGACGTGCTAGGTAAGTACCACCCGCACGGCGACCAGTCGGCATACGACGCGCTGGTGCGTCTCGCGCAAGACTTTTCGATGCGCTATCCGCTGATCGACGGCCAGGGCAATTTCGGTTCGCGCGACGGCGACGGCGCTGCGGCCATGCGGTACACCGAAGCGCGCCTGACGCCGATCGCCAAGCTGCTGCTCGACGAGATCGACCAGGGCACGGTCGATTTCATGGCGAACTACGACGGCTCGGAGCAGGAGCCGCGGCAACTGCCCGCGCGTTTGCCGTTCGTGCTGCTGAACGGCGCCTCGGGCATCGCAGTGGGTCTGGCTACGGAAATCCCGTCGCACAACCTGCGCGAAGTCGCGTCCGCAGCGGTGGCGATGATCCGCAACGAGCATATCCAGCACGCCGAGCTGATGCAGCACATCGCGGGGCCGGATTTCCCGGGTGGCGGCCAGATCATTTCGAGCGAAGCGGAAATCTCCGCGGCTTACGAAAGCGGCCGTGGCACGTTGAAGGTGCGGGCGCGCTGGAAGATCGAAGACCTGGCGCGCGGTCAGTGGCAACTGGTCATCACCGAACTGCCGCCGAACACGGCCGCGCAGAAGGTGCTCGAAGAAATCGAAGAGCAGACCAATCCGAAGATCAAGCTCGGCAAGAAGACGCTCACGCCCGAACAACTGCAGACGAAGCAGACCATGCTCGCCCTGCTCGACGCCGTGCGCGACGAATCGGGCCGTGATGCGCCGGTACGCCTCGTATTCGAACCGAAGTCGAGCCGCATCGATCAGACCGAGTTCGTCAACACGCTGCTCGCGCATACGAGTCTTGAGTCGAACGCATCGCTCAATCTCGTGATGGTCGGCGGCGATGGCCGGCCGTGTCAGAAGAGCTTGCGCGACATGCTGAGCGAGTGGGTCGCGTTCCGCAAGGCCACGGTCACGCGCCGCACGCGCCATCGCTTGACCAAAGTGAACGACCGGATTCACATCCTCGAAGGCCGGATGATCGTCTTCTTGAATATCGACGAAGTCATCCGCATCATCCGTGAGTCGGATGAGCCGAAGGCCGCGCTGATCTCGGCATTCAGCCTCTCCGATCGCCAGGCCGAAGACATTCTTGAAATCCGTTTGCGTCAGTTGGCGCGGCTGGAAAAGATCAAGATCGAGAAGGAACTCACGGAACTGCGCGACGAGAAGGCCAAGCTCGAAGAACTGCTCGGCAGCGAATCGGCGCTGAAGCGCTTGCTCATCAAGGAAATCGAAGGTGACGCGAAGCAATACGGCGACGAGCGCCGCACGCTGATCCAGCAGGAAAAGCGCGCCACTTTCGAAGCCCGCGTGGTCGACGAACCGGTCACGGTGGTGATGTCGCAAAGGGGTTGGGTGCGCGCGCTGAAGGGTCATGGGCTCGATCCGGCCGGCTTCACCTTCAAGGCGGGCGACGCACTTTACGCGGCGTTCCAGTGCCGCACGCCCGATACGCTGATTGCGTGGGGCAGCAACGGGCGCGTCTATTCGGTCGCGGTGGCGCTGCTGCCGGGCGGCCGCGGCGACGGCGTGCCGGTTACCTCGCTGATCGAGCTCGAGTCGGGCAGCCACCTGATGCACTACTTCGCCGCGCCGGCTGATCAGGCCTTGCTGCTGGCATCGAGCAACGGCTTCGGCTTTATCGCCAAGGTGGGCGACATGGTGAGCCGCGTGAAGGCCGGCAAGTCCTTCATGACCATCGACGAAGGCGCGACGCCGCTCGTGCCGATGCCGATGCTGCCGGACGCGACCCACGTCGCCTGTCTGTCGGGCGGCGGCCGTCTGCTGGTATTCGGTCTCGACGAGATGAAGACGCTCTCGGGCGGCGGCCGCGGCGTCACGCTGATGGCGCTCGACGACAAGGAAGCGTTGACCCAGGCGCTGGCCATCGGCAAAGCGGGCGTGGTCCTGCTCGGTACCGGTCGAGCCGGCAAAGCGTATGAAGAAACGCTGAGCGGCGCGGCACTCACGCCGCATATCGGCAAGCGTGCCCGCAAGGGCCGCGCGCCGGACACGAAGCTGAAGGTGTTCGAAATGCGGCCCGTGCTGCCCGTCGCGAAGTAAGTCGCAGTACCGCGTGCGGGGCCTTTAACCACAGGCTGCGCACGCGGCAGGCAGCAAATTCGGGGATCGGCGCGCGGCGCAGCGCGCCGGCACAATCAATAAAACGATGGCATGAGCGATGAACTGCGGAACTGCGCGAACAACGTGTGGTCGAATGCGGTCATTAGCCGCGTCGGGCAAGGCTTTGATCCGCGTCGTTTAGGGGTCCAACCTGTCCGTCGACGAGCGGCACGCCCCATCATCGAGAGAGGAAAACAACATGACCAAAGCCGTCGAGCTCGCGCTCTTTTTGCATTTGCTGGGTGTGGCCGTGTGGGTCGGCGGGATGGTCTTTGCGCATTTTTGCCTGCGCCCGGCGCTCGCCGACCTCTCGCCGCAACTGCGCCTGCCGCTGTGGGAATCGGTGTTTGGGCGCTTCTTCAACTGGGTCGCCGCTTCGGTGATCATCATTCTGCTGACGGGCGGCTTCATGCTGACGCAGTTCGGCGGCGCCCACGCGTCGTGGCAACTGCATGCCATGGCGGGTCTCGGCATCGTGATGATGCTGATCTTCGGGCATATCCGCTTCGCGGTGTTTCCGCGTATCCGCCGCGCCGTGCAGGCGCAGAACTGGCCGGACGGCGCACGGGCGGTTGGAACCGTACGGCGCCTGGTCGTTGTCAATCTGGTGCTGGGTGTGGTGACGATCGGCGTGTCCGTTCTGTCCGGCGGGGTCTAGGCCACGCGCCGCAGCGCGTTGCGTGCCATGAGACGCGCCGCATCATGCCTCGCCAAGAAACGCCGCTGCCAAGCGGCGTTTTTCACATCCGCGCCGCCGCCGTTGGCGTTTGAGCCATCGGCCCCACAAGCCGCTCCGCCAGCGAATAGCGCTGCATGCACCGCTCCATGC
Source organism: Paraburkholderia sp. GAS38 (assembly GCF_050434965.1). Taxonomy (NCBI): domain Bacteria; kingdom Pseudomonadati; phylum Pseudomonadota; class Betaproteobacteria; order Burkholderiales; family Burkholderiaceae; genus Paraburkholderia; species Paraburkholderia sp. GAS38. Next base: position 205,455 of record NZ_JBNDJO010000008.1, on the reverse strand, counting down.
TGTCGAGAAACGCGTGATCGGCCGCGTTCATCTTGCGGTCGCGATGCCACAGCAGATGCACGTCGACATCCGCGAGGCCTTCTTCCGGCGGCAGGCGCCAGAGCCGCTGCTGGGCGAGATCGTCGCGCACGATATGCTCCGGCAGACAGCCGACGCCATACCCCGCGAAGATCAGCCGCCGCACTTCGTCGAGGCTCGGCGACGACGCCACGATGCGCCCCGTGAAGCCCTTCTGGTCGCGAAACACGGTGAGCGGCGAGAGGCTGTCGCCGATCTGGTCGCTGGTGAACGAGACGAAATTCTCCGTCAGCAGGTCCTCCATCGTCAGTTGCGACTTGCCGAACAGGCGATGGTGGCGTCCGCAGAAAATCGCATAGCGCTGGCGCAGGAAGCAGCGCATTTCCAGCTTGTCCATCGGGGTGCGGCACAGGCTCAGGCCGGCTGTCGCCGTCTTCTGCAGCAGCGAGGAGATGATGTCCGACGAGCGCATCACTTCGATCTGCAGATCGATGCGCGGATAGGTGCGGTGAAACTCGGCGAGGAATTCGTCGTAGACCGGCGAGTCGATCCGGCTCACGCTCAGGAGGCGGATCGAACCGGTAATGTCCTCGGTGCGGTCGTCGAGCTCGGTCTCCAGCCGGGAAATGTTGCCGTAGATGTCGCTCGCGATCCGGTAGACCTCTTCGCCCGCCTGGGTGGGCACGAAATGCGGGCCACGCCGCTCGATCAGCTTGCGCTGGAGGGTGTCTTCGAGCCGCTTGAGCGCCTGGCTCACGGCGGGCTGCGTGACGTACAAACGGGCCGCCGCGCGGCTTACGCTGCGCTCCTGCATGATCACAAGGTAGGTGCGCAGCAGGTTCCAGTCGAGCCGGTCGTTCAGAAAGCGGGTGATTTCGGCGCGCATGGGAGCCTTGTTCCTGGATGGGTATTAGCCAGATTTATGCGGGGAATAATAACGCGAAATTTGACTAATGTTTTATGGCTGCCGATAAATGACCCCATCAGCCAAGGAGCCAGCATGAACCTACCTGCAATGTCCGCCCGCCAACCGGCGCGCGCAGCGACGGCCGCGTTTATCGGCACCATGATCGAGTGGTACGACTTCTACATCTACGCCACGGCGGCCGCGCTCGTATTCGGCGCGCTGTATTTCCCGTCGCACGATCCGTTTGTCAGCACGATGGCGTCGTTCGCCACCTTTGCGGTCGGCTTTTTTGCTCGTCCGATCGGTGGGCTCGTGTTCGGCCACCTCGGCGACCGGATCGGCCGCAAGAAGGCGCTGATGACCACGCTGATGATGATGGGCATTGCGACCGTCTGTGTCGGGCTGCTGCCGGACTTCTCGAAGGTCGGCGTGCTCGCGCCGGTCCTGCTGGTGCTGCTGCGCGTCGTGCAGGGCATCGCCGTGGGCGGCGAATGGGGCGGGGCGGTGCTGATGGCCGGCGAACACGCACCGCAAGGACGGCGCACGTTTTTCGCTTCGTTCGCGCAGTTGGGCAGCCCGGCGGGACTCATCCTGTCGCTGGTGGCGTTTCGCGCCGTGACCTCGCTCGACAAGGCCGACTTTCTGTCGTGGGGCTGGCGCCTGCCGTTTCTCGCGAGCTCGGTGCTGCTGGTGGTCGGCATCCTGATCCGGATGGGCGTCAACGAATCGCCGGAATTTGCCCAGATCAAGGAAGCGAACAAGACCGTCAAGCTGCCGGTTGCCGAAGTGTTCAGTTCAGCCTGGCGACTCGTGCTGCTGTGCATCGGCGCCAATACCATCGGCATTGCTGGTGTCTATTTCACCAACACCTTCATGATCGCCTACACGACGCAGTACGTCGGCGTCACCCGCTCGCTGATTCTCGATTGCCTGTTCGCGGTCGCGATCATCCAGTTGTGCGCGCAACCGGTGGCCGCGTGGCTCGCCGAGCGCATCGGCAGTGCGCGCTTTCTGAAGTTCGCCGCGCTCGCTGCGATGCTCTCGCCGTATCCGATGTTCGTGCTGGTGCAGAGCGGCAGCGTCGTGCCGATGGTGATCGGCATTGCCATCGCGGTGGTCTGCATGGCGAGCTTCTATTCGGTGATCGCGGGCTTCGTGAGCGGCGTGTTTCCGACGCGCGTGCGCTATTCGGCGATCTCGCTGTCGTATCAGGTATGCGGTGCGGTCGCGGGCGGCCTCACGCCGCTGGTCGGCACCTATCTCGCGCATCGCTTCGTCGGTCAGTGGTGGCCGCTTGCCGTGTTTTACACGTGTCTGGCTGCTGTTTCCCTGCTGTGCATCGTTGCGCTCGACGCGCGACGTTCGCAACGCGCCGACGCGAGCGAAGCGCTGCACGCAAGCTGAGCAAGAACGAACACCGGTAATACCAAGGAATCCGCATGAAAACGTTTTTCCATCCCGAACAACTGCTGCATCATCCGCGCAGCTATCTGTCGCGTGGGCAAATGCGGGCGCCGCAGGAAGTGCCCGAGCGCGCGACGCGCCTCGTCAACGCCGTGAAGGCCCTCGACTTCGACGTGCGCGAGCCGGCCGATTTCGGCACCGCCGCCATCGCTGCGGTTCACGACATGAACTACCTGCGCTTTCTCGAAGAGGCGCACGCCGCGTGGAAGCAGATCCCCGACGACTGGGGCGACGAGGTCATGTCGAACATCTACGTGCGCGAGCCGAACCCGCTGCGCGGCGTGCTGGCCCAGGCCGCCCGTTATCAGGCAGACGGCAGTTGCCCGATCGGCGAGCATACGTGGCGCGCCGCTTACTGGTCGGCGCAAAGCGCGCTGGCTGCCGCGGCGGTGGTCAACGACGGCGGACGCGAGAGCTACGCGCTGTGCCGGCCGCCCGGCCATCACGCGCGCGCCGATGCGGCGGGGGGCTTCTGCTACCTGAACAACGCGGCCATTGCGGCACAGGCGCTGCGCAAGCAATATCGGCGCGTCGCGATTCTCGACGCCGACATGCACCACGGCCAGGGCGTGCAGGAAATCTTTTACGGCCGCGACGACGTGCTGTATGTCTCGATTCACGGCGACCCGACCAATTTCTATCCGGTCGTGACAGGCCATGAGGATGAGCGCGGTGCGGGCTCCGGCGACGGCTTCAACGTCAACTTCCCGATGCCGCATGGCTCGTCAGAAGACGTGTTCTTCGAACGGGTCGACGACGCATTGCGCGTACTGAAGCGTTTCGAGCCGGACGTGCTGGTGCTGGCGCTCGGCTTCGATATCTACAAGGACGATCCGCAATCGAAGGTGGCGGTTACCACCGCAGGCTTCGGCCGTTTGGGTGCGGCGATCGGCGCGCTGGATTTGCCTTCGGTGATCGTTCAGGAGGGCGGCTATCACCTGGAGAGTCTCGAGGCGAATGCACAGGCTTTCTTTGGCGGCTTCGCAGCGGCGCGCTCGCGTTAACCACCGGTAGCCATGCTCCAGGTAGCGGATAGCGTGAGACGCAGCCCGCTGCCTGACTTTCAACCCATCGCCGCATACGCCAGCCACAGCCCGCACACGCCGGCCACCGTCCCATAGACGATGTACACCGGCACCTTGAGCTTGGCGAAGCACATGCACGAGAACAGCGCGGTCACCAGATACTGCGGCTGCAACGGCACGCGCTGGGCGATGCGCAGCACGGCGACCGCGAGAAACGCTGTTGTCACCGCGCGCAGAATCCGCATGCCGTGCTCGAAGCGCGGATTGGCCTTCAGTTGATGCAGATTGCGCTGCGCCAATACGACGAGGCAACCCGAAGGCACAAATAGCGCGAGCGTCGCGATCAAGGCACCCACCCAGCCATCGACGAGGTAGCCGAAGAACGGCACCACGTTCAGGAGCGGCCCGGGCGAGAGCGGCGAAAGCGAAAACGCCAGCGTGAAGTCGTTATCGGACACGCCGATTCCAGGCGTGACGAACAGCGCCTTGAGTACCGGCAGCGCGGAGAAGCCGCCACCGAACAGCGTCATGCCTGCCCCCGCCAGCCGCGGCCACAGCAGCGCGAGTTCGTAGCGGTGCGGCAGCGGAATGGCGAACAGCGCCAGCAGCACGCACAGCGCTGTCATCAGTTGCAGGTCGCTGCGCGCAATCGAAATCTTGAGCCGCACCTGGCGGGAGGGACTGTTGAACCAGCCGACCGCGAACGCCACCCCGAGCATGGCCACGTAAGCGGCCGGGCTGCGCGCATAGGCCAGCGTGAGACAACCGAGCAGCGCCGCGACCCATTCCAGCTTGCCGCGCACGAGCGCGCGCGTCTGCTTGTACCAGGTTACGCCGATCAGCGTGCCCAGCACGACGCTGAAGTGATTGAGCAGCGTTTGCGAAGCCACGGCGCGCACGAACGGCGTGCGGTAGAAGATCGCGAACAGCGTCATCAGCATGAAGAAGGGCAGCACACTGGCGACGCCCGCGACCCACGCGCCGGACCGTCCACGTAGCGCATGCCCCACCTGCACGGCGACGTTGCAGCCCACCGGTCCGGGCACCATCCATGCCAGCGCGATCAGATCGGAGAAGGCGACCCGCGACAAACGGCCTTCGCGTTCGACATAGTGATTTTCGAGTTGCGCCATCAGCGCGAGACCGCCCCACGACAGCGCCGACAGGCCGCACACGACCCGGAACAGCGTCCATAGCGGTTCCCGCTCACCTCGTCGAATAGCGTCCTGGCTGCTTATCATGTACATGACAGTCTGCACGCCGGGCACGCCGGACGTGCTGATATTGAGAGGCCGTTTCGTTATCGTATGCGCCCTGCGTGGCCGGGAAGGCGCGTGGAATGCTTCAGTACTCTTGAATATATCCGGTTTTGCGAGTGCGCGTCGTGATGCGGACGCGTTTATGCGGATTGTCCGCTGTTTGACGTGGCGCCGGCGCCGGCGTTGTCCGCGGCCGGTTCGCGCGCGCCGCGCCGCTCAGCCATGCCGCATACGCCGAAGCGTTCGAGCAGCGCCGGAATGGCGTCGACGGGAACAGGGCGCGAGAACAGGAAGCCTTGCGCTTCGATATGGCCGAGCGCTGCGAGCCAGGCGATCTGTTCTTCCGTTTCGGTGCCTTCGACCACCACGGTGAGGCCGAGCGAGCGCGCGAGGTTGACGATGGCCGTGACCATCACGCAGACGCTGCGGTCGCCGGGAATCGCCTGCACGAACGAGCGATCCACCTTCAGCGTATCCACCGAGAAACGGTTCAGGTACGACAACGAGGAGTAGCCGGTACCGAAGTCGTCCAGGGCGATGCGCACGCCCAGACGCTTGAGCGCGAAGATCTTCTCCGATACGAGCTCCGGGTACTCCATCATCGCGGTCTCGGTAATTTCGAGTTCGAGGCGGCGCGCGGAGATGCCGGTTTCCTCGATCGCATGCGAAATGGTTTCGTAGAGGTCGCCGCGCCAGAACTGCACGGCCGAGATGTTCACCGCCAGCGACAGCGTGTCGTAGCCCTGCTGTTGCCACACCGCGAGCTGGCGGCAGGCGGTCTCGATCACGAAGTCGCCGATCGGCACGATCAGGCCGGTCGATTCGGCCACCGGAATGAATTCGTTAGCGGGAATCAGGCCATGCTGCGGATGATTCCAGCGCACCAGCGCTTCGAAGCCGGTGATGCAGCGGCGCGTGAGATCGATCTTCGGCTGGTAGGCGAGAAACAGTTGCCCTTCGGCGAGCGCCACGCGCAGTTGCTGTTCCCACTTCATCAGGTGATCGGCGCGATGCGAGAGTTGCGGCGAGTAGAACTGGTAGCAGTTCTTGCCGGCGTCCTTCGCGCTGTACATCGCGAGATCGGCTTTTTTCAGCAGGTCGATTTCGCTTTCGTTCGGCACGGAGTAGAGCGCAATGCCGATGCTCGCATGCAGCACGAAGGCACTGCCTCGCACTTCGAACGGCTTGGCGAAGACTTCGGCCGCCGCTTCCGCGAGATCGACGGCGCGCTTCTCGACTTCGTCGCCCTTGATCACCACCACGAACTCGTCGCCGCCGATGCGGCTCAACGCACCGCCGTCGCCGATCGCATCGGCGAGGCGCGAGGCCGTCATCTGCAGGACGATGTCGCCTGCATTGTGGCCGAGCGTGTCGTTGACGGTCTTGAAGTTGTCCAGATCGATAAACAGGATGGCGAGCCGGCCCAGGTTGGCCGGGTTGGCGACGTCGTGGCGCAGGCTCTGCAGCGTCGCATAGCGGTTGCGCAGGCCGGTCAGCAGATCGTATTCGACCAGATGCGTCATCTCGCGCTCGCGGCCGAGCAGCTTGCCGATCAGGCCGGTGGCGACCGCGAAGAAGCTGAGCATGGCGAGCGAGATGAAGCCCGCCATCAGCAGATAGACGTTGCGCGTGTGGTTGTAGTCGGCGAACTCTTCGGCTTGCGACAAGCCCACCAGCACGCCGAGCGGATAGCCGTCGATATGCCGGTACGAGAAGATGCGCGTGACGTTGTCGATCGAATCGACGTAGGTGCCCGAGACGTGCTCCGAGGTCGGATACGAGCCGCTTGCGGAGAACTTGCTGCTGGCGGAGTCGGAGTTGCCGGTGCGGCGCGCGAGCACGGTGCCGTTGTCCGAGATCACCGCAATCACACCGTCGCGGCCGATCGCCGCGTTGTTATAGAAGTCGCTGGTGAAGTAGCTCGGGTCTTCCGAGACCACCACCACGCCCGCAAACGAGCCGTCCTGGTGATTCAGCCGGCGCGTCATCTGCAGCGTCCATTGCCCTGAGACGCGGCCGAGCACCGGCTTGCTGATGTAGAGGTTGTCGTCGTTCTCGTGCTCGTGGACCTTGAAGTGCTCGCGGTCGGACAAGTCGATCTGCTTCGGGTTCTGTTCGGCCGTGTTGGAAACCAGAATGCCGTGTTCGTCGATGATCGACACCTGGACCAGGGTGTCGCTCTGCACGACACCTTTTTCAACCGTGCTGGCGAGGTCGAAATGGTCGGGGGTCTTCTCGAACTCGTATTTGACGAAGCGCGTGATCTGGTCGACCTGATGGATCGCCTTGACCGTATGTTGTTCGAGTGCGGCCGAGAGGATCGCGGCGGAGGCCATGGCCTCGCGCGAGGTGGCGTCTTTCTCGACCGACAGGCGCGCGAAAATCACCGTCCATAGCAGGATCAGCACCAGCACGCCGAGTGCGGGAATGGCGAGCAACGCGCGACGGCGCGGCACAACCGTATCCGGGCGGTGCCTTGCATCGCGCGCAGCAAAGAGGCGGTGCTGACTCATCGGGAAGACCGCGCCCGTGTGCCATGGCGCAGCGGCTTCGTGTACATCGACTGCGCTGGTTTCGAGAGTGGCTGCATGGTGAGCGGGGTGCCGAGACTGCTGCGCAGGAGGAAAGAGCGTGGCGTCGTGCCAGACCATCCGTGGGTCATCGAATACCGTTCGATATTACTGAATGCCACTCGATTAAGGAAGAGCCCATGCTGCGGGTATACGCGCGCCTGACCAGGCATGCGCGGCGCATGATTTTCCCATGTGCGGCAGCCACGGCCAGAGCCGCGCCGTATGGGCGTTTTCGAAGGATTCGTCGAGTCGAAGCCGGCCTCTGTGCCCGGCTGCAGCCGAACCTGCTTACATCCGTGCGACATCGAGTTGTCCTGACGAGGCGTTTTGTGGACAAGCGGGGTTCAAATGGGCAATCGACGCGCACGGGTTTTTTGCATGCAATGTGCGCGGCGCTCGTTACTGCCCGGCTTCGTGCGTTAGGGCAGTCTAAACGTGCCGTCGACCACTGTGACCGAAGCGCCGCCTATCCATGTCTTTCCTGCTGCGTCGTCATAGCTCACGGACACCTGGCCTGCCCGGCCAATGGCCGTGCCCTGGCGTACGGTGTATGCAAGGCCCGGGCGCCGTTGCTGCGCGCTCAGCAATCCGGCGAGCGCAGCGTTCGCACTGCCCGTGACCGGATCTTCGCCGACTCCGAGATTGCCGCCCACCATCAGGCAGCGTACTTCGAACGTGGCGGGACCGTCGGCGTCGTGCGGACCGTAGACGGCGACGCCATGCGTGCCGACCGCTTCGACGACACGTGCGAGGGTGTCGGCATCCGGCTTGATGGCGAGACACGCTGCCGCCGACTTGACCCGCACGACAAGCCACGGTGCACCGTTATCGATGCCGCAGGGTGGGGCCGTGAAATCGATGGCGTCGCTTTGCAGTGCCTCGGCGAGCGTTGCGTACCAGTCTGCCGGCAAGGGCGTGACGCGTGCAGGCGGTGCGGCGAAGGCCCATGCGCCGCCTTCCTGAGCGCGCAGTTCGACGAGGCCGGCGCCGCATTGCTGAAGCAGTTTGCCGGGCACCTTGGGCTGATAGCCGCTTTCGAGCAGTGCGTGAGCCGTGCCCAGCGTGGGATGCCCCGCGAACGGCAATTCGCCGTGGGTGGTGAAGATGCGCACGTGGTAGTCCGCGGCCGGCTCGCTCGGCTTTACGAGGAAGGTGGTCTCCGACAGATTCGTCCAGCGGGCGATGGCCTGCATCTGGGCGTCGTCGAGGCCGTCTGCGTCGAATACGACGGCCAGCGGATTGCCCTTGAACGGCACCGCAGTGAAGACGTCGACTTGTTTGAAGCGGACAGTGCGAGCGGACATGGGACTCGTTAGCAATTGAGTGGCACGACGCGCCGATTCTACTGTGGGATTGGGTTCCAGCCACCGGCGGCGAATTATTTTTTGTGGAGTTTTTGAGTGTTTTTATTGGCCTGATTGACTCAAGGCGGAATAACGTTATTAAAAAAATGTGAAGCGGCGAAAGCACTGGCGCGGCATCGGCGATTGAGCGCCGCCAAACAAAACGCGCCGTGGGCGACTCGGCACCGCACGACGCGTGACAGCTAACAGACCGACCGGAAGGCTTATGCGACTTCCGCGATCAACTCGATCTCGACGCAGGCGCCCAGCGGAATCTGTGCGACGCCGAAGGCCGAGCGGGCATGCTTGCCGCGTTCGCCGAACACGTCGGCGATCAGTTCGGATGCGCCGTTGGTGACCAGATGCTGCTCGGTGAACTCGAGCGTCGAGTTCACGAGGCTCATCAGCTTGACGATGCGCGTGACGCGGTTCAGGTCGCCCACGTGAGCGTGCAGCGTGGCCAGCAGGTCGATGGCGATCGAGCGGGCCGCCGCCTTGCCTTCCTCCGTGCCGAGGCTGGCGCCGAGCTTGCCGGTCCACACCTTGCCGTCCTTCTTGGCAATGTGGCCCGACAGGTACACCGTGTTGCCGCTCTGCGCGCTCATCACGTAAGCCGCGGCGGGTGCGCCGGCGGTGGGCAGTTCGATGCCCAGTTCCTTCAGCTTGTCATACACGTTCGCTTGAGTCATGGCATGTCCTTGTCGATAGGGGAAAGAGGGGCGGGCGGATTCAAACGCGGGCGCGGATCAGTTCCGCGAGGCGTGCCACGCCTTCGTCGATCTTGGCCGGCGGCACCGTCACGAACGACAGGCGCAGCGTGTTCTGCTGAGCCTCGTTGGCATAGAACGGACCGCCCGGCACGAAGGCAACATTCTGAGCAACCGCTTCTTCGAGCAGCTTCATGCTGTCGATGTGTGCGGGCAAGGTCACCCACACGAACATACCACCTTCGGGACGGTTCCAGCTCACGCCTTGCGGCATGAAGCGTTCGAGCGCCGCCAGCATGGCCGCGCACTGGTCGCGGTACAGCGCGCGGATAGTGGGCACGTGCGTGTCGAGGAAGCCGTCTTTCACGACCTCGTGGACGATGCGCTGCGTGAAGCTCGGCGTGTGCAGGTCGGTGGCCTGCTTGGCCTGGACCAGCTTGAAGTGCAGTTCCTCGGGCGCAATGATGTAGCCGATGCGCAGGCCCGGTGCGAGCACCTTCGAGAACGAGCCGAGATGCACGATGTGGTCCGGCGCCATCGACAGCATGGTGGGCAGCGGTTCGCCCGCGTAGTCGAGCGCGCCGTACGGGTCGTCTTCGATGACCGGGAACGGCGAGGTCTTCGCCAGCTCGGCGAGCGCGCGGCGGCGCTCGATCGGCAGGCGGCGGCCGGTCGGATTCTGGAAATTCGGTTGCGCGTACAACAGGCGGGCGCCGGCGGTCAGCTCAGGGGTGAGCGCTGCGGGGATCAGCCCGTTGTCGTCGGTCGCCACCTGAACGTAGCGCGGCTCGCACATGGAGAACGACTGCAGCGCGCCCAGGTACGTCGGAGTTTCGACCAGCACGGGGCTGTCCGGATCGATCAGCACCTTGCCCAGCAGATCGAGCGCCTGCTGCGAACCGGTGGTGACCAGCACCTGGGAGGCGCGGATGTGCGCGCCGTTGACCGAATAGCGTGCCGCGATCCACTCGCGCAGCGGCAGGTAGCCTTCGGTGGCGCTGTACTGCAGCGCGGCGGCGGGCGAGTCGCGCAGGATCCGGTCCGATGCTTCGCGCATCCGTTCGGCGGGGAAGGTGGCCGGGGACGGCAGGCCGCCCGCGAACGAAATGACTTCCGGCCGTTCGGTGACCTTCAGGATTTCGCGAATCGCCGAGCTGGTGAGCTTGCGTGCGCGTTCGGAAAGTTGCCACGTGGGGGCTTGAAGGTCGCTTTGGTCCATGGTTTCCTCGACAGCTAGTGCTGGATCAGATTCGTCAAAAACTTCCATTATCGCGCGAGTCGCCTGACTGCGCGCGGCTCATAAGGCCTGAGACGCCTTTGCTTCTACTGCGGCGGGCTGGGCGGCGGTGCACTACTTCAGCGTGCGCAGCCCGTTGGGGGTATCGAATTCGGCGACTAGCGCCGTTGTGCCGGAGGCCTCGTCCACCGGCCCGGAGACCTCGATCAGGTGGGCCGCGCCGAGCCAGCGCAGGTGTGCCGTGACCGTCTCCGCCTGCGGGTGAAGCGCCTTCAGCGACTTCAGCGCCAGCTCCGTTTCCGGCAACACGGCCGACGGGTGATCCGGCGTGTCCCACTGGATCAGGGTGGGCACGATGCCGTCGCCGGCGCCTTGCCAGTGGGGGAAGGCGCCGTCGTCCGGCACCGCCAGGCCCCACGTGAAGGCGCCGCGGCTCATCGGCACGACCGGCGGGATGCGCTGCGGATACTGCGCCTGCCAGCGCTGCAGATCCTTGGGCCGCTCGACGCGCACCACCCAGTGCGACAGATACGGTCCGGCGGCGAGCCTCGCCTGGGTTGCCGGGTCGTCGAGCGCGAACAGGCGCGCGCGTGCTTCGACGCCGCTGGCGGGCGCCTCGGCGTCCGGATCGACCGCGATCACTTCGAGATACACGCCACCCCACAGGTTCAGCAGCCGGTTGTGGGTGCGCATCAACGGATGCGCGCCGCCGCCGGCCGGCGCGACGCCGAGCGTATCGGCGACGTACTGGGTGCCCTCGTCGAGCGTGCGGGCGGAAATCACGAGGTGGTCGAGTCGGAGCGTGTGTGCGGTCATGGCGGTGAACGGAGTCGGATTCTGCGGTGCAGTGCAGCGCAGTGCAGTGCAGTGCGGCAGGCCTGCGGCATCGTGATGAAACCTGGGTGAAGCATGCCGGGGCCGTAAGCATAACCGCTTGCTGCGCCGTCCCGGTATCCGGGCTTGTTCCAGATCGAATGTAACGCCGCCTACCTGCACAGTAACGGTACAATCGGGCCGATAGTGTTCGGTACAGTTGGAGCCCCCTATGTCTACCGCCCTCGACCACGCGCTTGGCCAGATCCCCGCTCCGAACGACGCCTCGTCGCTCACCCTCGTTGATCAACTGGTTCAATGGGCGCGCCGCCGCATCGAGGAACGCGTGTTCCGCGCCGGCATGCGCATGCCGTCCATCCGCAAGCTGGCGCTGGACAAGGGCGTGTCGCGCTTTACGGTGGTGGAGGCCTATGAGCGCCTCGTCGCGCAGGGCTATCTGGATTCGCGGCGCGGCTCCGGCTTTTACGTGCGCGAGCGTCTGGCCGCCCCGCTGCCCGGCGAGCGGCGGCAGAACGCCGAGACCGCGCCGGCCTCGAGTACGATCGACGTCGTCTGGCTGCTGCGCAACATGCTGCAGACTTCGACCCGGCCGGAACGCGGCCCCGGCCTCGGCTATCTGCCGAGCCGCTGGCTCGACGGCGACCTGATCACCGGCGCGCTGCGCACGCTCGGCCGGCAAAGCGGCGCGCAGATGCTCGGTTTCGGCACGGCGCAAGGTTTTCTGCCGCTGCGCCAGCAGTTGCAGACCCGGCTCGAAGAGCTGGAAATCGGTGCGTCGCCGGATCAGATCGTGCTCACTTCGGGGATTACCCAGTCCATCGACCTGATCGCGCGCATTTTCGTGCAGCCGGGCGACGCCGTGATCCTTGGCGATCCGGCCTGGTTCCAGATGTTCGGGCGCTTCGCCTCGCAGGGCGCGCGTCTGATCGGCATGCCGTACACACCGGAGGGGCCCGATCTGGACGCGCTGGAAATCCTGGTGCAGACATGGCGCCCGAAAATGCTGGTCATCAACTCGGTGTTGCAGAACCCGACCGGTACCTCGCTCACGGCCGCGCAGGCTTTTCGCATCCTGCGTCTCGCCGAGGAATACGATTTCATCGTCGTCGAGGACGATGTCTACGGCGACCTCTGCCCGCCGGGTTATCCGGCCACCCGCCTCGCGAGCCTCGACCAGTTAAAGCGTGTGATCTACCTCTGCAGCTTTTCGAAGACGCTGGCGCCCAATCTGCGGGTCGGTTTCATCGCCGGCGCGCCGCAAGTGGCGCAAGCCGTCGCGGACCAGAAGATGCTGGTGGGCATGACGAGCCCGGAACTGAACGAGCGCGTGCTCTACAAGATTCTCACCGAGGGCCACTACCGGCGTCACGTGGAGCGGCTGCGCGCGCGGCTCGACGGCGTGCGCGACAAGTCCGCGCGGATGCTGGAGAAGACCGGCCTGAAGCTGTTCCAGACCCCGGGCGCGGGCATGTTCCTGTGGGCCGATACCGGCGTGGATACGGACATGCTCGCCGCCGCCGGCCACGAAGCGGGGTTCCTGCTGACGCCGGGCAGCCTGTTTTCGCCGCAGCAGTCCCCTTCGAGCTGGACGCGCTTTAACGTCGCCAATTGCGGCGATCCGGCGCTGCCGGCCTTTCTGTGCCGCTATCTGGACGGTGTCGCACGGCGCGCCTCTTGAAATCGCGCCGATAGCACCCAATTAGCCGCCTGATCCGCCGCGTGACCGGCCGCCGGCGCCGCGGGTTCGTGCCTGCCGCATGAGCCCGAGGGGTTCAGACACCGCCGGCCACGCCTGCCCAGAATCAACCGCAACAAACAGAGAGGAAGTCCGACCATGGCACAAGAAACCATGAGCTTTCAGGCAGAAGTGAAACAGCTTCTGCAACTGATGATCCATTCGCTGTACAGCAACAAGGAAATTTTTCTGCGTGAGCTGATTTCGAACGCCTCGGACGCGGCCGACAAGCTGCGCTTCGAAGCGATCGAAAACAACGCGCTGTACGAGAACGACCCGAATCTGCGGATTCGCGTGTCCTACGACAAGGCCGCGCGCACCATCACGATCGACGATAACGGCATCGGCATGAGCCGTGAGGAAGCGATCTCGCACCTCGGCACGATCGCCCGCTCGGGCACCAAGGAATTCTTCGGCAAGCTGTCCGGCGACCAGCAGAAAGATGCGGCGCTGATCGGCCAGTTCGGCGTGGGTTTCTACTCGGGCTTTATCGTCGCGGACAAGATCACGGTCGAGACGCGCCGTGCCGGTTTGTCGGCGGCGGAAGGCGTGCGCTGGGAAAGCGCCGGCGAGGGCGATTTCGCCGTCGAGACGATCGAGCGCGCGCAACGCGGCACGACCATCACGCTGCACCTGCGCGCGGATGAGGACGAGCTGCTGTCGTCGCACCGCCTGAAGTCGATTATCCAGAAATATTCGGACCACGTCGCGCTGCCTATCCTGATGAAGAAGGAAGAATGGGATGCGGAAAAGAGCGAGATGGTCACGAAGGACGAGGACGAGACCGTCAACCAGGCGAGCGCCCTGTGGACCCGTTCGAAGAACGAGATCACCGACGAGCAGTACAAGCAGTTCTATCAGCATCTCTCGCACGACCATCAGGATCCGCTGACGTGGACGCATAACCGCGTCGAAGGCCGCAGCGAATACACGCAGTTGCTGTACGTGCCGGGCGCGGCGCCGTTCGACATGTGGAACCGCGATCATCGCGGCGGGCTGAAGCTGTATGTGAAGCGCGTCTTCATCATGGACGACGCCGAGCAATTGCTGCCCACGTATCTGCGTTTCGTGAAGGGCGTGGTCGATTCGAGCGATCTGCCGCTGAACGTGTCGCGGGAAATCCTCCAGGAAAGCCGCGACGTGAAGGCGATCCGCGAGGGCGTGACGAAGCGTTCGCTGTCGATGCTCGAAGAACTGGCGAACGCCGACAACGACGCCGACAAGGAAAAGTACGCGACCTTCTGGAAGGAATTCGGTCAGGCGCTGAAGGAAGGCGTGGGCGAAGACTTCGCCAACAAGGACCGTATCGCCAAGCTGCTGCGCTTTGCGTCGACGCTGACGGACTCGCCGGAGCAGAACGTTGCGCTGGCGGATTACGTTGCGCGCATGAAGCCCGAGCAGACCCGGATCTACTACGTGACCGCCGATACCTTCCAGGCCGCGACGCATAGCCCGCACCTCGAAGTGTTCCGCAAGAAGGGCGTGGAAGTGCTGCTGCTGACCGATCGCGTCGATGAATGGATGCTGTCGTTCCTGAACGAGTTCGACGGCAAGCCGCTGCAAAGCGTCGCGCGTGGCGACCTCGATCTGGGTGCGTTGAACGACGAGGAAAAGCAGGCACAGGAAAAGGTCGGCGAAGATCTGAAGCCGCTCGTCGAGAAGATGAAGGAAGCGCTCAAGGACAAGGCCAAGGACGTGCGTCTCACGTTCCGCCTGACCGATTCGCCGTCCTGCCTCGTGGCTGACGACGGCGAAATGAGCGGCTACCTGCAGCGCATGCTGAAGGCCGCGGGTCAGCAAGCGCCTTCGTTCCATCCGATTCTGGAAGTGAATCCGGAACATGCGCTGGTGAAGGGCCTGCATACGGATAGCGCGAACTTCGACGACTGGTGTCACCTGCTGTTCGACCAGGCACTGCTCGCGGAAGGCGGTGCGCTGGAAGATCCGGCGAGCTTCGTCAAGCGGACCAATGCGTTGTTGCTGGCTCGCGCGGGTTGAGTTTTTGACTGTCGGCTCTGACGCGGTTTTTAACGCGGCAGTAGATTGAGAAAATGCGCTGCTTCGGCAGCGCATTTTTTTTGCACGTTGCGGCGGCGCGTGTCGCACGCCGGGTTGCGACGTGGACGGGCCGCTGCCTTGTCGGCGCCTGATGGGCGCTTGTGAGTGCTTACCGGCCGCTCAAGATCTATCGATCAACGCGCCGGTGCATGCTCGTGCAGGCGTACCTGCGCGAGTACCGATCCCGCTAGTTCCTTCGCTTCCACGCAGGCGCTGTGGTCGGCCAATACCTTGGCCGCCAGGCTGCCGATCGCCGCGCTCGTCTGTTTCGCGGTGTGATGTTGCGCGAGCGCGGAGCCTGCCAGTTCCTTTTCCAGATGAGACGAACTGTGCCGTGCGAGCACGACGGCGGCCAGATGCGCGATGCGGTCGGAGGTTGCTTTTCCGTTCTGATTCACTTCGACTCCTTTGCGATTTTTCTGAATGCGACGTAAAGAGGTGGATCACGTTCGGCCGAACGAAAAATCAGTATGGTTTACTAAGTAAAATTTATCAACGCCATTAATTTGAGATTTAAATATGAGATGAGGTCGCGCGATTTAGCCATATTCTGTGGCGGTCCGGCTTCGGACGCCCGAGCAGATTTGAACTGACTTCAACGCATTGGGGCGGCGAGCGGACGTCTTATCGTCACTTCCTGGTTCTCCTCATGTCCGAAACAAACTTGGCCACGCCGGCCGATCCTGTGTACCTCGTGTGGTCCCTCCTGTGCGAGCAGGGCTATGACGCCGCCCAGCAATGCGCGGTCGCTTTGGTGCACGAAGGTGTGACGCCGCAGATTCACGCCGATCTGTGCGCGAGTGCGGGGCATTTCGAGCAGGCGTATCACAGTGCGTCGCTGGGGCAGGGAGAATCCACGAGCGGTCGCCGTTACGCACGGCTCGCGCTGTTTGCCGATGCGCAGGGCAAGCAGGACGTCGCGCGGCATTACAGCCAACTGGCCGTTGCAGCGCAATCCGAGGCGCAAACAATCGAATGGATGGCCTGGTTGATCGACCACTGCCGGGCGTATCCGGCCGCGGCGCATCTGTTGCGCGCATACGCGCAGCGCGCGCCGCACGATGTACTCGCACCGTGGTGGCTGGCCGTGGCCCTTGCGTCGATGCCGGGGGCGGAGGCGAAGGCCGAGCGACGTGAAGCGCTGGCGCGTGCCTACGCACTCGATCCGGCGATTCATCCGCTGTTGCCGCTGCATCTGGCGCTCGCTTACCGTGAGATCCGCGATTGGGATACGGTCGAGCGAGTGTGCCGCGACGTGCTTGCGAAGAATCCGGCTGATACGGAGATGGCGTGGCAGTTGAGTCACGCGCAGTGGCAGCGTAACGACGCCGCGGCGGCCGAGGCGACGATGCGTGCCGTCGACGCGGCAGCGCCGGGTAACGCAGCCGTCATCGCTGCGATTGGCCAGTATCTGGGCGAGCAGGCGCGCTACGCCGAAAGCGAGGCGACGCTGCGTGCCGCGCTGGCGCTCGATCCGCACGCCGTGCAAGCGGCCGTCGATCTGGCCGATCTCGAACTACGCCGTGGCGACTGGTCGAACGCGTGGCCGCGCTTCGAGGCACGGCTGAGGCGTGACGACCGCGAAGCGAACAACGTGGTGACGGTGATGGCGCGTCTGTGTCCGCGTTGGCGCGGCGAGCCGCTTGCCGGCAGGACGCTGGTCGTCCATAGCGAGCAGGGCAATGGCGACGACATCCAGATGGTGCGCTTTCTGCCCGAGCTGGCGGCGCGCGTGAACGACGAAGGCGGACGTGTGGTGCTGGCGGTGCGCGAGGCGCTGCAACCGCTGTTCGCACGCTTTTACGCCGATTGCGTGTCGATAGAAGCGGGCCCGCTCGGCAAGCCCGACTATGCGTTGCCGATGATGAGCATGCCGCACCTGCTCGGCGTGCAGCCGGAGCAGGTGCGCGGTGCAGCGTATCTGCAGGCGGACGAGCAGCGGCTCGCGCAATGGCAGGCGAGGGTGAGGGCTGCGGATGCGCAACAACCGGCCCGGCTCCATGTTGGGCTCGTCTGGTCCGGCAGCCCCACTCACCGTCGTGATGGCAAACGTTCCATCCCTTTCGCGTCGCTGGCGCCGGTGCTCGCGCTGCCTGACGTCGTGTTCCATCCGCTCACGCCGGGTCTGACCGCAGACGTCGCGGCCATGATGGCGCAGGGCTATCGCCTGCGCGATCTGACCGGGCGCTATGACGCCGGCTTCGATGACGTCGCCGCACATGTCGCAGCGCTCGATGCTGTCGTGACCATCGACAGCGCGCCCTTGCATCTGGGCGGCGCGCTAGGCCGTCCGGTGCTGGCAATGCTCGACCATGTCTCGCATTGGAGCTGGGGTAATGCAGAGACGCAGCCCTGGTACGACTCCGTCGAACTCTACCGGCAGCCCGAGCCGGGCGCATGGGCGCCGGTGGTCGAGCGGGTGGCGGCGCGCTTGCGGGCACTGGCGCACGCAGGCTCGCCGTTGCCGCACGAAGGCGCACGCGCTTTCGGCCGCGCATAGCAGGGGGCCATGTCGTTGCACGATCCACATTTCGCATCCGCTTCTTCGTCGACCGGCATGCAAGAACTCGATATCCTGATCGCCCGCGCGGACGCCTGCCTTGCGGCGAATCAGACGCCTGAAGCCATGCAGCATTACCAACGCGCATTGGAGCTGCAACCGCAGCATGCGCATGCCCTGCACCGGATGGGCACTAGTTGCTTTCGACTGCAGCAGACCGAACGCTCGCGCCAGTATCTGGACCAGGCGCTCACCGTTGCGCCGGAACGGGCGGACATCTGGGAGCATCGCGGCATACTCGCAGCAGCGACGCACGACCGTGTCGCCGCCGAGGCGTTCTACCATCGCGCGCTTAACCTCACGGGTGGCACCGCCAGCCTCCATCGGAATCTGGCCGATTGTCTGCGCGCCTCGGGCCGTCTCGCTGAAGCACAACAGCACTACACGATGGCGCTGGAGCGCGAGCCGGGCTTGCCGCACGCCGTACGCGCCCTGGCCAGAATCAGCACGACGCTCGAGCAGTTTCCTGATGCCGCAGACTATTGGCTGCAAGCCTGCGCGCTCGATTCGATCGAGCCGTCCGACGCGGTCGAGTTCTTCGCCGCCTTGTCGAAAGCCGAACGCCACGCGCAGATCGATGGGGTACTCGCCCAGCTTCGCGAGCGCTTCGCCACGGACGGCGCCGGGCTGGAAAGGCTGGCCTTTGCGCTAAACGGGATTCATCGCTTCCGCGACGCAATCAGCGTGGCCGAGCAGGGAATTGCCGTCGATCCACGGAACGCCTGGCTGCATCACAACGCATCGTTCTCGTTCAACATGCTCGGCGAATTTGCGCCGATGCGGCTGCACACCATCGAAGCGGCCAGGCTGCTGCCCGACAACCCGAGCATGCAGTTCATTCTTGCCGCGACACAACTGCGTCTCGGCGATTTCGAGCAGGGTTGGAAGCAATACCGATGGCATGAAGCCCTGCCGGAAAACGCAAACCTGGTGCGCCCGGGTTTTCCGGAGTGGGCCGGCGAGCCCGTAGCGGGGCGCAGGTTTTTGCTCGTCGGCGAACAGGGGCTGGGGGACCAGCTTCAGTTTCTGCGGATGGCGGACTGGCTGAACCGGCAAGGCGCGCAAGTCGACGTTTGGGTCGACGTCCCCTTGGGGGAGGTGGCGTGCGGCGCGGCGGGCGTGCATGCCGCCTGGACCACGTCGCCGCCGGAGCCCTACGACTACTGGTGCCGAATGTTGAGGATGCCGGAGCATATGAAGCTTACGCTGCCGATGCTTCCGCTCGCGATGCCGTATCTGGCTGTAGAGCAGGCTAAGGTTCGGCGTTGGGAAAGCCGGCTGGATGCGATTGCCGGAACTCGCATGAACGGGGCGCGGCGCAAGCGCGTCGGCCTCGTGTGGGCGGGCAATCCCGCGTATGGACTGGACCGTTATCGTTCGATCCCGTTGAGCCAATGGCAGCCGCTCCTCGGGGCGTCGGACGTGCAGTGGTTCGCGCTGCAAATGGGTCGTGCCCAGGATGAGGCCGCCGCGCTGCCGGCTGATATCGACATGCACCTGCTGGGCCGCGAAATCAGCAGCTTCGCCGATACGCTCGCGATCATCGAATCGCTCGACCTGGTCATCACGGTCGACACAGCCGTCGCCCACCTGGCGGGTGCGTCGGGACGGCCGGTCTGGGTGATGGTGCCCGCTTGCACGGACTTTCGCTGGATGATCGGGCGCAGCGACAGTCCCTGGTATCCGTCCGCGCGTCTGTTCCGGCAGCGGGAGTTGGGTCAGTGGGATGCACCGTTGGACGAGGTGCGCACTGCACTGCTGGAATTCGTGGAAACCACGCGCGCCTGAAGAGGGCGCGTGGGTGAAACAGGCGTAGAACGACGCTCAATGCACGCGGCGCGTTGCACGCCGCGCTGAATGCCGACCCAGAGGGCCGATGCGACTAGCGTCCCATCAAGGTATCCATCGTCTCGCCACGCACGAGGATCTCGGTGCGCCGGTTCTGGGCGCGTCCCTCGGGCGTATCGTTGCTCGCGACAGGGCTGTCATAGGCATTGCCCTTCGTGCGAATGCGCTCCATTGACACCCCTCGCGCCACCAGCGCGAAGCCCACCGCCTTGGCGCGCGCTTCCGAGAGTTGCTGGTTGTATTCGAGCGTGCCGACGTTGTCGGTGTAGCCCTCGACCACGATCGGCTTCTTGCTGCGACCGAGCAAGACCGCGGAACGGTTGACCACGGCCGCTGCGTCGGGACGGATCTCAGACTTGCCGAAGTCGAACAGCGCGATTTCGGGCAGCTTCACGGACACGCCGTTGGCGACCGGCTTCACCTCGATACCGACGGCCTGGTTCAAGGAAGTCTCTTTGGCGCGATTCAACGGCGCCGCGCAACCCGCCAGCACCACAACCGCCATGGCGCACGCAGTTGCGCCCAGGAATGCTCTCATCTTTATTCTCCTCCTACAGTATCGGATCACATGGCGCGCCCGTGACACATCAGTGAGCGGCGCGCCGGCTTTGTCGTGCATCGATCTTTTATCGCGTGAGGCGGTATGAGGAAAATAAGACCTGTCTGAAAGCTGCGAGTGGATTGATGCCGGTCAGCACGGACGCGAGGGTGTGGGGAACCTTATGTCTTGCCCGCGACGAGGATCATCCTGATGGAGCGCCGTTATAATCCGATACCATGCTCATCCGTTTCGATGCCGCGGACGCCCACTGGCGCGTCGCGCCCTTACCCGGTTTCAGCCGCGACCAGAAAGACTGGCTCACGCGCGGCGGTTCGCTGACCGCGCATCTGCGCACGCTCGGTGCGGTGGCGGTGCGCGTCACGCGCGAAGCCGTCGCGATGCCGTGGGCGGACGAGCACGCCGCGCTCGGCGTCGAATCGCGCGCGCCGGTGTGGGTGCGGGAAGTGGTGTTGTCGGTGGACGGCACGCCGTTCGTCGCGGCGCATAGCATTGCGCCGCTGGCGGCGAGCGTCGGCGTCTGGCAGGCGATGCGCCGCTTGCGCACCCGGCCGCTGGCCGAACTGCTCTACAGCGACAGCAGCGTCGCGCGCTCGGCGTTGGTGAGCCGCCGGCTCACGGCGCGTCATCCGTTGTACCGGCTGGCCGCCCGCGAAATTGGCGGGGTGGATTCGCATCCCCAGGCGCTGGTCGCGCGCCGCTCGGTGTTCGAGCGCCACGGCGCGCCGCTGATGGTCACCGAATGCATGCTGCCGGCACTGTGGGCGCACCTTGCGGCGGCGTCGCCCGCGGTGTCCGCGCATGAGTCACAGCGGACGCATCCGCGCGAACATGGACGGCCGCTCGAGCACACGGCGTCACGCGCCCATCCGGTGACCCAGCATGAGCACGGCGGGAAGGCGTCGTGACGCAGAAACGCTGCTTTGCGCCCGTCGTCGACGCCAATACACGAATCCTGGTGTTGGGCAGCCTGCCGGGCGAAGTCTCGCTGGCGCAGGCGCAGTACTACGCGCACAAGCAGAACCGGTTCTGGTCGCTGATCGGCGATGTCACGGGAGAGGACTTGCCAGGCTTCGACTACCCTACGCGCCTGCAGGCCCTGCTGCGTCATCGCGTCGGCTTGTGGGATGTCGTCGCGGAGGCCCAACGTGAAGGCAGTCTGGACAGCCGGATCCGCAACCATGCGAGCAACGACCTGCTTGCCCTGGTTGAGTCGCTGCCGCATCTCGCCGCCGTCGCGTTCAACGGCGGCACGGCTGCGCGGCTCGGCATGCGGGCGCTGCAGGACGCGGTCGGGAAGGTCGAATTCATCAGCCTGCCTTCGAGCAGTCCTGCGTACACGCTGCCTTATGCAGAGAAGCTCAAAGCGTGGCTAGCGCTGCGTGACTGGTTAACCGAACCGCCCGCCGCCGACACCCCAAGCAGTCGCGCGAGGTAGGCCCGGCCTGCACTAGCCTAAACCCCAAGCCTCGCGAACTCGCCATACACCCGCTGCAGCCACACTTTGACGCGTTGCCGTTCCAGCAAGCCGAGCCCCGTAGCGGCACGGTCCGGATGATTCACCGCGGCCCAGAAGCTCGTGCTTTGCTGATCGATCTTTTGCATGGTCGTATCGGGCAGATGACGCAGGGTCATCACGCTGGCGCCCAATGCTTCGGCTCGCGCGCGTTCGCCGGACGCTTCCAGAATCTCGAAGCGGTCGCCGCGCAGTTCGTTCAGCACCAGCACCAGCTTGAGCTTGCCGCCGAACTGGTCGAGCCACTGCCGCAGCAGATCGACCGAATCGCGGCCGCTGTCCATGACGTGCCACCACGTCAGCGCGATGCCCAGTTCCTGCGCCATCCCGAGCACATCCGAATCGTCGAGCCATTTGGCGAGCGGCTGCTGCGTCTGGGCCGCGAGGTCCACCAGAATCCGCCGCTGCGGATCTTCGCTGGCGGCCTCCATGATGGGGTCCAGGCTGTCGTGCTGGTCGAGCACGGCCGGTGCGGCATAGTCCGCGTAAAAGCGCAGCAGCGCGCCATGCGAGCGGTCCGTGTCGAAGCCTAGAAACGGCACGCCGGTGTCGATAAAATGCTGGGCCAGCACGCGGGCGACGAGCGATTTGCCCACGCCGCCTTTTTCCCCGCCAATGAAGTGAATGGTGCTCATGCTTGCGGATCCCTTGTGGTGAGGTGTGAGGTGGTCTGAGCAGCGATAACCCTAGCAGGCTTCGGTGACGTCACGGCGAAACCCGGAAGGCAGGGAAGAAGCAGATTACACGGAAAAGAAAAGCGAGTCTGGCGAATGCTATGCTCTCATCCGAACCAAAATTGCGCCTTTGACGCGACCTCTCTCCATGACGAAACTGATCAAGCGCGCTTCGGCTGAAGCGCGCGCATTCCGCAACAAACAGTCCGACTCCGCTGATGCCGGCGAAAAAATGCAGAAAATCACGCGCACGAGCAAGCGCGCACGGCGCGACGACGACCTTGACGACGCCCCGCAAATCGAAGCGCCGCGCAAGCCGCGCTTCGCACCGGTGACGTTCTCGGAAGAGGGCGGCGTGCGCTATCTGCACTTCGGCACGGAATGGGTGCAAGGCGCGATGCGTTTGCGCAAGCCCGATCACATCGAGCTCGAATACGCGCAGCAAATGATGGCCTGGCTGCTGTTCCTCGAAACGCCGAAGCGCATCGTTCAGCTCGGCCTCGGCGCAGCGGCGCTGACCAAGTTTGCGTATCGCTTTCTGCCGCGTGCGAAGGTCGAAGCGGTCGAGTTGAATCCGGCCGTGGTGGTCGCGGCGCGCACGATGTTCGAACTGCCGCACGACGATGCCCGTCTGACGGTGCACGAAACCGACGCATGGGACTTCGTCAACGACCGCGCCAACCACGGCACGATCGGCGCGCTGCAGATCGACGTCTACGACGCGACCGCACGCGGTCCGGTGCTCGACAGCGTGGCGTTCTACCGCGCGGTGCGCGCGTGTCTGGCTGACGCGGGCGTGGTGACGGTGAACCTGTTCGGCGATCACCCAGGCTTCGTGCGCAACATGAAGCGTCTGAACGAAGCCTTCGACGGCCGCGTGTTCGCGCTGCCTGAAGTGCACGACGGCAACCGTGTCGCGATTGCGTTTTCGGGTCCGGCGCTCGACGTACCGTTCGCGACCTTGCAGGCGCGTGCCAGGCTGATCGAAGCGGAACTCGGTCTACCGGCGCGCAAGTGGATCAAGGGCCTGCAGGAGTCGACCGGGCAGCAGGACGGTTCATTCTCGATCTAGGCACACGGCCTCGCGCACACGGTTCGGTGCATACGGTTTGGCCTCGGGTCGTCCCTGCTTGACCGTACCTTTGCGACTCCTATACTCTTTCAATGCTTTCGGGGCGCCCGTGGCCTGGCCGCGGGCCGGCCTCCAGCCGTCGGGTTCGCCACCCGTCAACCACGGGACACAAATCAATAAAAGGAAAGAGGAGACGTCATGGCTCACGACGCCACCGCGAACAAGGCCAGCAAACACTGGCTCTGGTTGCTGCTGCTCCCCTGGATCGCGATGATCTGGGTGCCGTCATACAACAAGGTCGAACCCCAACTGTTCGATTTCCCGTTCTTCTACTGGTATCAACTGCTGTGGGTGCTGATCAGCGCGGTCATCACGGCTCTGGTGTACTTCAAGACCAAAAAACGTTTGCCGGATAGCTCGCAGGGGGGCGCTCAATGAATCCCGTCGCCACCTTTGTCTTCGTCCTGTTCTTTATCGGCGTCACGATCCTCGGCTTCATCGCCGCGCACTGGCGGCGCGGCGATCTCGCGCATCTGGAAGAGTGGGGTCTCGGCGGCCGGCGCTTCGGTACCATCGTCACGTGGTTCCTGCTGGGCGGCGATCTGTACACCGCCTATACCTTCGTCGCGGTGCCCGCGCTTGTGTTCGGCGCAGGCGCTACCGGCTTCTTCGCGCTGCCTTATACGATCCTGATCTATCCGTTCGCGTTCGTCGTGTTCCCGAAGCTGTGGAGCATTGCGAAACGTCAGGGCTACGTCACGTCCGCGGACTTCGTCAACGCCCGCTATGGCAGCAAGTCGCTTGCTCTGGCAGTTGCCGTGACCGGTATCGTCGCCACCATGCCGTATATCGCGCTGCAACTGGTCGGTATCGAAGTGGTGATCGGCGCGCTCGGGTTCGACACCACGGGTTTTGTCGGCGATCTGCCGCTCATCATCGCCTTCGCGATTCTGGCGGCCTACACGTACACCTCGGGCCTGCGCGCACCGGCCATGATCGCGGTCGTCAAGGACGTGCTGATCTACATCACGATCGCCGCTGCCGTGATCGTGATTCCGCCGCAACTGGGCGGTTTCGGCCACATCTTCGCCGCCGTGCCGCCGGCCAAGCTGCTGCTGAAAGCACCGGACGTATCGAGCCTGAACGGCTATAGCGCCTATGCGACGCTGGCGGTCGGTTCGGCGCTCGCGCTGTTCCTTTACCCGCACTCGATTACGGCCGTGCTGTCGTCGAAGTCGGGCAACACGATCCGCCGCAACATGGCGATGTTGCCGGCGTATTCGCTGGTGCTTGGCCTGCTGGCGCTGCTCGGTTTCATGGCGCTCGCAGCGGGCGTGAAAGACATGCCCGAGTTCGCGCCGTACTTCAAGGCCTTCGGTCCGAACTTCGCCGTGCCGGCGCTGTTCCTGCACTTCTTCCCGTCGTGGTTCGTCGGGGTGGCGTTTGCGGCCATCGGGATCGG
Organism: Paraburkholderia sp. GAS38; assembly: GCF_050434965.1. Lineage (NCBI taxonomy): Bacteria > Pseudomonadati > Pseudomonadota > Betaproteobacteria > Burkholderiales > Burkholderiaceae > Paraburkholderia > Paraburkholderia sp. GAS38. The sequence goes on along the minus strand of NZ_JBNDJO010000008.1, from coordinate 180,604 downwards.
CGCGCTGGTGCCGGCGGCGATCATGTCGATTGCGGCCGCCAATCTGTACACGCGCAACATCCACAAGGAGTTCATCAACCGCAACATGACGAACGAGCAGGAAACCAATATCGCCAAACTGGTTTCGCTGATCGTCAAGGTGGGGGCGGTGGCTTTCATTCTCGGCTTGCCGCTCACGTATGCGATCCAGCTGCAGTTGCTGGGCGGCATCTGGATCATCCAGACGCTGCCGGCCATCGTGCTGGGGCTGTACACGCGCATGCTCGACTACCGCGGCCTGCTGCTCGGCTGGGCCGTCGGGATCGGCACCGGCACGTGGATGGCGGTCTCGCTGAAGCTGGCCAGTTCGATCTTCACGATCCACCTGTTCGGCCTCGCGATTCCCGGCTATGCCGCGGTGTGGTCGCTGATCGTGAACCTGGTGGTGTCGGTGGTGGTGAGCCTGCTGGTGCGCGCGGTGGGCATGAAGCACGCCGAAGACCGCACCCGTCCGGAGGACTATCTGGACGTGGTGGAAAGCTGACCGGTTCAGGTATCCGAAGAAGAGCATGCAACGAACGCCCGCAACGAAAATTTGCGGGCGTTTTGCATTTTGGTGCAGCATAGGCAGGTTGCCTCTCTCACTTCCGCACGCCCATGTCCTCAACCGATTCGGATCCCGTGGTCCCGCGCCGTACCGCCATCGGCCGGGCAATCAGGGTGATCACTTCGCCGTACTACCGTTACCGGCACGCCAAACTGCTGCATAGCGTGCGGGTCGGGCTGGCGATGATCGTGTCGATCCTCGCTACGACCGGCATCCATATCCCGCACGGCATCTGGTCGTCGGTGACGCTGCTGGTGGTGATCGGCGGCTTGCAGCATCACGGCAATATCCGCAAGAAGGCCGCGGAGCGGGCGGCCGGAACGTTACTCGGCGCAACCATCGGACTCGCGCTGATCCTGCAGCAGAACCTGTTCGGCTCGCTATGGCTCACCTACGTGCTGATGTCCGTCGTGGCCGGCATCTGTGCGTGGTATGCGATCGGCAAGGGCGGCTATATCGGACTGCTGACGGCGATCACCATGTGCATCGTCGCGGGCCACGGCGACAACCTGATCGATACGGGCCTGTGGCGCACGCTAAACGTGCTGATCGGCATTGTGATCGCGCTGGCGTTCTCGTTTGCGCTGCCGCTGCATGCGACCTATTCATGGCGTTACCTGCTCGCCGACAATCTGCGCGGCTGCGCGCGAATCTACATGCGCCTCGTGGATGGCGCACCGTTCGATGCGGACCAGCAGATCAAGACGTTTCTGGAGTTGAACGCGCGGCTGGTGCAATTGCGCGCGTTGATGCCCTCGGTTGCGAAGGAGATCGAGGCGCCGCCGGGCAAACTGGAAGAGATCCAGCGCGTGCACCGCTCGGTGCTGAGTGCGCTGGAAATCATGGCGACCGGCGCGCTGGCCCAGGCGGACGCCGCCGGGCGTGCGGCCTTCGCGCGGCAATGCGGCGCCGAGTCGCGCGCGGTGCGGGCTATGCTGCTGGCGATGGCGCGCGGCTTGCGCTTCGGCGGCGCGGCGCGATTTCTTGCACCCAAGGTCGTGCTGGCGCGCGTCCCGAGCCGTGCACTCGCGCCGCACCTGGCCCCCGAACTGCAGGGGCCGTACTGGCTGGGCGAACGGATGATCGAGCAGGTGGACCACTTGCGGGCGCTGCTGCTCGAAACGGAGCCGAACTGGAACATCGAGCGGCACGGCGACCCGGTCAGCGCCGCGGCCTAGCCGCGCTGAGGGGGCGCCCCGTCTTCGTTGTGCTGGTGGTCCTTGTCCCCTTGTCCCTCAGCCGGCGGCAATGGACCTGGTTCAGTTGGCGTCGGGAATCGTCACCATCCAGCCGATGCCAAACTTGTCGGTCACCATGCCGAAGCCCTGGGTCCAGAACGTGGCTTGCCAGGGCATGTTGACGGTGCCGCCTTCCGCGAGCGCGTTGTAAAGCTTTTCGCCGTGAGCAAGGTCATCGCCCGTCAGCGACAGCCTGAAACCGTCGTGGGTGACCTTTTCGCTCATGCAGTCGTCGGACATCATCAGGATGCTCGAGCCGATCTTGACCGAGGCATGCATGACGAGATTGTCGTTCTTCGGGTCGGCCGGACGGTTGGCGTCGGGCGGCGCGTCCTTGTAGTGCATCTTGAACAGCACTTCGGCGCCGAGCTTGTCGGCATAGAAGCCCAGCGCTTCTTCGCAGCGGCCATTGAAAAATACATAGGGCTGAATTTGCATCGTCGTCTCCGAGGAGTATTGGTATGCGCAGCGCCGTGATGCCCAAGCGGACAGAACAACGCCACAGCAAACGATTGTAGTCGTCTGCTGTGGCGTCAATTGTGAAAACCGGTCAAACCGTACGGCTCCCGGTCAAATCGTGGCGGTTAACGCAGTTCTTCGATCAGCTTTTCCAGCTTGACGGCGTCGGCGGCGAACGCGCGGATGCCTTCGGCGAGCTTTTCGGTGGCCATGGCTTCGTCGTTGACGAGGAAGCGGAACGACGACTCGTCGACCGGCACGCGTTCGATATTGCCGCTCTGGCCCAGTTCCGGCGACAGCTTGCGCTCCACCTTCCCGGTGCTGTCCTGCAGTTTTTGCAGCAGATCGGGGCTGATCGTCAGCAGGTCGCAGCCCGCCAGTTCCAGTACCTGGCCCGGCGTGCGGAAGCTCGCGCCCATCACCTCGGTCTTGTAGCCGAACTTCTTGTAGTACGCGTAGATGCGGCGCACCGAGTGCACGCCCGGATCGTTCGCGCCGCCGTCCTTCGCCTCATCCCAGGCGCTGCCGGCGTTCTTCTTGTACCAGTCGTAGATGCGGCCCACGAACGGCGAGATCAGTTGCGCGCCCGCTTCGGCGCAGGCGGCGGCCTGGGCGAGCGAGAACAGCAGCGTCATGTTGCAGTGGATGCCTTCTTTCTGCAGTTGCTCAGCCGCGCGGATGCCTTCCCACGTGGAGGCGAGCTTGATCAGGATGCGCTCGCGGCCAATGCCGGCGGCTTCGTACAGCTTGATCAGTTCGTGACCTTTGTCGATCGAGCCCTTGACGTCGAACGACAGGCGCGCGTCGACTTCGGTCGAGACGCGGCCCGGGATGATCTTGAGGATTTCGGTGCCGAAGGCGATCAGCAGATGGTCGATGATCTCGCCGACCGGCTTCGACGCGTGATCGCGCACGGTTTTTTCGAGCAGCGGACGGTAGTCGTCTTTCTGCACGGCCTTGAGGATCAGCGACGGGTTGGTGGTCGCGTCCTGTGGCTTGTACTGGGCGAGTTGCTGGAAGTCACCGGTATCGGCGACGACGGTCGTGAATTGCTTGAGTTGATCGAGTGCGGTAGTCATGTCGAGCCTTCAAGGCGCACAGGCGCAATGGTCCAGAGTTGGAGGGTGCCGCAGCGGTAACCTGGGCGGTCGCGCCGGCGGCAGCATGTCACGCTGCGGCACTCCCGTGATTTTGCCGTGGAATGCCGCCCGATGCTTCTATTCTATGGCGGATCGGATGATGCAGTTTTGACATCGGCATGCGCCGGTCCGTTCAGCCTTCTGACGAGGCCTTGTTCAGCGAGGCTTCAGCGAGGCTTCAGCCTTGGTTCAGCCGTGCTTCGGCCTTCGCTCAGGCGCGCCGCGCGTTCAGCACCAGTTGCGTCAGCACGCCCGCCACCAGCCCCCAGAACGCCGAGCCGATCGACAGCAGCGTGAGGCCGGAGGCGGTCACCATGAAGGTGACCAGCGCCGCTTCGCGCTGCTTCAGGTCCTGCATGGCGTTGGCCAGCCCGCTCATGATCGAGCCGAACAGCGCGAGCGCCGCCACCGAGACCACCAGCGCCTTGGGCAGCGAGGCGAACAGGGCGGCGATGGTGGCGCCGAAGATCCCGGCGATCAGGTAGAACACGCCACACCAGACGGCGGCGGTGTAGCGCTTGTTGCGGTCCTCGTGGGCTTCGGGGCCGGTACAGATGGCCGCGGTAATCGCCGCAAGATTGATGCCGTGCGAGCCGAACGGCGCGAGCAGCAACGAGGCGATGCCGGTGGTGGCGATCAGCGGGGCGGACGGCGTGGTGTAGCCGTCGGCGCGCAGCACGGCGATGCCGGGCACGTTCTGCGAGGCCATGGCGACCACGAACAGCGGAATGCCGATGCTGACGATGGCCGCAACGGAGAAAGTGGGCAAGGTCAGCACCGGTCTGGCGAGGGCCACATGGAAGTGGCTGAAATCGAGCAGGCCGAGGCCGCCGGCCACCGCCGTGCCGACGATCAGCGTGGTCACGATCGCATAGCGGGGCGCGAGGCGCTTGATGACAAGGTACGTGAAGAACATCGCCAGCACCAGCGCGGTCTGGAATTGCGCCGCGCGGAATATTTCGATGCCGATCTCGAACAGGATGCCCGCCAGCAGCGCCGAGGCGATCCCGGCTGGAATCTTCTTCATCAGCGTATCGAACCAGCCGGTCAGACCGACCACGGTCAACAGCAGCGCGCAGACGATAAACGCGCCGATCGCCTCCGGATAGGCCACATGCGGCAAGGACGAGACCAGCAGGGCGGCGCCCGGCGTCGACCACGCGATTACGATCGGCGCGCGAAAGCGCAGCGACAGGCCGATCGTGCACAGCGCCATGCCGATCGAAAGCGCCCAGATCCACGAGGAAATCTGCGCGTCGGACAGATGCGCCGCCTGACCTGCCTGGAACATCAGCACGAGCGAGCTGGTATAGCCCGTCATCATCGCGACGAAGCCGGCGACCACCGCCGATAGCGAGGTGTCCGAGAACGGCCGAAGGCGCGCCGGCGGTGCGGCGGAAGGGGACAGTTCGGGCGACGAAGGGGAACTCATGCAGAAGGTCTCGGGTTTCTTGTGGGTAAGGTCTTGCCGGCGCCACGTAGGGCCCGGCTTGCACGCATCGCCTGGCCTGGCTTGCGCCCGGCGGGTCGATTCAAGCTACTTGCTCAACGCGCGCATCGCGGTTTCCAGGCCGGCGAGGGTGAGAGGATACATCCTGTGGCCCAGCACTTCGCGAATCACCGACACCGATTGCCGGTATTCCCATAGGCCTTCGGGCTCGGGATTCAGCCATGCATGGTGCGGAAAGTGGTCCGCGAGCCGTCGCAACCACACGGCGCCCGCCTCGGGATTGTTGTACTCCACCGAGCCGCCGGGCTGCAGCACTTCGTACGGGCTCATGGTGGCGTCGCCCACGAAGATCAGCTTGTACTCCGGCGTGAACTTGTGCAGCACGTCCCAGGTGGGCATGCGTTCCGCATGACGGCGGCGGTTGTTCTTCCACAGAAAGTCGTACACGCAGTTGTGGAAGTAATAGAACTCGAGATGCTTGAACTCGGCCTTGGCGGCGGAGAACAGCTCTTCGGTGCGTTTGATGTGGTCGTCCATCGAACCGCCCACGTCGAGCAGCATCAGCACCTTCACGTTGTTGTGGCGCTCCGGCACCATCTTCAGATCGAGCCAGCCGGCGTTCGCCGCGGTGCTGCGGATGGTGTCGGGCAGGTCGAGCTCTTCGGCGGCGCCTTCGCGCGCGAAGCGCCGCAGCCGGCGCAAGGCGATCTTGATGTTGCGTGTACCGATTTCGACCTGATCGTCGTAATCGCGATAGGCGCGCGCTTCCCACACCTTCACGCCGGTGCGGTTGCCGGACGACTCGCCGCCAATGCGGATGCCTTCCGGGTTGTAGCCGCCGTTACCGAACGGCGACGTGCCGCCCGAGCCGATCCACTTGTTGCCGCCTTCGTGACGGTCCTTCTGTTCGTCGAACAGTTCTTTCAGACGCTCCATCAGCTTGTCGAGGCCGCCCATCGCCTCGATCTGCGCCTTCTCTTCCGGCGACAGGTCGCGCTGCAGCTTCTTTTTCAGCCAGTCGAGCGGTATGTCGAGCGCCAGTTCGGACTTCATTGCCACGCCGTTGAAATAGGCGCCGAAGGCCTGGTCGAACTTGTCGAAATACTGCTCGTCTTTCACCAGCGTCAGGCGGGCGAGGTAGTAGAACTCGTCGAGGGACGGCGCAATCACATTGGCTTTGAGCGCTTCGAGCAGCGTCAGGTACTCCTTCACGGAGACCGGCAATCTGGCCGCGCGCAACGAATAAAAGAAGTCGATCAGCATGCGGGTTCCTCTGCAGCGGCGCACCGAGTGGCGCGTGCGCCGGCGTCAGGCGTGCGTATCTGATCCAGAAGGGTTCAGGCGGTTCAGGCGCACGCGCTCGGTTCAACGGTTGTTGCGGTTCATGAAGATGAGCCGCTCGAACAGGCTCACGTCCTGCTCGTTCTTCAGAAGCGCGCCATGCAGCGGCGGAATGATCTGCTTCTGGTCCGACGAGCGCAGCGCTTCGGGCGGAATGTCTTCGGCGAGCAGCAGCTTTAGCCAGTCCAGCAGTTCCGAGGTGGACGGCTTCTTCTTCAGGCCCGACACGTTGCGCAGTTCGAAAAAGCTCGCCATCGCCGCGCTCAGCAGGTCTTTCTTGATGTTGGGGAAGTGCACTTCGACGATCTGCTGCATCGTCACCGGATCCGGGAACTTGATGTAGTGGAAGAAGCAGCGGCGCAGGAACGCGTCCGGCAGTTCCTTCTCGTTGTTCGAGGTGATGATGACGAGCGGACGGTGCTTCGCGCGCACCAGTTCGTGCGTCTCGTAGACGTAGAACTCCATGCGGTCGAGTTCGCGCAGCAGGTCGTTGGGGAATTCGATGTCGGCCTTGTCGATCTCGTCGATCAGCAGCACGGTCTGCTCATCCGCTTCGAACGCCTGCCACAGCACGCCCTTGACGATGTAGTTGCGGATGTCTTTGACGCGCTCGTCGCCGAGCTGCGAATCGCGCAGGCGCGACACCGCATCGTATTCGTACAGCCCCTGCTGCGCCTTCGTAGTGGACTTGATGTGCCATTGCAGGAGCGGCATGCCGAGGGCCGCCGCCACTTCCTCGGCGAGCATCGTCTTGCCGGTGCCGGGTTCGCCCTTGATGAGGAGCGGGCGCTGCAGGGTCATCGCGGCGTTGACCGCGAGCTTGAGGTCGTCGGTGGCGACGTATTGCGATGAGCCTTCGAAACGCATGGCGAGACGCTCGTTCGGGAAAAATTCCAGTATAAGTCAGAAGCCCTGTTGGGCTGAATCGGGCTGGCGTATGGTGTCATCCGCACCGCTTGCCGGGGCGCGGCCCGGTGGGCGGGCGGCGCACGGGCGGCGGGTGTCGAGCGGGGAGGCGCGTCGGGCCGCGCCTCCCGCCCGGTGGACGCCCGCGATAGCGGCGCGGTACAATTAGCCCGATTTTTTTGGCCTGCGTGGTAACCCTAGAATAAGAATGGTGCAGGCTGTTGCCTTTCGGGCGCCCGTTTCCCCTCAAGCCAGGTTACATGCTATGAATAAAATCGTTGGCAAACACGTCGTAATCGCAGCGCTGTCGGTGCTAGCGGGCTACGCGGCCAGTGCGCAGGCCGTGGATGTCGTCGGCAACGCCAAGGCAGGTCAGGGCAAGGTCGCGATGTGTATTGGCTGCCACGGCATTCCTGAATACCGCACGGCATACCCGGAGGTCTACCGGGTGCCGGTCCTCGGCGGCCAGAATCAGGCGTACCTTGAGAACGCGTTGCACGAATACAAGAAGGGCGACCGTCACTTCGAGACGATGCACGCCATCACCGCGTCGTTGTCGGATCAGGACATTGCCGACATCGCTGCGTACTACGCGGCGCAGACCCCCGCTTCGAAAAGCAATCCCGACAAGTAACCGGCTGCCGTCATCCACCCAGTCACTCGGCTATTTACTTTCGCGGGATAGGAGAATTCATGAAGAAGCCTCAACTGGCACTCCACACGACGTTCAAGGCTGCCTGTGCAGCGGCGGCACTGTTCGGTCTGGCCGCAGCCAATGTGGCGCATGCCGCCGACGCCGACAACGGCAAGGTGCTGGCCGACGCGCACAACTGCGCGGCCTGCCATGGCGTGAACCTCAACAAGCCGGTGAGCCCGGAATATCCGAAGCTCGCGGGTCAGCATTCCGATTACGTGTACTGGGCATTGCGCCAGTATCAGATGGGCAACGGCAATCCGCACTTCGGTCGCAACAACGCGATCATGCAGGCGCAGGTGCAAAGCCTGTCGCAAAGCGACATGAAGGACATCGCGGCGTATGTCGAATCGCTGAGCGGCGATCTGGTCCAGAAGAAGTAAGGGTTTTACCTCGCGCTTCGCGTGGCCTTGCAGATATGAAAACACCCCGCCTTGGCGGGGTGTTTTGCTTTCGGGTGAACCCTAAGCAGCGACGCTTCGTTGACGATGACGCGGGTCAGTCGCGCGAGGCGCGGCGTTCGATGCGTTGCAGGTACGCGTCGGTGTCGGGCGGCGTGCCGCTGCGCTGCGCTTCCCACAGGGTTTCCCCGAGGCACTCCATGATCGCGTGCTGCGCGTCATGGGTCGAGCCGAGACGGGCAGCGAGACGCTCATGAGCGGCGCGAATGCCGGGCGGCTGATCGATCGACAACTGTTCGCTGATCGCCAGATGCATCGACAGATGCAAAAACGGGTTGGTCTGGCCGCGCTCCGGCGAGTAGTCCTGCGCCGACGCGGCGGCGCCCTCCGTCAACTCGGCGTGGTATTCGGGGTGTTCGACGATCCAGTCGGCGGCGATGGCCTCGAGCGGTGTCAGGATCGCGCCTTCGCGCTGCTTGCGCCAGGTCTCGGTGAAAAAGCTTCGGACTTCGTCGCGGCTGGGATTGAACATCGTGGACTGGAAGCGGTGTTGAAGGGTGCGCGCAGTGAGGGTCAACCCTGTGCGCGACGACAAGCGGTCATTTTACGCCGGGGGCCGGCGCGGCGCTGGCAAGCGGCCAGCGGTGCCGGCACGTAGCCAGCGGTGCTGCGTGCACACTGCGCGCTGCATTGCATTGCATTGCGGGAAATCCGCATGCCGCTTACAGATCGGGCGGCGGGGTTTTCGGCCTGAACTCGCACAGCGGTTCGATCACGCAATGCCAGCACTCGGGGCGACGCGCCTTGCAGACATAACGGCCGTGCAGAATCAGCCAGTGATGCGCGTCCTGCTGGAACTCGGCGGGCGTGAATTTCTCCAGCGCCGCCTCGACTGTGCGCACGTCCTTGCCCGGCGCCAGGCCGGTTCGATTCGCAACCCGAAAGATGTGCGTGTCGACCGCGATGGTGGGATGGCCGAAGGCCGTGTTCAGGACCACATTGGCCGTCTTGCGGCCGACCCCCGGCAGGCTCTCGAGCGCCTCGCGATCGTCCGGCACTTCGCCGCCGTATTGATCCAGCAGAATCCGGCAGGTCGCGACGACGTTCTTCGCCTTGGTCCGGTAGAGGCCGATGGTCTTGATGTAGCCGGTCACGCCTTCTTCGCCGAGCTCGACGATCTGTTGCGGCGTGTTCGCGACCGGGAACATCTTGCGCATGGCCTTGTTGACCGATACGTCGGTGGCTTGCGCCGACAGCATCACCGCGATCAGCAGTTCAAACGGCGTGGTGTATTCGAGTTCGGTCGTGGGATGCGGGTTGAGGCTCTGGAGTGTCTCGTAGATGGCGCGGCGTTTGTTCGCGTTCATACCGGGGCGGGAGGTCAGGGTTTGGGTACACGAGGCGTGGCGGGCGCGTCGGCGGCTGGCGATGTGGGTGCGGACTCAGCGTTTTCCTCGATGCCCAGGCGCCGGCGGCGCGCTTGCGCTGCGTCGATCTGGGCCTGCACGTCGGCACTCACGCGCTCCGTGTTTTGCGGACCCGCGCCTTTGGCGGCCAGTTCAGCCTTCTTCTGACGGGCACGTTCGAGCGCGGCTTGAATGATCGCGCGTTTTCTGGCATCGGCGTCGTCGGCGGTGGCGGTAGCAGCAGGTGCGGGCGTGTCAGCAGGCGCAGCGGATGCAGCGGACACGGCAGCGGCCGCCTCACTGGCTGTGCTGCTCGCAGCCCGGCGAGCGGCCACGCGGGCTTCCGCTGCATCGCGTTCGCGTGCGAGACGCGCCTCGCGCTGGTCGTGGTGTTCGCGAGCGGCTCTCGCCTGTGCTTCGGTCCACGCGTCCCAGCCGGTTGCCGCGCCCGTAACGGGGACCATCGCAATGCAGTCGACCGGGCAGGGCGCGACGCACAGATCGCAGCCGGTGCAGAGCGCCTCGATCACCGTGTGCATTTGCTTCGGTGCACCAAGGATCGCGTCCACCGGACACGCCTGCATGCACAGCGTACAACCGATGCACAGGCTCTCGTCGATCACGGCCAGGGGCCGCGGCCGTTCGACGCCATTGGCGGGATTGAGCGGGATCACCGGCTTGCCGAGCAGGGCGGCCAGCCGCGCCACGCCTTCGATACCGCCCGGCGGGCATTGGTTGTAGTTCGCTGTGCCAACGGCCACTGCTTCGGCGTACGGGCGGCATGCTGCATAGCCGCACTTCGTACATTGTGTCTGGGGGAGCAGATCTTCGACGCGGTCTGCGAGTGTTATGGAATCGGTCACGGTCACGACGGTGAGGCTTGCCGACAGGGCGCTTGCCATGCTCGGCGACAGACGGGCGCAGCTCGGCTTTGGCTGGCTCCGTCAGGCGTAGGGGAAATAGCACATTATCGCCGATTTCCCCGATTGCGATTGTCAAACCATGTGCCATAATCGAAGCGCTTTTTCGAAAGACCGCAGAAGGGTGTCCCCCAACCATGGCGCGCCCGCTAACGCTGTCGGTGCAAGGCCCGAGGAGAGGCCGGCGGCGCGATCCGGATAACGCGGCTCACGATGATGCCACCATGAATCAGCCGAAAATCAAAAGAGATCCTGAAGGCACCCGGCGCCGTATTCTGCTCGCGGCAGCTGAGGAATTTGCAAATGGTGGGTTGTTCGGCGCGCGCGTCGACCAGATCGCCCGCCGCGCGGAAACCAATGAACGCATGCTCTATTACTACTTCGGTAGCAAGGAGCAGCTTTTCACGGCCGTCCTCGAACACGCCTTCGGCGCGCTCACGGAGGCCGAGCGCACGCTCGACCTGAACGGTATTGCACCGGTCGAGGCCATTACGCGTCTTGCGCATTTTGTGTGGGACTACTACCGGGATCATCCGGAGCTGCTGCGTCTCATCAACAATGAGAATCTGCACGAGGCGCGCTACATGCAGAAGTCCACGCGCATCCGGGAGATGATCTCGCCCATTGTGGCGACGCTGGGCAGCATTCTCGAACGCGGCCAGCGCGCGGGTCTGTTCCGCACCAATGTCGACCCGCTGCGCTTTTACGTCACGCTCTCGGGCCTCGGCTACTACATCGTGTCGAATCGCTTCACGCTGGAGGCGACACTCGGCCGCGATTTCAGCAGCGCTTCCGAGCGTAGCGAAGTCGTGCAGATGAACACCGAGTTGCTGCTCGCGTATCTGCTTAGACGCTAGAACACGCGCTAAGCCAGGCGAGTCAGGCGCTAAGGTCACCCAGGCCGAACCACGCCTAACCACGCCGAACCAGGTGTTAGGCGCCACGCGCGGCTATCTGGCGGCGCGAAGCGCGCGATCGGGGTGCATGCGTGCGGGTGACGCCGCGCGCGCTTTCGCGAGCCTCAAACAACAACGGCCCCTTGCAGGGGCCGTTGTTTTGCGTTCGATGCGCGCGCAACCTTCTGGCGGGCGTCCCGGTTTACCCGAATCGCGCCATGCCGTTGCCTTCAGGCTTCGACTTTTTCCTTCGCGACCTTGGGTGCCTTGTTGTGGGCAAGGATGAAGTCGCGCAGTTGCGGATAAATGATGGTGCGCCAGCGGCGGCCCGAGAAAATGCCGTAGTGGCCGCACTTTTCCGCGGTGAAATGCTGCTTGTGCTCCGCCGGAATACCGCTGCACAGGTCCTGAGCGGCGCGCGTCTGACCGTCGCCGGAGATGTCGTCGAGCTCGCCTTCGATCGTGAAGAGGGCGGTCTTCTTGATGTCCTGTGGCCGCACGCGCTCGCCGGCCACGTCCCAGGTGCCTTCAGCCAGACGGAATTCCTGGAAGACGACGCGAATCGTGTCGAGGTAATAGTCGGCGTCCATGTCGAGCACCGCGTTGTACTCGTCATAGAAACGGCGGTGCGCTTCGGCGTCGTCTTCGTCGCCGCGCAAGAGGCTCTGGTAGTAATCCCAATGCGAGGCCGCGTGCCGTTCCGGATTCATGGCCACAAAACCCGTGTGTTGCAGGAAGCCCGGATAGACCTTGCGGCCCACACCCGGATAGTTCGGCGGCACCGTGTAGATCACGTTGTTGTCGAACCATTCGAACGAGTGCTGCGTGGCGAGCGAGTTGACCGAGGTCGGGCTCTTACGCGCGTCGATCGGGCCGCCCATCATCGTCATTGTGCGCGGCGTTTCTTCGCCGCGGCTCGCCATCAGCGAAATGGCGGCCAGCACCGGCACTGTAGGCTGGCACACGGAGATCACGTGCAGATCTTTGGCGCCGATGTGACGGATGAATTCCTGAATATAAGCAACGTAATCGTCGAGGTGGAACGCGCCGTCTTCGAGCGGCACCATGCGTGCGTCGATCCAGTCGGTGATGTACACCTTGTGGTCCTGCAGCAGCGTGCGCACCGTGTCGCGCAGCAGCGTGGAGTGGTGGCCGGACAACGGCGCGCACACCAGCACGACCGGCTCGTCTTTCAGTTGGCTGACAGCGCCGCTGTCGTCGGCGAAACGCTTGAAACGCAGCAGACGGCAGAACGGCTTCTCGACGATCGTCTGTTCGATGATCGGGATGTTATGACCATCCTTAACAATCTGGTGCAGGTTGAATTCGGGTTTTTCGTAGTCTTTGCCTAGCCGGTAGAGCAATTCGTAACCGGCGGAAAGACGTGTGGCGCCTGGCACATAGGCGAAAGGGCTGGCCGGATTCGCGAAGGATTTCGACGCGGCCTGGGCCCAGGCGGTCAGCGGGCTGAGCAGAGCCCGCTGGAATTCATGCAGTTGATAGAGCATGGGTGCTCCGGCGTTGGGGCGATTCGCATGGGGCTTCGCAAACACGCGTTTCGCGTTGCAGCGGGCCGTTGTGGTTGTAGGCGCTTGATTATCGGCCAAGAGTCTCGTTTGATGATATCGGACAAAGTATATTTGTGCAATGCAGCAACGCGACGCCCCCTGGCAGCTAAAACGTCATTAACTCATGGTACGGGCGATGTTGCCGTGCCGCTATACGGGGTTGCCGCAGGGTCAAGTTTGCCCGTCTCCGTGCCGTTATGCGGCGGCTGCCCGGCCGCTCTCGCCATTTCCTGCTCGTGTTTCATCAGGTTCAGCCCGGTGTGCACCAGCGCCACGTGCGAAAACGCCTGCGGGAAGTTGCCGACGAGGCGCTTCGCGGCCGGGTCGTATTCCTCCGCCAGCAGACCGACGTCGTTGACGAGCGCGAGCAGGCGTTCGTACATGGCCTCCGCTTCGGCGACGCGTCCCTGCATCGCGAGGTTGTCCACCATCCAGAAGCTGCACGCGAGGAAGGTACCCTCGCCGGGCGGCAGGCCGTCGTCGACTTCCGTCGTGCGGTAGCGCATCACGAAGCCGTCGCGCAGCAGGTATTTCTCGGTAGCGGCGAGCGTGCCGATCACGCGCGGATCCGACGGCGGCAGGAAGCCCACCTGCGGCAGCAGCAGCACGCTCGCGTCGAGTTCGTCGCCGCCGAACACCTGGGTGAAGGCGTTGAGCTGGGGATTCCAGCTTTTCTCGCAGACCGTCGCGTGAATCTGTTCGCGAATCTCGCGCCAGTGGTCGAGCGGGCCGGGCAGCTCGAACGATTCGGCGGACTTGATCGCGCGATCGAACGCCACCCAGGCCATCACCTTCGAGAAGGTGAAATGCTGGCGGCCGCCGCGCGTTTCCCAGATGCCTTCGTCGGGTTCCTGCCAGATCGTTTCCAGGTGTTCGAGCATTTCGCACTGCACGTTCCAGGTGGTCTCGTCCGCTTGCAGGCCGCCCACGCGCGCGAGATGCAGTGCGTTCATCACTTCGCCGTACACATCGAGCTGAAGCTGGCCGGCCGCATTGTTGCCGATGCGCACCGGCTTCGCGCCCTGGTAGCCGGGCAGCCAGTCCACCTCGAACTCCGGCAGACGCCGTTCGCCGCTGATCCCGTACATGATCTGCAACTGCTCGGGCGCGCCGGCCATCACGCGAGCCAGCCAGCTGCGCCACGCGCGCGCTTCGTCGAAGTAGCCGCCGCGCATCATGGCGAGCAGCGTGATGGTGGCGTCGCGCAGCCAGCAATAGCGGTAGTCCCAGTTGCGCGTGCCGCCCAGCTGCTCGGGGAGCGACGTGGTAGGCGCCGCCACGATGCCGCCGGTCGGCTCGTAGGCGAGCGCCTTGAGCGTAATCAGCGAGCGGCGGATCGGCGCGGCGTACTTGCCTTCGACCGTGCTGCGCGCCGACCACTCGAGCCAGTGGTTCTCGGTCCGTGCGAGGGCGGTGTGCGGATCGCGGGCCGGCGGAATGCGCAGGTGCGACGGCGAATAAGCGAGCGCAAACGGCACCCGTTCGCCGGGCGATACCGTGAACTCGGCGACGGTGTGCATGTTCTCGCCGCGCAGCTCGACGGGCGTGCGCAGCACAGCCGTATCCGGCCCGACGATCGCCTTGATGCCGCTGTCGTGCTTCAGGCGGCTGACCCACGGAATCGAAAAGCCGTAATCGAAACGCAGCACCAGTTCCATCTTCATGCGCACGGTGCCGCGCCGGCCCACGACGATGCGCACCAGTTCCGACCAGCCGTTGCCGGGCGGCATGAAGTCGATCACGGTGACCGCGCCTTCGTCGGTTTCGAAATCGGTCTCGAGGATCAGCGTTTCGCCGCGATAGCGGCGGGTGATCTTCGCCGGCGTGTCGGAGACGGGCGCGATCAGCCAGCGGCCGTTTTTTTCCGTGCCGAGCAGGGCGGCGAAGCACGCGCCGGAGTCGAACCGCGGCCAGCAGAGCCAGTCGACGGAACCGTCACGGGAGATCAGTGCGGCGGTGTGGCCGTCGCCGACGAGGGCATAGTCTTCGATGAGTGCGGGCATAGGTGACTGGGTAAGCGGAATGAGCGGGGCGTGGCCGGCGTGTCAAGCGTACGCCCGGAACGCCCCGGGGCTTGGTTTAGTACCGGACCTGTGCCATGCGGTTTGGTTCAGCCGGTCTGACAGGCAAAAGCGGGACAACCTCGGGGCAGCTTGCGGCAGATTCGGGGCAACTTCGCATTGGCATTTTGAGATAGCGCTGCCTACAATCGGACTTTTGGATGATGGGCGAAGATTGGGCCGCAGGCGTGGGAAGGCCGGTCTATCGCGCACGCAAACGCTGTTTTCGAGGACGAAAGCCATGCTGAACCCGTCGAAATCCGATTGCATCACCATTCTCTCGGCCGCCAGCGAACTCGCTGACGATTCCATGCTGCCGCTCGATGCCGGCCGCCTCGGCCTGTCCCGCAACGGGATGCAGGCCGCCGCCCTGTTCCTGATCGAGCGGGCCTGCTTCAAGCGTCATCGGGAGGGTGACGGCCATTATGCCGTCGGCGGCCTGTCGCTGCAGGGACGTCTGCGGCTCGACCAGCTCGCGAACGGCTAGGCCACGCGGATAATCCCGAGGGGCTGGGTCGACTTCTGCGCTTGACTTCGCTTCAGCCGGGCGGCGCCAACCGGCCGCCTGGTTGTGTCCGCACGCCAGTCGCTCGAACTCAAAAGTGCGAAGCGCCTACGCCGAAGATGCCGATCACCCCGATGATGACCAGATAGATCGCGACGATGTAATTGAGCAGACGCGGCATCACGAGGATGAGGATGCCGGCGATCAGCGAAACGACGGGGCCCAGGCTGAGGGTGATGTTCATTGAGACTCCGAGTGGTGAGACGGGTGTGAGAGAGGGTTCTCATGGGCAGCAGGGTGCACCGCCCGCCAACACCGGTTGCCAGCCTTGCGGGCTGCGCGATCCGGCTCAACGCCTGGCTTCTATCTTCTATACTGGCGCGGATAACTAAAACGTTCCAAATCGCGTGGCAGACCAGCGACACCATCAAAACCGAATAACCCGATGTCCAGGAGGTCGACATGCATCGTAGTGCCCAAGCCGCCGCAAGCGCCGCGTCACACTCTTCGCTTCAACCTGTCCGGAAGGCCGCATTGACGCCATCTGCCCGGTCTGTCCGTTCGATCATAAAAGGTTTCGTGCTCATGGTCTCGATTGTCGCTACCCATGCGTTTGCCCAGGACGCCGGCCCGGCACCGGCCGACGGCGTCTACGACATGATTGTCGGTACCTACACGGGCGGCAAGAGCGAAGGGCTCTACGTCTACCGGTTCGATACGAAGACCGGCGAGGCCACCCGCGTGTCGGTCGCGCAGACGGTCAACCCGTCGTATCTCGTGGTGAGCGGCGACCGCCGCCATGTGTACGCGGTCAACGAACTGCCCGGCGACAACGGCCCGGCCACGCAACGCGGCGGCATCAGCGCGTTCGGCTTCGATCCGGCGAGCGGGCAGTTGACCTTTCTCAACAAGGTGTCGGCGGAGGGCAACGACCCGTGCTATCTGAAGATTTCGCCGGACGGCAAGTATCTGCTGACCGCGAACTATTCGGTGGCGGCGGACCCGGGCGGCAGCTTCGCGGTGTTCCCGCTGCAGGCGGACGGCCAGGTGGGTCAGGCGGTGCTGACCGTGCATCATGAAGGCGGCGGTCCGGTGAAGGGTCGTCAGGACAACTCGCATGTGCATTCAACCGTGTTCTCGCCGGACGGCCAGTATCTGTTCGCGCAGGATCTCGGCGCGGACAAGCTGTACTCGTACCGCTACACGCCGGATGGCAGCCGCGGCCTGTTCGGTCCGACGGAGTGGCGTTATACGGATGTGAAGGCCGGCAGCGGTCCGCGTCACCTAGTGTTTGGAGTGGACGGCAAATACGCGTATCTGACGAGCGAACTGGCTGCGACGGTCAGTACGTTCCGCTACGACGACGGCAAGCTCACGCTGCTGCAGGTGTCGCCGCTCACGCAGCCGGGCTTCAAGGGGCAGGTGGGGGCAGCGGCAATCCATCTGTCGCCGGACGGACGCTTCCTCTACGCGACCAACCGCGGCGACGCGAACGAGATTGTGATCTTCGCGGTTGACGCGGCGAACGGCCATCTGAAACTGGTGGGCCGGCAGTCGAGCCTCGGCAAGTCGCCGCGCGAGTTTGCCATCGATCCGACCGGTAACTGGCTGATCGTCGGCAATCAGAACAGCGACACCGCGTATGTGTTCAGGCGCGATCAGCAGACCGGTTTGCTCGAGGCGAATCCGAAGCGGATTGAGATCGGCTCGCCGGTGGATTTCAAGCTGGTGTCGCCGTCTTGAGGTTGGGGGGGGACGTAGCGTCACGAAGCAGTGTCCTAAGGCGTCTTGAACCCTAAGCAAAACGGGCCTCGGAAGCATGCATGCCTCCGAGGCCCGTTTCATTTTCTGACGCAGCAGCGGCTTTCGCCTATTCAGCCGGTCCCGGTGCGAGCACTTCGCGGCTACCGTTGATGCCCATCGACGACACCAGTCCCGCCGTTTCCATCTGTTCGACGAGTCGCGCTGCGCGGTTGTAGCCAATGCGCAATTGCCGCTGCACCGACGAGATCGACGCGCGCCGCGTGCGCACCACGAAGGCGACGGCTTCGTCGTAGAGCGGATCGGCTTCGGCGTCCGGCGCGTCGCCGAACAGGTCCTGGGTCGCGCCTTCGCTGGCGGGGCCGTCGAGAATGCCTTCTTCGTATTGCGGCTCGCCGAACTGCTTCAGATATTCGACGATCCGATGCACTTCCTCGTCGGCGACGAACGCGCCGTGCACGCGCTGCGGATAGCCGGTGCCCGGCGGCAGGAACAGCATGTCGCCCTGGCCGAGCAGCGATTCGGCGCCCATCTGGTCGAGAATCGTACGCGAGTCGATCTTCGAGGACACCTGGAAGGCGACCCGGGTCGGAATGTTGGCCTTGATGAGGCCGGTGATCACATCGACGGACGGGCGCTGGGTGGCGAGGATCAGGTGGATGCCGGCGGCGCGCGCTTTCTGCGCGAGCCGCGCAATCAGTTCTTCGATCTTCTTGCCGGCGACCATCATCAGGTCGGCCAGCTCGTCGATCACCACCACGATCAGCGGCAGCGTGGCGAGCGGTTCGGGGGCTTCGGGCGTCAACGAAAACGGATTGCCGAGCTTCTTGCCGGCGGCCTCGGCATCGCGGATTTTCTGATTGAAGCCGGCGAGATTACGCACGCCGACCGCCGACATCAGCCGGTAGCGCTTCTCCATTTCGCCGACACACCAGTTGAGCGCGTTGGCGGCGAGCTTCATGTCGGTGACGACCGGGGCGAGCAGATGCGGAATCCCTTCGTAGACCGACAGTTCGAGCATCTTCGGGTCGATCATGATCAACCGCACTTCTTCGGGCGTCGCCTTGTAGAGCAGCGACACGATCATCGCGTTGATCGCCACCGACTTGCCCGAGCCGGTCGTGCCGGCCACCAGCATGTGCGGCGCTTTGGCGAGATCGGCGACCACCGGATGACCGGTGATGTCCTTGCCCATCGCAAGCGTAAGCATGGAGTGCGAATGCTGGTAGACGTTCGCCTCGAGGATTTCCGACAGGCGGATGGTCTGACGCTTCGCGTTCGGCAGCTCGAGACCCATGCAGGTCTTACCGGGAATCGTCTCGACCACGCGGATCGAGGTGAGGCCGAGGCCGCGCGAGAGGTCCTTCATCAGGCCGACGATCTGGCTGCCGCGTACGCCGAGCGCGGGCTCGACTTCGAAGCGCGTGATTACCGGGCCGGCCGATGCGCCCACCACCGTCACCGGCACCTTGAACTCCTGCAGGCGCTGTTCGATCAACTGGCCGGTTTCGGCGAGCCGTTCTTCGGAGACGGGTTCGACATCGGTGTCGGCGCGCGCGAGCAGGTCGAGCGTCGGCAGTTCGACGCGCGACGCAGCGGGCGCGCGGAATTCGAATACGGTGGGCGTGTGGCCGCTGACCGGAGCGCGCGGCGCGATGGGTTCGTTGGCCGGTTCGCTGCGCGGCAGGGTGAACGGCGCGGGGGTGGGGGCGTCCTGGGGCGTAGCGTTCGGTTCGGCGAAAATCTCTTCGATTGCTTCGTCGCTTGCTTCGTCGTGGACTCCGGCGAAAGCGGGTGCGGTGTCGCGGATGGCGGTTGAGGCGCTGACGTGGTCGAGCGGGTCGTCGTCGGGATTGTCGATATGGTCCGACAGCGGCTCGCGTGTAGCCTGGGCGTCGATGCTCGCAACGTTCGCCGCCGCGAAGCCGGGGAAGCGCACGACGTTCGATGGGGTAGGGGCGGGCGCGGACGGCGGCGTTGCGGCGTCCATTTCCGTTTCCCATGGCGCGAGCGCTTTGTCGATGACGAGCTCCGCCGCAGGTGCGTGCATCGCATTTGCAGCGCTCGCGTGGTCGACGTTCGGCGTGGCCGGTGCCTCGCCACTGTCCATGTGCGCGGGTGTGTCGACGGCGGCGGGAAGTACCTGGGCGGATGCTTCAATGGGTTTATCCACCGGCGCATCGTCAACCGGCGACCCGGCTTCAGGCGACACGATAGGCCAGCTCACCGGTTCGGCGAGTTCGTGGTGTGCGGTGACGGGGGCCTCGGCGGCCGGCTCGCCCAGAGGCGCGCTGGACGCATCGACCGTTGCCGCCTCGCTCGCCGGCATAGGAGTTGGAGTCGGCGCTGGAATTGGCGCAGGCGCAGGTGCCGGCGCAGGCGCTGCCGTTGGCGTCTCATGCGTCACGTCCTCCGCAACCGGCATAGCGGGCACGTCGTTCGCAAACCTGATCGCCTCTGGAACCGTGCGTCGAGCGAGGCTCGCGCCTGCGATGGTTGTCCAGCGAGCCGCGTTCTCTTCGATGCTGCGCAGCGTCTCCTGCACGCTGGCGGGCGGGGTGACGTGTTCGGTCGTTGCTGCGGGCCGCGAAAAGCTCGGGGCGCGCGAACCGGAGACGGCCGGGTGTCGATGCGCCTGCGCCGCGTTGGCGACCGGTCGCTGCGTTTGCGTCGGAGCGGGCGCCGGTGAGGGGCGTGAGGCGGGCGTAGCGGCGGAGGGCGTGCCGGGGCGCACCGGCTGATTGACGTGTTGCGCCGAAGGCGCGCGGTTCGCGGCTGCCGGGGAAGCGGGCGCCGCGCCAGGTGCGACCCGACCAGGAACGATTCCCTTCGACGGAGCCGCCGTGCCGCTCGTCCCGGCCCCGACGCCCCGCGCTACTGCAGCTCCGCGCGCCGCCGAACCCGGCTCGCGCAACCAGCCCGCCGGCGCGACGGGTTCAGCCGGCGCCCACGCAGCCGCCTTGTCGATCGCAGCACCGGTATGCTGAGCCGGCGCCGGTCCAGCACCTTGCCGAGCCGGCGTACCGGCCCGTGTCCGTCCCGCCTGGTCAGCCGCTGCGGCTTGACCGCGCGGCGTCGCATTTCGTGCTTGCCAACCCGCGCCACCCGGCGCCGCACCCGCCGCGCGCGCGTCGCCCCCCAGCGCATCCTTACCCAGCGCGTCCTTCCCGCCAGCCAGACCGGCCGCGCCAGCACCCGCTCCACGCGTCGCAGCCGGCGGCCGCCACACGGTCGGACGCGCATAGCGGCCTTTGGTCTTGGGGGCCATCGTATTGGTTGGCGTCGAGGCGTACGGAGGCAGCGTGTCGTCGACTGTGCTGCGGCGGCGCGCGTCTTCATCGCGTTTGGCCAGCCCGCGGCTCAGGCCGAGGCCGAATGCCGAATCCGCCCACAAGGCGACACTGCTCCAGCGAAACTCGAGCAGCCACGGCAGGCTCACCACCAGCAGGCCGAGCATCACCAGCGGCGTGCCGACGTGGCCCAGCAGCCGGCCGAAGCCGGCCGCCAGCGCATGCCCGAAGCCGTCGACGCCGACCATGCCCACCATGCCGAGCAGCGACGCCTCCAGCGTGCAACTCGCCACGAGGACGCAGACAAAGCCGAGCCACAGCCGGATCGTGCCGGGCCCGCGCAGCCCGACGCCGCCTGGCAGCACAGACTTCACGAGACGCCACAAGAGAGGAAGGAACCAGACGGCCGACCCGCCGAACCAGCCGAAAACTACCGTGTGCATGCTAGACATCAACGAATGACGGATCCGCGAAAACGCAATCCGTCGAGTTTAAACCGGCGAAGCACGACGCTTCGAAGACAGCGGCAAGCGGGCGGCCTGTGCCTGCCTGACCCGCCTGAAAAAAAGCACGGCAAGCGGCGCGGCCCGAGCGGACGTCGTCGATCCCCGCAGCGCCCAGGCTAAGCGCCACCCGCGCGCTCATTTTTCATCGTGCCGCGCGAAAACCAGCTTGTCGCCATTGTCGAGGATCAACTGCAACTCCTGCGGCGGCCGCATCTGCACACCGGTGTGGTCGATGTGTCCGAGCGCGTCGAGATAATCGCCTTCGATCTGGCCGCCCGGTGTGGAGCAGGCCATCCGCGTGCTGCCCAGCGTCCCGAAGCTCAGCTTGCCGTCCTTCAGCGCGTAAGTGCCCATGTAACGGTTGCATCCGGAAAAGCCGCTGGCATGGCGCTGGCCGGTAGCCGTCGACAGCGTGAGCGTGATCGGCGCACCGCTGTCGGCGCCCGGAATGGTGCGCATCGTGCCGTCCGCCTGCTTCCAGCCGGTGAGGTCCCACGACGTATCGTCGAGCAATTGCGTCGCGGCCGGGTTGAACGGGTCGGGCGGCGGCGCTTTGGTATCCGGATGGGTGGGCATGGCGCAGGCGCTCAGCAACGCCGCCACGCTCAGCGCGGCAAACGTGGCGCGTCCCGGCAGACGCCCCCGCGAGCCGGACGGCGCGAACCGCGGTGCAGTGGATGGTGCGACACGGGCTGCAAACAACGGTGCAAAAACCGTGGCGACACGGGGTGCAAGCAGCGCTGCAACGAGACGCGCAAGACGTCGCGCTGAAGACGTTGGGAACATGGCGTCGGTCCTCTTCAAACTGGCGAAGGCGTAAGGGTAACGCACTCAGGTTGCCGCACGCGAGCGCTCTCGCGCACGGCACGGCGCCGAGCGTCCGGTGCAGAGGTTGCGCATGTTAACATTGCTGATCTACCCATTCCATCTCATCTGACATTTTTCTGGAGACTCCATGCAGATCGGCCAACGGATCGGCACCCCGCTTTCGAACTCGGCGACGCGCGTCATGCTGCTCGGCGCGGGCGAGCTGGGCAAGGAAGTGATCATCGCGTTGCAGCGCCTCGGCGTGGAAGTGATCGCGGTCGACCGTTATCCGAACGCGCCGGGTCATCAGGTCGCGCATCGCGCCCATGTGATCGACATGACCGACCGCGCCGCCTTGCGTGCGCTGGTCGAGCAGGAACGCCCGCATCTGATCGTGCCGGAAATCGAAGCCATCGCCACGGATGCGCTGGCCGCAATCGAAGCCGACGGTCTCGCCGAAGTGATCCCCACGGCGCGCGCCACGCAACTGACGATGAACCGCGAAGGCATCCGCCGTCTCGCCGCCGAAGAGCTCGGCTTGCCCACGTCGCCGTATGCGTTCGCGGATTCGCTCGAGGAGCTGAAGGCGGGCATCGCGAAGGTGGGTTATCCGTGCGTCGTCAAGCCGGTGATGTCGTCGTCGGGTAAGGGGCAGTCGGTGCTGAAGAGCGAGGCCGACGTCGAACCGGCCTGGCAATACGCGATGGCCGGCGGTCGCGTCAATCACGGCCGCGTGATCGTCGAAGGCTTTATCGACTTCGAGTACGAAATCACGCAATTGACCGTGCGCGCGATCGATCCGGCAACCGGCGAGACGAGCACGTATTTCTGCGATCCGATCGGCCACGTGCAGGTGGCGGGCGACTACGTCGAGTCGTGGCAGCCGCAGCCGATGAGCCCGCTCGCGCTCGAACGTTCGCGCGATGTCGCGCACAAGGTGACGGCGGCGCTCGGCGGCCGGGGTCTGTTCGGCGTGGAACTTTTCGTGCGCGGAGATGACGTATGGTTTTCGGAAGTGAGTCCGCGTCCGCACGACACAGGGCTCGTCACGCTGTGCTCGCAACGTCTGTCCGAGTTCGAATTGCATGCGCGGGCCATTCTCGGTCTGCCGGTGGATACGGCGCTGCGTGCGCCGGGGGCGTCGGCGGTGATTTACGGCGGTCTGGACGAAGCCGGTATCGCGTTCGAAGGCGTGGCGGCGGCGCTGGCCGTGCCGGATGCCGATCTGCGGTTGTTCGGCAAGCCGGAGAGTTTCGTCAAGCGTCGCATGGGCGTGGCGCTCGCCACCGGTGCGGACACCGACGAAGCCCGTGTCCGTGCGAAGCAGGCTGCGGCAGCGGTGCGGCCGGTGTCGGCGAAATAAGTCGTGGAATGAGCGGCGCAATCGGGTTGTCGTCCACGCAACCCGCGTGATCCGCGCACCTTGTACGATCCGCGCGTCACGCATCCCGCGTGCATGCGGATCGTTGAAGTATCGAAGGCAGGAGAAGGACCCATGAGCTCAGACACCCGCCAGATCGCGCGGCTTCGCCGGACCGGGCGCCTCGGTGCGCTGGGCGTGCTGGTCGCGCTGTGCGCGGGACTGGCCGGCTGCGGCCTCGCCGCGGCGCCGTGCCGGGTGGCGTCGGCCGGTCTGAAGATTGTGCCGGTAGTCGGCCACGTAGCGGCCGCGCCTACCGACGCATGCGCGGACGTCATCGATCCTTGAGCAGCTAACCACCTAGCGAGGCAGCGGATGCGGAAATGGCTCGTCGCGGTAACGAGTGTGCTGGCAGTCGCGGCGTCGACAGGCAGCGCGTGGGCTGCGCCCTTGCGCCTTGCTGAAATTCAGACCAAAGACCGGCAGACCCACAAATACACCTGCGCCACCGGCAAGATCCTGCAGGTGACCTACTGGAACGCCGCGAACGGCCAGAGCTTCGCGCTGGTGCCCGTCAAAGGTCAGCCGATGCTGTTCGTCAATACGCTCTCCGCGTCCGGCGCGAAATACCAGGCGGGCAGCTACACCTGGTGGACCAAGGGTCCGCGCGCCGACCTCTACGATGCGACGGCGGGCGAGAACGCTCCGCCGGTTCTGTCCGACTGCGTCACGATCGTGCGGTAGCGTGGGCAGCCACGTGGCCATGCCCCCCATGCTGCATCGCCGCACCCTCGTCATCCCTGCCGGCTTGCGCGCAGTTTTTTCTCCCAGGTAGTAAGCTGTTCGACGCGTCCACTCCTTACTACGTGGCCGCGCCCGTCATCGTCTTCGATCATCCGTCCCGGATCCCACTGCGTGGGCGTGCCGTCCGCGCTCGTTCGTCAAGCGAGACTCTCAATGAAAGCATCGGATCTGTTCGTCAAGTCGCTGGAAGCTGAAGGTATCGAGTACGTGTTCGGCATTCCAGGGGAAGAAAATCTCGATCTCCTCGAGTCGCTGCGCCGCTCCAAAATCAGGCTGATTCTCACCCGTCACGAGCAGGCGGCCGGTTTCATGGCGGCGACCTATGGGCGTCTGACGGGCCGCATCGGCGTGTGCCTCTCGACGCTCGGCCCGGGCGCCACCAATCTCGTCACGGCCGCCGCGTACGCCCAGCTGGGCGCCATGCCGATGCTGATGGTCACCGGCCAGAAGCCGATCAAGACCAGCAAGCAGGGGCACTTCCAGATTGTCGACGTGGTTCGCATGATGGAGCCGCTCACCAAGTACACGCGGCAGATCGTGTCCATCGGCAACATCCCTGCGCTGGTGCGCGAAGCGGTGCGGCAGGCGGAGGAAGAACGCCCCGGCGCCGCGCATCTGGAATTGCCTGAAGACGTCGCCGACGAAGAGGGTGACGGCAAGCCGATTCCGAAGAGCTTCAGCCGCCGTCCGGTTGCCGAAGAGAAGGCGGTCGCGCGGGCGGTCGAAGCCATCACGAGCGCGAGGCATCCGCTGCTGATGATCGGCGCGGGCGGCAATCGCAAGACCACCACCAGGATGCTGCGCGAATTCGTCGACCAGATCGGCATTCCGTTCTTCACCACGCAGATGGGCAAGGGCGTGATCGACGAATCGCATCCCCTGTGGCTCGGCAATGCCACGCTCTCCGACGGCGATTTCGTGCATCGCGCCATCGATCACGCGGACTGCATCATCAATGTGGGCCACGACGTGATCGAGAAGCCGCCGTTCTTCATGCGCAGCGGCGACGCGGGCGAGAAGACCGTGATTCACGTGAATTTTCTCGGCGCGGAAGTCGACCCGGTGTATTTCCCACAGATCGAAGTAGTGGGCGACATCGCCAATGCGGTGTGGCAAATGAAGGAGAGTCTCAAGGAGCGTCAGGAGCACTGGGATTTTTCGCGCTTCAAGGAGATCAAGGCGCACTTCGAAGAGCATCTGGTCAAAGGGCAGCTCGACGACCGTTTCCCGATGTACCCGGTGCGGATCGTCAACGACGTCTACGAGACCACGCCGGTGGACGGCATCGTGTGTCTGGACAACGGCATGTACAAGATCTGGTTCGCGCGCTACTACCGGGCCCACGAACCGAACTCGCTGCTGCTCGACAACGCGCTGGCGTCGATGGGCGCGGGCTTGCCGTCGGCGATCGCGACCAAGATCGTGCATCCGGACCGCAAGGTGATGGCGGTGTGCGGCGACGGCGGCTTCATGATGAACTCGCAGGAGCTCGAGACGGCGGTGCGTCTGAAGCTCGATCTGGTGGTGCTGATCCTGCGCGACGACGCCTTCGGCATGATCCGCTGGAAGCAGGAGAACATGAACTTCCCCGACTACGGCATGACGCTGCAGAACCCCGACTTCGTGGCCTATGCGCAGAGCTACGGGGCCAAGGGTCACCGCATTTCAGCGGCCGGGGAGTTTGCGCCGCTGTTGCGCGAATGCTTCGCCACGCCGGGCGTGCATGTAATCGACCTGCCGATCGACTACTCGGACAACGAGCGCGTGCTGAACCGCGAGATCAAGCGCCTGAGCGCGCAACTCTGAATCCAGCCGGGGCATGCGGCTTGCTGCATGCCGCCGGTCGAGACAGCTCGCATCAAGGAGAACGTGTCATGTTGAACAAGACCTACCCGTACTACCTCGCGAATGTGGCGGTGGCGGCCAATACCGATCTCGAAGTCACCGACAAGTTCAGCGGCGAGGTGGCCACCCGTGTCGCGATGGCGGACGCCGCGGCGATCGACAAGGCGATCGGCCACGCCGTCGAGGCGATGCCCGCACTGCGCGCGTTCCCGCCGTTCAAGCGCCAGGCGGTGCTCGAACACTGCGTGAAGCGCTTTCGCGAACGCTACGACGAACTGGCGATGGCGCTGTGCATCGAAGCCGGCAAGCCGATCAACGATTCGCGCGGCGAAGTCACGCGGCTGATCGATACGTTCAAGGTGGCCGCGGAGGAAGCGGTGCGCATCGACGGCGAGATCATCAATCTGGAGATTTCGCCGCGCGCGAAGGGCTATCACGGCTACGTGAAGCGCGTGCCGATCGGGCCGTGTTCGTTCATTTCGCCGTTCAATTTTCCGCTGAATCTGACCGCGCACAAGGTGGCGCCGGCGCTGGCCGCGGGCGTACCGTTCGTGCTGAAGCCGGCGAGCCGCACGCCGGTCGGGGCGCTGATCATGGGCGAGATTCTCGCGGAAACGGACCTGCCCAAGGGCGCGTTTTCAATCTTGCCGGCCCACCGCGACGGCGCGGACCTGTTCACCACCGACGAGCGGTTCAAGCTGCTCTCCTTCACCGGTTCGCCGGCGGTGGGCTGGGAGCTGAAGAAAAAGGCCGGCAAGAAGAAGGTGATTCTGGAACTGGGCGGTAACGCGGCGGCGATTGTGGACGGCGATCAGGGCGGCAAGCTCGACTATGTGGTCGAGCGGCTGGCGTTCGGCGCGTTCTATCAGTCGGGGCAGAGCTGCATTGGCGTGCAGCGCATTCTCGTCCACTCGAGCCTCTACGACGCGTTGCGCGAGAAGCTGATTGCGAAGACGAAGTCGCTGATCATGGGCGATCCGAAGAACGAGAAGACCTTTGTCGGGCCGATGATCTCCGAGTCGGAGTCGAAACGTCTGGCCGGCTGGATGGAGAGCGCGGTGCTGGACGGCGCGAAGATCGTGGCCGGCGGTAAGGTGGAGGGCGCGATGTTCGAGGCGACCTTGCTCGAAGGCGTGAAGCGCGATTCGGACCTGTATCGCAAGGAAGCCTTCGGTCCGGTGGCGATTCTGGAGCGCTTCGACGACTTCGCGGCGGCGCTCGCGACCGTCAACGACAGCGACTTCGGCCTGCAGGCGGGCGTCTTCACGGATTCGCTCGCCCATGCGCATCAGGCGTGGGACCAGTTGGACGTGGGCGGCGTCGTGATCAACGACGTGCCGTCGTTCCGCGTGGACAATATGCCGTATGGCGGGGTGAAGGACTCCGGGCTGGGGCGCGAGGGCATCCGCTACGCCATCGAGGACATGACCGAGATGCGGCTGATGGTGATGCGCGAGACGTGGTGAGCCGGGCGGCTGGGCTGCTTCGCTGTCACGGGACTGTCGTCTGCGTGGCCTAGTCTGTGCGGGCCTGTGGCCGTTCCCGCCGGGTTTGCGCCCCTTTGTCCGGGGCGTGAGCAGAAAGCGGGCGTGTGCGCCATGAGTGTTTTTGCTGAAGTGCTACAATACCGGCCTTTCCGGCGGGTGTTTCCGTCGGCCGGAGCCGGCTGCATCCTTCCCTGACGAAATCGGGACTTTGCGGCACGCCGTGGCTCCGCTTCATCCTGATGCCCTCCGCGGCCCCGGCCGCTGCCGCGCCCCCCGCGCAGGCGCATTTTTAGCGAAAGCCACCATGTCCGACACAGCCGTCACGCCCAGCACCGAGACTTTTGACCAGTTTGGCCTTGCGCCGGACATCCTGAAAGCCATCGTCGAGCAGGGTTACACCACGCCCACGCCGATCCAGGCGCAGGCGATCCCTGTTGTGCTGTCGGGACGCGACGTCATGGGCGCGGCCCAGACGGGGACCGGCAAGACCGCGAGCTTTTCGCTGCCGATCATCCAGCGCCTGCTGCAGCACGCGAGCACGAGCGCCTCGCCGGCGCGCCACCCGGTGCGCGCGCTGATTCTTACGCCGACCCGCGAATTGGCCGACCAGGTTGCCGCCAACGTGCACGCTTACGCCAAGCATACGGCGCTGCGCAGCGCGGTGGTGTTCGGCGGTGTGGATATGAATCCGCAGTCGGAGCAGCTGCGCCGCGGCGTCGAGATTCTGATCGCCACGCCTGGGCGTCTGCTTGACCACGTGCAGCAAAAGACGGCCAATCTGGGCCAGGTGCAGATGCTGGTGCTCGACGAAGCCGACCGTATGCTCGACATGGGCTTCCTGCCGGATCTGCAGCGCATTCTGAATCTGCTGCCGAAGGAACGTCAGACGCTGCTGTTTTCGGCGACCTTCTCCGGTGAAATCAAGAAGCTGGCTGCGACCTATTTGCGCAATCCGCAGACTATCGAAGTGGCGCGCAGCAATTCGACCGCGACCAATGTTACGCAGACGGTTTATGAAGTGGCCGAAGGCGACAAGACCGGCGCGGTGGTGCAACTGATTCGCGAGCGCGGTCTGAAGCAGGTGATCGTGTTTTGTAACAGCAAGATCGGCGCGAGCCGTTTGGCGCGCAGTCTTGAGCGCGACGGTGTGGTGGCGACCGCGATTCACGGCGATCGTACGCAGAATGAGCGTATGCAGGCGCTTGACGCTTTCAAACGCGGTGAGATTGAGGCGCTGGTGGCGACGGATGTTGCTGCGCGTGGGCTCGATATCGTTGAGCTGCCGGCTGTGATTAACTTCGATCTGCCGTTCAATGCCGAAGATTATGTGCACCGGATTGGGCGTACCGGGCGGGCTGGGGCTTCCGGCGATGCGCTTTCTTTGTGTAGCCCGAATGAGCGCAAACAACTCGCCGATATCGAGAAGCTGATCAAGCGGCCGCTCGATGTGCAACGTCTCACTGTTGATGTGCCTGTGCGGCATCATCATGAAGAGCGTAGTCCGCGGCGGGAGCGCGAAGGGCGCGAAGGTCGCGAGGAACGGGGGAGTGGGCGGCGTCGTGCTTCCTCTGGTTCCGGTGCTGGCGGTTCTTCGTTCGAACGGCCGCATCATCATCGGCAAGCTCCTGTTGATGATTTCTTTTCCAAACCTTATGAGCCTTCGCCCTCCAGTCGCAAAGCCGATGAGGTTGCCGATGTTCCCGTGAACAAGGTGGCTTCCAAGCAGCCGCTCGCTGCGTTGTTGGGTGGGTTTGGGATGCCTGTCAGGAAGAGTACTTCGTCGTAAGGTGGGGGTTTCTTTTGCCTGCGGCGGCGTTTGGTTGGTGGGCTTCTGGTTTTGGCCTTTTCTTGTTTTTGGCCTTTCCTTGTTTTCTTCGTGGTCTATTGGCGTCGCCCCTGTGCGGGGCAGCACCTACTTTTCTTTGCCGCCGCAAAGAAAAGTAGGCAAAAGAAAGCGGGCTCACACCGCTAGCTCGTAGGTGTCCACCTCTGTTTGGCCGCCCGGAATGGTCCGAGACGAGATCCGCCCTCGCACCGCCCTACCCCGTGACACAGCAGTCTTCCGCTCCAGCGCGCGCTGCGCGCCGCCGTTAGGTCATTCCCACCCCTCGGTCTTTGCTTCTACTCCTTCTACTCCTTCTACTCGGTTGTGTCGCCGTGCTCGCTTCGCGCCGCAGTTTCGCCGCTCGCCCGCTCAACAGTTGTCGTCCCATTGCCCTTCTTCGTCAACGGGTTGCTGCTTCACTCTCTAAGTGTCGAGTGCCCGATATCTCGCCGCCGCAGTGGCCCCCTCATTTGAAGCGTCGGGCCCAAGCCTTTGTCGCGGCGGCGTAGAACGATTCCAGCGAAGTGTGCGTCTGATCGCCCGTATTCATATCCAGGTTCAAGTGCCGCGCCGCCGCGTGCAGGGCGTCCAGCGGGCGGCTTGTGTCGAGTGCCGTGGCGCCCGTTTGCTTGCTTAACTTCTCGCCGTCGCGGTTTGTTACCACCGGAACATGCAGGTACGCCGGCGTCGGTATACCCAGGCATCGCTGCAGATAGATCTGGCGCGCCGTCGAATCCAGCAAATCCGCGCCTCGCACAATGTGCGTGATCCCCCCGTCAGCATCGTCTATCACCACCGCCAGTTGATATGCCCACTGGTCATCCGCTCGCCGTAACACGAAGTCGCCAACTTCAGTTGCCAGGTTCTGCGTCTGTAATCCCTGCCAGCGGTCGTCGAACGTGATCGTCGCAAAACCCCGCTCAGGAGTTCCCGGTGCCCCCTCGGCGGCTATCTCTGCAGCTATTCCCGCAGTACCTCGGTTAGCCACCGGTGCGACTTTTCCCGTGGCCTCGTCGCCGTTGTTCCCGGATATGTTCAACGCAGCGGTCTTTCCGTCGTCGTTCTTACCGTCATCCCCGTCCGGCACGCGCAACCGCCACGCACGCGCAGATTTGCCGCGCAGGCCGTTGCGGCATGTGCCCGGGTAAGCGAGGGTGGTATTGCGTGAGTGCGCGTTCAGCAACGAATCGCTGATCTCTCTACGCGTACAGCCGCATGGATACACAAGACCCGCGGTCCGCAGTTGGTCCAGTGCCTGCTGGTAGCGCGCGGTACGCTCGCTTTGCCAGATCGGCGGCTCGTCCGCGCGCAGGCCAAACAGGTCCAGCGTCGCCAGGATGTCCTCCGCCGCGCCAGGCACCGTCCGTGGGCCGTCGATGTCCTCGATCCGCACCAGCCACGCGCCGTCATGCGCGCGCGCATCCAGCCAGCTCGCCAAGGCGCTGACCAGCGAACCAAAATGCAGAGGTCCAGTCGGAGAGGGGGCAAATCGGCCGCGGTAGCTCATGTTCCGGTTCTCTATCCAGGCCAACTACCCGCACACGTACGCCGCCGCAATCCTCACGCCGCACGCGCGGCGTTTCGCTCCGGATGGCACTCCGGGCATGTCTTGCCGGGTACATACAGCGGTGACTGCTGCGCCTCCGGGCTGACCACCGCGCGGCAGCCGAAGCATTGCGCCGTTGCGGTTGGCTTCAGTTCGGGATCGAGCGCAGTGCGGTAGTCGAACACGAAGCACTCGCCGTGATAATGCGCGCCACCCACTTCCTCGAAATACTTCAGGATGCCGCCCTCGAGCTGGTACACGTTCTCGATGCCCACTTCCTTCATGTGGATCGCCGCCTTCTCGCAACGAATCCCGCCCGTGCAGAACGACACCACCGTCTTGCCTTCCAGGTCAGCACGGTTCTGCTCGATGACCGCCGGAAACTCGCTGAATTTCTCAATGCGGTAGTCGAGCGCGTCGTCGAACGTGCCCACGTCCACTTCAAACGCATTGCGCGTGTCCAGCATTACCACCGGGCGCCCTTCGTCGTCGTGGCCGCGGTCGAGCCACGCCTTCAGCGTAGGCGCATCCACAGACGGCGCGCGACCCAGTTCGGGCCGGATTGCCGGCTTCTTCATGGTGATGATCTCGCGCTTCAGCTTCACCAGCATGCGGCGGAACGGCTGCTTCCCGGACAGGCTCTCCTTGAACTGCAGGTTCGCAAACTTGCCCTCGAACAGCGGATCGTGGCGGATATAGTCCATAAACCCATGCGCAGCTTCCGGCGTGCCCGCAACGAACAGGTTGATGCCTTCCGGCGCAAGCAGGATCGTGCCCCGCAGGCCGAGCGCATTGCACCGCTCGGTGACGAGCGGGCGCCACTCGGCAGTGGCTTCGAGGGTGGCAAATTGGTAGGCGGCGAGATTGACGATGCTCATGATGGTCCAGCAGTAAAGTGGCCCGGCGGCGCAGCAGACAGCGCAAGCGGCACAGGGTGGCCGCGCGCGTGGCGCGGCCACGGCAAACAGGGCGAAACCCGTATTATCCCTCAAGCGGCCGGATTGCCCGAGTCGGCCGAATGGCTATCCGGTTGCGGCAGCGCAAGACGTCAGGGAATTGTCCGGCGCCGCCCGCGCTTCCTGCCGGGCAATCGTCACTGCGCCAGCGGCTCGCGGGGCAGGTCAACGGTCGGTGCCGCGCAGGGCAGGGGCCGGGCGCTTGCCCCCTGGCCGGATGGCTAACGCGGCGCTTTGGGCTCAAATCTTCGGAAGGGTGGAGTTACAATAACGCCCATGTCAGATCCCCGCTTCGTTCATCTCCGCGTTCACTCCGAATTCTCGATTGCCGATGGCATCGTGCGCCTTGACGACATCGTCGCGGCCGCCGCCAAAGACGGTCAGGGGGCGCTCGCCCTCACCGACCTCGGCAACGCATTCGGCCTCGTCCGTTTCTACAAGGAAGCCCGCGGCAAAGGGGTCAAACCCATTGCCGGTTGCGACGTCTGGATCACCAATCCGGATGATCGCGACAAGCCCTCGCGCCTGCTGCTGCTGGTCAAGGACAAACGCGGCTACCTGAACCTGTGCGAATTGCTGACCAAGGCGTGGCTCACGAATCAATACCGTGGCCGCGCAGAGGTTGAAGCCGGCTGGCTTGAAACCGGCCTGGGCGAGGGCCTGCTGGCGCTCTCCGGCGCGCAGCAAGGCGACATCGGCATGGCGCTCGCCGCCGGTAATGAAGAAGCGGCCAAACGCAACGCGCAACACTGGGCGAAGGTTTTCCCCAACGGTTTCTATATCGAGCTGCAACGCTGCGGCCAGCCGGGTGGTGAGGCGTACGTGCAGCAGGCGGTGACGCTGGCGGCGTCGCTGAAACTGCCGGTGGTGGCCACCCATCCGTTGCAGTTCATGACGCCCGACGACTTCACCGCGCACGAAGCGCGCGTGTGTATTTCGGAAGGCGACATGCTCGCGAATCCGCGTCGCCAGAAGCGTTTCACGACCGAGCAGTATTTCCGTTCGCAAGAGGAAATGACCGCGCTGTTCGCGGACATTCCGTCTGCGCTCGCCAATACGGTTGAAATCGCGCGCCGCTGTAACCTGACGCTCGAACTCGGCAAGCCGAAGCTGCCGCTGTTCCCCACGCCGGACGGCATGTCGCTTGACGACTACCTGGTGCATCTGTCGAAGGAAGGGCTGGAAAAGCGCCTCGAGCAGTTGTACCCGAACGAGGCGGAGCGCGAGGCGCAGCGCGAGACGTACTACAAGCGCCTCGAATTCGAGTGCGGCACGATCATCAAGATGGGCTTCCCTGGCTACTTCCTGATCGTGGCGGACTTCATCAACTGGGCCAAGAACAACGGCGTGCCGGTGGGGCCGGGCCGGGGCTCGGGCGCCGGCTCGCTGGTCGCGTACGCGCTCGGCGTGACCGACCTCGATCCGCTGCGCTACAACCTGCTGTTCGAGCGTTTCCTGAATCCGGAACGGGTGTCGATGCCCGACTTCGACATCGACTTCTGCCAGCATGGGCGTGATCGCGTCATCCAGTACGTGAAGGAAAAGTACGGCGCGGACGCGGTGTCGCAGATCGCCACCTTCGGCACGATGGCGGCGAAGGCGGCCGTGCGCGACATCGGCCGCGTGCTCGATCTCGGCTATATGTTTACGGACGGTATCGCCAAGCTGATTCCGTTCAAGCCCGGCAAGCACGTCACTATCGCCGACGCGATGAAGGAAGAGCCGCTCTTGCAGGAGCGCTTCGACAACGAAGACGAAGTGCATCAGCTGATCGAACTGGCGCAGCGCGTCGAGGGCTTGACGCGTAACGTCGGCATGCACGCGGGCGGCGTGCTGATCGCGCCCGGCAAGCTGACCGACTTCTGCCCGCTCTACACGCAGGGCGACGAAAGCGGCGTCGTGAGCCAGTACGATAAAGACGACGTCGAAGCGGTCGGCCTCGTGAAGTTCGACTTTTTGGGTCTGACCACGCTGACGATCCTCGACTGGGCCGAGCGCTATATTCGCCGTCTCGATCCTTCGAAGCAGGACTGGTCGCTCGCGCAAGTGCCGCTCGACGACCCGGCGTCGTTCACGATCCTCAAGAAGGCCAACACGGTCGCCGTGTTCCAGCTGGAAAGCCGCGGCATGCAAGGCATGCTGAAAGACGCGCAGCCGGACCGCTTCGAGGACATCATCGCGCTCGTGGCGCTGTACCGTCCGGGCCCGATGGACCTGATCCCGAGCTTCTGTGCGCGTAAGCACGGCCGCGAGGTGGTCGAGTATCCCGATCCGCGCGTGGAGCCCATCCTGAAAGAGACCTACGGCATCATGGTCTATCAGGAGCAGGTGATGCAGATGGCGCAGATCATCGGCGGCTACTCGCTTGGCGGCGCCGACTTGCTGCGTCGCGCGATGGGTAAGAAGAAGGCCGAAGAGATGGCCGAGCACCGCGCGTTGTTCCGCGAAGGTGCGGCGAAGAACGGCCTGACCGGCGAGAAGGCCGACGAAATCTTCGACTTGATGGAGAAGTTCGCGGGCTACGGCTTCAACAAGTCGCACGCGGCTGCGTACGCCCTGCTTGCGTATCACACGGCATGGCTGAAGGCGCACCATCCGGCCGAATTCATGGCAGCGAATATGTCGCTTGCCATGGACGACACCGACAAGGTCAAGATCCTGTTCGAAGACTGCATCACGAACAAGATGGCCGTGTTGCCGCCGGACGTCAATCTGTCCGCGTATCGCTTCGAACCGGTGGCAGAGGCGGACGGCAAGCGCTCGAAGACGATCCGCTACGGTCTGGGCGCCATCAAGGGCAGTGGCCAGAACGCGATCGAAGAAATCCTGCGGGCGCGCGAAGAGGGGCCGTTTATCGACCTGTTCGACTTCTGCAACCGGATCGACCGCCGCGTGGTCAACCGTCGCACGGTCGAAGCATTGATCCGCGCGGGCGCGTTCGACGCGCTGCATGCGAATCGCGCTCAGTTGATCGCGTCGGTGTCGCTTGCCATGGAGGCCGCCGACCAGGCGAGCGCCAACGCCATGCAAGCGGGCCTGTTCGACATGGGCGACGCGCCGTCGCAAGGTCACGAACTGGTCGACGAGGCCGAATGGCCCGAAAAGAAAAAGCTGCAGGAAGAGAAGGGCGCGCTTGGGTTCTATCTGTCGGGCCATCTGTTCGACGCCTATAAGGACGAAGTGCGCCGCTTCGCGCGCCAGAAGATCGGCGAGTTGAAGGAAGGCCGCGACAAGCTGGTCGCGGGCGTGATTGCCTCGCTGCGCACGCAGATGACCCAGCGCGGCAAGATGCTGATCGCGCTGCTCGACGACGGCACCGGCCAATGCGAAGTGACGGTTTTCAACGAGACGTTCGAAGCCCACAAGGCACTCTTCAAGGAAGACGAGTTGCTGGTGGTGCAGGGCCAGGCGCGTAACGACGCGTTCACGGGCGGCATCCGTTTCACGGTCGACACGGTGATGGATCTCGGCCGCGCACGGTGCCGTTATGCGGAAGCCGTGAAGGTGCAGATGAACGGCAACGCCGACGCGCTTGCGCTGCGTCGCGTGCTGGAGGCGCATAGCGCCGGTGCGGATGAACCGCAAGCCGCGCAGGCGCCTGCAGTGTCGTCGCGCGGCGGTGGTGGTGGCCGCAGCGGTGGCTTTGGTGGCGGCGACGGCGGCCGTCAGCGCCAGGCTGTACAGATCCCAAGCGGGCTGGCGGTGCAGATCGTTTATCGCAGCGAAAACGCGGAAGGCGAAGTGCGCCTTGGCGACGCGTGGCGCGTGAAGCCCACTGACGAACTGCTCGCGGCGCTGCGCGGCGAGTTCGCCGGTAGCTCAATCGAAATCGTCTACTGACGGCAGGCAACGGCCCGCGCATCTCCGCGCGGGTTCGTTAGCGGCGCCCGGCGCGAGAATAAGCGCTTACGGTTCGCCGCACATGGTATGGGCCAGCGCTTACTACTCACCGCTCACCGCTTGCGCGCCCCCAACAGCCCGAGCTTCAGAAACCGGTAATACACCGTCTCCGCATTGAACACCGCGATCATGAAGCCGGCGCGGCCATCGAGAAAGCCGCGCCGCAGCACGTAAGTGCGGACGAACGCCCACGCTCCGCGCGCGAGCGCCTTACCGAAACTTCCGCCTTTGCCAGCCGCATGACGCTGCTGCGCACCCGCGCTCGAGTATGCGTCGAGCTTGCGCAGCACGGTTTCGAAGTCTTCGTACGAGTAGTGCATCAGCTTGCCCGTCAGGCGCTGCGCCGGGGTATCGAACACCAGCCGCTCGTGCACGAGGTCGTCGGAGAAACGGGCGGCGCCGCGCTTGAACAGTCGCGGAATCCAGTCCGGATACCAGCCGCTGTGGCGGATCCAGTGTCCGCAGAAACTCGACAGGCGATCCACCGCGTAGACATCGGCGCCGGGCGCGGCAAGCGCGGCGCGGATCGCCGCCGCCAGTTCCGGCGAGACGATTTCGTCGGCATCGATCGAGAGGATCCAGTCGGTGTCGAGCGCGTCGAGCGCGCGGTTTTTCTGCGGCCCGAAGCCGGGCCAGTCGGGCTGCTGCAGCACCCGCGCGCCGTGAGCCTCTGCAATCTCGACGGTGCCGTCGGTGCTGGCGCCGTCGACCACGACGATTGCGTCGGCGAAGGCCACCGCGCAGAGGCACTCGGCCAGGCGCGGCGCCGCGTTTTTGGTGATGATGGCGACGCCGAGGGTGGGTTCTTTCATGCCTGAAGAGCGGAGAGGGTGCAGGGTGGGTAAAACGCGTCGCGCAAGTATACACAGCGATATACAGCACGAGGTTGCGCCAACGCGGCTGGCCGTGGCCGTAACCGTGTCCACAGGGCCGTGCCCATCCAAACAACAACGCGCCGCGGCCACGCTGAAAGCCCCCCGTCAGGCGGGTGTCATCCCCGTACAACGGCCGGCGCGCCGCAACCGCCCAAGCGTTTACAATGCGGTATTTTGTGCGTCCACCTACCGGGTGGGCGTAACGTTCGCCTTTCTAGAGGATTCCTTGAGCGCGAAGCCCACGTTAAGCAAAGTCATCGGTTCATCAGGCGACGCCTCTTCTCCGTTCGCCTTGTTACGCCGGCTTTGGCCGTACATCAAGCCGATCCTGTGGACCCTGATTGGTGCGATTGCCGCCATGGGCGTCAGCGCCGGCACCGACGCGCTCATCCCCGTGCTCCTCAAGCCGCTGCTGGATAAGGGCTTCGGCGCGCACGCCGCGCGTGGCCTGACGTGGATGGTGCCGGTCGGTGTGATCGGGCTCGCGGTGGTCCGCGGGGTTTCTCAATACGCGTCCGGTTACCTGATCGCGTACGTCTCGAACACGATCCTGTTGCGCTTGCGTCTGGAGATGTTCGACCGCATGGTCCATACCAGCGTCAGCTTCTTCCAGCGTGAGACGGCCAGCACCGTCATCAACGCCATCGTCTTCGAGGTCAACCAGATTCTCAACGTGCTGTTGGGCGTCATGGTCACGCTGGTGCGGGATTCGCTGACGGTCCTGTTCCTGCTCGGCTACCTGTTCTACCTGGACTGGAAGCTGACGATGATCGTCGCGGTGATGCTGCCGGCCATCGGCTGGCTGATCGGCAAGATCAACCGCAAGCTGCGCCGCCTCAACCGCGAAAACCAGTTGCTCACCAATGAGCTGTCGTACATCGTCGAGGAGACGGTGGGCGGCTACAAGGTGGTCAAGGTGCATAACGGCGAGTCGTATGAGATTGAGCGCTTCGCCGAGATGAGCCGCCGTCTGCGCGGTTACTCGCTGCGCATGACGACTTCCGGTGGACTGGCCCAGCCGCTCACCCAGTTTCTGGCGTCGCTCGCGGTCGCGGTCGTGGTCACGATCGCGGTCGTGCAGTCGGCGCACGGCGGCACGACGGTCGGCAGCTTTGTGTCGTTCATTACGTCGATGCTGCTGATCGTCTCGCCGCTCAAGCACCTGATGGACGTCAACCAGCCGTTGCAACGCGGCATGACCGCGGCCGAGCTGATCTTCGGCCTGATCGACGAGCCGTCGGAGCCGCAGGGCGGCGGCAAGCCGCTCGAACAGGCTGCCGGCCATATCGAGTTCCGCGACGTCTCGTTCAACTACGGCGCCACCAGCACGCACGACCGGCAAACGCTGGACCGCGTGTCGTTCAAGGTCGCGCCGGGCGAGATGGTCGCGCTGGCCGGGCCGTCGGGCAGCGGCAAGACCACGCTCGTCAACCTGCTGCCGCGCTTCTTCGATCCGACCGGCGGCGAGATCCTGGTCGACGGCGTCGCGCTGCCGGAGTACGACGTTCACGCGCTGCGCAGCCAGATTGCAATGGTGAGCCAGGACGTGGTGCTGTTCAACGACACGATCGCGCACAACGTCGCCTACGGCCAGCCGCCGGATGCGGACAAGGTGAAGGCGGCATTGCAGGCCGCGAACCTGTGGGACACCGTGGCGTCCATGCCGAAAGGGATGGAGACGCTGGTCGGCGACAACGGCCTGATGCTCTCGGGCGGTCAACGTCAGCGTCTCGCGATCGCGCGCGCCATCTACAAGAATGCGCCGATCCTGATTCTCGACGAAGCCACCTCGGCGCTCGATTCGGAATCGGAGCGCCATGTGCAGGCGGCACTGGAAACGCTGATGAAGGGGCGCACCACGCTCGTCATCGCGCACCGGCTGTCGACCATCGAACGCGCGGACCGGATCCTGGTGCTGGAGGCCGGACATATCGTCGAGCGCGGCAGTCATCGCGAATTGCTGGAGCAAGACGGTCTGTATGCGCATCTGCACCGCATCCAGTTCCAGCAAAACGCGGCGTAAGGCAGAGAAGCCGGGTTGAAAGTCAAACGCATTCAAGGTGTGCTTTAATCCGTGCCGTGCCGTGCCGTGCCGTGCCGTGCCGTGCCGTGCCGTGCCGTGCCGTGCCGTGCCGTGCCGCGGGCGCAGGCCTGCCGCGGCCAGCGGGCTGTCATGCCCGGCCGCCTTTCCCTTGACGTTTGACCCGACGCCGCGTGCGTGCCGGTCTGAATAATGAAAATCGGACTCTCCAGTAATGCGCTGAAACATAGTGGCGGCCTCGAGCGCTATGCGATGGACCTGGTGCGCGGTTTCGCCGCCGCCGGCATCGAGCTGGCCTTCTTTGCGCGCCGCTTCGACCCGTCGGTGCCGGAGAGCGGGATGGTCGAGGCGCATCGCATCAACGTGTCGTTCCTGCCGGGCAAGCTGCGCGACCTCTGGTTTTCCTGGCGGCTGCGCCGCGCGCGCCGCGCCGCCAAGGTCGATGTGCTGATCGGCTGCAACCGCGTCGACTCGTCCGAGATCGCCATTTGCGGTGGCACCCACCTCGGTTTTCTGCGCGCCACCGGGCGGGCGGCAAAGCGTTCGGACCGCTGGCAGATCGAGCTCGAGCGCCGCCAGTACGAGCAGTCGAGCGTGATCGTCGCGCACTCGCAGTTGATGCGCGACGAGCTGCGCGAACTCTACGGTGTTGAAGAAGCGAAGATCCGCGTGCTGTATCCGCCCGTCGACGGCGCGCGCTTCACGCCCGCGGATGCCGCCCGGCGCGCCGAGCTGCGGCGCAAGTTCGGCTTCGCGGATCACGAAATCGTCCTGCTGTTTCCCTCCAGCAGCCATGAGCGCAAGGGCTTGCCGCTGATCGAAGCCGCGTTGCGCGGCACCGACCTGCCGGTGGTGCTCGCAGTGGCCGGACGGCCGCCCGCGCGCACCTCGGAGCGGGTGCGCTACATCGGCTACGTGAAAGAGATCGAGGACGG
The DNA here is from genome assembly GCF_050434965.1 of Paraburkholderia sp. GAS38. Lineage (NCBI taxonomy): Bacteria > Pseudomonadati > Pseudomonadota > Betaproteobacteria > Burkholderiales > Burkholderiaceae > Paraburkholderia > Paraburkholderia sp. GAS38. The sequence goes on along the minus strand of NZ_JBNDJO010000008.1, from coordinate 141,097 downwards.
CTACCGTGCCGCCGATTTCACCCTGCTCGCGTCGAAGTACGAGCCGTTCGGGCTGGTCGGCGTCGAATCGGTGATGTGCGGCACGCCGGTGATCTTTCCGTCGAGCATCGGTTGCTGCGATGCGCTCGCGCCGCACGCGAAGTTCGTCTTCGCACCGGACGACGAGGCGGACCTGCGCGCCACGCTCGAGCGCGCCGTGCAGCAGCGGCTCGCCGCCGCGCCGCCGGACCAGGCCGAGGTGGCGCGCGGCGCCGTGCTGTACGACGCCAGCGTGGCCGGCCATGTCGACGCCTTGCTGGCGTTGGCGAGGCGCATCCGCGGCGGGAATTGACCGATGCAGCAGCGGCGCCGGAACCGCTTGCCTGCCCTCGGTGGAAGCCCGCACAGCCCCGTCCGTCCTGCTTTCCAGCCAGGCCCCCATGCTATAATTTTTGAATATAAAGCGCGTGGCGCGACCACGGGCCGCCCCATCCATTTTTCACTTCGCTTTCAGTGCCGGCGCAGTCAGGCGGCGGGTGCAGGGTGCCCACAGCCATTGCGTCAGCGTTGCCGTGCGCGGCCTCGCGCCGCACTGAGGGTGAAAGTCATCGACAAGAAGACCGCTGGAGATTCTGCATGGGGAACGCGACCTCAAGCTGGGTACCGGCGCATAGCCAGATCGCGGACGCGACCAACGTGCCGATGACCCAATGAGCCGACTTTCCGGGCGTATTCGCATCTTTGCGCGTGCCATTCCGCGCCTCGTTTTAAAGCCCTTGCGCCGCCGGCCGTCGTCGGTGCGGCGCATTCTGCTTGCCCACCATCTGCTGCTCGGCGACACCTTGCTGTTGACGCCCTTGCTGGCCAAACTGCGCGCGCAGTATCCACAGGCGCAGATCGATCTGGCCTGTCCGAAGGCGATTGTGCCGCTGTACGCGGGGCGGCCCTTCGGCGTGAACGCGTTGCCGTTCGACCCGCGCGACCTCGCCTCCGTCAAGGGCGTACTGGATGCCGGACCGTACGATCTCGGCTTTGTGCTCGGCGACAACCGGCATAGCTGGCTTGCGCTCGGCGCGGGCTGCCGCTGGATCGTGGCGCATGCCGGCGATGTGCCAGCGTGGAAAAACTGGCCGGTCAACCAGAGCGTGCCGTATCCCGAGACGCCGGCCGCCTGGGCGGATCTGGCCGCCGACCTGGTGGAGGGGCCGCCGCCCCGTGCTTACCGGCCCGCCGACTGGCCGGCCCCCGCGCATGCGGTGTTGCCCGACGCCGATCTGCTGACGCAGCCTTACGTCGTCCTGCATCCCGGCGCGAGCACCGAAGTCAAGCGCTGGCCGGACGCGCGCTGGCGCGAACTTGCGCAGCGGGTCGAGGCACTCGGCTATATTCCCGTGTGGAGCGGTGGCCCGGGCGAGGTCGAACTGATCCGCACCATCGACCCGGATCCCCATCATCCGAATATGGCGGGGCGGGTCGGGCTCGGCGAGTTGTGGCATCTGTTTGCCGGCGCGAAGGCCGTGATCTGCCCGGATACGGGCGTCGCGCATCTGGGACGCCTGGTCGGCGTGCCGACGGTCGCGCTGTTCGGCCCCGGCAACGCGCAGATTCATGGCGCGGGCCGCTATTGGAGTGAAGTGCCGTTCGCACCGGTGACGATCGCGCAGATGCCATGCCGCGATCAACCGTTTATTTTCCGGCGCGAAGTCGCCTGGGTTCGGCGTTGTGACCGCAACTGGAAGACCTGCGTGGCCTGGCAGGGCGACCATGCCGACTGCATGGGGCGCATCTCGGTCGAGTCGGTGTACAACGCATTGCAAAACGTTCTGGTGGAAGTGTAATGACGAACACGTTCGCGCGCGTCGAGCGCGTCCTGTGGATTGCGTGTCCGGTCATCCTGTTCGCGGTGATGTTCGGTCACATGACGGCCGTCGTGTACATGGCGCTGGCGCTGCTCGCGCTCGGCACGCTGGGCGGGCTGTTTTCGCCGCAGCGCCCATCGTTCCTGCACTGGCCGCTCGTCGTGCCGATCGCCTGCTGGGCGCTCTGGAGTCTCGCCGCCGTGGCATGGTCCGCCTATCCGGCGGTGAGCATGCATGCTTGGTGCGATGAGGTGCTGTATCCGCTCGTGTCGTTCTGGGGCTTCTGGCTGTTCGGTACACGCACGCAGCGGCTCGCCCCCATCGTGCTGGTGAGCTGGGTGGCATGCGTGCTGCTCGCCGTGATCAGCGCGCTCTACTGGGGGCATCTGCAGCCGCCCACCCCGAACACCTTTCCGATGCATTTCTATAACCGGGTCGGCCACACCAGCACCATGGCGGTGTTTGCCATGGCGTTATTTGCCGGCGCGCTGTTGCGTCGCGGCTGGCGCGCGTTCGGCCTGAGCGGTCTGGTGCTGTGCCTGTTCATCGGCCTCGCCACGCTCAACCGGTTTTTCTGGCCGGCCGCCGCCGCGGTGCTGCTGGTGGCGCTGTTTCCGTGGTATCGACGGCACGTGCTGCTCGCCTTGCTGGCGTTTGCCGTGGTCGGCGCGGCGGGCGTCGGCACGCTCGAATACAGTGCGCGCATGCGGCTCGGCGCCGCCGCGCCCGCGACGGCGTCGCACGACATGGCGATCGACGGTCACCAGTTACCCGTGCCGCAGGCGTTTTCCAGTATCGGCGACACGGTGTCGTCCGACACGCGGCCCAAGTTGTGGGCGTTCTATACGGCCGAAGCGAAGCGGCATGCGTGGATTGGCGTCGGCTTCGGCAAGCCGTTGCCCGGCATGGTGTATCAGCAGGAGATGCCGCAAAGCCTGTTGACGATCGAGCCGCAGGCGCTGACCCACGCGCACAATCTGTTTCTGAACACCTGGCTGCAGACCGGCCTCGTCGGCGCGGTGCTGGAAACGGTGCTGCTGCTGTGTCTGGTGATTGCGTTCTGGCGGGTGCGGCGGGACGATCCGTGGCTGTGCGCCGCAGGCGTTGCGCTGGTTGCCGGTATGATCGCGAAAAATACCACGGACGATTTCATGTGGCAGACCACCATGCTGGGTTTCTGGGCGTTCGCGGGCCTCTTGTTGGGCAGCGCGCAGCAGCTTGCCCGGGACGAGTCGCGGCGCGGCTCGCGCGGGCCGTTCTAAATCAAGGTCTGGACGCATTGAGAGTATGAAATACGATAGTCGACACGACCGCACCGAACTGTTCGATCCGCCGCGGCGCATCCTGTTTCACATCAACGATTTCGGCAAGGGCGGCACGGAAACCTCCCTGCTGGCCTGGTTGAAGACGCTCGACCGGCAACTCTTCGCGCCCAGCGTCAGCGTGACCTATCCGACTGACGAACTGCTGTTCTGGCGCGCCCATTCGATTCCCGACGACGTGCCCGTGCATGTGCTGGCGTCCGCGAAGTGGATGAACGCGCTGCACGAAATACGCCGGCAGGGCAAACTGGGCGGCCACCTGAAGCTGCTGCACAAGGTGCTGACCTACTGTGTGATCCGGCCGCTCGCCGCGCTGCGTTTTCGGCGGATTGCGCGGGACCAGGATATTGTCTGCGACTTCGATTTTTCGCTGCGGCATCTGGCCGGCACCTGCAACGTGCCGTGGATCGGGGTGAGTCACTTCAGTCTCGCCGCGCGTTTTGGCGAGAAGAGCGCGCGCTACCTGGCGCGCCGCACCAGGCAGTATTCCCGCTATGCCGCGATCGCGGTGCTGACGCCCGACATGTTGCGGGAAGGACAGGCGCTGTTCCCACCGGGCCGGGTGAATCTCGTCGAACTGCCGAACGTCATCGACGTCGAGTCGTTGCGCCTGAAAGCGCGGGCGACGATCGAGCGTCCGGCGCAGACGTTTATCGTCTCGGTGGCGCGTCTCGACGAAGGGCAAAAGGATCATACGACGCTGCTGCGTGCGTTTGCCTATGTGCGCGCGCAACGGCTGAGTACGGCCGACCTCGTGGTGATCGGCGAGGGGCCCGACCAGGCGATGCTCGAGCGCCTCGCCGTCGAACTCGGGATTCGCAAGTCCGTCCATTTCCTCGGCTTCTGCTCGAACCCGTTTCCTTTTATTCGTCAGGCGGAAATGCTGGTGCTCAGCAGCCGCTACGAAGGTTTCGGCATGGTGCTCGGCGAGGCGATGGCGCTCGGCACGCCAGTGATTTCGACCGATTGCCCCACCGGTCCGCGCGATCTGCTCGAGGGCGGCAAAGCCGGTTTGCTGGTGCCGATCGGCGATGTCGACGAAATGGCGCGCGCCATCGAGCGTTTGCACACGGATACGCTGCTGCGTCGAACCGTGGTGCAGAACGCGCTCAGGAAGGTGGCGACCTTCGCGCCGGAGAGCGCGAATCAGCGCATGTTGACGCTTGCACAGCAGATTTCCGGCGGCGACGGTCCGACCGGGCTGGCGTGGCACGGCCGCGACTCGGCGGTGGCCGGGCGTCTGCCTTAGCCGCTGGCCTGGTGGTCGCCCGAAGCCGCAGCTAAAGCCACAGCCAAAGCGGCTACCTGAGTCATGCCACCCATTGCTGCCGGCGCCGTCTTCCGAGCCCGCTCACACACCGCCCGTCACAAGCCCGAGCACCGACAGGTCCGGATGCGTGCCGTCGACGATGCTGCGCCCCGCATGCAAGGCTTCGTAAAGCGCATCCGCCAGACTGGCAAACGACTCTTCGCCGTCTGCGTGAAACGGCACTATGTGACCCGGCAGCGCCGGATCGGCGCCCGGGTGACACACATAGCCGAGGTAGGTGAAGCGGCTCTCGTCGGGCTGTTTTGGGCGCGGTGAGGTGTGAATCTCGAAGCCTTCGTATTCAACCGTTTGCCAGGCGTGGGTTTCTTCCGACATGGTGGCCTCCGTTCGGGCCTTGCGTGCAGGGTGTGGGTGCGCGCGGTGTACGTGATGCCGCTTCAGCGTCGCGGCCGGACTGAGGGCGCTGTGCGGCGTCCAGTGCGCCGCGGGCGTCAGTGCCGGTGTCGCATCCGGTCCCACAGCCGGTGGCCGTCCAGCCGCGCCAGGGGCCTCGCTCGGTGATGCTCGCGCCGGTAGTGCGCGCTGAGGATCATGACACCGGTGACGATGACGACCAGTCCCACTACGATGCTAACCATCGATTCCGCCATGGCAGCCTCCATCCATTTCCACTGCATGTCAAAAGTCTAGGTGATTTGGGCGAAAAACGGCGGACAGCGGTTGGCGTCGTGTCGTATAGAATGGTGCGCTTTGCCCGTACGCTCATGTGGTTCAAAAACCTTCAGCTTCATCGTCTCCCCATTCCGTGGACCGTCACCCCCGAGCAAATGGAAAAGTGGCTTGCGCCGCACGCATTCCAGCCGGGTAGCAGCGTCGAGATGCAAACCCAGGGGTGGGCCTCGCCGCGCGATAACGACGCGCTCGTCTATTCGATCAACCGCCAGATGCTGCTGGTGTTCCGCACCGAAAAGAAGCTGCTTCCCGCGTCGGTGGTGACGCAGGTGACCAAGGCGCGTGCGCTCGAAGTCGAAGAGCAGCAGGGTTTCAAGCTCGGCCGCAAGCAGATGCGCGAACTCAAGGAGCAGGTCACCGACGAACTGCTGCCGCGCGCCTTCAGCATTCGCCGCGACACGCGCGTCTGGATCGACACGGTGCACGGCTGGCTCGTCATCGATGCCGCGTCGCAAGCCGTCGCTGACGAGGTGCTCGGCTTGCTGGTCAAATCGATCGATCAGTTGCCGCTCGCGAGCGTGCGCGTCGCGCAGTCGCCGGTGGCGGCCATGACGGAGTGGCTGTTGTCGGGCGAGGCGCCCGCCGGCTTCACGCTCGATCAGGACACCGAGTTGCGCTCCCCGGCGCAAGGCAATGCGACCGTGCGCTACGTCGGCCATGCGCTGGATGTCGACGACATGCGTCGCCACATCGAAGCCGGCAAGCAATGCATGCGTCTGGCGATGACATGGGACGACCGCGTTTCATTTGTTCTCACGCCGTCGCTGACCATCAAGCGCATCACGCCGCTCGATGTGATCAAGGACGCCAGCGATCCCACCGCGCAGAACGACGACGAGGTATTCGACTCGGATATGACGCTGATGACAGGCGAGCTCGCACGCATGTTCGCCGATATCGTCGCGGCATTGGGCGGTGAGCAGGGCGATGCGATGTTGCAGGCCGCAGCGGCTTGACGCGAGTGCATTCGGCAACGTAAAAGGGGCGCGCAAGCGGGCAGAAAGTCTTTGCGTATTGCGGGGATTTCGCTGGGTTTATTTTGTAACCAGGTGTCACGCCCGACGATGGAATTTGCGCCCCGTCACGCCCTTCGCTTTATGACTTTTTTACTTGCCGGCGCGCTCGTGCGCCGAATAGAATCGTGGTCGTTACATCACAGGAGTCCCTCGTGGATGGTTGCTTGAGTGGTCGAAGATCGATGCCGGCATCAACCGGTTTTTCCGCCGCGAGATAGCGCAACGCAGGGTTCCTCCTTTGCCGCTAGCTCGCTTCGGCCGGGCTAGCGCGCTTCAATAACAACAGGCTGTTTGAGGCCTGTTTTCAGCACGCTCCCAACGTTTGACGCACATGGCAGGGCTGCCATGTGAAGCATCGTCGCGTCTTGAGAATGCGCCCGCATTGCGCGGGTGCGACGGGAGTCGGTTCATGTTCATCATCGAGTCACTGGTGTTGCAGTTGAAAGGCGCCATGCGTCTGCCGAGGGCGGCGCCTGCGCTTGCGCCGTCGCGCTCGCCGGCGCTGCTGCGCTATGGACCTGTCCGGTTCATCGCCGGCATGGGCAAGCGGATCGCGCGCGCGGCGCTGCGACTCGCGCATGCCGGCGCACCGCTGACGCCGGTGGGTTACGTGCTGGTATTCGTCACGCTGGCTGCGATGCTGCTCGTCGCGATGCTCTCCACCTCACCGCTGAGCCATGAACTGGGCCGCTCGGATCGCCTGAGCTGGTGGTTCTCCTGACCCCACGTCAGCGCGGGCACATCGCATGCTGAATGCATGAAATATATCGATGCATTCTCGGCGGGAACCGCGCATGCGCGCTCGTGTCGGACTGGCATGACGCGGCCTGCGCGCTTGACCCTGTGACCGCGTGACGTAACGCGCTGAAAAATCGCTGTACACGTACGTCATTGAATTGCAGGCCCCCATGACCTAGCGTTCAGTAGTGCCTGGCGGCGTCGCGCAAACCTGCCCGATCCGATGCGTCATGCGGGCTGGAGCAGGTTCCGGCCGAACAGCAAACGGAGTCGTCGTTGATGAATTCCCCCGTCCGCCGATCGCTCGAAGTCGACTTCCTGCGCGGAGTCGTCCTGATCGTGATCGCGCTCGACCATATCCAGGGCAGCGTGCTGTCGCGATTCATGCTGCACAACTATGCGTATTGCGACGCGGCCGAAGTATTCGTGTTTCTTGGCGGCTATGCATCGGCGGCTGCCTTTATGAATGTCGCGACATATCGCAGCGAGCACGCCGCCAAGCGACGCTTTGTGGTGCGCGCATGGGAGATCTACCGCGCATATCTGTTCACGGCCGCGCTGATGCTGCTGGCCGGCGCTGCGCTGATGCTCGGGCATGTCGATTCCCCGGTCGTGGGCGAGACAGGGTGGGGCGATCTGCTGCGGCATCCGGTCGGCACGTTGCTGGGCATCGTCACGTTGCGTCATCAACCGTTCCTCTCCGCGGTGCTGCCGATGTACACGCTGTTCGCGCTCTGCGTGCCGCTCTCGGTGCCGCTGGCGAATCGCCGGCCGGCTGTGGCGCTGTTCGCAAGTCTGGCGGTGTGGCTGGCCGGCGCATGGCTCGCGCGCGTGCTGCCGAGTGCGGATCCCGGCGGCTGGGCTTTCAATCCGTTCGCCTGGCAACTGATGTTCATGCTCGGCATCCTATGCCGTCTGCATCCGGTATCGAACGCGTTTCAGGTGTCGAGGGCGGGGCGTTCGCTGACCGTGGCGGCTATCGCGGTGGCGCTCACCTTTGCGTTCGTCAAGCTGTGCCTCGAAACCCAGGCCACGCCAGGCTATATGAAGCAGAACCTCGCGGCGGTGCGCGTCGTCAGCTTTGTGGCGATTGCGTGGCTCGTGGCGCAAGCGGTGCGCGCGCAGGCAGTACGCTGGATAGCAGAGCGCTTGCCGGCCGTTGTCACCGTCGGCAAGCAGGGCCTCGTGTGTTTTGTCGGCGGCACGGTCGTGTCGATCGGCGTCGATACCGCCGTGCGGCTCGCGAGAGGGCCGGCCTGGCTGAACGGGCTGGCGGGCGACGCGGTCGCGATCGGCGCACTGCTGTTGCTCGCCGCTGTCGCGCAGAAATGGAAGGCGCAGAAAGCGCGTCCTGCTTCGCTGCGTGGCGCGGCGGTGCCCGCGAGAGCGGGGCGGCGCGACGGCTGAGTGAAGCGGCGTAGCGGCAAGATCGCGCGACGGCTGAGGCGACGCGCTGGCGTACCCGCGCCGCATGACCCGGCGGTGCGATCTCCCCCATTTTTCTCGCAGCTTCGGTGCGGCGCCATTGCGGCATACCGCGAGCCTGCGATATAACCGTGAAAGGCACGTTGCCGCGCAGCGTTCTGGGGTCCTGGTGCGGCGACGCTCGAACACGGCGCCGGCATCCGGAGACTGACGATGGTTCGTCTGGTGATGATCCTGTTGGGAGTCGACTATCTGCGCACCCGTTGGCGCGCGCTCACGACAGCAGGCTGGATCAGTCTGATCCTTGGCATCGCGGTCTTCATCGACGCGCTCGACAGCGCGCTGTACTTCCCCATCACACCGTTCGCCTGCCTGCTGCTGCTCGAAGGTCTCGCCACGCTCACGGTCGCCTGGACCGGCATGGGCGGGCAACGCACGTTGCGCTACGTGAAAGGCCTGGCGTTCTGCGTGGCCGCGCTTCTGATCCTCGCCGGCCATCATCACGGCAACTTCATCCTCTCGATGATCTTCGGCACGCTCTTTTTTGCCGATGGTCTGTTGCAGATCATCTCTGCGCGCGTCGTGCGCTTTCGCACCTGGCGTTTCGCGGTGGCAGGGGGCGTCGTCGAAATCGCGCTGGCGATTTTCTTCTACCAGCCGTTTCCGACCCACTACGTGGGCACCGTTCCGTACTGCCTCGGCCTTGGCCTGATGTTCGGCGGCTGGAACATGATCCTGCTGGGCTCGCGCGTGCGACGCTTGTCGTCGAACCCCGCGGTGGCCGCCGACGACGCCGCGCAGGCCGCCAGCGCGACCGTCGAGCCGCCGCAGCCGGCGCCGGCCGTGGGCGTGTGGGACGGTCCGCCGGCCGCGGACGAACCCGCGCTGACCGTGCACGTGTGGACGCCGGTCGGATCGTCGAAGGGCGAGGCGCGCCGGCAGCCGATCATCGACCGCTATATCGCCGCAGTGGACCGCAACGGCGTGATCTCGACCGGACATGCGGCCCTCGAGTCGCCCGAGGGCGTCTACATCAGCCTGTATCCGGGCGTGGAGATCGACCGCTCGCCGGACGAGTTCACGCGGCTCTTGCGGGCCACTCGCGAGAACGACGTGCCGGGTTTGTTCCAGCCCGACTACGGGACCGAATCGACGGCCTGGTGCGCGTCGACGGTGCAGGTGCGCATCCGCAACTACGATCCCGAGCGGCTGCGGCGCTTCTGGGAGACCTACCGGCAGGATACGACCTACAACCTCACGTACCGCAATTGCTCGAGCACCGTCTCGCGTGCGCTGGAAGCGGCGATCGAAGGGGCGTCGGCGCGCGTATGGGGCCGTCACAACGGCTGGCGGCCGTTCATGAGAGTGATCGCCACGCCCGAGTTGTGGGTGGCCGCCCAGGTGCGCAAACGCGCCGCGACGATGGCCTGGACGCCGGGTCTCACGCTCGACTATGCACGGGCGCTGAGCATGCTGGCGGACCCGCGGCGCTCGGGCTGGGTGAAGATGGCGCGGCTCGCGCTCGGCACGATGTACCGTTCGCGGCGCCAATGGGCGGAGGAGCAGAAGACGGCGCCGAAGCTGCATGAGAACGGGCAGGCGGATACAGCGGGCCGTAGCGTCTGACCGCTGCGGCGGTTCAAAAACGCCCTGTCTATCAGGGTAGCCTGCCCCGTTTCGACGTCGTCCAGTAAAGTCGAACCGCATCAACCACTTACGGGTTTCGTCAGATAGTTATCAACAGATTTGCGAACAGAAACTGGGGATAACTATCGGGTTCTCCACACGCACGACCGCCAGCCTCAACCAAATGAGTACTTTCCACCAATCTGGCGGGTGTATGCTGGGCCGGAGGATGTTTTCTGCGCAATCAGTGTCACCACCCTGAATGTCAGACGCGGCGAGATAACGCCGGCGGCGGTCGCTGCCGTCCCTGCTGTTCCAGCAGGTTTTCATGGGCGGTTACGTGACCATCGAGTTGATCCCGGGGGCCAGCAGGGTCACCGAACCGCAGCGTTTGACCGTGCGGCATGTGAGTACCTATCGGTACTCGGAGCCGGTGCGCTTCGGCGAGCACCGGATGATGTTCCGGCCGCGCTCGGGGCACGACGTGCGCGTCGTCGCCACCCAGCTGGTGATCTCGCCGGCGCCGTCGCGGCTGCACTGGCTGCACGACGTGTTCGACAACTCGGTGGGCGTGGCCGCGTTTTCCGGCGAGGCGCCCGAACTGTGCTTCGATAGTCAGGTGGCCCTCGAGCACTACGAATCGCCGCTTCCCGATTACGCGCTCGAACGATACGCCGCCACCTGGCCGCTCGCCTACACCAACGAGGAAGCCTCGGATCTTGTCAACGCGCGCAGCCGGCAATACCCCGACGCCGAGGTGGATCTCTGGGCTCGCCGCTTTCTCGCGACGCGCGGCGCGACGTCCACGATGACGCTGTTGCGGGCCATGACGCAGGAGATCAAGAGCGGTTTTCGCTATGTGCGGCGTACGGAGAAGGGCGTCTACCGTCCCGCCGATACGTTGCGTCATCGCAGCGGCAGTTGCCGCGATTTCGCGGTGTTGATGATGGACGCGGTGCGCTCGCTGGGGCTCGCCGCGCGCTTCGTGAGCGGCTACATCTTCGTGCCCGATTTCGACACGACGCTTGGCGGCGGCGCCACTCATGCGTGGCTGCAGATTTACCTGCCGGGCGCCGGCTGGGTGGACTTCGACCCGACCAACAGCATCATCGGCAATCGCCATCTGATTCGCGTGGCGGTGGCCTGGAACTACTACCAGGCGCTGCCGCTGTGGGGGACCTGGCATGGCGCGGCCCATTCGTTCCGCGGCCTGCAGGTCGACGTATCCGTGACTGAGGATGTTTGAGAGTCCTGATTGATTGTTCCAACCGAAGGTCTTGACTGAAGCAAGGGCGGTTTTATGAAATTGCGCGTGGGTTACGATCTGGTCTACGAGTGTGAGCAAGCCACTCCGATGATGCTCATGCTGAACACGCATTATTCGCGGGTGCAGGATGTGCTGAGCGCCGACGTGCTGAAGGTCGACCCGCCGGTTCCGATTACGCAGTACCGGGACGGCTTCGGCAATCTGTGCAGCCGCATCTTTGCGCCGGCGGGACGCATCTCGCTGTCGACCACGGCGGTGCTCGAGATCTCCGCCGAGCCCGAAACGATCGCGCCGAACAGCTACCAGCATCCGGTCGAAGAGCTACCGAATGAAACGCTGATGTTTCTGCTCGGCAGCCGCTATTGCGAAACCGATCTGCTCTCCGATCTCGCGTGGCGCCTGTTCGGAAAAACGCCGATGGGACGGCCGCGGGTCCAGGCGATCTGCGATTACGTGCATCGTCATATCGTGTTCGGCTACGGCCACGCGCGGCCGACCAAAACCGCGTGGCAGGCCTGGAACGAGCGCACCGGCGTGTGCCGCGACTTCGCGCATCTGGCGGTGGCGCTGTGCCGCGCGATGAATATTCCGGCGCGCTATTGCACAGGGTATATCAGCGATGTCGGCGTGCCGCCGCCGCACAGTGCGATGGATTTTGCGGCGTGGTTCGAGGCTTATCTGGGCGGCACCTGGCAAACCTTCGATCCGCGTAACAACGTGGCCCGCACGGGGCGGGTGTTGATGGCGCTCGGGCGCGATGCTGCGGATGTGGCCTTGAGCAATACCTTCGGTCCGTCCAAGCTGATCGGGTTCAACGTGCATTGCGCACCGGAAGTGGAGCCGACGGTGGCGCCGCTGGTTTGAGATGTGGGCGTTGCTGGGGTCGTTGTCAACGCCCGCGCACCTATGGCATCCTTACGCCATGTGCACGATGAACGTCCCCCTGATCTACACTTGGTGGCGCTCCTGAAGGAGCGGCATCGTCACGTCTTTACTACGACCATGACCGCCGCAGTCGGGCTGACATGGTGCTGTATCCCCGGTTAGCTTGTCCTGCGGCGGCGCTTTCAGAGAGCCCGTTTCATGCAAGACAGCCTGAACCCCACCGCCTCCCCCCGTCGTACCGTACTAACCGGCGACCGTCCCACCGGTCCGCTGCACCTTGGCCATTATGTCGGCTCGTTGAAGACCCGTCTGGCCTTGCAGGAGACGCACCAGCAGTTCGTGCTGGTCGCCGACACCCAGGCCATGACCGACAACGCGCACGACCCCGACAAGGTGCGCCGCAACGTGCTCGAGGTCGCGCTCGACTACCTGGCGGTCGGCATCGATCCGGGCAAGACCACCATCGCGGTGCAGTCGGCGCTGCCGGCGCTCGCCGAGTTGACGCTGCTGTACATGAACTTCGTCACCGTCGCGCGCCTCGAGCGCAATCCGACCATCAAGGAAGAGATTCAGGCGCGCGGCTTCGGCCGCGATATTCCGGCGGGCTTTCTCTGCTATCCGGTCGCCCAGGCGGCCGACATCACCGGCTTCAAGGCCCACGTCGTGCCGGTCGGCGAAGACCAGGCGCCGCTGATCGAGCAGACCAACGAAATCGTTCGCCGCATCAATCGGCAGGTGGGCCGCGACGTGCTGCCCGAGGCGCAAGCGCTGATTCCGACCACGGGTCGTCTGCCCGGCGTCGACGGCAAGGCCAAGATGAGCAAGTCGCAAGGCAACTCGATTCCGCTGTCGTCCTCGGCCGATGCGATCCGCGAGTCGGTCCGCAGCATGTATACCGATCCGAACCATCTGCGCGCTTCCGACCCGGGCACGGTGGAAGGCAACATGGTCTTCACCTATCTCGATGCCTTCGACGAAGATCGCGCCACCGTCGAGCGCCTGAAAGCCGAGTACCGCGCGGGCGGCCTCGGCGACATGGTGGTCAAGCGCCGCCTCGAAGAGCAGTTGCAGGCGCTGATTGCGCCCATCCGCGAGCGGCGCGAACAGTTCGCGCGCGAGCCGGGTTATGTGTTCGACGTCCTGCGTGCCGGCACACAGCGCGCGCAAGCGGTCACGCAAGGCACGCTGGACGACGTGCGGGCGGCGCTCGGCACGTTTTCGTTCGATGCGGTGACGCGCTGAGCGGCTGGGCGGCGGCGCCGCGGGCTCATTGCTGCATCGCGCGCACGGCCGCCTGCATCTCTTCCATCGGCACATCACGTTGATGCGTCGCCACCGACCAGCGATGCCCGAACGGATCTTCGAGCTGCGCGAAGCGGTCGCCCCAGAACATATTGGCGGCGGGCATCGTGATGCGGGCGCCGGCCGCGACGGCCTGCGCGACCACGGCATCGACATTCGGGACGTACAGGTGAATCGCCACCGGCGAGCCTTTCAGGGCCCTCGGCCCGAGCATCGAGCAGCCGGCCATTTCATCGACCAGCATCAGCATCGAGTCGCCGATCTTCACACAGGCATGCATCAATTTGCCTTCCGGACCGGGCAAGCGGAACTGTTCGACGGCGCCAAACGCGTCGCTATAGAACTGGATGGCTGCGGCGGCACCGGCGCAAATCAGATGCGGCGTCAGCGAGTGCATTCCTTCCGGAATCGGTTTGACAGCGGGTGCGGACATGGCGGTCGCTCCTTGTGTATAAGCGGGTTCGTGAATCAGGAGGCCTTGCCGGGTTCAGCAGGGCTTCATCCACATGACGAGCGGGAAGACAGGAAATCGACACGGCCACGGGAAAATTTATCGCGCCGGCGGGGCAGGCGGCCCGGGCAGCTCGGGTGACACGGGTGGCACTGGTGGCGCTGCCGGTCAGTGGTCAATGAGCGGTTGCTTCTTCGAGCCTCAGCCCGCTGCTTCCCCGGATCACACCACGCGCGCCTTCAGCCTCGCGAGAATTTCCTGGGTGTGCTCGCCCACTTTCGCCAGCGCCTGGCGCACCCCCGGCCGGCGGCCGCCCATCAGGAGCGGCAGCAGGACGACGTCGGTGGTGCCGCCGTCCTCTGTTTCCATTGGCACCAGTCCGCCGCTCGCTTTCAGGTGCGGATCGTCGAGCAACTGATCGGGCCGCACGATCGGCGCGTACGGAAGCCCGGCGGCTTCCAGTTGCAGCGCGAGCGCGTCCGCATGATGGTCCTTGAGAATCGCGCCGAGCCGCTCGAGCAGTTGCGGTCGCGCGGCGACGCGCAGCGCGTTGCTGGCGAATTGCGGTTCGGCGACGAGTTCGGGGCATTGCAGCACCTCGCATAGCGTCACGAACTGCCTGTCGCTGACCGCGCCGATAAAGAGCTGCTCGCCGTCGGCCAGCGTGAACACGTCGTAGACGCTCCATGCGGAGACGCGCGAGGGCATCGGTGGAGGTGCTTCGTGCGTCATCGAGTACTGCTGCATATGCTGGGCGCTCAGGAACACGCAGTTTTCGAACAGCGCGCTTTGCACCTCCTGCCCGCGGCCGGTGGTGTCGCGCTCGCGCAGCGCGGCCAGCACGCCGATGGCGCCGAACATGCCGCCCATGATGTCGTTGACCGAGGTGCCGGCGCGCAAGGGCCGGCCCACCGGGCCCGTCATGTAGGCGAGGCCGCCCATCATCTGCACGACCTCGTCGAGCGCGAGGCGCTTCTCGTAGGGGCCGGGCAGAAAGCCTTTGTGCGACACGTAGATCAGACGCGGATAGCGTTTCGAGAGCGTCTCGTAGTCGAGGCCCAACTGCGTCATCAGCCCGGGACGGAAGTTTTCCAGCATGACGTCGCACTGGCCGATCAGTTCGACCGCGGCGGCGTGGCCCCCGGGCGTCGTGATGTCGAGCACCACGCTTTTCTTGTTGCGGTTGAACGAGCGAAAGAAGCCGATGCCGAGGCCCGGTAGCTTGCGCGTCTTGTCGCCGCCGGGCGGTTCGATCTTGATGACCTCGGCGCCCAGGTCGGCGAGGATCATGCCGCAGGTCGGACCCATGACCATGTGGGTGAATTCGACGACGCGCAGGCCATCGAGCGGGAGAGGCGTGGGGATGCTCATGGAAACCTCAGACGGAAAGCTTGGGCGGCATGGGAGCGCCGACGTTGTGCTAATTTCGGGCATTCTGGACAATCTATAAAGCGGTATTTCGAGCAGTCGCTCAGCCATGCCCCCTCGGTCCGCTGTCATCCACCGCCGTCCGCAAAAATGCTGCATGACGGCGTAAATGCGGATGGGCAGACGGAAATCGTTATGATGATATTGAGGCAAGGGAGCGGCCGGGCGTCGCCGGACCGTTCGCGGCCGCGCGACGATGCGTTTGCGGCTGCGCACGGCACATTCGAATCATTCTGAGAGCGGGCGAGTTATGAGCAGGCGTCTGGATTGGCGGCAGTTCCCATGTGCGCACGCAGGGGCCGGCACACGCAAGTCTTTGCACTGAAGGGGCGGCCGCATGCAATACGATCTCCATGCCGACCCGCAGGTCCACGAAAGCGCACTTGCCGCTGCACCCTATGGCGTGTTCCTGTGCGCGGCGGACGGCACCTTTTGCTACGTCAACGCGGCTTACGAGCAACTGACCGGCTACCGGGCGGACGAGCTCGTCGGCCGTCGCACGTTCGATTCGCTGCACGACCCGGCGGAGCTCGCGCGGCGCCGCGCGGAATTGCCGGGTGTCGGGCGCTGGGGCCTGGACACGCCGGGCGCTGCGGCGTCGACATCCCTCACGAGTCCCACCCGCTACGAAAGCGAGTGGACCTACGTACGGCGCAATAACACCCGTATCGCGGTCATGCTGGCTCTATCGCCTCTGACGGGCGAGGCGGCTTTCTCGCGGATACCCGGACGCGCCGGCGATGAACCGATCGCTCTCGACCGCGACCGTGGCGCCGGCAGCAACCCCGCACGCTACGTGGGCATGGCCGTCGAGACGACCCGCTACGCGCAATCCGAAGCCAGGCTCTGGTATGTCTCGCATCATGACGGCGTCACGCGCCTGCCGAACCAGACGCTCTTCGCCGAGCGGCTCGACCTGACGGTGGCGCGGTGCCGACGCGACGGCACGGGCTTCGCGGTGCTGCTCGTCGAACTGAACTCGCTGCGCAAGCTGCGCGACGCGCTCGGTTCGTACGCGGCCGAACTCGTATTGCAGATTGTCGGCGAGCGCCTGCGCGGCCTGATTGCGTACGAAGGCACGATCGCCTCAATGAGCGGCGCGCAATTCGCACTGCTGGTCAACGAGACGGGGGCCGCCGCCGAGGCCCTGGCCGCGGCTGCGCTGGCGCGCATCTCGGAGTCCATCGACTGTTCGGGCACACCGCTCACGATCACCGCAAGCCTCGGCTGCGCGACCTATCCGGACGACGGCGCCGACGTGTCCACGCTGATGCGGCGGGCCAATGTGGCGTTGTCGGCGGCGAGCGCGGCGGGTGGCAATATGGTGCGGCGTTTTTCGGCGGCGCTCGAAGGGCAGGCCGCACGCCGCTTCGAACTCGAGACCATGTTGCGCGAGGCGCTCGACCGTCAGCAACTGCACCTGGTCTATCAACCGCAGATCACGCTCGCGACCGGGCGGATCGCGCAGGTCGAGACCCTGCTGCGCTGGCGTCATCCGGAGCGCGGCTTGATCAGCCCGGTCGAGTTCGTGCCGGTCGCGGAGGAGGCAGGTTTGATCGAGCGGATCGGCGAATGGGTGATTCGCACGGCGTGTCGCGATGCTGGCCGGTTGCTGCGGCTCACCGGCTCGTTGCCGCGGGTGGCGGTGAACGTGTCGCCGCAGCAATTCCAGCGGCAGAATCTGCTGGCGACGATCGAAAGCGCGCTGCACGAGGCGGGGCTCGCGCCGTCCTACCTCGAGGTGGAAATCACCGAAGGCGTTTTGCTCGGCGACACCGAGGAGGCGCTGCAGACCTTGCATGCGCTGCGCAAGCTGGGCGTCGAAGTGGCGGTGGACGATTTCGGCACCGGCTATTCGAGTCTCGCGTACCTGACGCGCTTTCCGCTGAACCGGTTGAAGATCGACCGGTCTTTCGTTATCCGAATGATGGTCGATCCGCAATGCGCGGCGCTGGTGGGCGCGATCATCGCCATGGCGCACGCGTTGAAGCTGCGCGTGACGGCGGAGGGTGTCGAGACGGAGGAGCAGGCCGAGCGGTTGCGCGAGCTCGGCTGCGATGAGGTGCAAGGGTTCTGGTTCGCGCGGCCGCTTAGCTTTACGGCGCTGCGCAATTTGCTGGCGCCGTTGGGGCATGAGTCGGCGGGGGTGATGCCGACGGGCGAGGGTGATGCCGTAGGTAGTTGATATTGGCCGACGCGACGGGGGCGCCGCCGCGACCTGCGCGATTTTTCGCATCGATCCGCGCGCGGCGCGAAAGCAGCCTCACGACCTCACACCATCACCCCAGAAAGAAACCGCTCCATACGCAACGCCACTTCATCGCACGCTTCGTCGAGCACGAAATGACCGCCCTCCAGCAAGTGAACCTCCGCGCCCGGCACATCGCGCTGATACGCATGCGCGCCTTCCACAGCAAACGACGGATCGTACTTGCCCCATAGCACCAGCGTTGGCGGCTGCTGCTCGCGCAAATACCGCTGCCACTGCGGATAACGTTCTACGTTGGTCCGGTAGTCGTAAAACAGCTCGGTCTGAATGTCGATCTGGCCTGGACGTGAGAGAAACGTGAACTCGTCGTGCCAGCTATCGGGATCGTAGCGCTCGGGACGCGGGCTTTTGCCGACGTGGCGCAGCCGGGTCGCGTCGAACGACAGCAGATTGGCCCGCAACGCGGCTTCGTGGGTCGCCCGGTCGCGCCAGAAAGCCTTGCGGGTATCCCACAGCGGCCCGAGTCCTTCTTCATGCGCGACGGCGTTCTGCACGATCAGCGCGGCCACCCGTTCGGGATGCGCGAGCGCCAGCCGGAAACCCACCGGGCCGCCGTAGTCCTGCACGACCAACGCATAACGCGTGAGCGCCAGCTTCTCGGTGAAACGCACCATCACCTGGGCGAGCTGGTCGAAGGTGTAGCGAAACTCCGCGGGCGACGGCGCGCTGCTATGACCGAAGCCCGGGTAGTCGGGCGCGATCAGCCGGTAGTGTGGCGCAAGCAGCGGCATCAGCGTCTCGTACATGCGCGACGACGACGGAAAGCCATGCAGCAGCAGGACAACGGGCGCGTCGGCACGACCGGCTTCGCGATAAAAGATCTCGAGTCCGTCGATGTGGACGCTTTGGTAACGCATGTCTGTGCGAGTGGATGGGGATGATGGCATCGCAAACCTCCTGATTAAGCGTGGATTGATGGCGCGTATAAACGAAGCGGGTCATAAGCTGGCGGTGGTGCGACTACGCAAGCAGTCGAAGAGATGCAGCAACCCCGCCGCGGCGAAGAACACGAGTGCCACGGCGCACACGCCGGGCCAACCCCAGCGCGCCAACGCGGGGCCCGCAACCGCTGCACCGCCGGCACTGCCTATAAAAAAGAGCCCGGTGTACAGGCCATTGACACGACCGCGCGACTGCGGCGCCAGCAGGTTGATGGCGCGCCGGCCAAGCGCCTGATCCGCGATCACGCCGCCGTCAATCGCAAGTGCGGCAACCGCCAGCAGTCCGATCGACACCGCGCGCGACACGCCATCGCACAACGCCCACGCCGCGACGAACGCAGCCACGATGGCGACGCCGTGCGCGACCATGGTCGTGCGCGTCGTATGCCCTCGGTCGCCAAGCCGTCCGGCCAGCGGCGCGATGATGACGCTGCCGCCGCCCGCGAGCGCAAAGAGCGCGATATGCGTGCTGTCGAGTTGGAGCGGCGAGCGGGCGAGCACCACGGCCACGCTGCTCCAGAAGACGTTAAAACCGGCCATCAGGAGTCCCTGGTAAAGGGCCCGGCGACGCAGGACCGGTTCATGCGCAACCAGCCGGCCCATCGAGGCAATCAGCGCGAGATACGACGGCGCGCCTACTGGGCGGATGTCCGGCAGCCGCGGCACCACCAGCAGCGTCGCGACGGCGACCAGCACGGCGTCGACGGCAAAAAAGCCGCGCCAACCGACGGCTCCGCCCACCACGCTTGCAAGCGGGCGCGACAGCAGGATGCCGAGCATCAGCCCGCTCATGACGTTGCCGACCACCTTGCCGCGCATGTGCGGCGGCGCGAGCGAGGCTGCTGCGGGCACCAGCATCTGCACCGCGCTCGCGGTGACGCCCACTGCAAACGACGCGCCGAGAAATACCGCCGCCGTCGGCGCCACTGCGGCAACGACGAGGCACACCACCTGGGCGCACAGCGTGCCGGCGATCAAGGCGCGATTCGGCCGCCGGTCGACGAGCGGCACGAGACCCACCAGGCCCGCGGCATAGCCCAGCAGCGTCAAGGCCGTGACGAGCGTGATCGCCGCGCCGAGATGCAACGATGCGTTCAGCGACGGAATCAAGGTTTGCGAGGCATAGAGCGGCAGAACCGCGACGGCCACCATGAGCGCGAAGCGCACGGTGGGGACGTCGTTCGCGAAGGGCGCGTCGGGCGCGTCCGGTGTGGCTGCGACTTCCGTTTCGAACAGGGGCGCATTCATGATGGGCGGGTTGGGTGGAGGAGTGTTCGATGCTACTCTCACGTTCATCAAACACAATTAGCGTGCAGAGCGATACATCATCACGCTGAGCGGGAGAATCCGGCATGGACGCATTGCGCGAACTCGAAACCCTGGTGGCCGTCGTCGAAGAGGGCAGTCTGACGAGCGCCGCGCGCCGGCTGGGCCGCTCGCTGCAGGCGGTAAGCCGTTCGTTGCAGATGCTCGAGAAGTCGCACGGCGCGACGCTGATCGTACGCACCACGCGCACCTGTCACCCGAGTCCGGCCGGCGTGAAGTTCTACCAGCGCGTCAAAGGCGCGTTCGCCGAACTCGAACTGGCGCGCACGGAATTGGCGGAAGAGGCGCAGCAGCTCAGCGGCCGCTTGCGCGTCAACGCGCCGACGCTGTTCGGCCCGCGCTATGTCGCGCCGCTCGTCGGCGAGTATCTGCAGCGCCATGCCGGGGTGACGCTTTCGCTGGATTTGACCGACGATTATCGCGACCCTAGCGAAACCGGCGCCGACGTGACGATCCGCATCGGCGAGACGCCCGATTCGCGGCTCGTCGCGCGGCGCCTCGGCACGATCCGGCGGGTGGCGTTCGCGGCTCCCGGTTATCTCGCGGAGCACGGTCGGCCGCTGCGTCCGCAGGACCTGGCCCAGCATGCCTGCGTGATTCGTACCGGCTTGCCGCACCCGGCGCGCTGGACTTTCCGATCGCGTCAAGGCGAGGAGATCGCGGTCAACGTCGCCGGCCGTTTCGACAGCAACCAGGTGGCGGCGGTCAACGCGGGCGTGCTGGCGGGCATGGGCATCGGACTCGCGGCGTTCTGGCAGATCCGCGACTGGCTGGAGGCAGGACGCGTCGAGCTGGTGCTGCCCGATTACGAACCCGCCGGACTGCCGCTGCACGCCTTATGGCTGCGCACGCGCAAGCTGCCGGCGCGCACGCGTCTGCTGATCGATTTTCTCGCCGCACGGCTCATCAACGAGCGGTTGTAGGCCTCGGGAAGTCGGCCGTGGACCGGCGCGGCCATGTCTGTTTCTTGCAACCCTCGCAATGCCGATCCCATAAATTTATACAGTCGGCTGGCAGCCTTGTGCCAGAATGGCGCGTAAAATAGCTTACGAAGAGACGTATATCAATATTACGTTTGCCGTACGTTCGGAGGCTGGCTGGCGGCACGCGCCGGCAACCTGTGCGGGGCGAGAGGCTCGCCGGTTGCGGAATTATCCGCAGTATCGGGCTAAGAGAGGCGTCAAGAAGGCTATGCTCGTCGCCCGACGCACCTCAGATGTTGCGTCCGATATTTTTCGTGCTATGGTATGAAAATTCTCTGGGCTCGCTCGGAGAGGGTAAGTATGACCGTAGGAAATGTATGAAAGTTGTAATGAGGTCGAGGTAGTCTGTATGGAATCCCAGTGGGTCGCACGGGGGCCAAACCGTTCTATACTCCGGAACTGGCTTTATTCTGGAGTCTTTGTATGTCCCAGACGGTGGCCCTTGCAATCGACTCGCTGCACGGATTCGAGCTGACGGAAGACGGCCAGTATCTGATGCTGCAGAGTAATCAGCCGGACCGGATTGCGTTGCATTGCTCGGTGATGCACCAGTTGCTGGCGGCTGTATCGAATGCGATTGGCTGGTCGGAGCGTATCCGGCACAAGAAACAGAGCGTGAAGTTTGCGATGCCGTGCGAAGCATGGGAAATCGGCGAGGATGCGGGCGTTGCGCCGCATCTGGTCATGACCTTCCGCCTGCCCGGTGGCGCCGAGTTGTCTTTCCAGGTGGCTCGCTCGCAAGCACGCCATATGACGGAAGCGCTGGCTGTGGCAACCGGACTTGCGCCCGCCGACGACATCTCAGGCATCAGACTGCAGTAGACCCAAGAGACATCCCATCCGCGCCGTGAGCCAGAGATTGGAAAAAAATCGGCGGCGGTTCCCATGTTGCATTGAAATCTTGTCGCTTATCCTGCATGAAGGTTCAAACACTATCGGCCCGCAGCGCTAGGGCGCTGACATTTATCGGCCTGAGCGTCACCGCAGTCTCGGCTTTTGCCACCGACTCATTTGTGGTTCGCGACATTCGGCTCGAAGGCTTGCAACGCGTCGAACCGAACACCGTTTTCTCGTATCTGCCCATCAAGCAGGGCGACACCTTCACCGACGACAAGGCTTCTGAAGCGATCCGTGCGCTGTACGCGACCGGCTTCTTCAACGACGTCAAGATCTCGACCGAAGGCGACGTCGTCATCGTGCAGGTGCAGGAACGCCCGGCGATCGGCACGATCGACTTCTCGGGTCTCCACGAATTCGACAAGGACAACCTGACCAAGGCGTTGAACTCGGTCGGGCTCTCGCTTGGCCGTTACTACGACAAGTCGCTGGTCGACCGCGCGCAGCAGGAGCTGAAGCGTCAGTACCTGACGCACGGCTACTACGCCGCCGAAGTCACGACCACGATCACGCCGATCGACCGCGACCGCGTCGGCCTGCTGTTCTCGGTGATCGAAGGACCGAGCGCGAAGATCCGCCAGGTCAACTTCATCGGCAACAAGGTGTTCAGCGACAGCACGCTGCGCGATGAAATGCAGCAGTCCACGCCGAACTGGTTCTCGTGGTACACGAAGAACGACCTGTACTCGAAAGACAAGCTCACCACCGACCTCGAGAACATCCGCTCGTACTATCTGGATCGCGGCTACCTCGAGTTCAACATCGATTCGACTCAGGTTTCGCTGTCGCCGGACAAGAAGGACATGTACCTGACGCTCACCCTGCATGAGGGCGAGCCTTACACGATTACGGGCATCCATCTGGCGGGCAACCTGCTGGATCGCGAAGCCGAGCTGCAGAAGCTCATCAAGATCAAACCAGGCGACCGCTTCTCGGCCGCCAAGCTGAAGGCCGCCACCAAGGCAGTGGTCGACAAGCTCGGCGAGTACGGTTACGCATTCGCCACGGTGAACGCGCAGCCGCAGATCGACCAGCAACATCACACGGTCGACCTGACGCTGCAAGTGGATCCGAGCCGCCGCGTCTACGTGCGCCGGATCAACATCGTCGGCAACACCCGCACGCGCGACGAAGTGGTGCGCCGCGAAATGCGCCAGCTCGAAAGCTCGTGGTTCGACTCGAGCCGCCTCGCGCTGTCGAAAGACCGCATCAACCGTCTCGGCTACTTCACCGACGTCGACGTGACGACGGTGCCGGTGGAAGGCACGGCTGACCAGGTGGACGTGGACGTCAAGGTCACGGAAAAGCCGACCGGTTCGGTCACGCTGGGTCTGGGCTACGGTTCCGGCGAAGGCCCGATCATTTCGGCGGGCGTTTCGCAGGACAACGTGTTCGGCTCGGGTACGAGTCTCGCGGTCAACGTCAACACGGCAACCACGTTCCGTACGCTGACGGTGACGCAGGTCGACCCGTACTTCACGGTGGACGGCATCAAGCGCATTACCGACGTCTACTACCGCACCAGCGAGCCGCTGTACTACTCGAACACGACCGACACCAGCTTCCGGATCATTACCGCCGGCGCGGATATGAAGTTCGGCATTCCGTTCTCCGAATCGGACATGGTGTACTTCGGCCTCGGCTTCGAGCAGAACCGCCTCGACGTCGACTCGACCACGCCGCAAAGCTATATCGACTACGTGAACGACTTCGGCCGCGTGTCGAACAACGTCCCGCTGACGGTAGGCTGGTCGCGCGACAATCGCGATAGCGCGCTGGTACCGAGCCGCGGTTACTTCACGCAAGCGAACGCCGAATGGGGTTCGCCGATCGGCAGTACGCCTTACTATAAGGCGGACCTGCAGGCGCAGTATTACTACTCGTTCGCGCGCGGCTTCGTGCTGGGCCTGAACTTCCAGGGCGGTTACGGTAACGGCCTCGACGGCAAGCCGTACCCGATTTTCAAGAACTACTACGCAGGCGGTATCGGTTCGGTGCGTGGCTATGAGCCGAGCTCGCTGGGTCCGCGCGACGCGTCGACGGGCGATCCGATCGGCGGTTCGAAGATGCTGGTGGGTAACATCGAACTGACGTTCCCGCTGCCGGGCACCGGCTACGACCGCACGCTGCGCGTCTTCACGTTCTTCGACGGCGGTAACGTCTGGGGTACGGAAGGCAACAGCGTGGGTGCGAACGGTCTGCGTTACGCGTACGGTGCGGGTCTCGCGTGGATCTCGCCGATCGGGCCGCTCAAGCTCAGTCTGGGCTTCCCGCTCGTCAAGCACGCCGGCGACCAGTACCAGAAGTTCCAGTTCCAGATCGGGACCGCGTTCTAAGCATCGCCACGAGGGCAGCCATGGGCTGCCCTCAGTCTTTTCCCCTTCCTCGCAGCATCCATTCTCCAGACAAACTCGCTCGCGTTTGCCCGCCCGGGCAGGTCTTCGCTCGCGCTTCGCATGCGTCTGTCCGCTATGCCGGCGCCACTGCAGCAAATCCGGAAATCAGGTAGGGTTCGTGCCGCGAATACAGCGCACCGGCGTGCGCGTATGCTGCATTTGCCGACCCTCAGCGCGCGTCTGAGGCGCGGCTCGTGAGACATGCCGCCCGACGGGACGCGGCCAGAGGAAGAGACATCATGGACAACAACGAAACCGGTTCAGCCCACCCCCATCCCCACCCCAGTGAGCGCCGGCGCGGCGTCGTTGCGGGTCTCGTCTACGTGTTCGAGCAGGTTATGCCGGACCCGTTCGTCCTGTCGATCGGCCTGACTCTGGTGGTCATCCTGCTGGCCTTCGCGTTTGCGCCGCACGCCACGTTGCCGGTGATCCTCGCTTCCTGGTACGGCGGCACCTTCAACATCCTCGGCTTCGCGCTGCAGATGATCCTGATTCTCGCCACCGGCTACGCGATCGCCGAAGCACCGCTCGTGCAGCGTGGCCTGCGGGCGATGGCCGCGGGCGTGCATACGCCGGCGCGGGCCGCGCTGCTGGTGTTTCCGATCGTCGCGGTAGCTGCATGGCTCAACTGGGGGCTCGGCCTGATCGTGGGGGCGCTGCTGTCGCGTGAAATCGCCAGGCGCGTGAAGGTGGATTTTGCGTGGCTCGTCGCGGGTAGCTATTCGGCCTGGTCGGTCTGCAATAGTGGCCTGTCGAGCTCCATCGCACTGTCCCAGGCCTCGCACGGCAATGCCCTGAACCTGGTGGAGAAGGCCACCGGCCAGGTGATTCCGTTGAGCCAGACCGTGTTCGCGCCGTTCGTCTTCATCCCGACCGTGCTGGTGGTGGTCGTGATGACCGCGATCTTCATCCGCATGCATCCGAAGCCCGAACACGTCGTGGCGTTCAGCGAAGCGGCGCCGGAAGCGGGGAGCGACGCAAAGGCGGGCGCGAATGCCAACGCCGCGTCCAACGCCGACGCCGACCCGCATGCCCGCGGCGCATTGCCGAGCTCGTTCGCGGCCCGTGCCGAGCGCTCGATGCTGGGCACGCTGATCCTGCTCGCGCTGGGCATCGGCTATCTTGCGATGACCTGGTCTGCGAAGGGTTTCGAGCTGGACATCAACACCACGATCCTGATCTTCCTGCTGGTGGGCCTCGCGCTGCAGCGCACGCCGATCGCCTACGCGGATGCGATTCGCCGTGCCGCGCGGCAGACCGGTTCGATGCTGCTGCAGTATCCGGTGTACGGCGGCATCATGGGCATCATGACGGGGACCGGGCTGGCATCGACGATCGCCAAGACCTTCGTGGCAATCGCCACGCCGGTGACGCTGCCGGTGCTGAGCTATCTGAGTTCGCTCATCATCACCTTGCTGATTCCGAGCGCCGGCGGCCACTGGGCGGTGCAGGGGCCGTTCGTGTTGCCGGCGGCGCTGAGCCTGCATGCGTCCGTGCCGCGCACCGCCATGGGTGTGGCGATGGCCGAAAACGTCTCGAACATGCTGCAGCCGTTCTGGGCGGTGCCGGTGGTGGCGATTGCGGGCATTCGCATCCAGCGCGTGATGGGCTACACGGCCGTGACCTTTGCGGTGTCGCTGGTCATTTACGGTGCGGCGCTGTGGCTGATTCCATAAGCCACCAGTTCAACTGACCACACCCGCATGCACGCCGTCGGTGCGTGCCCTCCTGCCGTCGCGCAGTTAAAGGCCTCAGGTGACCGGGGCCACCATCATGATGGCGATGACTTCGCCGGCCGTGGCAATCGCCACGGCCGACTCCACCGGATTGGTGTTGAGAAACGTCCATAGGTCGATATCGTCGCGGAACTGACTCCAGGTGCCGAAAAACCCCAGTGACAGAATCAGTCCGAACAGCAGGCTGAAGCCGAGCATCACGGACAGCCATTTGTCATGAGTCAGAAGATTGGCGGCGAACGAGAAGGCGGCGAGGCAGACGACCTGGGCGGCTAGAACGACGAGCATGCCGGGATGGTACTGAATGCCTTTGTAAGTGAACGAACGCGACAGGCGTGAGCGGTCATAGCGATTGCCCATGGTCTTTCCTTGCGAGTCCCGGCTCGGCAAAACGTGCGGTGGTTCTGTTTACGGTACGCCCAAATTCAATGAAGTCAAGGCGCAGCGGGTAAGGGTAAGCGAGCGACGGCAGGCTACGGTTCCACGCAGGTAAAACTGCTCGCATGGTTGACGTTGCCCTTGCCGAGATAGCGCGGAAACATCGGATACCTGCATAACGGTCGCGTGCGTCCGTTCGTCGGCGCGGCGATATCGGTCGCGGTCAGCGTCTCGGGCGACACGCCGTGCGTGACCCAGTTGTCGAGTGCGCTCAGCAGGTCGACTGAGGGAATGAATACGCCATTGCCGTGCTGATAGCCCGGCACCATGTAGAGCCGCATGAACGAATCGACCTTGTCGCTGCCGTACCGCGCGATCAACGCGTCGTGGTACGCAATGGTCTGATTGGGGCTGATGACTTCGTCTGCGAGTCCCTGCAGCGTAATCAGCTTGCCGCCGCGCGCGATGTAGCGGGCGAGGTTGGTGTCCAGCGCGCCGATCGTCTGCGACAGCGCGAACAGTTGCCGCTGGTAGTGGCCCGGATGCAGCAGGTCGAAGTTGATGGAATTGAACGTCGCGTCCTGAGTGATGAAGTAGCGCAGGTAGCTGTCGCCCTGGGTGAACAGGTAGCCGTTCGCCCGGAAGGTCGGCGACGGCAGCCGCACCGGATCGTGCGCAAGGCCGAGCACACCGGTCAGGCGCGTGCCCTCCAGCACGTTGTAGCCGGTGTAGCGGTTCGCGTTCCATGCGAGCGGGTAGGGTAGCGCGAGGCCGTCGCGCAGGACCAGCAGCGTCGCGATCTGCGGCTCCGTGAGGCACGCGTCGTCATTGGCCAACGGCGCGGTTGCCGCGTCCGCCGGGCAGCGCAGCGAATCGATGATCTCCTGCTCGTGCCGGCGGCAGCCTTCCACGTCGCTGACGATGCCGTCGGCCACGCCGTCCAGCTTGTCGCACATTTCCAGCGTGCGTTGATAGACCCGCTCGAGCAACGCGGGCGGCACGTAGCCGCCCGGCACGCCGTACTCGGCGTGGCCGAGCGCGACGCCAAGCAGACGCACGCCCGAGAAGTTGAGCGCGGGCGAGTTCGCGATCACGCCGTCGTAGTCGTCAGCAAAGCGCTGTATCACCGTGTAGCCTTCGCGGCCACCGGTCGAGCCGCCGGCGAAGTACATCTTCTCCGGTGGCCGCCCGTACACGCGCTCGATCAAGGCAAGCACGGCGTCGTGGGTCTTCTTCAGATGCGCGTAGCCGAAATTGATCACCGCCTCGTTGACGAGACCGAACTCGGCGAACGCGGAGTTGCCGGTATGGCCGGAGTCGTCGCCGAAGGTCGCATAGCCCTCGGCGAGCGGTGCGTGGACCGGCGAGAACGGCATCACGCCGAGGCCGCTCACCACTACACCGTCATAGCCGCCGCCACCCAGTTGCAGCGCCCGGCCGTTCCAGCGCACCGGCAGGTTCAGGTCGAAGTGGATATCGGGCGTGCTGGTTTCGACGGCCTTGATGCTGCCGGTGATGCGGCAAAACTCGCCGCTCTGGTTGCCGCTGGCGGTGGCGGGAATCATCGTCGCGCTGTCGATATGCACGCCGCGGGTTGGCAAGGCGATGAGCCGGGCGGGCAGCATCGCGCCGGCCAGCGGCGCGCATTGCGCGGCGAGCGGCGCGGCCTCCATCGACAGCGCCATGGCTGCCGGGGGCGCGAATAGCAGCGTCGGGCCGAGCAGCGCGAGGCTCACGCGCGCGCGCCGCCATGCTGCGCGGCGCGCTAGTGTCACGCCTCTTGCCGCCCTCGTAGTCATCCGCACCTGGCGCCTTGCATGGCGGCGCGCATCAGCCAGGCCGCGACGCAGAGAATGGCGAGGAAATCGATCACACGGTCCACCGGGAGATTGGGTTTAAACGTGCCGGGCAGTGGCTGCGTCGACACGAAGCGTTTGGCCACCGCGAAGGCGAGTACGAACATACGTTGCCACGCAAACGGATTGAAAGCCCAATCGCCGATGTCGTCAATCCTGAATAAAACCGCTAGCGGACAGGCGCGATTTGCAAGACCGAGTTCGGGCTTTTCGACGCAAGCGAAGGCGAGCTGCCGCGCATGCCCATGAACCGGCTTGGCCCGCAATTTGCTCGAAGAGTGACGCTGGCCGGGTAGGCGAGTGGAAATTTTGACTCGTCGCGGCCGGACCATTTCCACTATTTACGTCAGATCGTGACGCCACATCATGGTAGACAACATAGCGAAGCAGCGTGCGGAGCGCCTTTCCTCGGGGATTGATGGGATCGACGACATACTGGGCGGCGGTTTGACGCCGCACCGCATGTACCTCGTCGAGGGTGCGCCAGGCACGGGCAAAACGACCTTGGCCTTGCAGTTTTTACTGAGGGGGGCTGCCGAAGGACAGGCGGGCCTGTACATCACGCTCTCCGAAACCAAGGCTGAATTGATTTCGGTGGCGGCGAGCCACGGCTGGGACGTCAGCAAGTTCACGATCGTCGAACTGCTGTCGGACGAGGGCCTCGATCCGCGCTACGAGCAAACCGTTTTGCAGCCCGCCGAAGTCGAACTCGGCGAGACCGTGCGGGTTGTGATCCAGCAGGTCGACGAACTCAAGCCGGTGCGCATCGTCCTCGACAGTCTGTCCGAATTGCGGCTGCTCTCGCAGAATCCGCTGCGCTATCGGCGGCAGATTCTCGCCTTGAAGCGCTACCTGGCGACGCGCGAATGCACCGTGCTGCTGCTCGACGACAACTCGTCGGAACCGGGCGACCTGCAACTGCATAGCATTGCGCACGGGGTGATCAGCCTCGACAGCCTTGCCCACGATTACGGTGGCAACCGGCGCCGCATGCGCATCGCCAAGATGCGCGGGATCAAGTTTCGCGAAGGCTTTCACGACTTCACCCTGGATACCGGCGGCATTCACGTCTATCCGCGTCTGGTGGCGGCCGAACATCATGCGGAGTTCGATTCGCAGCCGCGCAGCACGGGTACGGCGCGCCTCGATGCGCTCCTCGGCGGCGGGCTGATTCCGGGCACCAGCGCGCTGATGATCGGACCTTCGGGCGTCGGCAAGACCACCACGGTGGTGTCGTGCCTCCTGGCTGCGCTCAGGCGCGGCGAGCGCTGCATCTACTACCTGTTCGACGAGACGCTCAATACGCTGTTGCTGCGCTCGGTGAATCTCGGCATGGATCTGACGCCGCATATTGAAGCAGGACTGCTAACGGTGCGGCAGATCGATCCGGCGGAAATGTCGCCGGGCGAGTTCGCCAGCGACGTCCGGAATGCGGTCGAGAAGCGCGGCATGAAGTATGTCGCCATCGACAGCTTGAACGCCTACCTGCAGGCGATGCCCGGCGAACGCTATCTGCTGCTGCAAATGCACGAACTGCTGGGCTATCTGAACCAGCAGGGCGCCATCACGATGCTGGTGCTCGGTCAGCACGGCATCATCGGCGAAGTGCAGAACGATATTGACATCAGTTACCTGAGCGATGTCGTGGTGCTGTTCCGCTACTTCGAGCACGACGGCGAAGTGCTGACCGCGATTGCCACCGTCAAGAGCCGGGCAATCGCCCACGAGCGCTCGATTCGCCAGTTCCGCCTCGGCAACGACGGCGTGGAAGTGGGCGAAGCCTTGCGCGACTTCGAAGGTGTGCTAACCGGTTTGCCGTCGTACAGGGGCAGGACCGCGATGCTCTCTCCTGCGGAGGGTGTGATTGCCCGTGCAGGCTAATCGATCCATGGAGCGCCGCATTCTGGTCCTCGCGCCGTTCGGCCGCGATGCCGACGTGATTGCCGAAGTGCTCAACAAGGACGGCCGCGATTGCGAGCGCTGCGCCGATACGCACGCCTTGACCGCGGAGCTCAACAACGGGGCAGGCGCCGCGCTGATCACGGAAGAGGCGCTGGCGGCCGATCTGGCCGCACCGTTGTTCGGCTGGCTCGATGCCCAGCCCGCGTGGTCCGATTTCCCGATCATCCTGCTGGCGGGCGAGCGCGCCGCGCGGCGTTCGGCAAGCAGCCTCGAGGTACTCGAGCGGCTCGGCAACGTCGTCGTGCTCGAACGGCCGCTCAGTTCCGAAACGCTGCGCCGCGCTGTGATGTCGTCGCTGCGCGCGCGCATCCGCCAGTACGATTCGCGGCAACATCTGGACGTCTCGCGCCAGCATCTCGCGCAACGCATCGAGGCCCAGGAGGCGCTCGTGCAACTGAACGATTCGCTCGAAAGCCGGATCGCCGAGCGCACGCATGAACTCGCTTCCGCCAATGACCGCCTGATGAAAGAGATTCACGAGCGGGCCAAGGTTCAGGCGGTGCTGGTGCAGTCGCAAAAGATGGAGGCGCTCGGCCAGTTGACCGGCGGCATTGCGCACGACTTCAATAACCTGCTCAACGTCATCATGGTCAACGCGGAGCTGATTGCGCGCGTCAGCGACGACGACCGCGTGCGCACCATGGCCGCCACCGCCAAGCGCGCCACGGAGCGGGGCGCGAAACTGACCGGCCAGTTGCTGACCTTCTCGCGCACCAGCAACTTCGATCTGAAAGCGGTGGACGTGGTGGCGCTGCTGCAGGGCATGCGCGACATCATCACCGTCTCGCTCGGCTCGACCATCCAGTTCATCACGAACTTCGACGCCGAAGCGCTGTGGACCGAGGCGGACGCCAACCAGCTCGAGCTTGCCGTTCTCAATCTCGCCATCAATGCGCGCGACGCGATGCCCGGCGGCGGCACGCTCACGGTTCACGTCAGCCGGCGCATGGCGCCGGATCCCACGCTCGCCGACGGTCAATACGTGGTGGCCGAATTCAGCGATACCGGTTCGGGCATTCCCGCCGACGTGATCTCGCGCGTGTTCGATCCGTTCTTCACCACCAAGCCGATCGGCAAGGGCACCGGCCTCGGCTTGAGTCAGGTGTACGGCATCGCGCGCCAGGCAGGCGGCACGGCGCGCGTCGAAAGCGAAGAGGGGCACGGCACCACGGTGCGCCTGTGGTTGCCGATGCGCGAACCTGTCGCATCGGAGTCCGAATCGGTTTCGGCGGTTGAGCAGAAGGTCGAAGGCATCAAGCGGATTCTGGTCGTCGAGGACGACAACGAAGTACGCGGCATGCTGGTCGACTCGCTCAAGATGCTCGGCTACGTGGTGACCGAAGCGCACGACGGCAAGACGGGTCTGGGACGGCTCGTGGGTGACCGGCCCGATCTTTTGATGGTCGACTTCGCGATGCCGGGCATGAACGGCATCGACGTGATTGCCGCGGCGCGCGAGGTGCGAGATGACCTGCCGGTCATCCTCGCGACAGGTTACGCCGACGTCGATATTTCACGTCTCGCGGTGCGGCGTTGCAGCATTCTGCGCAAGCCGTTCCAGCTCGACGAACTGGCGCGAACGGTACGGCTGAGTCTGATCGGATAACGAGCATGGCGCGTCATTGGGGTTTCTACGCACGGCTCGCAAGTAGGGTACGGCAGCGCGGCTTGCGATGAATGCACCGTACACAGAAAACGCTTTGCCGCCGGCGTTCGGACGACTACTCTGTGGCTACCTGAGCGAATCGCCGCTCATGCATCGATGACCCACATTGGCCCGCTTAGGGTTTCTCGTTAAGGGGAGCGTTCATGGAGATTGAGACCCGTACTCTGGCGCGTGTGACGACCCGGCTCGTCCCGTTCCTGGTTGTCTGTTATTTCGTAGCGTATCTGGACCGCGTCAACGTGGGTTTTGCCGCGTTGCAAATGAACAAGGATCTTGGGCTTTCCGCGAGCGCATTCGGCTTCGGCGCCGGGATATTTTTCATTGCGTATTTTTTCTTCGAGGTGCCGTCCAATCTGCTGCTGGAAAAATTCGGCGCGCGGCGCTGGATTGCCCGGATCATGTTCACGTGGGGACTGCTCGCCGGCGCGATGGCGTTCATTCCCGACATCGCCAGATACACCGGCATGTCGGCCGCCCATGTGTTCTACACTTTGCGGGTGCTGCTGGGCATCGCCGAGGCCGGGTTTTTCCCAGGCATCATCTTCCTGCTGACGCTCTGGTTTCCCGCCATGTATCGCGCTCGCGTGGTCGGCTATTTCATGGCCGCCATTCCGCTTTCCACGGTGATCGGCGCACCGGTCTCCGGCGCCTTGCTCGGTTTGAACGGACTGGGCGGCATGGCGGGTTGGCAGTGGGTCTATCTGCTCGAGGCAGCGCCTGCATTGTTGTTGTCGATCGCGGTGCTGTTCTATCTCACCGACCAGCCCGCCCACGCCACCTGGCTGAAGACCGACGAGCGCGAATGGCTCGTGGGCCGGCTCGCCCAGGAGCGTGCCAAGCGTGAAGCTGTGCGCAACTTCAGCGTGCGCGAGGCCTTGTTCAATCCGCGCGTGCTGGCTATCGCACTGATCTATTTTGGTGCGAACGCAACCAACTACGGGTTGAGTTTTTTCTTGCCGCAGATCGTCAAGGCCTTTGGCCTCACCAATCTGCAGACCGGTTTCGTGACTTCACTGCCCTATGTCGTGGGCGTGATCAGCATGGTGATCTGGGGGCGGCATTCGGATCGCAAGCTCGAACGCAAGTGGCATGTGGCGATTGCGCTGCTGGTCGCAGCAGGTGGGATCGGCGCGGCGGCCGGGTTGGATAACCCTGTGTTGAAGATGGCGGCGCTGTCGATTGCGGGCTTCGGTATCTTCGGCTGTCTGCCGATTATCTGGACCTTGCCGGCGGCGTTCCTGTCCGGCGCGGCGGCCGCGTGCGGCATTGCGGTGGTGAATTCGCTCGGCAATCTGGCCGGGTTCTTCGGCCCCTACGCGATGGGCTGGATCAAGGATAGTACCGGCGGTTTCGGCGCCGGCCTGCTGTGTCTCTCCGGGGCCGGGCTGGTGGGTGTCGCCGCGGTGTTGCTGCTGCATCACGACACGGCGCTGGAGAACGCACCCGATACGGTCGCGGGGCCGGCGGTGGGGCCGGGGGGCGAGGTGGGGCACCACGTTTGAGCGATTCGCTTTGGCTCAAGGGTGAATGCGTTGCGGGCGCGAACTGGAACTCGCGCTCCGCACATAGGTCAGGAAGGTGTAAGCCGGCTGGCCGCTAACCTCGGTCCGTTCGATGCATTCGAAGTCCACCGGCAGTTCTGGAAACACGGCGTCGCCCGCCGGTTCCACGTCAACCTCGGTCAAGTAGATCGTGTCCGCATAGGGCAAGAACAGCCGGTAGATCTGTTCGCCGCCTGCGATAAAAATTGCCTCGCGCGCATCGTCCGTGATGAGCTGGATCGCTTCCTCCAGCGAGCGGCATGTAGCGACACGCTCGGCGGCGACCGCCTGCGTGCCGATCACCAGCACGTCGCGGTTGGGCAGTGGCCGACCGATCGACTCATACGTGCGCCGGCCCATCACCACCAGATGTCCTTCCGTGAGTTCGCGAAAGCGCCGCTGCTCGCCAGGCGCTTTCCACGGGATATCGTTGGACGCGCCGATCACCCGGTTCCTTGCCATCGCAGCCACCATGGCAATGCGCTTGCCGTTGAGCATTTCTCTTTCTCGCGGTTTGAGTAGGCTTTATTCTAGCGGTCCCACTGTCTACTTGATCCGCCTTCATGATCGATTCCTTACCTGTCGCCCTCGTCACGGGTTCGACCAGCGGCATTGGCGCAGCGATTGCGCGACGGCTTTCGCACGAAGGCTTCGCAGTGGTCGTGCATTCGCGCAGTTCGGTGGAAGCCGGCGAGGCGCTGGCCGCCGAACTGGCCTGCGCCACCTATGTGCAAGCCGACCTCGCGCACGATGCCGAGCGCGTGGCGCTGATCCAGCAAGCCGTCGCCGCATGGGGACGGCTCGATGTACTGGTCAACAATGCCGGCATCAGCCGCGTGATCCCGCATGCGGACCTCGGCGCGGCCACGTCCGAGGTGTGGCACGAACTGCATGAGCTGAACGTCGTCGCGCCGTTCCATCTGGTCGCGCAAGCGGCGCCTGCACTGCGCGAGGCCGCACGACGCGGCCGCCCTGGTTGCGTCGTCAACGTCAGCTCGCATGCCGGCGTGCGTCCCAAGGGCGCGTCGATTCCCTACGCCGCCAGCAAGGCGGCATTGAATCATGTCACCCGCTTGCTCGCGCTATCGCTGGCGCCGGATATCCGCGTCAACGCGGTCGCGCCAGGCCTCGTCGATACGCCGCTGACCGCCGAGTGGACCCAGGCCCAGACGCTTTGGCGCGAACGCTCGCCGATGCGCCGCGCGGCGAGCCCAGAAGACATTGCTCAGGCGGTGGCGCTGCTGGTGGCCTCGGACTACCTCACGGGCGAGATACTGCTCTCCGACGGTGGACTCAACCTGACCTGACCTTGCACAAGCGCTACGTGGTGGGCCCCCGTCACATACTGAACGAACGGAGTTTCGATGGGACATCGAATCGAACTGTTGACCGAACGCCTGCATCTGCGCCGCGCTAAAAAAGGCGATGCCGCGGTGCTGTTCGAGAACTACACGGGCAGCGAGACCTGCTCGCGCTTCCTGCAGCGCCGCGCCGATCCCGACGCCACGCGCACGCAGGCCATGTTGAAGAAGTGGTGTGACACCGCCTGGGATCTGGACGACGACGCCCCCTTCGCATGGGTGATCAGCACACGCGCGGCCGGTGAGGCGATCGGCATTTTTCTTGTTATCCCGCACGGCCACAAGACCGAAATTCACTATGGCGTCGCCGAGCGCTTCTGGGGGCAAGGACTGGTCGCCGAGGCGGGGTTGGCGGCGTTGTCCGCGCTGTGGCGCAACCCTGCCACGCAACGCATCTGGACGGTGTGCGATCCCGAGAACATCGGCTCAAGACGCGTGCTGGAAAAACTCGGCTTGCAGTGCGAAGGTACCTTGAAGAAGTGGCTGGTGCTTCCCGCGTTTGGCGACGAGGCAAGGGATTGCCTCGTGTTCTCCACGACATCCCGTCCCGCGGAATAAGCCGTGCGCATCGATGCCATTGACGGCGCCAGGCAAGACGCAACACGTCGCGAGCATCGCACTCGCGGCCAAACCTAACTGAGGAGAAAGACATGGCCATTCGCATCGTGCAGCTTGGAACGAAGCGAGCAGAAGGAGAGGGGCTGCGCATCGGCACAGTGCGGCGGCCGCCGCGCGGCGTGCCGAAGGCGGAGTTCGGCACGCGCGATTACTACGATGTCTGGCTGCCCAACCTCTCGCCGAGCGCGCAGTTGGTGACGCAAGCCAAACAAGCCGTCAGCCAGGCGGAGTGGGACCGGTTCGCGCGCAGCTTCCGCGCCGAGATGAACGAGAGCGACACCAGCAAGGTGCTGGATCTGCTCGCCGCCTTGTCGCAGGGTACGGATTTCTCGGTCGGCTGCTATTGCGAAGACGAAAGCCGTTGCCATCGCAGCGTTCTGCGCCAACTGCTCAGCGAGCGCGGTGCGCTGATCAAATGACGCGCGTTTGTCGCCGGCCAATGGGCAAGCCGATTTTGTAAGCGGAGCGCGTGTTATGCTTGACTGAGCCCCCGCAAGCTAAAACGAGGCGAGCTGGATGCGTGGCGGCAACGGGGCAGGAGTTTTCTCAAGCGCTCAATCGGTCGCGTCACGACTGAAGCGTGCACAGTCCGCGATCTCTTCATATGGATTATCGTCATCTGCAACAACGCAAGAGCCTGCATGGACGTATCGTGCAGGAACTCGGCATGGATATCGTCAGCGGCAAGGTTCAGCCAGGCCAGCGCCTGCCTGCCGAAACCGATCTGTGCGAACGCTATGGCGTGAGCCGCCCGGTGCTGCGCGAAGCGACGCGCGTACTGGTCGCGAAGGGGCTGGTGGTGTCGAAGCCGCGCGTGGGCAGCGTCGTGAAGCCACGCGAAGATTGGCACATGCTCGACCCCGACGTGCTGTACTGGACGCTCAGCAGCGTGCCGGAAGGCGAATTTTTCCGCTCGCTGCTGACGGTGCGCCGCGTGATCGAGCCTGCCGCGGCCGCGCTCGCCGCGACTGCGGCGACCAGCGAAGATCTGGCTCGCATCGCCTCCGCTTACGAGCGCATGGCACACGCGCCCACCGCCAGCGCACTGCTCGAGCCGGACCTCGAGTTTCATCGCGCCATCATGGCGGCCACGCACAACGATCTGCTCGCGCATATCGGCAATATGCTGTCCCTCGCGCTGTCGGAGTCGATCAAGCTGACGAGCCGTCATCCGGACACGCATGCGCTGTCTTTACCGCGTCACAAGGCCATCCTCACGGCGATCCAGAGTCGCGACGCGCTCGGTGCGCGCCAGGCTAGCCTCGTTCAGCTCGAAAACGCGAGCGCCGACGCCGAGAGCATTCTCGAAGTCGTGCGCAGTCATCCGGCCTGAGTTGAGCGGGCGGCGGCGCCTTCGCGAAGGTGCGCGCCAGTCAGTGCGAATGACGCGGCACCTCTGCGCCGCGGCAGCCCACCAGGAAGTCGAAATCGCAGCCCTGGTCCGCCTGCAACACGTGTTCGACATACAGATTGCGATAGCCGCTCGCATCGGCCGGCACCGCTTGCCGCGTCTGCTTCCATGCGGCGAGCCGTGCGGCCAGTTCGGCTTCGCTGATGTCCAGATGCAGTCGTCCGCCGTGGCAGTCCATCTCGATCCAGTCGCCGTCGCGGACCACCGCGAGCGGACCGCCGGCGCGTGCCTCGGGCGCGATGTGCAATACCACCGTGCCGTAAGCCGTGCCGCTCATGCGCGCATCGGACAGGCGCACCATATCCGTGACGCCTTGCGCCAGCAGTTTGGGCGGCAGCCCCATGTTGCCGACTTCGGCCATGCCGGGGTAACCCTTGGGACCGCAGTTCTTTAGCACGAGGATGGAGTTGGCTGTCACGTCGAGATCCGGGTCGGCGATGCGTGCCTTGTAGTCTTCGAAGCTTTCGAACACGACGGCGCGGCCGCGATGCTTGAGCAATTCAGGCGTCGATGCGGATGGCTTGAGCACCGCGCCGTTCGGCGCGAGATTGCCGCGCAGCACGCAGAGTCCGCCGTCGGCGACGAGCGGTTTGTCGAGCGGACGAATCACTTCGTCGTTAAAGAGCGGTGCGTCCTTGCAGTTGTCCCAGAGCGTGTTGCCGTTAGCGGTCAGTGCTGCGGGGTGCGGCAGCAGCGCGGCCTCGCCGAGGCGCCGGATGACGGCCGGCAAGCCGCCCGCGTAATAGAACTCTTCCATCAGGAAGCGGCCCGACGGCTGCAGATCGACCAGCGTGGGCGTGCCGCGGCCTATGCGCGTCCAGTCGTCGAGTTCGAGGTTCACGCCAATGCGTCCGGCGATCGCCTTGAGGTGGATCGCGGCATTCGTCGAGCCGCCGATTGCCGCGTTCACACGGATCGCGTTTTCGAAGGCCTCGCGCGTCAGCAGCTTCGACAGTCGCAGGTCTTCAAGCGTCATCTCGACGATGCGCATGCCCGACATATGCGCGAGGACGTAGCGGCGCGAGTCGACCGCGGGAATCGCTGCGTTGTGCGGCAGCGTGACGCCGAGCGCTTCGGCCATGCACGCCATCGTCGAGGCGGTGCCCATGGTGTTGCAAGTACCCGCGGAGCGCGACATGCCCGCTTCGGCAGACATGAATTCATGCAGCGAGATCTTGCCCGCCTTCACCTGCTCGCTGAGCTGCCAGACAACGGTGCCCGAGCCGATGTCGCGGCCTTGATGCTTGCCGTTGAGCATGGGGCCGCCGCTCACCGCGATGGCGGGTACGTCGCAGCTCGCCGCACCCATCAGAAGCGCCGGCGTCGTCTTGTCGCAACCGACGAGCAGGACCACCGCGTCGATCGGATTGCCGCGGATCGACTCCTCCACATCCATGCTCGCGAGATTGCGCGTGAACATGGCGGTGGGGCGCAGGTTCGATTCGCCGCTGGAAAACACCGGGAATTCGACGGGGAAGCCGCCCGCTTCGAACACCCCGCGCTTGACGTGCTCCGCGATCTTGCGGAAGTGCGCATTGCACGGCGTCAGCTCCGACCAGGTATTGCAGATGCCGATGATCGGCTTGCCCTGGAACTCGTGATCAGGAATGCCCTGATTCTTCATCCAGCTGCGGTACATGAAGCCGTTCTTGTCGGCGGTGCCGAACCATTGGGCCGAGCGTAGCGGGCGTTTGGCGTCCTTCATGGGGCTGTCTCCTTAGACTTTGACGATAGTAATACTATTCGCGCCAGGTGGAGCGCCGATATAGACAAGGGAGTGCGGCAGGTTCAAGCGCTCCGCCAGCGGGCCACCCGCGCTTCGTCACTTTGTTGCATTGCAAGACGGTGGATGGTGCGCGCGAAATGCTTACGACCTGTCATGTGTTCGCCACGCGGCGCGCCCAATCTGCAAGGTCAACTGAACAATCCCGCTGACTTCAAAGTCATAGCGCAAGAAATAGTCCGACTAGTTAAGGGTATACATCGATTATTCGGCGTAGGTGCCTGATATAGCATTTTTGGTGGATTGTCATGCGGAGGCGCGTGCATGTGAGCAGGCGCCTCCGTCGACGCGGTAATGCCCGGCAACGGCGCTTTCCCGGCCTGTGCCGTCATGAGCAGTGAGTTCGAACAACTGAGCGACGGGAGAGTGACATGGCCGAGGAACGGGAAGACAAGCAGGACGAAGGACGGGGTGAAGTGCAGGGCATGCGGCGCGGTTTGCTGCAAGGCGCGGGCCTCGCTGCGGCGATGGCCATGCTAGGCGGTGTATCGACGCCGGCATTCGCAGCCGATGCAGCGCCGTTCCCCTCGCACAAGAAGTGGAAGATCGTTTTCGTCAACCACGTGACGACCAATCCCTTCTTTGTGCCGACCCAATACGGTATTGAGGATGCCTGTGCATTGCTGGGCATGGATTACCAGTGGACGGGTTCCGCGAACGCCGACGTCGGCGAGATGGTCAATGCGCTGAACGCCGCGATTGCCGCCAAGGCCGATGCGATTGCCGTGCCGATCGTCGATCCCAAGGCGTTCGATGGGCCGATCCAGAAAGCGCTGGACGCCGGCATTCCGGTGTTCGCCTATAACGCCGATGCGCCGCGCGGCAGCAGCAACCCGCGGCTCGCGTACATCGGCCAGGACCTGTACCTGTCGGGCTATCAGATGGGCGAGCGCATTGTCAGTCTGGTCGACAGCGGGACCGTCGCACTCTTTATCGCCACGCCGGGGCAGCTCAACATCCAGCCGCGGCTGGACGGCGCGTCGGATGCGATCAAGAAGTCCGGCAAGAAGATCGATATCCAGACGATTGCTACGGGCGCTACCGTCAACGAAGAGCTCTCGAAGATCAAGTCGTTCTATCTCGGGCATCAGGATGTGAAAGGCATGTTCGCGGTCGACGCGGGCAGCACGCAAGGCGTGGCCGAGGTGATGAAGGAATCGAATCTGCCGGCCAAGGGTGTGCATGGCGGCGGCTTCGACTTGTTGCCGCGCACGGTTCAATTGATTCACGACGGCTTCCTCGACTTCACGATCGATCAGCAGCCCTACGTGCAAGGCTTTTATACCGTGGTGGAAGCGTTCACGTTCCTCGCCTCGGGTGGCCTGGTGGGACCGGCCAACGTCAACTCCGGCCTGAAGTTCGTCACCAAGGGCACGGTCGATCCGTACCTGAACACCGAAACGCGTTACGAAGGCAAGAGCACGAAGTCGCAGATCGTGCCGCGTAGCGGTGGGATCAAGTCGTAATGTCATCGGTGACGGATACGACGAAATCCAGCGATCGCGTCAGGCGCTGGCCTGGCGCGATCGGACGTTCCAGTGAGATTCGCATTCTGGCGGTCGCGCTGATTCTGGCCGCCTACTTCGAAATCGCCAATCACGATTTTCTGCTGACCAGCGCCAGCCTCGAAAACCTCTCGCAGTTCATCGCACCGGTGGCGATCATCGCGTGCGGCGAAATCATGCTGATGATCGGCGGCGAGATCGATCTCTCCGCCGGCATGGTGTTCGCGTTTGCGCCGTTCATCATGCACTTTGCGAACGAGGCGGGCGCGCCGACCTGGATCGCGCTGATCGCGGGCGTGGCGGCGGCGGGCGTGGTGGGGTTGATCAATGGCGCAGTGACGGTCTACCTGCGAATTCCCTCGTTCGTGACGACGCTTGGCACGCTGTTCTTCATCAACGGTCTCACGTTGACCATCTCGCGCGGCACTCCGGTATCCACGCCGGGGGACAATGCTTTCGCCGCCTTCATGGGCGCCTGGGGGTATAGCGAGATCATCTGGACCATCGCGATCGCCGTGGTCATGCACGTGCTGTTGCGGAACACGCGTTGGGGCCTGCATACGATCGCGTCCGGGGCGAATCCTTTGGGTTCGAGCGAAGCGGGTATCAACGTGAGGCGGCTGAAGCTCGGCAACTTCATCATCGCGGCGGTGCTGGCGGGCTTTACCGGAATTCTCGAAGGCTTTCGCATTACGTCGATCGATCCGCAAGCCGGCGGCAACCAGATCATGTTTCTCGCGGTGGCGGCAGCCGTGATCGGCGGGACGCCGCTCGCGGGCGGGTCGGGCACGATCATCGGCGGCCTGATCGGCGCAGCGGTGCTGGGCATTCTGAACGACGGCTTTACGTTGATCGGCATTAACGCGTTCACCTTCAACATGATTCTCGGCGCGGCGATTCTGGCGGCGATGATCTTCAACATCCACGTCGTGCGTCTCGCGCGCAAGTAAGGGAGAGTCGTGATGTCCGAGGTGGCGTATGCGCTGCGCGGCGAAGAGATCGTCAAACGCTTCGGTGCGGTGACCGCGCTCGATGGCGTGTCGTTGACGCTCAAGCAGGGAGAAATTCTCGGCGTGCTGGGCGATAACGGCGCGGGCAAATCGACGCTGATCAAGATCCTCACCGGCTTTCATCAGCAGACCAGCGGCAAGCTCTTTATAGGCGGCGAGGAGACGCTGCTGCGCTCGGTCGATCACGCGCGCTCGCTTGGCATCGAATGCGTCTATCAGGACCTGGCGCTGGCGAATTCGCTGAGCATCTATCACAACATGTTTTTGAACCGCGAGATCATTCATCCGGGTCCGTTCCGCCTGCTGAATAACCGGGCGATGCGCGCCCGTGCTGCGGAATGCCTCGAAGAGATCGGGGTGCGAGTGCCTTCGGTCGATCTGCCGGTCGAGCAGCTTTCTGGCGGGCAGCGCCAGGCGATTGCCGTGGCGCGCGCGGTCAATTCGAATGCGAAGATCCTGCTGCTCGACGAACCGTTGGCCGCCATGGGGGCGCGCGAAGCCGGCCTGATCATCGACCTGGTGCTGCGTCTGAAAGAGAAGGGCGGTTTGTCGATCGTCATGATCATGCACAACTACGCGCAGACGCTCGATATTGCGGATCGCGTCATGCTGATGCAGCGCGGCCGCGTCACCTATGAGAAGGAAGCGGCCAGCACATCGGTGGCGGAGTTGATGGATATCGTGCGGCGCGAATACCGGGCCATGCGTACGGCGGCGAACTGAGCGGCGAACCAGGTGATGAACCGCGCGGATCACGGGCAGCGGCAAGGTGGCCGCGCACGCAGTGCGCGCCACCGAATACGCTTCGGATTCCTGATATGGATCAGTTCTCTTTCACCGTATAGAACGCGGCGGTTTCATACGGAACCGTCACTACTTCCTTGCCGTTGAGCTCGGGCGTTGCCGCAATCAAGGCGCGTACCTGTGCGTCGATTTCCGCGCGTTCCGCCTCGGGCAACGCCGCGACAAAACTGGTCGAACGCACCCGCATGACGATCACGTCCTCAGGCGAGCCGGTATGGCCGTGCGAGAAATGTTGCTCGTGCAATGGCCCCAGACCGTCGAACGGAAACGCCTTTCTCCATGCCCCCGTGTAATAGCGCGGCGTGTCGCCTTCGACGCGGTTGACGATCTGATCGAGTTGCGCAACCCAGCCCACTCGCGCATCCCGCATGTTCCAGACGAGCCCGAGCTTGCCACCCGGCTTCAGCACACGATGAATCTCGGCGAGCGCGTTCGCCGTGGCGAACCAGTGGAAGGCCTGGGCGCAGACGACGGCGTCGACGGACGCGTCGGGCAGGGGAATGGCCTCGGCCGTGCCGGCGAGTGCCCGAACCTGCGGTAAGGCGGCGGACAGCTTGGCGCGCATCTGTGCGACCGGTTCGACGGCGATCACGCTTGCGCCGGTTGCCACGAGACGCGGCGTGAACTTGCCGGTGCCCGCGCCGAGATCGAGTGCCGTGCGCCCGGCCCGCAAACCCAGCGCATCGCGCAGCCAGTCGGCGACGCCAGGCGGATAGTCGGGCCGTCCTCGCACATAGTTGTCGGCGGTGGTGGTGTAGCCTTCAGCGGCCGCGTGGTGAATGGCGCGGGTGGGATCGCTCATGAGTGTTGCCCCTGCTTGGTGATGCATTGTGTTGGGTGTGCGCTGCTGTGACCCGACGACGCCAGGCCGGCCGTCGCCGAAGCCATCGTCAGGATAAACAGGAGTTTTGCGCTTTCGCCGGAACTTTGTTACCTTAGACGCTCGTTAGCTTGACCGGTGCATCTGCAACGCATGCCGGCACGCTGATAACCGATCCGTACGTTGACTATTTTTCTCCAGACCATGTGTCGTTTTAGCCGTCTCGACCGCAATAATAATATGTCGCCTTTGGGTGACAGGAGATTATTTGTCTGTTGAAAAATAAGCACCGTCAAGCCAAAGGCACTCATCAACTGAGTGCCTTTTTTTATTTCCGCACGCTTTTCATCAAGGCAGAAAACCATGAGGACGTTAGTCGAGGACGTGAAGCAGCACATCGGTGAAGTGGTCACCCTGTATCTGACGCTGGACGTGCTGCGGGATCAGAAGAATCTCCAGTTCCTGCTTGCGCACGACGCGACCGGCAAGCTTCAACTGGTCGTCGACAAGACCTCGGTCGCGGAGCATGCGCAAGTGGGACAACTGCTCGCGGGTTCGACCTTTGCAGTCACCGGCACGGTTGTCGCCGCCGCGCAGAGCAAGACGTTCGGTGTGGAGGTTCAGGTGCGATCCGTGGAGATCTTCTCCAAGGCGCAGCCGTATCCGGTCACCGAGGCGAGCGGCGTCGATCTTCGCTTCAACTATCGCGTCGTGGACCTGAAGGCGCCCAAATGGCAACTGATGCTGCGCTTGCGGAGCGCGTTTGAATTCGCGTGCCGCGAGTTCGCGTTGGGGCGAGGCTTTACGGAACTGCACACGCCGAAGCTGATGGGCAACGCCAGCGAAAGCGGCGCCCAGGTGTTTCGAGTGAGCTACTTCGACACGCAGGCCTTCCTTGCGCAGTCGCCGCAGTTCTACAAGCAGATGGGGATTGCTTCCGGGCTGGAGGGCGTCTTCGAGATCGGCCCCGTGTTTCGCGCGGAAGAGAGCCGGAGCAGCCGGCATTTGACCGAGTTCACCGGTCTCGACGTCGAATTCGCCTGGGTCTTCGAAACCGCACAGGTCATGGCATTCGAGGAGCAGATGCTGCGTTATGCCTTTGCCGGACTCGAAGCGTTTGCGGGAGAGGTCAAGGCGCTATTCGGTGTCGACTTGCCGCTCGACCCCAGCGTCAGACACTTGAGCCTGAACGAGGCCAAGGAGATTCTGTCGGCCCACGGCATGAGTCTCGGGCCGGCGCAAGACCTGCCGGACGAGGGCGAAAGCCTGCTGTACAAGGTGCTCGGTTGCGACCTGATCTTCGTGAGCGACTACCCGATCGGCAAGCGTCCCTTTTATCACGCATGGGATCGGGAACGGGGCGTGACGAAGAGCTTCGATCTGATCTTCAAGGGCATCGAGATCACGACCGGTGCGGTGCGTGAGCATCGTTACGATGCGCTGTGTCGGCAGGCAGTCGAGAAGGGCGTCGAACTGGACTCCATCACGCACTACCTCGACAACTTCCGCTACGGCTGTCCGCCGCACGGTGGATTCGGACTGGGTGTCGAGCGGGTGATCGCGAAGTTGCTGGGGCTTTCGAACGTGAAGGAGGCGGCGTTTGTCCCACGCGACCCGGACCGCCTCGTGCCTTGACCACGCGCCGAACGATAGGCCTCGCGTGGGGCATATCGTTCATTCGGCATGCGAAGGATCGGATCGAATGCTCGCTCAAACGGAGCCGGGCTATTGTGTCTGTACCGGCAACGTGTCCTTGAAGAACGCGAGCGCCTCTTCGACGGCCTGTGCATGAACGGCATCGCGGTCGACGCCGGGGCCGTCGTTACAGGTCGCGGGAAGGCGATCGCCCATGCCGGGCAAGCAGGTATCGAGGTAGGTCTCATGCCCGGCGCCCGGAACCATCTGAACCGTGGCATTGGGCAGCAAGCCGGCTATACGGTGGATGTTGGTTTGCACGGGGGCGATCTTGTCTTCCGTGCCGGCCATCAGCGACACGGGAATGTGAACGTCAATGAAGGAGTCTTGATTGAATGCCTCGCCCAATGCGGGAGCGATGGCGAACACCGCCTTGATGCGTTCGTCGCGATAGGACTCGCTCGAGCGCGCCATCGAGGCAGTCGTCTCCGCCGACAAATGGTCCGGTACACGCGGGCCACCTGGGAGACGCTTCATCTCCGGTGGGTGGCAGATCGCGTCGGCGGCGGACGAGGCGCAGAAGTCGAGGAAGTGCTTCTGATCGGTTCGCGCGCCTGCCAGCTCAAGCACCGTATAACCGCCGAGCGAGTAGCCCACTGCACCGATACGGCTCGTGTCGATATGGGCGCCGAGCGTCGGATCGGCGAGCACGCTATCGAGCACTTCACTGACGTCGGTGGCACGCTCCCACCAGAGGATGAAGCCGTCGATGGTCACCGGTTCCAGCGCGTTATT
The DNA here is from genome assembly GCF_050434965.1 of Paraburkholderia sp. GAS38. Lineage (NCBI taxonomy): Bacteria > Pseudomonadati > Pseudomonadota > Betaproteobacteria > Burkholderiales > Burkholderiaceae > Paraburkholderia > Paraburkholderia sp. GAS38. Next base: position 96,104 of record NZ_JBNDJO010000008.1, on the reverse strand, counting down.
GCCCGGATGATTCACGCCGGCCACGATATAGCCGTGCGCGGCGAGCGCGGCGCCCAACCAGTCGAGACTGGCGGCGCTGCCGCCGGTTCCATGCGACAGCAGAAGCAGCGGGTAGGTTGCGTGTGCGGGCGAGAGCGGCGCGTCGACTGCGCGCGGATGTCCTTCAAACACGGCGTGACCGGGGTCGCCGATATCATGTGCCGTCTCTGGAACAGTGGGGTCGACCGGATACCAGATGTTGGTCACGAGCGCTTTGGTCTGCGCACCGCGCCAATCGCGCGCGATGGGCGGATGAATGACGCGCATGGCGGCGCCGACGTGATAGGGCGCCACGCTGTCGCCGTCCGCGGCCAGCGCCGCGCCTGCGTAACAGCTAGCCAGGACCGCAACCGCAACGAGGTAACGACGCAGCATACTCACTCCTTTCGAATGGGAATCATGAGGTCGGTGATGCATTCGTGTTGCCCGTCGGGGGCAGGCTGGTTCCGATAAAACTCGAGTGCGGGCCGGTCGTCGGGTTCGTAGCCGCTTTGCGGCAGCCAGCCGCCGAACAGTGCCGCAAACGTGGATCCGATCAACGCGTAGGGACCGACGAGCCGGTGGACCGCGTATAGCCCGCCTTCGACCCGCACCGCCTCAAGCGAACCCGTTGTTTCGACTGGCGCATCCAGAACGACGCCGGCGAGGTAGCGGAAATCGCCCCGTTCGTCCTCGGGATCCCCTGAAACGATGCCGATCTTGCCCTGGACCTGGGTGGACTTCATACCGGAACCGAGTGTCTGCCAGAGCGTCCTGAAGGTCTGGCTGATGGTGGCGGTGGGTCCGTTGTGGCGAAGGCACAGAACGTCGTGCGGCGCGAGTTCGACGAGTTCGACGAACGGCGCGGTGAGTTGTTTCTGGCGTGTCTGGAATGCGCTTGGACTGACACCGGTAAAGCCGCGAAACGCTCTTGAGAAGGCTTGTGGACTCTCGTAGCCCACATGGCCCGCGATCGTGGTGACCGAATCGCCTGCAACCGTCAGGCGATAGGCGGCCTGGGCGAGCCGTACGCGCTGCACGGTCTCGGCAATGCTTTCGCCCGTGATGGCGCGGTAGATGCGATGAAAGTGATACGGCGAGAGATGCGCGAGCGAGGCGAGGCTATCCACCGTATGTGGCGCACCTGGGTCTGCGAGAATCGCCTCGATGACACGGGCGATCCGTCGATGGTAGTCGCGTTCGGTATTGGCTTTCATGATGGCCGTAGCATAGTCCGTCCGCCGCGCGAGGGCGGTGCAGAGCTTGCTGATTTTCTACCATCATGAGTGTGTTCAGGTCAGGCGGTTTAGCGCCGTTCGAGCAGCGCCCGCTTACTGCATGGACCGTACCATCCCGCCGTTCCGCGCTCGGAGTTGTCCACATAATTTGTTTGTAAGGCTGTGGACAACTCGCGGGCAAACACCGCAAGTGGATGAAACGATTGAATTTGTGCAGTGCGCGCGGTTCTTCAGCCTGGACAGACGATATCGCGCTCGTGCGCGACGGGCTCGGCGCTGGGTGCGCTCAAGACCACAGGCGACGTGTAGCGGGGCAGCTCCATGAATAGCGTGACCCGGCGCACGATTTGCCAGAAGACCTTTTCGAACGAACGGGTGCGCTCTTCCAGTGTCATCCCTTCGGCGAGCGGATCGGCGAAATCCCATTGGACGAACAGCGGCTTGCCCGGGAACTCCGGCGCATGGTATTCGGCGACGCGTTCATCGAGCGCGACGATCAGGTCCATATGCGGCGCCCATTGACCCGTGAATTCGAGCCAGCTTTTGGGCGCGAGCAGGCCGAGGTCGGAGATGCCGGGACGCAGTTGCGCGATGGCAAGCGCATGAACCCGTGCGGCCGGATCGGAGCCCGCGCTGAAGACGTCGAAGCGGTGGCCCGCGAGCTCGCGCAAAAGCGCCTCCGCAATGATGCTGCGTGCTGAGTTCTCTCGACAGAGAAACAGCACCTTATATTTACTGGTCACGCTCTTGCCCCGTTGCCTGTATTTTCATTGTGACCGGGATTCTGCCGAGCCAGTCTTGCACTGCCGTGACAGTACAATGTCTGGGTGCCCGGATGCGCTTCTGACCGTCGTTCAATCGAAGCGTTGTCCCGCTCTTCCGATCTTGCAGCAAGTTCGAACGTCTTCCGCGAGCGCAGTGGTTGAAGCCACGGCGCGGACAACCTGAAACGTGTTTGGTGACCCCACCATGCCCGATACCACGGCAAAGCCAGCTCGTACGCCTGAGGCAATCGACAAGGACTTCACGGACCTGATGGCCTCGCGGCTACCCGTTACCGTAGCACGCGAAAAATTCGAACGGCTCTGGGACGAGACGAATTCTTTAGCCGCGCAACTGGTCGGCACCGAACGGGGCCGGCCGTACCTCACGCTGCTCAGGCGCATGCACGAAACCTTCGAAAACCATTATCGCGGCGCGCCGCAACGCAGTGTGCCGGGCGACCGGCTTCATTGATGCGCCTGCGCCTGTACGTGCGTTTGGGTTGGCGTTGCGGTGACTTTCCATCAAACGGCACAACGGCGTGCGCTTTCTCGGGAAGCAATCGCAAGGTTGGCTAGCGTCCCCTAGTTAGGGTATCGGCAAGCCTTGCGAGACCTTTAGCTGAAAACGGCGGGTTGTTGCGTGGCATGTTGTTCGCCGTCCGGAACGAAGACGTAGCCGCGGCCACGCACAGTCTGGATCAGTCGCGGCGTGGACGGATTGACCTCGAGTACTTGCCGCAAACGCCAGACCTGCACGTCGACGCCGCGATCGGTGCGATCGCCCTCCGGGCCGTACAGGAGTTCGATCAGGCGATCGCGGGTCAATGTGCGCATCGAATGATTGATGAAGACCTTGAGCAACGCGAATTCCGTTGCGGACAGGATCAGCGTGCGGTTGTCGACGCTTAGCGTGCGCGACTGGAAGTCCAGCTTGAAGCGGCCGAACGCGAACGGCTTGCGCTGTTCCGGTGCAGCGGGCGACGGCACCGCGCGCCGGCGCCGCAGAATGGCCTCGACGCGTGCGACCAGTTCGCGCGGATTGAACGGCTTGCTGATGTAGTCGTCCGCGCCCATTTCGAGCCCGATGATCCGGTCCACGTCGTCGGAGCGGCCGGTCAGCAGAATGACGGGAATGTCGTCGCCCGAGGTGCGCAAGCGCCCCAGCGCGGTGAGTCCGTCCACGCCCGGCATCAGGACGTCGAGGACGACCACGTCCGGACGCGCTTGTTCGAGCCGCTGTTGCAGCGTGCCTGCATCATGCAACGTCGAGACCTCGATGCCCTGGCGTCCCAGATAGTCGCACAGGAGCGTGCGTAGTTCCAGGTCGTCGTCAACGAGAAGGATTCGAGTAGTCATGGCTTCCAGATTCATGCGGAGAACAGGTTGCGAATGCAGACGGGCGAGCCGGCTGGATGTCGGCGAAATGCAAGCCTCGCCGACTCGTTGAGTCGCACGCGCGCCTTTGTTGCCTTTAACGTCATCGCAGAGCGGAATCCGTCGCTCGGGGAAGAATTTTTTTAACGAGGCGTCTCAGGGTCTTGGGAAGATTTCCTGACAAAACGCTTTCCCTTGCCTGTCTGGTTAGGTACGGGAAGGCTCTCGCGCTGGCCGCAAAGCTGCGGACGTCTGCCGCTTGATGGAAGATCGGGCAGTTGCACCGCCCGACGCGATGGCACTGCATGCGCCTTCAGGTCGTATCTTTGGACTCCGAACCGTTCTTCTCCAGGATGAAGTCCACAAAGGCGCGCAGCGGGCCGGGCATATGCGTGCGGCTGGGATAGTAGAGGAACGGTCCGCTGAACGATTGCCACCATGCTTCGAGCACCGGCACGAGTTGGCCGCTGTCGATTGCGGGCCGCAGAAACTCGTCGAACGAATAGATGATGCCGAGTCCGGCGATTGCCGCGCCCCGTTCCAGTTCGATCACCGAGGCGATTAGCGGTCCGTTCGCCTCGATTCGCACCACTTCAGCGCCGCGCCTGAATTCCCATGTTGCCAGCACACCGCTGTCGAAGCGGTGTCCGATGCATGCATGGTTCACCAGTTCGCTCGGATGCCGCGGCGTGCCGCGTGTCGCCAGGTATGACGGCGCGGCCGCGGCGACGAAGCGTTGTACGCGCGGGCCGATCGGCACGGCGATCATGTCCCGCTCGAGGCGCTCGTCGTAGCGGATACCGGCGTCGAAACCCGCCGCGAGGATATCGATGAAGGTGTCGTTACTGCCGATATCCACGGTGATGCCCGGATGCGCGGCGAGGAAGCGCGAGATGAGGGCAGGCAGGATCTCGCGTGCCGCAATCGACGGCACGTTCAGTCGCAGCGTGCCGGTGGGACTCTCGCGGAACAGGTTGACTGCGTCGAGCGCGGTGGCGATTTCGCCGAACGCGGGCGCAAGTCGTTCGTAAAGCCGTTGGCCGGCTTCGGTAGGCGTGACGCTGCGCGTCGTGCGGTTGAGCAGCCTGACGCCCAGTTGCTGTTCCAGCCGGCGAATCGCTTCGCTGAGCGACGAGGCGGAGACGCCGCGGGTCGAGGCGGCATGGCGGAACCCGCGCGCCTGCGTCACGGCGACGAAGGCTTTCAGGTCGGAGAGGTCGGGTTCCTGCATTGTTCGAGTTTCCGCACAGGCCATTCGAATTGGGAGGGATTATCGCACGCCGAAAATCGGCTGATACTTCGGGTCAAGCGCCGCCCATGTGGCGCACCTACCGAGGACTAGCATGAAGCAACTTCAACTGGGTAAGACTGGCCCGCAGAGTTCGGCGCTGGGGCTGGGCTGTATGGGCATGTCGGGCATGTATGGTCCGTCCGACCGCGCCGAGAGTATCGCCACGATTCACGCCGCGCTCGAAGCGGGCGTGACGCTGCTCGATACCGGCGATTTCTACGGCTCGGGTCACAACGAAATACTGATCGGCGAGGCGCTGAAAAGCGCGCCGCCGTCGCGGCGCGACTCGGCCATCATCAGCGTGAAATTCGGCGCGATGCGCGATCCCGCCGGTGGCTGGTCGCTCAACGATGCGCGTCCGGCGGCGGTGAAAAATTTTCTGGCGTATTCGTTGCAGCGCCTGGGCGTCGATCATATCGACATCTACCGTCCCGCGCGGCTGGATCCCAACGTACCGATCGAAGACACCGTAGGCGCGATCGCCGACATGATCAAGGCCGGCTATGTGCGGCACGTGGGCCTGTCCGAGATGGGCGCGGCAACGATCCGCCGTGCGGCAGCGGTGCATCCGGTGAGCGATCTGCAGATCGAATATTCGCTGATTTCGCGAGGCATCGAAGCGGAGATCTTGCCGACGTGCCGCGAGCTGGGGATTGGTGTGACGGCGTATGGCGTGTTGTCGCGCGGTTTGATCTCGGGGCACTGGACTAAAGAGTCTGCAGGGAAGGGCGACTTCCGTTCAGTGAGCCCGCGCTTTCAGGGCGAGAACGTCGACCACAATCTCGCGCTGGTCGAGGCGCTTCGCAAGGTGGCGCAAGCGAAGGGCGTGACGGTCGCACAGATCGCGATAGCTTGGGTCGCCGCGCAAGGCAGCGATATCGTGCCGCTGGTTGGCGCGCGCCGGCGCGACCGTTTGGTGGAGGCGCTGGGTGCGGCGGATGTGCAACTGAGCAAGGATGACCTCGCTGCGATTGCTGAGGCGGTGCCGGAGGGCGCTGCGGCGGGTGAGCGCTATGCGGCTGCGCAGATGGCGCATCTGGATAGCGAGAAGGGGAGTCACGGGCACGGTGCCTAGTTGCAGCCTCTTGCCACCGCGTCTGAATATGGACATAAGTATCACAACGTGATATAGTTCGTCCGTACCCCTTTCGACGGAATCCCGATGAAGACCCTAGCTCGCGGCCTGAAAAAGGCGGACTTTGAGCAGCTATCCGAGTTTCGCTATCAGATGCGCCGTTTTGAGCGCTTCTCCGAACAGGCCGCCCAGGGTGAAGGCATTACGCCGTTGCAGTATCTGTTGCTGCTGCACATCAAGGGTTATCCGGAGCGTGATTGGGCGACCGTCGGCGAGCTTGCCGAACGGCTTCAGGCGCAGCACCACGGTGTCGTCGCACTCGTGTCCCGCTGCGAGGCGCTCGATCTCGTCGAGCGCAGGATCAGCGAGACGGATCGCCGTCAGGTTGAGGTTCATCTGTTGAAGGCGGGCGAGCAGGTGCTCTCCCGCCTCGCTGAAATGCATCGTGCCGAATTGAAATCGCTCAAGGGCACCTTCAACGTTCCCCAGATCGGTGTGGATTGATCATGACGCACGACACTCACAAGCGTGACTTCTCGTCCAACGCGCGGCTTCCCGGGATTGCCGTGCTCGCAGCCGGAATCGGCGCACTCAGCACGCTTGCGGCGTTCGTGCTGCTCGGTCTGATTCACCTGTTCACCAATCTGTTTTTCTTCGGCATCCTGTCTTTCGCGGACCGGTCGCCGGCGCAGAACACGCTCGGCGCCTGGGTGATCCTGATGCCGGTCGCGGGCGGTCTGATCGTGGGACTCATGGCGCGCTACGGTTCGGAGAAAATCCGCGGACACGGCATTCCGGAAGCGATCGAAGCCATCCTGTTCGGCAAGAGCCGCATGTCGCCGAAAGTTGCGATCCTCAAACCGCTGTCGTCCGGCATCGTGATTGGCAGTGGCGGCCCGTTCGGCGCAGAAGGCCCGATCATCATGACCGGCGGTGCGCTGGGTTCGTTGATTGCGCAGTGCGTGAAGGTGACCTCGGCTGAGCGCAAGACGCTGCTGGTCGCCGGGGCGGCAGCGGGCATGACGGCCGTGTTCGGTACGCCCGTGGCCGCCGTGCTGCTGGCCGTGGAGTTGTTGCTCTTCGAATGGCGGCCGCGCAGTTTTCTGCCGGTCGCGTTGGCCTGCGCGGTCGCCGGTTTTGCGCGTGCGGCCTTCTTCGGCACAGGCCCGCTGTTTCCGCTCGAAACGGCGCCTCCCGATGCACTGTCGCTTGTCTCCTGCGTGATTGCCGGTCTGTTGAGCGGAGCGCTCGCTTCGGGGCTGTCGGCTGCGTTGTACAAGACGGAAGATCTGTTCGGCAAACTGCCGATTCACTGGATGTGGTGGCCCGCCATTGGCGGTCTTGTCGTTGGGATTGGCGGATTTATCGAGCCGCGTGCGCTCGGAGTGGGCTACGACGGCATTGGCGACCTGCTGCACCAGCACATCGTGTTGCAGATCGCCGTCGCCATCCTGGTTGTGAAGGCCATTATCTGGGTGGTTGCGCTGGGCTCCGGGACCTCGGGCGGGGTGCTTGCGCCGTTGCTCATGCTAGGGGCCGGGCTTGGAACCGTGCTGGGCCACGTGCTGCCCGGCGGCGAACCGGCGCTGTGGCCGCTTGTCTGCATGGCCGCAACGCTTGGCGCGACCCTCGGCGCGCCGCTCACGGCCATCGTCTTTGCTTTTGGACTGACGCACGATAGCAACGCCTTGTTGCCGCTGCTTGCCGCCACGCTGGTGGCGCATGGCTTCGCGACCGTCGTCATGCGGCGCTCCATCATGACGGAGAAGATCGCACGGCGTGGATATCACATTTACCGCGAGTACGGTGTCGATCCGCTCGAGCGTCACTACGTTAACGAGGTGATGTCGTCTTCTGTGGAGACCATCGACGCTGATCTGTCTGTGCGCGATGCGCTGGCGACTTTCTTTGGCGCTACGCAGACGCATCGTGCTTATCCGGCGGTGGCGGATGGGGCGGTGGCCGGTATGGTGGACCGCGCCGCGCTCGAACGGGTTCGTAACGATGAGGGCAGCCGGTTCTCCGGCGCGCGCATTGTGGATGTGTTGCGCGGCAGCGCGCCGGTGGTGGCGTTACCCGGGGAAACGTGCCGGTTGGTCGCCACCCGGCTGGCGGTCCATGGTCTCGAACGGCTGCCGGTCGTCGCGGACCGGGAGAGCTTGCGTCTGATCGGTATCGTCTCGCGTAGCGATCTGGTCAAGCCGTCTCTCGCGCACTTTGAAGACGAGCATAAGAAGGAGCGGTTTCGGCGCGTGTCGTTTGGTCGGAGTGCGAAGCGTTTTCCACCGGTGGGGCGGGTGGGGTGAGTGGCGGCGGCGATGATCGGCTGCTGCGCGGATCTTTCTGCCAAAAAGTCTATTTATAGACTTTTTGTGTCAAATGCTCCTCGACCACCCGCGGTGCAATCAGTTGCAACGGAAGCCTTTGCCAGACTGGGTGGTCGGTCGCACGGTACGCCTTGAAATCGTCCCGGAAGATGGCATCTGACTTACAACACCGAAACGGGTCGTGGATTTTGATAGCTAAAATTGGTGTAGAAATTTAGTGTCGAAAAGTGACGCGCTGCACACAAGGTCGACAAGGACGGTAGAATACTTGCAATTGTGACTAATTTGAGGCTCAACTTTCGAGCCGCAATGCCGTCAAACACGTAGCCTCAACACCCCCAAACCCACCACCGGAGAGTCACAGTGAATACCAAAGACACAAAGAAGTCCGTGTCGGGTTCCGCTCGTCCGATGATTGTTCCGAAGAATGTCGTCCGCGTCACCACCGAAGCGGATCGTCGCACGGTTATCGCAGCCGCTCGAGCAGTCATCAGCGAGCACCGAGACGTCATCAAAGCGCTCGCCAAGCGATAACTTGTGCTGGACGCGGCTTTCGTCCTTCAAATCCACGAAGAAATCTTACGGGAAGAACCCGGTCTGGGTGGATTCGCGGGTCCGGGATTCGCTGGACTCGAAAGTGCACTCGTACGAGTCGACAACTGGGCTCTCTATGCACATTTGAACGATGTGTTCGGGACGGCTGCGATGTACGCGGTGGCCATAGCTCGCGGCCATATCTTCAATGATGCCAATAAGCGCACCGCTCTTGTCGCTGCACTGACTTATCTGAAGCTGCAGGACATCACGGTGGAGCGCAACGCCCGACTCGAAGACGATATGGTTGCCGTCGCAGAAGGCGTCCTGGACGTTCAGGCGTTTGCCGACATTCTCGCCCTAATCGCTTTGGGAGATGATCCCTCATAGCCCTGCCCCGAGCGGGGCTTTTCATTGATCAGTCACGACCGCGGAACAGGGCCGGCCATTGCGAGAGCAAGCGCAACTGCAATGGTCGACGGGCGATACATGCGAGCCGCCAACTGGTGGGTACCCGGCGTGGCACAGACCGAAAACGACCGCGGCGTGGCATAAAGTCCAGTGGCACGACCTCGACACGGTCAAATATGGACCGCTGACTGGCTGCAATGCGCTCGGCGCACCGGAGCCGAGTCTCAAGGGTGCTCATCGGGATTGCGAGATACGTCGCGATGGCGCGCTTGTCGTGATCAAAGTGGCTGAATGTGCGGAGGTAGGCGACAGCCTCGGTAAATCGCTCGATCAAGCAGAGTTCGTGCACAGCCCGCTCTTCTGCCAATTCCAAGGCAACTTCCGGCTCATAGCTCTGCGGCCCTGCCAAGCTCGCTGCGACGCTGTTCGGAAGAAACTCCCCGTCATTGCCTGGTTGCTCATGATCGAGTTGCAATGCAAATCGCATTTTTCGGTTTGCGAACTTGCCGAACGTCTTTCGTAACTTCGATAGGATGGCTTGCTGAAAACCATCGTCCTCTGGCTCGAACTCGATGCCTTCCTCGTGTTGAATGTCGTGAGCCGCTATCCATGCTTCGGCTTTTAGATCATCAATCGAGTGCTCACCACGAGTGCCACGCGCAATGCGCCGCAACTGCTCGAGCATCGGAGTAATAAGTCGTGCGAAGAAAGCATTGTCTTTGTCGTGAGCCATCATCGAATGCTAAACCGAAACGTGGCGTCTGACGATGCAAGTCTTCCAATCGTTATTTCTGGGCTCGGTGTGATCGGCGGCACAGGCGATGACTGAGATCACCCTGCCGCGATAATTAGCCAGGAGAGAATCGGAGGTATGGTAGATGCGTAAAACCTTGATGAATGAGCTTGCAGACTCACATCAGCACAATATCGTACTGCTCCTGGCTCAGATTCGACTCCACCTGCAACGACACCGGCTTGCCGATAAAATCGATCAGCATAGCCAAATGCTGCGATTCTTCCTCGAGAAACAGATCGATCACCTGCTGCGAGGCCACCACCCGGAACTCGCGCGGATTGAACTGGCGCGACTCGCGCAGAATCTCGCGCAGCACGTCGTAGCACACCGTACGCGGCGTCTTCACCTGCCCCTTGCCCTGGCACACCGGGCAAGGCTCGCACAGCACGTGCGCGAGCGACTCGCGGGTGCGCTTGCGTGTCATCTCCACCAGCCCAAGCTGCGAGAAGCCATTGACGGTGACTCGCGTGCGATCGCGCGACAGCGCCTTCTTCAACTCGCCGAGCACCTGGTCGCGATGCTCGGTGTTCTCCATGTCGATGAAGTCGATGATGATCACGCCGCCCAGATTGCGCAGCCGCAATTGCCGCGCGATCGTATGCGCGGCTTCGAGGTTGGTCTTGAAGATCGTATCGTCGAAGTTGCGTGCGCCGACGTAGCCGCCGGTGTTCACGTCGATGGTCGTCATGGCTTCGGTCTGGTCGATCACGAGATAACCGCCCGACTTCAGATCGACGCGCCGCGACAAGGCTCGCTGAATTTCCGCTTCGATGTTGTACAGGTCGAAGAGCGGTCGTTCGCCCGTATAGTGATGCAGCTTCGACGACACCGCCGGCGTGAACTCCGCCGCGAAATCGGACAGCATCTGGAAGGTCTCGCGTGAGTCGACCTGGATGCGCGAAGTCTCGTCGTTGACGAAGTCGCGCAGCACGCGCTGGGCAAGATTCAGGTCCTGATACAGCAGGCTCGTGGGCGGCATGCGCTGGCCTTGCGAGAGGATCGTCGCCCACGTCTTGCGCAGATACGCCACGTCGCCGGCCAGCTCCTCGCTGGTGGCGTCCTCGGCAATCGTGCGCACGATGTAGCCGCCTTTCTCGTCAGCGGGCAGCACGGCAGTCAGACGCGCGCGAATCGCTTCGCGCTCGGCCTCGCTTTCGATCTTTTGCGAAATGCCGATGTGCGGTTCCTGCGGCAGATAGACCAGCGTGCGGCCGGCGATGCTGACCTGGGTGGACAGGCGCGCGCCCTTGGTGCCGATCGGATCCTTGACCACCTGGACCATCAGCGTCTGGCCTTCGAAGACGATCTTCTCAATCGGCTGATGCGCGACCTGATGCTGCGGCTCGCCCGCGATGCGCGGATGCCAGATGTCGGCCACGTGCAGAAACGCCGCGCGCTCGAGGCCGATATCGATGAAAGCGGATTGCATCCCGGGCAACACGCGAACCACTTTGCCGAGATAGACGTTGCCGACGCGTCCGCGCGACAGGGTGCGTTCAACGTGAAGTTCCTGGACGGCGCCTTGCTGGACCAGCGCGACGCGCGTTTCCTGCGGCGTGACATTGATCAGGATTTCTTCATTCATGGTGTTGTTCTAGAAGTCGATGCGCGCCGCACGCAGGAGTGCAGCGGTTTCAAAAAGAGGCAAACCCATGATACCTGAATAGGACCCCTCGATACGCTCGATAAACTCCGCCGCACGCCCTTGTACGCCGTAGGCGCCCGCCTTGCCGAACGGCTCGCCGCTTGCCACGTAGCGTCGCAGCGCGTCGGCTTGCACTGCAGCAAAACGCACGCGCGAGGCCGACAAAGCCGCGGGCAGCAGCGTGCCGTCGGCGTCGACGACGGCGAGCGCGGTCAGCACCTCATGCTCGCGTCCGGCGAGACGCGCGAGCATGGCCACGGCATCGTCGGCGTCGACGGGCTTGCCGAGAATCGCGTCGTCGATCGTGACGGTTGTGTCCGCAACGAGGATCGGCGCATGCGCATGGCCGCCGGCAACGCGGCGTGCGTGCGCGGCCACGGCCTTGGCCTGACATACGCGCACCACATAGTCGTGCGCCCGTTCGCCGGGCAACTCGGCTTCGAGCGCCTCGGCGTCTTCATCCGGGCGCGGCAGCAGCAGCTCGTAACGCACGCCTAACTGCTGCAGCAGTTCCTGACGGCGCGGACTTTGGGACGCAAGGTAGACGAACGGATGCAGCGCGGCAGCGGACGTAGCCATATAGGGTCTCAGTAAGGCGTGTTGCATGAAAGGAGGCGTGCGAACGATGCGCGCGAAAAACGCACATCAAGCGCACAGCAAGGGGCACATTGGGAAAATCGCGTGCGAGCGCAACGATCGCAGACACCGTCTACGCAAGACGCGAGACGCTGAACGGAACGCGTACCCGGGTGTCGGCAGGGTGCCTGCACACGTCGCAGGCGTTGCTGCATCCAGCGGCCGCTGGCGCTTGGCCTGACCTCAGCCTCACCCTCAGCCCGGCTCGGCCTTCAGCGTCGTCGTACGCTCACACGCGGTGATAGGGGTGATTTTGCGTGATGGTCCACGCGCGGTAAAGCTGTTCGGCGAGCAGCACGCGTACCATGGCGTGCGGCAGCGTCAGGCTGGAGACGCGCAGCAGCATGTCGGCACGCGCCTTGAGATCGGGATCGAGCCCGTCCGCGCCGCCGATCAGGAACGCGACGTCGCGTCCGTCCTGTTGCCAGCCGGGCAGCGCGGCGGCGAGCTGCATCGTGGTCCAGTCCTTGCCGCGTTCGTCGAGCGCGACGATGCGCGCGTTCTTCGGCAACGCGGCTTCGATCCTCTGCCGCTCCGCTGCCATCACGCTCTCCGCCGAGCGTCCCGAGGAACGCTGCTCGGGCTTGATCTCGCGCAGCTCGATACGCAGCTCGGGCGGCATGCGTTTCGCGTACTCGTCGAAGCCGGTGGCGATCCAGTCGGGCATCTTGTGGCCGACGGCGAGGATGTGCAGCTTCATGACGGATGAAATCGCGGATGGAATCGTGAGCGTTGAGTCGGCATTGCGTACGGCAAACCTGTCACCTGCGGATCGGCGCGCTTAACGACGCGCGGATCGACCCGCTTAACGACGGCGTGCCGGTGTCTTGCGTGCGGGCTTGGCGGCCGGTTCGTCGTCCTCTTCGTCTTCGTCGAGCGGCTCGCTGGCGCGGGCGCCGCCGAACGGGCTGGAGCTCGTCAGCTTGATGCGCACCGGCTTGTCGCCCCAGATTTCTTCGAGATTGTAGTACTGGCGCAGGGCCGGTTGCAGGATGTGCACCACGGCGTCGCCGCAATCCACCAGCACCCATTCGCCGACGTCTTCACCTTCCGTGCTGATGACCTCGCCGCCGTTCTCCTTGACCTTCTCGCGCACGCTGGAAGCGAGCGCCTTGGTCTGACGGTTGGAGGTGCCCGAGGCGACGATCACGCGGTCGAACAGTCCGGTCAGGTGGCTGGTGTTGAACACCTTGATGTCTTGCGCTTTCACGTCTTCGAGGGCGTCGACGATCGCGCGTTGCAGTTTTCGAATATCCATAGGGTTACCGGTGGTACAGATGATGTTGAAGAATATAGTCCCACACCGCGGTGGGGACATGGCTCGCGGCCTCGTTCTGTTGCTGGCCGCCGGCATGCTGGACAAGACGTTCGCGCAGATGCGCGCGGATGTCGGTGGCCGAAACGTCGTAGGCCAGCGTGGTATCGATCAGCAGATGACCACAGGGTGTTGCTTGCAATACGTCCGCGCTCGCCTGACGTGCGGCGATCTCGGCGGCGACGGCCGGCGGAATCGAGGCGAGCTCGAAGCCGGGGCGGGTCGACGCGCAGATATGCGCGAACTCGAACAGACGGCGCCAGTCGCGCCACGTATCGAGCCGTACCAGCTGGTCGGCGCCGATCAACATGGCCAGCGAAGCCTGCGGCCCTTCGCGTTCGCGCCAGCGCTGCAGCGTCTCGACCGTGTACGTGGGGCCGTCGTGTTCGATCTCGTCGGTGGCGACGCTCACCTTGACCCCCGGCAGCACCAGCGAACTGGCGGCGGCGCGGGTCATGGCGAGCCGGTCGGCCGCTGACGAGACGTCCGGTTTTTGCCATGGCTGGCCGGCTGGCAGCATCACCAGTTCGGTCAGTTGCAGCACCTCGGCGAACCGTTGCGCAAGCGCGAGGTGGCCGTCGTGGATCGGATCGAAGGTGCCGCCCAGAAGGCCAATCCGGCGGGGCAGGGCAGCGGGGTGAGCGTTCGGCTTCAGGTGAGAGTCCTTTGTCGTGACGGCGCGGGCGCGTCCGGGGGCTGGCGGTTGGCCCAACCCGTCAGACCCACTCGCGCGGCACGAGGAAGTCGCTGTAAAGGCGCGCTTCCGGCGTGCCGGGTTCCGGCTGCCAGTTGTAGCGCCAGTTCACCACAGGCGGCATCGACATCAGAATCGACTCAGTGCGTCCGCCGCTCTGCAGTCCAAACAGTGTGCCACGGTCGAACACCAGGTTGAACTCGACGTAACGGCCGCGCCGGTACGCCTGGAAATCGCGTTCAGTCTCACCGTACGGCAGATTGCGGCGTTTTTCGATGATCGGCAAGTACGCATTGAGGAACGCGTCGCCGACGCTCTTGACCATCGCGAACGACTGTTCGAAGCCGGGCTCCGAGAAATCGTCGAAGAAAACCCCGCCAATGCCGCGTGCTTCGTTGCGGTGCTTGAGGAAGAAATACTCGTCGCACCAGCGCTTGAAGCGCGGATACAGGTCGGCGCCATAAGGCGCCAGCGCGTCGCGGCAGACGCGGTGGAAATGCTGCGCGTCTTCCTCGAAGCCATAGTACGGCGTCAGATCCATGCCGCCGCCGAACCAGAACACCGGGGCTTCGCCCGCCTTGGTGGCAATCAGCAGCCGCACGTTCATATGCACGGTCGGACAGTACGGATTGTGCGGGTGCAGCACGAGCGACACGCCCATTGCCTCGAAACCGCGGCCGGCGAGCTGCGGGCGCGCGGCGCTAGCCGAACCCGGCAGCGCGTCGCCGGCGACGTCCGAAAAACCGATTCCCGAGCGCTCGAAGAACTGGCCGCCTTCCAGAATCCGCGTCGTGCCGCCGCCGCGCAGCTTCTCGCCGGGCGCGCGTTGCCATGCGTCGGTGGCGAACGGCGTGCCGTCGAACGCGCCGAGCGTCTCGGCGATGCGCGTCTGCAGGCCTTGCAGCCAGCTACGTACAGCCTGTACGTCGTAGTTCGAATCGGTCATGAATGCAAGGGTAGCGGGGCGGCGCGCCGGTCGCGCCGCGGGTTGATCGGTCTGGACTGCGCTTAGCTATGCTTGCGGTTCAGCGCGCGATAGCCGATGTCGTGGCGATACTGCATGCCGTCGAATGAGATCTGGTTGATGGTCTCATACGCCACCGACTGCGCGCTGCGCACCGAATCCGCCAACCCTACCACGCACAGGACGCGGCCGCCCGAGGTGGTCAGCTTGTCGTCGGCCAGCGTGGTGCCGGCATGGAACGTCACCGAATCGACGGTCTCGGCCGGAATATCGCTGATCCGGTCGCCCTTGCGTGGGCTGTCCGGATAGTTGTGCGCGGCCAGCACCACGCCTAGCGCGGTGCGGCGGTCCCATTCCAGTTCGACCGTGTCGAGCGTGCCGGCGATGGCCTGCTCCACCACCTTCGAGTAGTCGCCCTTCAGACGCGCCATGATCGGCTGCGTTTCGGGGTCGCCCATGCGGCAGTTGAACTCGAGCGTCTTCGGGTTGCCTTGCGCGTCGATCATCAGGCCCGCATACAGGAAGCCGGTGAAGCGGATGCCTTCCTTCTCCATGCCGTGCACGGTGGGCAGGATGATTTCGCGCATCACGCGGGCATGCAGTTGCGGCGTGACGATGGGCGCGGGCGAGTAGGCGCCCATGCCGCCCGTGTTCGGGCCCTGGTCGCCGTCGAGCAGCCGCTTGTGATCCTGGCTCGAGGCGAGCGGCAGCACGTGCTTGCCGTCCACCATCACGATGAAGCTCGCTTCTTCGCCGGCGAGGAATTCTTCGATCACGACGCGCGCGCCGGCGTCGCCCAGCTTGTTGTCCGACAGCATCATGTCGACCGCGGCGTGCGCTTCTTCGAGCGACTGCGCAACCACCACGCCCTTGCCGGCGGCGAGGCCGTCGGCCTTGATCACGATCGGCGCACCCTTGGTGTCGAGGTACGCGTGGGCGGCGGCGACGTCGGAGAAGGTTTCGTATTCCGCCGTGGGGATCGCATGACGTTTCATGAACGCCTTGGCGAAGTCTTTCGAGCTTTCGAGCTGCGCGGCTTCCTTCGTGGGTCCGAAAATCTTCAGGCCACGCGAGCGGAACAGATTGACGATGCCGGCGGCGAGCGGACCCTCCGGCCCGACCAGCGTGAAGGCGATCTGTTCCTTCTCGACGAAATCGGCGAGCGCAGCCGGCTCGGTGATGTCGACGTTGCGCAGACGCTCGTCCTGGGCGGTGCCGCCGTTGCCAGGAGCCACGTAGACGAGCTGGACCCGCGGCGATTGCGCGAGCTTCCATGCGAGCGCGTGTTCGCGACCGCCGGACCCGACGACGAGTAACTTCATGTGATTCCCCGAAGACTTAAAAACCATGAACGGCTGACGCGTTGGCGCGAGCCGTGGATATCCGCAAGGTTCGCCCAAGGCGAACAGCTAACCTGGAGTGCCGACCATAGAAAACGGTGGTCAGGCACCTGGTTTGCAAAAAAGGGTTTGCAAAAAAGCGATCGCAAAAGACGACACCCCAAACCTGTGCCATCCGCCGCGAACCGCCCGCGGGCGCCGCTGCCGGCGCCCGTGCGGGGCTTATTCGTCGGCGATTGCAGCGTTTGTATAGACTTCCTGCACGTCGTCCAGATTTTCGAGTGCGTCGAGCAGCTTCTGCATCTTCACCGCGTCGTCGCCGGTGAACTCCACTTCCGTCTGAGGTTTCATCGTCACCTCGGCCAGTTCCGCCTTGAAACCGGCGGCTTCCAGCGCGGTCTTCACCTTCGGGAAATCGTTCGGCGGGCAGAGCACTTCGATACTGCCGTCCTCGTTCGTCACCACGTCGTCGGCGCCGGCTTCGAGGGCGGCTTCCATCAGCTTGTCTTCGGCCGTGCCGGGCGCGAACAGGAACTGGCCGACGTGATCGAACATGAACGCCACCGAGCCGTCCGTGCCCATGTTGCCGCCGTTCTTCGAGAACGCGTGACGCACTTCCGCCACGGTGCGGATGCGGTTGTCCGTCATGGTGTCGACGATCACCGCCGCGCCGCCGATGCCGTAGCCTTCGTAGCGGATTTCTTCGTAGCTTGCGCCATCGACGCCGCCGACGCCACGCTGGATGGCACGGTTGACGTTGTCCTTCGGCATGTTGGCGTCATACGCCTTTTCGACGGCGAGCCGCAGACGCGGGTTCGAGTCGATGTCGCCCCCGCCCATGCGGGCGGCGACCTGAATTTCCTTGATGAGCCGCGTCCAGACCTTGCCGCGCTTGGCGTCTGCCGCTGCTTTCTTATGCTTGATGTTGGCCCATTTCGAATGACCCGCCATACCTTTCTCCATCGCGCGCGCCAGCGGGGCGCACGCATAGTGCCATTGTCGTTGCGATGTCGGGCGCTTGCGAAGGCGCGCCTCGATGTCAGACCGGTCCCACTCCCCGCAAAGGCGCGATGCGCCGGGCGATTGTGCAAGTTGGGCCGCTCGATGAGCGGATCCGAATTTTATCATGCCGCGGGGCTGCGGCAGTGGGGGACAGGTCGCTAAAAGACGGGAACCGGCATGTCAATGGGCGCACCGGGGCGGCGATCCGGCGTGTCCGTCGTTCAACTGCTTCTCGCCGGAGCCGGCGTGGCCTATTGAAAATATAAACATTTATGTTTATATTGACGGTGTGTTCACGGACACGGGGGTAAGGTGAAGCAAAGCGAGTTCAAACGTTGGCTCGCTGACCAGGGAGCGACTTTCGAGCAAGGCAGTAAGCATTTGAAGGTGTATCTGAACGGTCGGCAGACCACGCTGCCGAGGCATCCGTCTCACGAGATATCGGAGCCGCTTCGAAGAGCAATTCTCAAACAATTGAACTGCAACTGAAGGCAAGCCCCAACCGGGGCTTCCTCGCTACCCCGAGTTTTTCCCGTCAAGGGACCACGGAGAGTTATCTATGTTTCGCTATCCCGCCCGCATCGAAGCAGACGAAGCCGGATTTACGGTGTCGTTTCGCGACATTCCCGAGGCGTTGACGTCCGGCGCGACGCTCGAAGAAGCGCGCGACATGGCCGCCGACGCATTGGCCACGGCGATGGATTTTTACTTTGAAGACAAACGTCCGGTGCCGTTGCCGTCCAGAGCGCGGCGCGGCGAAGCGTTGGTCGAATTACCCGCCAGCCTTGCGGCCAAGGTGCTGCTGCTCAACGAGATGCTGGCTCAGAAAGTCTCGCCTTCCGAGTTGGCAAGGCGTCTGCACACGCGTCCGCAAGAGATTCAACGTGTTATCAACCTGGGTCACGTGACCAAGATCGACACAATTGCGTCCGCCCTGGCTGCGCTGGGCAAGCGCCTCGAGCTCTCGATCGTGCCTGCCTGAGCCAAGGGTAAAGGCCGGCGGGGGACGCTGCAGGACGGCATCGTGGGGCGGGCAGCATGGACTCGCTACCCGCCCGCTCCCACCTCAGTTCTTGGTCCCAAACAGCCGGTCGCCGGCGTCGCCGAGACCGGGAACGATATACGCATGCTCGTTCAGGTGCGAATCGAGCGACGCCACGTACAGTTTCACGTCCGCATGTGCGTCCTGGAACACCTGGACGCCCTCCGGCGCTGCCACCAAGGCGAGGAACATGATGCTTTCGCCCGGTACGCCGCGGCGCTTCAACACGTCCACCGCGTGCACGGCCGAATAGCCGGTCGCCACCATCGGGTCGCAGAGGATGAAGATCCGGTCTTCCAGATCCGGCAGCCGCACCAGGTACTCGACCGGCCGGTGGTCGTCCGCCCGGTACACGCCGATATGGCCGACGCGCGCCGACGGAATCAGCTCCAGCAGGCCGTCCGACATGCCGACGCCGGCCCGCAGCACCGGCACGATCGCCAGTTTCTTGCCGGCGATCACCGGCGCGTCGAGCTCGACGAGCGGGGTGGTGACGCGGCGCGTGGTCATCGGCAGGTTGCGGGTGATCTCATAGCCCATCAGCAGCGTGATCTCGCGCAGCAGTTCGCGGAACGTGCGCGTCGAGGTATCGCGGTCGCGCATGTGCGAGAGCTTGTGCTGGATCAGCGGGTGATCGAGGATGAAAAGGTTCGGGAAACGGCTGTCCTGTGTCATGGCGAGGGCGCTAGCGGCGGCAAGAGGAATCGGTCGGCGGCCGGAATCACCGGAAGAACCGGCGGGCGGGCGCGCCACGGCTGCAAGTTTACCGAAAGTGCCGCCCGAAGATACCGGAGATTGTGGTGCGTGCGGCGGCAGTCGGGCACCGATTCTTCTAGAATCGGGGGAAACGGCCCGCGCAGGCGGGCATTCGCCATCACAGGAGGAGCAGGATATGGACATGGGAATCGCAGGACGTACCGCGCTGGTGTGCGCGGCTAGCAAGGGCCTGGGGCGCGGTTGCGCCGAAGCGCTTGCCGCCGAGGGTGTGAATCTGGTGATCCTCGCCCGTACGGTCGAGACGCTCGAGGCAACCGCCGCCGAAATCCGCGCGCAAAGCGGCGTCGAGGTCAAGACGGTCGCCTGCGACATCACCACGCCGGAAGGCCGCGCGGCGGCGCTGGCCGCCTGTCCGCAGCCGGACATCCTCGTCAACAACGCGGGCGGGCCGCCGCCAGGCGACTTCCGCAAGTTCACCCACGACGACTGGATCCGCGCCCTCGAAGCCAACATGCTGACGCCGATCGAACTGATCCGTGCCACCATCGATCACATGAGCGCGCGCGGTTTCGGCCGGATCGTCAATATCACGAGCTCCTCGGTGAAGGCGCCGATCGACGTGCTGGGCCTGTCCAACGGCGCGCGCTCCGGGCTGACCGGCTTCGTGGCGGGCGTGGCGCGCAAGGTGGCGCGTGAGGGCGTGACGATCAACAACCTGCTGCCAGGCCTGTTCGATACGGATCGCATCGCCACCACCTTCGACGCCCAGGCCAAGGCGCAACACATCTCCGTCGACGAAGCACGCAAGCAGCGCATGGCGACGATTCCGGCGGGCCGCTTCGGCACGCGCGAGGAATTCGGCCGGGCGTGTGCGTTCCTGTGCAGCGTGCATGCGGGCTATATCACCGGGCAGAACTGGCTGCTCGACGGCGGCGCCTATCCGGGCACGTTCTGAGCGGGCGTCGTTGCATCACCCGTCGCGTCACCATAACCACAACAACACAACCGGTACTGGAGTTCTTAACGTCATGACCACCCGCATCGCGCTGATCGCGCACGATCACAAGAAAGACGCCATCGTCGAACTCGCCGGCGAATATGTCGAAACGCTGCGGCGTTGCGACATCGTCGCCACCGGCACGACCGGCGCGCGGATTGCCGACGCGCACGGGCTGACCGTCGAGAGAATGCTGTCGGGCCCGCACGGCGGCGACCTGCAGATCGGCTCGCAACTCGCGGAAGGGCACGTCGATATGGTGATCTTCCTGCGCGACCCGATGACGCCGCAGCCGCACGAACCGGACATCAACGCGCTGGTGCGCGCGTGCGACGTGCATAACGTGCCGTGCGCCACCAATATTTCGACCGCACGGATGATTCTCGACGTGCTCACCTTGCGGCTCGCGGAGAAGGTCTGACAGTCAAACTACGCGAACCACCTAGCCAGCAATCCAGCAATCGCAAGTCACTTACATGAGACCGGAGACATGATGGTCAAGGCAATTCGTTTCGATAAGGCAGGCGGCCCCGAAGTCATGAAGTGGGTCGACGTCGAAGTGGGCGAGCCGGGCAACGGCGAGGTCCGCATCCGGCAGCACGCGGTCGGTCTCAACTACATCGACGTATATTTCCGCACGGGTCTCTATCCGCTGCCGTTGCCGGGCGGTCTCGGCATGGAAGCGGCCGGCGAGGTCACGGTGGTGGGCCCCGGCGTCACGGACCTGAAGGTGGGCGATCGCGTCGCGTATGTGGCGCGCCCGCCTGGCGCTTACACCCAGGAGCGCGTATTGCCGGCGCTTCAGGTGGTCAAGCTGCCGGATGCGCTGAGCTACGAGCAGGCCGCTTCGGTGATGCTGCAGGGCTTGACCGCGCAGTACCTGCTGCGCCGGACCTGGCCGGTGAAGGCGGGCGACACGATCCTGATCCAGGCGGCCGCGGGCGGTGTCGGTTTGCTCGTGTGCCAATGGGCCAAGGCGCTGGGAGCGACGGTGATCGGCACGGTCGGTTCGGACGAGAAGGCGGAGATCGCGCGAGCGCACGGTTGCGACCATGCGATCGTCTACACGCGCGAGAATTTCACCAGGCGCGTGCGCGAGATCACGAACGGCGCGGGCGTGCCGGTGGTCTACGATTCGATCGGCAAGGACACGTTTACGGCCTCGCTGGATTGCCTCGCGCCGCTCGGCATGTTCATCAGCTTCGGCAACGCATCGGGTCCGCTGCCGCCGATCGATTCCTCCGAATTCGCTGGACGCGGTTCGCTCTTCTTCACGCGGCCCACCTTGTTTACGTACATCGGCAAGCGCAGCGACTATGAAGCGATGTCGGCGGAGCTGTTCGGCGTACTGGTGTCGGGCAAGGTCAAGACCAGCGTCAACCAGCGCTACCCCTTGTCCGAAGTCGCGAAGGCGCATCTCGAACTCGAAAGCCGCCGCACCACCGGTTCGACGGTGCTGTTGCCGTAGCCGCCGTCTTTTCCCGCAACACCCGCCCCCACGGGCCTCAGGCCGTTCTGCATCGCGCAGAACGGCCTGTTTCGTTTACACGTTTTTTACACCGCCTCTGCCATCTTTGACCAGGCCTTTACGCGGATCGGCATAACGTTCTACCCATCCAAAGTCCGCTACTGGAGAACACAAATGGATGTGCTGTACGTCGGGGGGATGGTGCTTTTTGCGGCGCTGACCTTTGCTTTGATTGCCGGCTGCGAGAAGTTGATGCAGTTCCGGCGTGGCCAGGGAGCACGCTCATGACCTGGATCCTGTGGTTATCGGGAGCAGCCACTGCGCTGCTGTTCGCCTACCTCGTCTATGCGCTGCTGCGCGCGGAGGACATTGAATGAACTCCAACAATGTCCTGCAAATCGTCATTTACCTGGTCGTGCTGCTCGCGGGCGCAGTGCCCGTCGGCCGCTATCTGACCAATGTGATGGATGGCTCGTCTCGCGTGGTGCGCTTCGGTGCCCCGCTCGAACGCTTGCTGTACCGCATCGCAGGGGTCGACTCGTCGACGGAAATGAACTGGAAGCACTACGCCATCGCCGCGGTCGCCTTCAACGTGCTCGGCGTGCTGTTCCTGTATCTCCTGTTGCGTATCCAGGGCTGGCTGCCGGGCAACCCGCAGGCTTTCGGTCCGATGTCGGTCGACAGCGCCTTCAATACGGCCGTCAGCTTCGTCACCAACACGAACTGGCAGGACTACACGCCTGAGCAGACCGCCGGCTATCTGACGCAGATGCTCGGTCTGACGGTGCAGAACTTCCTGTCCGCCGCCACCGGCATTGTGGTGGTGATCGCGCTGATCCGCGGCTTTGCCCGCCACACGGCGCAGACCATCGGCAACTTCTGGGTCGACCTGACCCGTGTGACGCTGTACGTGCTGCTGCCGATGTCGGTGATCGTCGCCGGCTTGCTGATGAGCCAGGGCGTGATCCAGAACTTCAAGGCGTATCAGGACGTGCCGACCCTGCAGACCACCACCTACGCCGCACCGAAGCTCGATGCGCAAGGCAACCCGGTGAAGGATGCGAAGGGTAACGCGGTGACGGTCGACACCAAGGTGACGACGCAGACCATCGCGATGGGCCCGGTGGCGTCGCAGGAAGCGATCAAGATGCTCGGCACCAACGGTGGCGGCTTCTTCAACGCGAACTCGGCACACCCGTACGAAAACCCGACGCCGTTCAGCAACTTCCTGCAGATCTTCTCGATGCTGATCATCCCGGCCGCGCTGTGCCTGGTGTTCGGTCGGGTGATCGCGGACCGCAAGCAGGGCATCGCCGTACTGGCCGTGATGACGATTGCCTTCGCCGCTTGCGTGGTGGGCGAGGTCAGCGCCGAGCAGGCAGGTAACCCGGCCTTCACCGCGCTGCACGTCGACCAGTCCGCTAACGACCTGCAGTCGGGCGGCAACATGGAAGGCAAGGAAACGCGCTTCGGTATCGCGCAGTCGGGCATCTTCACGATCGCCACGACGGCGGCCTCGTGCGGTGCAGTCGACAACACGCACGACTCGTTGACGCCGCTCGGCGGCCTCTACCCGATGCTGCTGATCCAGTTGGGCGAAGTGATCTTCGGCGGGGTGGGCTCCGGTATGTACGGCATGCTCGTGTTCGCCATTCTCGCCGTGTTCGTGGCAGGCCTGATGATCGGTCGTACACCTGAATATGTCGGCAAGAAGATCGAAGCGTATGAGATGAAGATGGTGTCGATCGTCGTGCTGCTCACGCCGCTGCTGGTGCTCGTGGGTACCTCGATCGCGGTGCTGACGGATGCCGGTAAGGCGGGTATCGCCAACCCCGGCCCGCACGGCTTCTCGGAAATTCTCTACGCGTTCAGCTCGGCGGGGAACAACAACGGCAGCGCGTTTGCCGGCCTGACGGTGAGCACGCCGTTCTACAACTGGTTGACCGCGATTGCGATGTGGTTTGGCCGCTTCGGCTCGCTGATTCCGGTGCTGGCGATTGCCGGCTCGCTGGCGGCCAAGAAACGCCTGGCTGTCACCGGTGGCACGCTGCCCACGCATGGTCCGCTGTTTGTCGTGCTGCTGCTTGGCACCGTGCTGCTCGTCGGCGCACTGACTTACGTGCCTGCGCTCGCTCTCGGCCCCGGCGTCGAACATCTGATGATGATCGCCGGCCATTGATACCTGGTCAATGAGACGGGCACTTCGGGAAAAAGAGGATTCAATGACTGAACATAATGCAACGCGGTCCATGTTCGATCCGGCGCTAGTGCGTCCGGCGATCGTGGACTCATTCAAGAAACTTACGCCACGCACGCAGTTCCGTAACCCGGTGATGTTCTGCGTGTACGTCGGCAGCATCCTGACGACGATCCTCTGGATCGCCGCGCTGGGCGGCCAGGCCGAAGCGCCTGCGGGGTTCATCCTCGCCGTGTCGCTGTGGCTGTGGTTCACGGTGCTGTTCGCCAACTTCGCGGAAGCGCTCGCCGAAGGCCGTTCGAAGGCCCAGGCCGCGTCGCTGCGCAGCGCGAAGAAAGACGTGATGGCCAAGAAGCTCAACGAGCCGCATCCGAAGGCGCCGATCCGCATCACGACGGCCTCCGATCTGCGCAAGGGCGACGTCGTGCTGGTGGAAACCGGCGACGTGATCCCCGCTGACGGCGAAGTGATCGAAGGTGTCGCGTCGGTGGACGAGTCGGCGATTACCGGCGAATCCGCACCGGTGATCCGCGAATCGGGCGGCGACTTCTCGTCGGTGACGGGCGGCACGCGCGTGCTGTCGGACTGGATCGTCGTGCGTGTCACGGCGAATCCGGGCGAGGCCTTCCTCGACCGCATGATTGCGATGGTCGAAGGCGCGAAGCGTCAAAAGACGCCGAACGAAATCGCCCTGACGATTCTGCTGGTCGCGCTGACGATCGTGATGCTGCTCGCAACCGCGACGCTGCTGCCGTTCTCGATCTTCTCCGTGGAAGCCGCCAAGGCTGGCCAGGTGGTAAGCGTCACCGCGCTGGTGGCACTGCTGGTGTGTCTGATTCCGACCACCATCGGCGGCCTGCTGTCCGCGATTGGCGTGGCCGGTATGAGCCGCATGATGCAGGCCAACGTGATCGCCACGTCGGGCCGTGCCGTGGAAGCTGCAGGCGACGTCGACGTGCTGCTGCTCGACAAGACCGGCACGATCACGCTTGGCAACCGTCAGGCTTCGACCTTCGTGCCGGCGCCGGGCGTGACCGAAGAAATGCTCGCCGATGCGGCACAACTGTCGTCGCTGTCGGACGAAACGCCGGAAGGCCGCAGTATCGTGGTGCTCGCCAAGCAGCGCTTCAACATCCGCGCTCGCGACATGGCGTCCTTGCATGCCGTGTTCCTCGCCTTCACCGCGCAAACGCGGATGAGCGGTGTGGACCTTCCGGGCCGCGAAATCCGCAAGGGTGCAGCCGATGCCGTCAAGAACTACGTCGAGGCGAACGGCGGCCGTTATCCGGCTGAAGTGAACAACGCCGTCGCCGAAGTGGCGCGCCGCGGCAGCACGCCGCTGGTGGTGGCCGAGAAGGGCGAGCAGGGTGCCCGCGTGCTCGGCGTGATCGAGCTCAAGGACATCGTCAAGGGCGGCATCAAGGAGCGCTTTGCCGAACTGCGCAAGATGGGTATCAAGACCATCATGGTGACGGGCGACAACCGTCTTACCGCTGCCGCGATTGCGGCTGAAGCAGGCGTGGACGACTTCCTCGCGGAAGCCACCCCGGAAGCCAAGCTGACGACGATCCGTGCGCACCAGGCCGAAGGCAAGCTGGTGGCGATGACCGGCGACGGTACCAACGACGCTCCCGCGCTGGCGCAAGCCGACGTGGCCGTGGCGATGAATACCGGCACGCAGGCGGCGAAGGAAGCCGGCAACATGGTCGACCTCGACTCGAACCCGACCAAGCTGATCGAGATCGTTGAAATCGGCAAGCAGATGCTGATGACGCGCGGCTCGCTGACGACGTTCTCGATCGCCAACGACGTCTCCAAGTACTTCGCCATCATCCCGGCGGCGTTTGCGAGTACCTATCCGGCGCTGAACAAGCTGAACGTGATGCATCTGGCCACGCCGACTTCGGCGATCATGTCGGCGGTGATCTTCAACGCGCTGATTATCATCGCGCTGATTCCGCTGGCGCTGAAGGGCGTGAAGTACCGGCCGCTCGGCGCTTCGATTCTGCTGCGCCGCAATCTGCTGGTGTATGGCCTTGGCGGGATCATCGTGCCGTTTATCGGCATCAAGCTGATCGACATGGTGCTGGCCGCGTTTGGCTGGGTTTAACAGGCTGCGGCCGGCGGCGTTGGCTGCCGGCTGCGTCTAAAAGGATTGCCAATCATGAAACTTTTTCGTCCGCTTATCGTGATCTTTGTCGTGCTGTCGGCGATCACGGGACTCGCTTACCCGGCTGTGATGACGGCCATCGGCCAGACAGCGTTCCACGATCAGGCCAATGGCAGCATGATCGAACAGAACGGCAAGGTGGTCGGCTCGAAGCTGATCGGCCAGCAGTTCGATGCGCCGCAGTACTTCTGGGGCCGTCTGTCGGCCATCAGCCCGAAACCGTACGATCCGACCAGCTCGGGCGGCTCGAACCTCGGGCCGACCAACCCGGCGCTGTCGGACGAGGTCAAAGGCCGTCTCGACGCGTTGAAGGCAGCGGGCACCGACATGTCGAAGCCGGTGCCGATCGACCTCGTGACGTCCTCGGGTAGCGGCCTCGATCCGGAAATCAGCCCGGCTGCGGCGGCTTACCAGGTCGCCCGCGTCGCCGCGGCGCGCAAGATGTCGCCGAACGACGTGCAGGCGCTGGTCGAGCGCTACACGACCGGCCGCCAGTTCGGTGTGCTGGGTGAAGCACGCGTCAACGTGCTGCAACTGAATCTCGCACTCGACGCCGCGCATCAAGGCTAAGTCGCAGGGATGCCAAGGACGGCGCCCGCTGTGGCGCCGTCTTTGCGTTTGGTGGCCGCCATTTGCGGCGCAGCCGCTGCCGTGCCACCATGTACCGGATGCGGCCCTCGTGAACCCACGGCCCCTGGTACCGAACAGAACCATAAACAGAAAGCATGAACCGACCCGATCCAGACGAGTTGCTCGACAAGCTGCAACGCGACGAAGAAAAACGCCAGCGGGGCAAGCTGAAGGTATTCTTCGGCGCGTCGGCCGGGGTGGGCAAGACGTATGCAATGTTGCAGGCCGCCAAACGGCGCGGTGACGACGGTGTGGATGTGGTGGTCGGCATCGCCGAGACGCACGGCCGCGGCGAAACGGCGGCGCTGCTCGAAGGCCTCGAGGTGCTGCCGCTCGCGCATATCGAATACCGCGGCCGCAAGCTCGCCGAGTTCGATCTCGACGCGGCGCTCGCGCGCAAGCCGCAACTGATCCTCGTCGACGAACTCGCGCATTCGAATGTGCAGGGCGCGCGCCATCTGAAGCGCTGGCAGGACGTGTACGAACTGCTCGACGCGGGCATCGACGTCTACACGACGGTCAACGTTCAGCACCTCGAAAGTCTCAACGACGTGGTCGGGCAGATCACCGGCATCCGCGTGTGGGAGACGGTGCCCGACCGTGTGTTCGATCGCGCCGATGAAGTCACGCTGGTCGACTTGCCGGCCGAGGAACTGCTCGACCGCATGCGCGACGGCAAGGTCTACATGGCGCAGCAGGCCGAGCGCGCCGTGCGCAACTTCTTCCGCAAGGGCAACCTGATCGCGCTGCGCGAGCTGGCGCTGCGCCGCACGGCGGATCGCGTCGATGCGCAGATGCGCGAGTATCGCGCCGACCGTTCGATCCAGCGCATTTGGCAAGCGCGCGAGCGGTTGCTGGTCTGCGTGGGTCCAGGCCCGGAGGCGCCGCTTCTGGTGCGCGCAGCGGCGCGGCTCGCGGCGGCCCTGAAGGCCGACTGGCTCGCGGTGTATGTCGAGACGCCGAAGCTGCAACGCCTGCCGGACGCGCGCCGCGAGCGCACGCTGAACGCCTTGAAACTCGCCGCCGAACTCGGCGCGGAAACGGCCACGCTGGCGGGTACGGACGCCGTCGCGGCGCTGATCGGCTATGCGCGGGTGCGCAACGTCTCCAAGCTGGTGGCGGGCGCCTCGCCGCGCACCGGCCTCGCGCGCTGGCTGCGCCGGCCGCTGGGCGACCGCATCGCGGAGCGCGCGGGCGACCTCGACCTCACCTTGATTCGGGCCTCCTCGGAGCGCGACGGCGTGGAGCGCCGCACGACGCTCGACGAGGGCGTGAACGCGTGGCGCGAGGCACTGCAGGCCGCGCGCGAACGCCGCTCGCCGCCGGGTGCGTATGGCTGGGCGCTGACGATCTGCATCGGCATCACAGTGGTCGCCAGCCAGTTGTTCGCCCATATCGATCTGACCAACCTCGTCATGCTGTACCTGCTCGGGGTGATTTTCACCGCGGTGCGGCTGGGGCGCGGGCCGGGGGTGGTGCAGTCCTTCGTGAGCGTGGCGGCGTTCGATTACTTCTTCGTGCCGCCGCGCATGTCGTTCTCCGTGTCCGACACGCAGTACCTGTTGACCTTCTTCAGCATGCTGCTGACCTCGCTGGTGATCAGCCATCTGACGTCGAGCCTGCGCCGTGAAGCGAGCGTCGCGCGCCGCCGTGAACAACGCACCGGCGCGATGTACGCCATGGCGCGCGAGCTGGCCGCGGCGCTGACGATGGAGCAGATCGTCGGCATCGGCAGCCGGCATGTGAGCGAAGTGTTCGGCGCGCGCGTGGCGATCCTGCTGCCGGACAGCGCGGACCAGGTGAAACAGAAGATCGAAGACCCCGATGCCGCGGTGACCCTCGAAGGCGCGGCGCTCGATATCGACGTGGGCCAGTGGGTGTACGACCAGCAAAAGCCGGCCGGCCACGGCACCGACACGCTGCCCGCCGCCGCCGCGCTGTATCTGCCGCTGAAGGCGCCGATGCGCACCCGCGGCGTGCTGGCGGTGGTGATGCGCGACCAGAGCGAACTCGCCGTGCCGGAGCAGCAGCGCATGCTCGACGCGTTCGCCGCGCAGATTGCGCTCGCCGTGGAACGCGTGCACTACGTCGACATCGCTCGCGATGCGCTCGTCAACATGGAATCGGAGCGCTTGCGCAATTCGCTGCTGTCGGCCATTTCGCACGACCTGCGCACACCGCTCACGACGATCGTCGGCTTTTCGTCGATGCTCGCCCAGACCCGCGAAGGGCAGGCGGTCAAGCAACCCGGCGACGATCTCGTGGAAGCGATCCACGAAGAGGCGCTGCGCATGACCGGCATCGTCACCAACCTGCTCGACATGGCGCGCCTGCAGGCCGGCGGCTTGCAACTGAATCGCCAATGGTCGCTGCTCGAAGAGACGGTCGGCGCGGCGTTGCGCGCGTGCAGGCGCGTGCTTGCCCGGCATCCGGTGCAGGTGAAGCTGCCGGCCGATCTGCCGTTGTTGCAGCTCGACGCGGTGCTGATGGAGCGGCTGTTCTCGAACCTGTTCGAGAACGCCGCCAAGTACACGCCGGCCGACACGCCGCTCGTGATCGGCGCGGAAGAGATCGACGAGGACGGCAAGCCGGTGGTGCGCGTGACCGTGGACGATACCGGCCCGGGACTGCCGGTCGGCATGGAAGCGCGGGTGTTCGAGAAATTCACCCGCGGCGAGAAAGAATCGGCCAAGCCCGGCATCGGTCTGGGTCTGGCGATTTGCCGTGCGATTGTCGACGCCCATGGCGGTACCATAGGCGCGGTCAACCGGATAGACCGCGATGGGCACATCGAGGGCGCGCGCTTCTGGTTCACCTTGCCGGTCGAAACGCCGCCGCCCGCGCCGGAAGCGCTCGAGGACGAATCGGAGCTCGACGAGGGCGGTGAACGCTCGCCTGAGTTGTCTCCTCAACTGACCCCTGCGTTACCCTCGGAGCCGTCGCCGCACTTGACCCCTGAGCTGTCCCCCGAGTCTTACCCTAAGCAGACTTCGAAGCCCACCCATGAGTGACCCGAGCATTACCGTCGTCCTGATCGAAGACGAAAAACAGATTCGCCGCTTTGTGCGCGCCTCGCTGGAAGGCGAGGGCATCGTCGTCCACGACGCCGAGACCGGCAAGCAGGGGCTTGTCGAAGCCGCGACCCGCAAACCCGACCTCGTGATCGTCGATCTGGGCCTGCCCGACACCGACGGTCTCGACGTGATCCGCGAACTGCGCGGCTGGAGCGACCTGCCGGTGATCGTGCTGTCGGCGCGCACCCAGGAGGCCGAAAAGGTGGCCGCGCTCGACGCCGGCGCCGACGATTACCTGACCAAGCCGTTTGGCGTCTCCGAATTGCTGGCGCGGATCCGCGCTCATATGCGCCGACGCAATCAGGGCGGCGCCAACGAATCGCCGCAGGTGCATTTCGGCGCGGTGACGGTCGATCTGGCGTTGCGCCAGGTGACGCGCGAGGGCGCGGCGATCCATCTGACGCCGATCGAATACCGTCTGCTCGCCACCCTCGTGCGGCACGCCGGCCGCGTGCTGACGCACCGCCAGTTGCTGCGCGACGTGTGGGGGCCCTCGCATGTGGAAAGCCATCACTACCTGCGCATCTACATGGCGCATTTGCGGCAGAAGCTGGAGCGCGATCCGGCGCAGCCCGAGCATATCGTGACGGAGACGGGGGTCGGCTACCGGCTGGTCGGGGCGGTCTGAGCCGCCTCGAGGTCAATTTTGATATAATTACAGTTCGTAAGGACGACCTTACGCATTCGCATCGAACGGGGACGGCCCCATCTCAACAATGGAGTCGTCTCATGTCCTGGATTCTTCTGCTGATTGCCGGTTTGCTCGAAGTCGCGTGGGCAGCCGGTCTCAAGACCTCCGAAGGCTTCACCCGGCTGTGGCCCTCGGTATTCACGGTGGTGACGGCGCTCGGCAGCTTCGTGCTGCTCGCCATGGCGATGCGCCAGTTGCCGCTCGGCACCGCGTATGCCGTGTGGACCGGCATCGGCGCTGTGGGCGCGTTTATTTTTGGCATCGTCATAATGGGCGAAGCGCTGACGGCGGCCCGGGTGGCGAGCGCGGCGCTGATCGTGGTCGGCTTGATCGGGCTCAAACTCTCCTCCGGCCATTGACGTTGCGGGCAACCGATCCGCAACGGTCCGACGCCATTTGAGCCTCAAAATTGCACTCCGCTCTGCGGCCTGCGAATTAACGTGGCTATAATGAAGTCGATCTCAATTTGAACGTGTCCCGCGTCCGGCTTGGCGCGGGTCTGGCGGCTTCGGTGTAGGGGGCGTCCTCTGCAGAACGAAGCGCCCGGCACGCGCAGCGCGCCTGGAGGCGGCCATGCTTGAACCCCTTTCGCTCGCAGCGGGCCTGTCCTGGGGCAGTGGCCTGCGCCTCTATCTCACGGTGCTGCTAGCCGGCGTGTTCGCGCGCCTCGGCCTTGTCCACCTGCCCGATACCTTGTCCGCGCTGGCTTCGCCATGGGTGATCGGGGTGGCGGCGCTCCTCACGCTCACCGAGTTTCTGGCCGACAAGATCCCTGCTTTCGATTCGCTCTGGGACGCCATTCACACCTTTATCCGCATTCCGGCCGGCGCCGTGCTGGCTGCCGGCGCGCTCGGCCATGCCGATCCGGCCCTCCTGACCGTGGCCGCGCTGGCGGGCGGCACCCTGGCCGGCACCGCGCATCTGGCGAAGGCCGGCACGCGCGCGCTGATCAATCTGTCTCCTGAGCCCGTGTCCAATGTCGTGACCTCGATCGCCGAGGACGGGCTCGTGTTCGGCGGCCTGTTGCTGGCGCTGTTCGTGCCGGTGCTGTTCCTGGTGCTGATGATCGGCTTTCTGATGCTGGCGGCGTGGGCCTTGCCGCGTCTGTGGCGCGGCGTGCAGGGCGGCTTTCGCGGCATGGCGACCCATATGGTGTCGCGTCTTGCCAGGAGTCGGCACGATTGAGCGATTCGGCACGGGCTTCATCGGCGTCGGCTGCTCGAGCCGCGCATAAGGCGCCGGGGCGTCGTTTTAGCGGGGCCGATCTGTTGCGCCAGTCGGTGCGGATGGCGGCCCGCGACTGGCGTGCCGGCGAGCTGACGATGCTGCTGCTCGCGCTGGTGCTGGCCGTGGCGGCGCTGTCGAGCGTCGGTTTCCTTGCCGATCGCCTGCATCAAGGGCTTGAGCGCGATGCGCGGCGCATGATCGGCGCCGACTTCATCGTGCGGGCCGATCACCCCGTCGATCCCCAGTTCAGCAACGAGGCCAAGGCACTTGGCCTGCAGATGGCGACCACCGCCATTTTCCCCAGCATGATCAGTTCGACGAGCGCCGAGCCGGTGTCGCGGCTCGCGGCGCTCAAGGCCGTGTCGGCGGCGTATCCGCTGCGCGGCGCACTGCGCATCGCGACGGCGCCAGGCGCGCCCGACCAACCGGCGCAGGGGATTCCGGCGCCCGGCACGGTGTGGGTCGATCAGGCGCTGCTCGACGCGCTGAAACTCCATGTCGGCGATCCGGTGAAGGTCGGCAGCCGCACGTTCAAGGTCGGCGCCATCATCACGCGCGAACTGGATCGCGGCTTTGGCTTCGTCAATTTTTCACCGCGTCTGATGCTGCGCGAGGACGAAGTCGCGTCCACCGGCCTGATTGTGTTCGGCAGCCGCGTCACTTACCGCTTGCTGGTGGCGGGTCCGCGCACGCCGGTCGAGAAGTTCGCCGCGTTTGCTCACGCCCGTGTCGACGACGGCAAGATGCGCGGCGTCGCGCTCGAATCGCTGAAGGACGGCCAGCCGCAGGTCCGCGAAACGCTCGATCGCGCGGGTCATTTTCTGACTCTCGTATCGTTGCTGACGGCGATGCTGGCGGCGGTGGCGATCGCCATGGCCGCGCACCGCTACATGCGCCGCCATCTCGACGGCTGCGCGGCGATGCGTTGTCTCGGCGTCAGCCAGCGCACACTGCGCTCGCTGTTCCTGCTGGAGTTTCTTGGGCTGGGCCTGCTCGGCGGGGTGGTCGGCGTGCTGCTCGGCTATGCGGGGCATCTGGCCTTGCTGAGCTGGCTCGGCAGCCTGATCGACGTGGTGCTGCCGTATCCCACCGCATGGCCCGCGCTCGAAGGCATCGCCGCCGGTCTCGTGCTGCTGCTCGGTTTTGCGTTGCCGCCGCTGTTGCCGCTGACCCAGGTGCCACCGGTGCGCGTGCTGCGCCGCGAGTGGGGCGAGGAAGCGCGCACCGCCTGGGCCGCGTATGCGCTGGGGATCGTGCTGTTCGCTGCGTTGCTGATCGTGGCGGCGGGCGAGGTGAAGCTGGGCGGCATCGTCGCCGGCGGTTTTGCCGCCGGCTTGCTGGTGTTCGCCGCGATTGCCCGGCTTGCGCTGTGGGGCGCCGCGCGCGTCGTGCGTAGCGAGCGCTTCAATGTGGGCATTGGCTGGCGCTACGCGCTGGCCTCGCTCGAACGGCGCAGCAGCGCCAGCGCGTTGCAGATCACGGCGCTGGGGATCGGCCTGATGTGCCTGCTGCTGATTGCGATGACGCGCAACGACCTCGTGGACGGCTGGCGCAAATCGACGCCGCCCGACGCGCCGAACCAGTTCATCATCGACATCCAGCCCGATCAGCGCGCGGGCGTCACGCAGTACCTCACGAGCCACGGCGTGCCCGACGCCGTGCTCTCGCCGATGGTGCGCGGACGCCTGATTTCGATCAACGGCAAGCCGGTCAATCCGGACCAGTTCAAGAGCGACGACGCCAAGCGCCTCGTCGACCGCGAATTCAACCTGTCGTACACGACGAGCCTGCCCGACGACAACCGGATCGTCGCCGGCGACTGGTACGGCGAAACGAAGCAGCCGCAGATTTCCATCGAAGAAGGACTGGCGAAAACGATCCACGTGAAGACGGGCGACACGCTGCGCTTCGACGTGACCGGCCTGCAGATCGACGCGCCGGTGACGAGCGTGCGCAAGCTCGACTGGGGTTCGTTCAAGGTCAACTTCTTTGTGCTGATGCCGCCTGCCGCGCTGCAGGATTTCCCGGCGAGCTTCATCACGAGTTTCCATTTGCCGGCCGAGAAAAGCGCGACGATCGACGGCCTGATTGCCGCCTATCCGAGCCTGACAGTGATCGATGTCGGTCCGATTCTCGCGCAGATGCAACGCATGCTGGAGCAGGTGATCGGCGCGGTGCAGTTCCTGTTCGCCTTCACGCTGGCGGCGGGCGTGCTGGTGCTGTACGCGGCGCTCGCCGGCACGCGTGACGAGCGTATGCGAGAATCCGCGCTGCTGCGCGCGCTCGGCGCGTCGCACCAGCAGGTGCGCGCGGTGCAGGTCGCGGAGTTCGTGGCCGTGGGCGCTCTCGCCGGGCTGATGGCCGCGGTCGGGGCCCAGGTGGTGGGCTGGCAACTCGCCACGCGGGTGTTCTTCTTCTATCTGAACTTCGACCCGTGGCTGCTGCCTGCCGGCATCGTGGCCGGCATTGCCTGCGCGGGACTGGGCGGCTGGATCAGCCTGCGCCACGTGCTGTCGCGGCCGGCGTTGCAGTCGTTGCGCGACGCGTGAACTGAGCGGTCGTTCCCCTCTTTGATTCCTTTCCATTTTGCAGATTGCAGTTGACCGTATGACCGATCCAAACGACGAAGCGCCGGCCCAACCGACGGCCTTCGAACTGGTGGGCGGCGAGGCGCGCGTGCGCGAACTCATCGACCGTTTTTATGACCTGATGGACCTCGAGCCCGAATTCGCGGGCATCCGCGCGCTGCATCCGCCGACCCTCGAAGGCTCGCGGGACAAATTCTTCTGGTTCCTGTGCGGCTGGCTGGGCGGCCCGGACCATTACATCAGCCGCTTCGGCCATCCGCGTCTGCGTGCGCGGCATTTGCCGTTTACGATTGCTTCGAGCGAGCGCGACCAGTGGCTGCGCTGCATGGCGTGGGCGATGGAAGACGTCGGGCTGTCCGAGTCGCTGCGCGAACGGCTGCTGCATTCGTTCTTCGAAACGGCCGACTGGATGCGCAACCGGCCGGGTTGAAGGCGTCAACTGGCCCGGTGCTGCGGCCGATACGGTGACGCCGGCCGTCTGCTGGATTGGCCGTTCGGCCAGCTTCCTGGCGGCGGTGCGGGTCGGCATAATGAGCCTCTACAGCACTGGATAGAGGCCCTCACGATGACCACGCGCGCACTGTTTCGCGACGACGCTTACCTGACGCACTGCGAAGCCACGATTACCGCTATTGACGAGCAGGGCGTCCATCTCGATCAGACCGTGTTCTATCCGCTCGGCGGCGGCCAGGCGGGCGATGCCGGCGTGCTGACCCTGGCCGACGGCACCCGCCTTGAGATTGCGGACACCCGTAAGGCCAAATTCGAAGGCGCGACCCCCGACGACGCGGTGCATTTGCCCGCACCCGGACAGGAGACGCTGCTGGCGCGTCTTGCGCCCGGCACGCGCGTCACGGCGGAGATCGACTGGGCGCGCCGCTACCGTCATATGCGCCTGCACACGGCGAGCCACCTGATGTGCGCGGTGCTGCCGTATGCGGTCGACGGCTGCAGCATCACCAGCGACTACGCGCGTCTCGACTTCGCGACGGTGGAGCCGATCGAGCGCGAACTGGTCGACGCGCGGCTTGCGGAGCTGGTCGGCGGCGCGCACGGCGTCGTCACCGAATGGATCACGAACGAGCAGATGGCCGAGCGTCCCGAACTCGTGCGCACGATGAGCGTGAAACCGCCGATGGGCCTCGGCCGCGTGCGTCTGCTGCGGATTGAAGGCGTCGATTTGCAGCCGTGCGGCGGCACGCACGTGCGCAACACGCGGGAAATCGGCGCGGTTCGCGTCGGCAAGCTCGAGAAGAAGAGTGCGCGCACGCGGCGGCTGGTGCTTGAGTTCGCATGAGCGCTACGGCCGGACCGTCCGGTTCTCCCGACTATGACGCCGCGGCAGATTACGCCGCGCTCGCCGAACCTGCGCGAGCGGTACTCGACTGCTGGTTCGGCGAGCCGGATTCTGCGACCTTCGGACGGGACAGAAAGCTCTGGTTTGCGCGCGACGCGGCGTTTGACGCCCTGTTGCGCGAACGCTTCGGCGTGTGGCTCGAAGCGGCAGGGCAGGGGGCGCTGGATGGGTGGGCGCAGACGCCACTCGGCGCGTTGGCGCTGGTGATCCTGCTCGATCAGTTCTCGCGCAACATTCATCGCGGCACGGCGCACGCATTTGCGACCGACGGCCATGCGCTGAGGATTGCCAGGCAAATGGTGGCAAACGGCTTCGATCAGCGCTTACCCGGCCTGTTTCATCGAGCCTTCGCGTATCTGCCGTTCGAACACGACGAATCGCTCGCCAGCCAGCATGAAGCGTTGCGGTTGTTCAAACCGTTCGAAGCGCAGCCGGGTGGCGCGAGTTATTACCGCTCGGCGCTCCGGCATGCGGCGATTATCGAGCGCTTTGGGCGGTTTCCGCATCGCAATGCGCTGCTTGGGCGAACGTCTACTGAGGAAGAAGTGGTGTTCCTGCGCAAGCCGGGTTCGTCGTTCTGAGGGTGTGTGGCGCTTTAGCGCGCCGGTGCGAAATGCAGAGCGCCTGGGGCGCTCACGCCGCCTACGGCTGCATGGCGCCACGAGGTCCGGATGAAGCGCAGCGGTACCTTAGCGACCGCCGGCCACATCAAGCAACGCCCCAGTCACATACGACGCGGCATCGCTCAGCAGCCAGACAATGGTCTCAGCGACTTCATCAGCGCTACCCGGTCGCCCCAGCGGCGTCTGCGAACCGAGCACCGCAGCGCGGTCGGGACGGCCGCCGCTTGCGTGGATCTCAGTGTCGATCAACCCGGGCCGTACCGCATTCACGCGCACGCCCTGCGGGCCGAGTTCCTTGGCGAGACCAATGGTCAGCGTGTCGACGGCGCCTTTCGAACCGGCGTAGTCGACATACTCGTTCGGCGAGCCGAGGCGCGCGGCCGCCGACGACACATTGACGATCGCGCCACCATCGCCGCCGCGGTCTTTCGACATCCGGCGGGCGGCTTCGCGGGCGCACAGATAGGCGCCCAGCACGTTGACGTCGAACACGCGCTGCAGACGTGCCAGATCCATATCGGCGAGCGGCATCCCAGCGGCCACAATGCCCGCGTTGTTCACCAGCGCATCGAGCCGGCCAAACGCCTTGACGACCGCGTCGAACATGCCGATCACGTCCGCTTCGTTCGCAACGTCGCCTTTGATTACGCGCGCATGACCGCCTGCGCGGCCGACTTCAGCCGCGGTTTCCTGCGCGGCGGCTTCGTTGTGCGCGTAGTTCACGCCGACCGACCAGCCGCGTGCGCCCAGCAAACGCGCCGTCGCGCGGCCGATGCCGCGGCTCGCGCCCGTGATCAGAACGACTTTCGTCATGGCTGCCTCGTCATGCCGTTCAAACCGCTTCGCGGTTATCGGCCCACTTGTCTTGCTGCGGCGGCTGGTAAGCCTTGAGTCTTGCGATCAAGCTTGCGGGATCGGCATCGACCTGCAGGATGTCGAAGTAGGTCTGGCGCATGAAGCCTTCCTCGACCGTATGGGCGAGCATCGCAATCAGCGGATCGTAGTAGCCGTCGATATTGAGCAGCGCCACCGGCTTCTGGTGATAACCGAGCTGCGCCCACGTATAGACCTCGAACAGCTCCTCGAAGGTGCCGGCGCCGCCCGGCATCGCGACGAACGCGTCCGAGAGATCCGCCATCATCTTCTTGCGCTGATGCATGTCGGGCACCACGTGCAATTCGGTCAGGCCGTTATGGCCGACTTCCTTGTTGACGAGCAGCTCGGGAATCACGCCGATGGCACGGCCGCCGGCCGCCATCACGGCGTCGGCGATCGCGCCCATCAGGCCGACCTTGCCGCCGCCGTAGACGAGGGCGATGCCGGCCTCGACCAGCGCCTGCCCGAAGCCGCGAGCGGCTTCGGCATAAATGGGCTTGGCCCCGTAGGAGGAGCCGCAGTACACGCACACCGACTTCATGTTCAGACGTCCTTCGGTTCGTTACGCGGCGCAGCGCCTTCCTTGGGCGGCAGGTAGTCGTAGAACTCGCGCTTGGGCAGCTTGCCGGAGATCAGGTCGTCGAACAGTTCCCGCGAGCGGCCACGCAGGTACGGCGCCATCAGCGAGACGATCTGCACGCTGACCTGATGCAGTTCGGCGCGGATCGCTTCCTGCTCGTTGTACTTGCGCGGATTCATGACGAACTGGTACGACAGCCAGTAGGTGCCGATCACGCCCACGTTGGTGGCGATCACGTGCAGTTCGTCCGGCGTCGCCACCATTTCGCCGTCCGCGACGAGTTGCTCGCAGAACTGGCTGGCAAAGCGCACCTTGTGGCTGATGATCTGCTTGAAGTGCGTCTCGAGCGTGCGATTGCGCGCCAGCAGATCGTTCAGGTCGCGATACAGGAAACGGTACCGCCACGTGAAATCGACCATGTACTGCAGGTAGGACCACATTTCGTCGATCGTCGCGCGATGATCGTCCGGGAAACGCAGACGCTTTTCGATCTCCTGCTCGAACTGGCTGAAGATGCTGTTGATGATGTCGTCTTTGTTGCGGAAGTGGTAGTACAGATTGCCCGGACTGATTTCCATTTCCTCGGCGATCGTCGTCGTCGTGACGTTCGGTTCGCCGATTTCGTTGAAAAGCTTCAACGACAGTTCGAGAATCCGTTCGCGGGTGCGGCGGGGAGGTTTGGCTTCCATGTCGTCCGGCCCTGGTAACGCCGGGCTGGCCGCGCGGCTGCGTGCCGCTGCTGCGTGATCCACCCTGGCGGTTAGTATTTTTGAGAGACTATCGGACGATTATAAACCGACCGTTCTCATACCCAGGCCCGATTCAGGGTTTTCACGCCGCGACGGCGTGCAACTGTTCCGTCAGGCGGCCAGGACGGCTACAGCCAGCCTCTGACCCAATGCAGCACCAGCGGGCCGACGATCAGCCCCCACGTCATCAGGCACATCCCCAGGGCGACCATCACTGCCGCGCTGCCGAGATCCTTGGCGCGCCGCGACAATTCATGGCGTTCGAGCGAGATACGGTCGATCGCCGCTTCCACGCTCGAATTCAGCAGTTCGACGATCAACACCAGCAGCACCGAGCCGAGCAGCAGCACGCGGCTGACCGGATCGACCGGCACGATCACGCCGCAGGGCACGAGGATGGCCGCGAGCGTCAACTCCTGGCGAAACGCGCTTTCTTCGCGAATCGCGACCTGAAAGCCCGCCAGCGAATTTTTCAGCGCGTGCCAGGCGCGCGTGATGCCGCGATTGCCCTTGTAGGGATTGAACGGCAGCGGCGCGAGGGGGTCGTCGGGGCCGAGCGGCTCATGGGCGTCGGCGTGCGAGTCGGCGGCCGCACGGTGGCGCGAAGCCGGCACGGCTTGCGGCTGCCGTGCTTGCCCGGTATGCACGACCGGCGCCGGCGACGCCAGGCCGTCCGACGTACCGGCTGCCGGCTGTGCTGCACCGGATTCGTGCACGTCGTCGAACGGCTCGACGCTGCTGGCGTCCGTTTCGACCGAACGCAGCGCGCCGTGCGGTGCGCGTCGAACGCTGGAAGTTCTTGCTCGCATGGGCGGCTTGGCGGGACGCGTCACGCGGCCGCGCTTTCCTCGCTGAAGGTGGGCCGCGGCAGCGGCTTCAGATGGGCGGCGAACTGCTCGGAGGCGGCCGTCCACGAGAAGCGCTCGGCCCACGCGCGAGCGTGGTTGCGGTCGATTTTCAGCGCTTCGAGGCAGGCTTCGCGCAGGTCTTCGTGCATGGCGCCGGCGCCGCCGTCACCCAGCACGTCGATCGGTCCGGTGACCGGGTAGGCGGCGACCGGCGTGCCGCAGGCGAGCGCCTCGAGCAGCACGAGGCCGAAGGTGTCGGTGCGGCTCGGGAACACGAATACGTCAGCGGCGGCGTACACCTTGGCCAGTTCCGCTTGCGTCAGCACGCCCAGATAGTTCGCCTGCGGATAGCGCGACTTCAGCTCGGCGAGCGCCGGGCCTTCGCCGGCGACCCACTTGGAGCCGGGCAGGTCCAGCTTGAGAAAGGCTTCGACGTTCTTCTCCACCGCCACGCGTCCGACGTAGAGGAAGATGGGCCGCGCCGTGTTGAGCACCTTGGAGTCCATCTGGTGGAAGATATCAAGGTCGACGCCGCGCGTCCACAGCACCACATTCGTGAAGCCGAACTTCTCGAGATCGGTCTTGACGACCGGCGTCGGCGCCATCACGGCGAGCGAGGCCTTGTGGAACCAGTGCAGGAATTTGTAGGTGGCGGCGAGCGGAATGCCGAAGCGCGCCTGCACGTATTCCGGAAAGCGCGTGTGATAGGCGGTCGTGAACGGCAGCTTGTGCTTGATCGCGTAAGCGCGCGCGGCCATGCCGAGCGGGCCTTCGGTGGCGATGTGCAGCGCGTCCGGCGCGAAGCCGTCGATGCGCTCGTGCAGCTTGCGCTTCGGGAACAGCGACAGGCGGATCTCAGGGTAGGTCGGGCACGGAATCGTCTTGAATTCGAGCGGCGTCAACAGGTCGACACGGTGGCCAAGCGCGGTGAGTTCGCGGGTCGTGTTCTTCAGCGTGCGGACCACGCCGTTGACCTGCGGCTCCCATGCATCGGTGACGATCATGATCTTCATCGGTTTTGGCCCAATAGAAGTTAAAAGGGATGACGCGGGTATTCAATGACCGATCAGCGGCCACCAGGCGATTGTCAGGCGGTGGTCGCCCGGGCCTTTTGCGCGCTGACTTCAGGCGAGCGCATCACGGTCCAGTAGATCACCTTGAGTTCACCTTCGAAGGTTTCGACGAGCGCCGACAGGCTTTCGACCCAGTCGCCGTCGTTGCAGTACAGCACGCCGTCGATATCGCGAATCTCGGCTTTGTGGATGTGGCCGCAGACCACGCCGTCGCAACCGCGGCGGCGGGCTTCGTCGGTCATCACGCGTTCGAACGAGGAGATGAAATTCACCGCGTTCTTCACCTGATGCTTGAGGTACTGCGACAGCGACCAGTACTGGAAGCCGAGGCGGCTGCGGATCCGGTTGAACCAGCGGTTCAGCACGAGAATCAGCGTGTAGAGGCTGTCGCCGAGGTAGGCGAGCCACTTGGCATGCTGGATCACGCCGTCGAACAGGTCGCCGTGCACGATCCACAGGCGCTTGCCGGCGAGCGTGGTGTGGAAGGCCTCGCCGCGAACGTGGATGTCGCCGAAGGCGAGATCGCAGAACTGGCGCGCCGCTTCGTCGTGATTGCCGGGGATGTAGACGACCTGGGTGCCCTTGCGGGCCTTGCGCAGGATCTTCTGCACCACGTCGTTGTGCGCCTGAGGCCAGTACCAGCCCTTCTTCAACTGCCAGCCGTCGATGATGTCGCCGACCAGGTACAGATACTCCGAGTCGTTGTGGCGCAGGAAGTCGAGCAGGTACGGCGCCTGGCAGCCGCTCGAGCCGAGGTGGATGTCGGACAGCCAGATCGTGCGGTAGCGATGCGGCTCCTCGTGATCGTCGTCGTGACGGCCGGGTTGCGGGTCCGAGGAGAGCGGCGGCAGGGGCAGCGGCAGGCCGGCGCCGAAGGAGGCGGAGTCCGGCCGGAAAGCGACGGGGTCGACGCTCGGGCCAGTCTGGCGGAACAAGGAAGTCGCGGACGTGTTGGGGTCCATGGCTCACGCGTCGAGTTGCAGTGCCCGTATTGCGCCATCCGCACATGACTGTGCCGTGACAGTCACGAGAAGTTCTTATTACGGGGAGGGGGCGTGAGGACGCGTGACGGCGCCGGCGGGAGCCGGGTCAACGCGGCATGTCGTGCGGGAAGCGAAGCGGGAACGCTCCGCCACGTGGGGCGTTTCAGCCGGCTACGGCGATGATCCGGGTGCCGGCCAGCCGGTCGTGCAGGAACTGCCGGTTGGCGTCCAGTCGGCCTGTCGCGGCCCACAGCACGAACCAGGCGGCGGCAATCAGGAGCGTGTGCGGCACCGAAAGTCCAAGCAGCGGATGCAGCGCGAGCGGCGGCAGAAACCACAGCCACGCCAGCACGTAGCGCGCAATTGCGCGCGGCGTGGAGAGCGGCGTGCCGTTTGCGGCGACCACGCGCAGCCGCCAGGTTTTCATGGGCAGGGTCTGGCCACTGTGGGTCCAGAACCACACAAAATACAGGCCGACCACGAAACCGATCCATGCGGCCAGCAGATTGTGGTGGGTCAACCCATTGCGCTGCTGCGTCAGCGTGCTGAACAGGTAGCCGGCAAGGAACACCACGCCGAACAGGATCACGCCTTCGTAGAGCATCGTCGCCAGCCGGCGGCGTATCGACGGCGTGGCAGGCAGTGCATTAGCGGGAGGTTGGGGTGTGGCGAGCGGATCGGGCACGTTGGGCGCGGTGGGCACGTTCATGGGGACGGTGGGCCGGGCGCGCCGGGCTCAGGAGCCGTTGTAGATCGATTCGGTTGCCGGCGGCGCGGCCGGTGTCGGCGTGGCGGGTGCAATGCTGCCGGAGGAGGGTGTCGCCGGCCCGCCCGGCAGCGCGGCGCCGGTGCCCGACGCGTTGGCCGTGGTGACCGCGCCGCTGGCTGCGCGCTCGCGCCCACTGACGAGACGTTCGATATCCTTCAGCTCGGTTCTGCCGGACGGCGGCGCGCTGACGACCGTGGGCCGGTGCTTGCGCTCGCTCGCGGCCAGCTTCTCTTTCTGCTCTTCCGGTAGCTGCTGATAGGCTTTCCAGGCCTTCTGGCGCGCTTCGCGCGGCAGTTCCTTCGAGACCTGGTAATTCTCGCGGGCGACCCGGCGCTGATCCGGCGTCAGGCGGACCCATTCGGTCATGCGGTCGTGCAGGCCCTTTTGCTGTTCAGTCGTCAACTTCGAGTAACGTGAGGCGATCTTGATCCATTTTCGCTTACGTTCGTCGCTGAAGGTATCCCAGACGCCGGCAAACGGCGCGAGCGCGATGTGCTCCGCGTCAGTGAGGTGCGACCAGGAGAGGGGGCTGGTGCTGGGCAGGCCCGGCAGTTCGACGCCGAGCGCCGGCACGGCGGCCTTGGCAGGCGCGCCGCCGGCAGGGACCGCAACGGACGAGGCGCTCGGGTAGAAGCGCGGATACGTCGCGGCAAACGACACGAGGGCCGCGATTGCGCATCCGAAAACAACGGCGAGGCCGCGCTTGTAACTCACCCGAAGAGCCTCCCGCTCAATGCGCGCGCGAAAGATACGCGTTGAAGCCGTGATCGAGATATGCGTTGAGCGGCAGATCGTCGCTCAGCATGGCGGCGTCAATATCGGCGAGTTCGGCGGTGCGTTGCTGGTCTTCCCAGTAGGCGATCGCCACCAGGCTGATCACCAGCGCGGCCAGCGGCCAGGCGAGCGCAAAGCGGCGCAGCGGCGAACGGCGGCGGTGCGGGACCTCGGCTTGCGGCATGCCGGACAGCGCCCCGGCGGCGCCGGCAAAGGCCGGCACGAACACGGGCGCAGTCACCGGCTCGGGTTTTTTGCGGGCCAGCGCGGCGCGGCGTGCCACGGCGAGCCGGTCGACGGTGGCGGGAGAAAGACTGGCGGCATTTTCGTCGAGCGCGCGGCGGACTTGCCTCGCGAACTCGAGTTCTTTCGTATCGAGAGAGGAGCTCATAGCGTGATTCCTTTGGCCTTGAGCGCTTGCGCCAGCGTATGAGTGGCTCGCGAGCAGTGCGTCTTCACACTGCCTTCGGAGCAGCCCATTGCGGCAGCAGTCTCGGCGACATCCATATCTTCCCAATAACGCATGAGAAACGCCTCCCGTTGACGTGCCGGTAATTTTTGGATCTCGTCGTCAATCAACTGTAAGACTTGTTCGCGCTCCAGCTTCTGCTCGCTACTCTCGGCGCCTACCGAGCCTTCTTGTGCCTCGAATGTCTCCAAAGGGTCGAATTCGTCGTCGTCGGCGTTGCCGAGCGAGGAGAACAGACTAACCCAGGTATTGCGTACTTTCTGCCGACGAAAATAGTCGTGCATCGCATTCTGCAGAATACGCTGAAACAGCAGCGGCAGTTCGGCTGCTGGACGGTCGCCATA
Organism: Paraburkholderia sp. GAS38; assembly: GCF_050434965.1. Classification (NCBI taxonomy): domain Bacteria; kingdom Pseudomonadati; phylum Pseudomonadota; class Betaproteobacteria; order Burkholderiales; family Burkholderiaceae; genus Paraburkholderia; species Paraburkholderia sp. GAS38. The sequence continues at coordinate 52,434 of NZ_JBNDJO010000008.1, read as the reverse complement.
TTTTTCGGCGAGCTTGATCATCGCGTCCTGCACGATGTCGAGCGAGGCGTCGTCGTCCCGCACGGCGTAGACCGTCTGCTTGAACGCGCGCCTTTCGACGCCCGCCAGAAAATCGGCGAGTTCCTTGTCTGATGCCATCCGTTGGGGGTCGGCGCAGCGAGCGTGCGCGTAATCGATCGAAATTGTCGTAAAACTGGCGGATGCTAACAAACTTTCGCCTCGCTGGGGAAAAACACGATGCCGCATCGATACTTAAGACAACTTTTCTCAGGGTTGGGTGGGGTTGTTGCGGATGGCGCGGAAATATTTTCTTGACCGTCGAGCCGACAGCAGATATCTTCGACGGTTCGCAACATAAGTGACTTGTCTCATTTGAGGTGTGGCCCAAGAAGCTCACCTGTCAAAGTGGACGCGCCGCTTGAACCCGAGCCACAAGCCCGGCAGAGAGCACCCGATCAATTTTTTGCCGAAAATTCGAAAGGTGAATGAATGAATATGCCCAGCGCGGAATTCTCCACGTCGGATACGACTTCCCATCGCGAAACTGACTCTATCGGCGCCACCGTGCTCATGCGCGCATTGGCAGACGAAGACGTCGAGTTTGTGTGGGGCTATCCCGGCGGCTCGGTACTCTACATCTACGACGAGCTGTACAAGCAGGACAAATTCCAGCACATCCTCGTGCGCCACGAACAAGCCGCAGTCCATGCCGCTGACGCCTATGCGCGCTCAACGGGCAAGGTCGGCGTGTGTCTCGTGACCTCCGGCCCCGGCGTCACCAATGCGGTGACCGGCATCGCCACCGCCTACATGGATTCGATTCCTCTGGTGGTGATCAGCGGCCAGGTGCCGACGGCCGCCATCGGCCAGGATGCGTTCCAGGAGTGCGATACGGTCGGCATCACGCGTCCCTGCGTGAAGCACAACTTCCTCGTGAAGGACGTGCGCGACCTCGCCGCTACCGTTAAAAAAGCGTTCTACATCGCCCGTACCGGCCGGCCCGGCCCAGTGCTGATCGACATTCCGAAAGACGTGTCGAAGACGCCTTGCCAGTACGAACCGCTGAAGAGCGTTTCGCTGCGTTCGTATAACCCGGTCACGAAGGGTCACTCCGGCCAGATCCGCAAGGCTGTGTCCTTGCTGCTCGGCGCGAAGCGTCCGTATATCTACACCGGCGGCGGCATCATCCTCGCAGATGCGGCGCGCGAGCTGAACCAGTTCGCCGATCTGCTCGGCTACCCCGTCACGAATACGCTGATGGGGCTGGGCGGCTATCGCGCGAGCGACAGGAAATTCCTCGGCATGCTCGGCATGCACGGTACGTACGAAGCCAACATGGCCATGCAGCACTGCGACGTGCTGATCGCCATCGGTGCGCGCTTTGACGACCGCGTGATCGGCGACCCGGCGCATTTCTCGTCGGTGCCGCGCAAGATCATCCACATCGACATCGATCCTTCCTCCATTTCCAAGCGCGTCAAGGTCGACATTCCGATCGTCGGCGACGTCAAGGAAGTGCTGAAGGAGCTGATCGAGCAGTTGCAGACGGCCGAGCATGGCCCGGACACCGCGGCGCTCGCCGACTGGTGGAAGGACATCGAAGCCTGGCGCGCCAAAGACTGCCTGAAGTTCGACCGCAAGAGCGACATCATCAAGCCGCAGTACGTGGTGGAAAAGGCGTATGAACTGACCGACGGCAATGCCTTCGTGTGTTCGGACGTCGGCCAGCACCAGATGTGGGCGGCGCAGTTCTATCGCTTCAACAAGCCGCGCCGCTGGATCAACTCCGGCGGTCTCGGCACGATGGGCTTCGGCCTGCCGGCGGCGATGGGCGTGAAGATGGCGCACCCGGACGACGACGTGCTCTGCATCACGGGCGAAGGCTCGATCCAGATGTGCATCCAGGAGCTCTCGACCTGCAAGCAGTACGAAACGCCGATCAAGATCATTTCGCTGAACAACCGCTATCTGGGCATGGTGCGCCAGTGGCAGCAGATCGAATACAGCAAGCGCTATTCGCATTCGTACATGGATGCGCTGCCGGATTTCGTGAAGCTCGCCGAGGCTTACGGCCACGTCGGCATGCGCATCGAGAAGACGGCGGATGTCGAGCCGGCGCTGAAAGAAGCGCTGCGCCTGAAGGATCGCACGGTGTTTCTCGACTTTCAGACCGATCCGACCGAAAACGTCTGGCCGATGGTTCAGGCCGGCAAGGGCATCACGGAGATGCTGCTCGGTTCGGAAGATCTATAACGACGGTTCTGCGTTGGCTTCGTCATGCGCGCTTTCAAAAAAAGCGTAGGCGGACGAAGCGGCGCCAGCCGGCTCGCATACATCACACATCTGGAAGAAGCGAAACATGAGACACATTATTTCCGTCCTGCTGGAAAACGAACCGGGCGCGCTCTCGCGCGTGGTCGGTCTGTTCTCCGCTCGCGGGTACAACATTGAAACCTTGACGGTGGCCCCGACCGAAGACCATTCGCTGTCGCGCATGACCATCGTTTCCATTGGCTCGGACGACGTGATCGAACAGATCACGAAGCATTTGAACCGCCTGATCGAGGTGGTGAAAGTGGTCGACCTTACCGAGGGCGCCCATATCGAGCGCGAGCTGATGTTGATCAAGGTAAGGGCGGTCGGCAAGGAGCGTGAGGAAATGAAACGGATGTCGGATATCTTCCGCGGCCGCATCATCGACGTCACCGAAAAGACCTATACGATCGAACTGACCGGCGCGAGCGACAAGCTCGATGCCTTCATTGAAGGGCTCGACGCCACCGCGATTCTCGAAACGGTCCGCACGGGCAGCTCGGGGATCGGCCGCGGCGAACGCATTCTGAAGGTTTGACGCCATCGATCGAGGCCGGGCAGTGCCTGCACCCACCCGGCCATGCAACACCCACGCATTATTTGAATTTCACCGATTTCATTGAATTTAGCCAAGGAACAGACATGAAAGTTTTCTACGACAAGGACGCCGACCTCTCCCTCATCAAGGGCAAGCAAGTCACCATCATCGGCTATGGCTCGCAAGGCCATGCTCACGCGCTGAACCTGAAGGAAAGCGGCGTGAACGTGACGGTCGGCCTGCGTAAGGGTGGCGCTTCGTGGAGCAAGGCTGAGAACGCCGGCCTGCAAGTCAAGGAAGTGGCTGAAGCCGTGAAGGGCGCAGACGTCGTCATGATGCTGCTGCCGGACGAGCAGATCGCCGAAGTCTATGCCAAGGAAGTGCACGCCAACGCCAAGCAAGGCGCGGCTCTCGCCTTCGCGCACGGCTTCAACGTGCACTACGGCCAGGTCATTCCGCGTGCCGACCTCGACGTCATCATGATCGCGCCGAAGGCGCCGGGCCACACGGTGCGCGGCACCTACTCGCAAGGTGGCGGCGTGCCCCACCTGATCGCCGTTGCGCAAGACAAGTCGGGCGCAGCGCGTGACATCGCCCTGTCGTACGCGGCAGCGAACGGCGGCGGCCGTGCCGGCATCATCGAAACCAACTTCCGCGAAGAAACCGAAACCGACCTGTTCGGCGAACAAGCCGTGCTGTGCGGCGGTACGGTCGACCTGATCAAGGCCGGCTTCGAAACGCTGGTGGAAGCGGGCTACGCGCCGGAAATGGCGTACTTCGAGTGCCTGCACGAACTGAAGCTGATCGTCGACCTGATCTATGAAGGCGGCATCGCCAACATGAACTACTCGATCTCGAACAACGCCGAATACGGCGAGTACGTGACGGGTCCGAAGATCGTGACGGCCGAAACGAAGAAGGCGATGAAGCAGGTGCTGACCGACATCCAGACCGGCGAGTACGCCAAGAGCTTCATCATCGAAAACAAGGCTGGTGCACCGACGCTGCAGTCGCGCCGCCGCCTGACGGCTGAACACCAGATCGAAACGGTCGGTGCGAAGCTGCGCGCGATGATGCCGTGGATCGCCAAGAACAAGCTGGTCGACCAGTCGAAGAACTAAGCGGGTTGCGTCGCTTTTGACCGTCGCGGCGCTTCGGCGCAGGCGCCGGTAATGCAAAAAGCCGCCCAAGGGTGCTGAACCCTGGGCGGCTTTTGCTATCCTACGGTTTTACAAAAATACAGAAGCTCATCCATCCATGAATTACCCTCATCCGATCATCGCGCGCGAAGGCTGGCCGTTTATCGCCATCGCGGCCGTCGTTGCGTTGTTGATCCATGCCTTCGCGGGGTTCGGCTTTGCATGGCCGTTCTGGCTGCTGCTTATCTTCGTCGTGCAGTTCTTCCGCGATCCGGCGCGTCCCATCCCCACCCAGCCCAATGCCGTGCTGTGCCCGGCCGACGGCCGCATCGTCGCCGTCGAAACCACGCACGACCCGTACGCCAACCGTGAAGCGCTGAAAATCAGCGTGTTCATGAACGTGTTCAACGTCCACTCGCAACGTTCGCCGGTGGATGGCGCGATTTCGAAGGTCGAATATTTCCCGGGCGCGTACCTGAACGCCGCCGTGGACAAGGCTTCGCTCGAAAACGAACGCAACGCGCTGGTGATCGAAACGGCCAGCGGCCATACCGTGACCTCGGTGCAGATCGCCGGTCTGATCGCGCGCCGCATTCTTTGCTACGTGCGTTCGGGCGAGCCGCTCACGCGCGGCCAGCGTTATGGCTTTATTCGCTTCGGCTCGCGCGTCGACGTGTATCTGCCGGTGGGCAGCCGTCCGCGCGTGTCGATCGGCGAGAAGGTTTCGGCGTCGTCGACCATTCTGGCTGAACTCGAACTATAAAGCGGCACAAGGGAGGTTGTTCCGATGGCCGCATTCAAGCGTCGTCCCCGTAACACCGCTGCAGCGCAGCCGCGGCCGTTTCGCCGCAACAAGCCGATGGTGCAGGAAGCGGGGCCGATCGACAGCCGCCGCGCTGCGCGCCAGCAGTTTCTGAGAAAGCGCGGCATTTATCTGCTGCCCAACGCGTTCACCACCGCCGCGCTCTTCTGCGGCTTCTTCGCGGTGGTGCAGGCCATGAACGTGCGCTTCGAGGTCGCCGCGATTGCGATTTTCGTCGCCATGGTGCTCGACGGCATGGACGGCCGCGTCGCGCGTATGACGCATACCCAAAGCGCGTTCGGCGAGCAGTTCGACAGTCTTTCTGACATGGTGTCGTTCGGTGTGGCGCCGGCGCTCGTCATGTACGAATGGGTGCTGAAGGACCTCGGCCGCTGGGGCTGGCTTGCCGCGTTCGTCTATTGCTCCGGGGCGGCGCTGCGCCTTGCGCGCTTCAATACCAACATCGGCGTGGTCGACAAGCGCTTCTTCCAGGGCATGCCGAGCCCGGCGGCGGCTGCGCTGATCGCCGGTTTCGTGTGGCTCGCCACCGACAACCGTGTGCCCGTCAAGCTCGTCTGGCTGCCGTGGGTGGCGTTCGTGCTGACCATCTATGCCGGCGTGACCATGGTGTCGAACGCTCCGTTCTACAGCGGCAAGGCGCTCGACGTGCGGCATCGCGTGCCGTTCGGCGTGATCCTGCTGGTGGTGGTGGCGTTCGTGCTGGTGTCGTCCGATCCGCCGTTGATGCTGTTCGGCCTGTTCGTCCTCTATGGCCTGTCGGGCTATGTGTTCTGGGGCTACCAGGCGCTGCGGGGCAGGGCCAATCCGGCCCGCTCGGTGCAGCGCGAGCGCTGAGCAGCTTCGCCTCGACCGTTTTGCGTGGTTCAAACGGCAGCCTGCGAGCTGCCGTTTTTCATGCTGCGCCGAGTGAAATGCTCCGTTTGGGAACCTGCTGGAAACCTGTGCGGCGGCTTACTCAGCGCCGGGCGCAGAGCCAATTGCGGGATTTTCCGAATGCCGCTATAGTCGGCGGATGGTGACTTTCCAGTGCCCCTTCCAGCCTCTTCAAGCCGGCGCGCCGCTATGCGTGCCAGCACTAGCGCGCCTAACGCGCTGATCGTTTCCGCCCTCCGTCTGCCTCGTTCGTTGTTTGGCGTCGCCTGCGGTGGCGCAAACACCCGAATTCCGTTTTTCGATCCCCGTATTTGACCGAATCCTCCCAGGAGACCCGAGATGGCAGACAAACTGATTATTTTCGACACGACGTTGCGCGATGGCGAGCAATCGCCCGGCGCGTCGATGACGAAGGAAGAGAAAATCCGCATTGCCAAACAATTGGAGCGGATGAAGGTGGACATCATCGAAGCCGGCTTTGCGGCCAGCTCGAACGGCGACTTCGACGCGATCCACACCATCGCCTCGATGATCAAGGACAGCACGGTCTGTTCGCTCGCCCGCGCCAACGACAAGGACATCCAGCGCGCCGCCGACGCGCTGAAGCCGGCCGACCACTTCCGCATCCACACGTTCATTGCAACGTCGCCGTTGCACATGGAAAAGAAGTTGCGCATGACGCCTGACCAGGTGTTCGAGCAGGCGAAGCTTGCCGTGCGCTTCGCGCGCAAGTTCACCAACGACGTGGAATTCTCGCCGGAAGACGGCAGCCGCTCGGACATGGATTTCCTGTGCCGCGTGCTGGAAGCGGTGATCGCCGAAGGCGCGACCACCATCAACATCGCGGATACGGTCGGCTACGGCGTGCCGGAACTGTACGGCCAGCTCGTCAAGACGCTGCGCGAACGGATTCCGAATTCGGACAAAGCGGTGTTCTCCGTGCACTGCCATAACGACCTCGGCATGGCAGTGGCGAATTCGCTCGCCGGCGTGCAGATTGGCGGCGCGCGTCAGGTGGAGTGCACGATCAACGGTCTCGGCGAGCGCGCGGGCAATACCTCGCTCGAAGAAATCGTGATGGCCGTGAAGACTCGCAAGGACTACTTCGGCCTCGATCTCGGCATCGACACCACGCAGATCGTGCCGGCCTCGAAGCTCGTCTCGCAGATCACCGGTTTCGTGGTGCAGCCGAACAAGGCGGTAGTCGGCGCGAACGCGTTTGCGCACGCCTCGGGCATCCATCAGGACGGCGTGCTGAAGGCGCGCGACACCTACGAAATCATGCGCGCCGAAGATGTGGGCTGGAGCGCCAACAAGATCGTGCTCGGCAAGCTCTCGGGCCGCAATGCGTTCAAGCAGCGCCTGCAGGAACTTGGCGTGTCGCTGGAAAGCGAAGCGGAGTTGAACACGGCGTTTGCCCGCTTCAAGGAACTGGCCGATCGCAAGTCGGAAATTTTCGACGAAGACATCATCGCGATCGTCACCGAAGAGTCCGCGGAAGCGCAGCAAAAGGAGCACTACCAGTTCCTGTCGCTCGCGCAGCACTCGGAAACGGGCGAACAGCCGCATGCCCGCGTGGTGTTCACGGTCGAAGGCAAGGAAGTGACCGGCGAAGCGCGCGGCAATGGCCCAGTGGATGCCACGCTGAACGCGATCGAAACGGAAGTGGGCAGCGGCTCCGAACTGCTGCTGTACTCGGTGAACGCGATTACCACCGGCACCCAGGCACAGGGCGAAGTGACCGTGCGGCTGTCGAAGAGCGGGCGCATCGTCAACGGCGTGGGCACCGATCCGGATATCGTCGCGGCCTCCGCGAAGGCGTATATCTCGGCGCTCAACAAACTGTATTCGAACGTGGAAAAGGTCAATCCGCAGCGTTCGGAAGGCGTGTAAGCCGGCGGCGCGACCCGCGCCGCGGCCCACAAAAAAGGCCCTCGCCACACCATGGCGAGGGCCTTGTCACATCTGGCCTGAACGTGCGCGATGTGCGCGCCGCGTCTAGATCTAGAAGAAGTTGCGGCGGTCCGGATCGTGCAGCGGATCAGGCGTTTTCTGGGTGGTGCGCAGCACGCCCTGATCGTCGAAATAGAAGCTGTACATCATGTACCAGACGTTGTCTTCCAGGTAGCGATAGGTCCAGACCTCGCGCTTCATCAGCGGGAAGTAGGAGGTCTCCACCGGACGGCCGAAATTGACCAGCACATCGCTCTTGGTCCACGTGCCGATTTGCGCCTTGTAGAACTCGTTGGGCTGCAGCACCTGGCGCACGTTGAGGATCTTGCCGGCGCCGTCGATATCGGCTGCCGTGGTGGTTTCGCCCATGGGCTGGGTGGGCCACATCAGACGTTTGCCGCCGTTGGGCAGATCGTAGACTTCGCGCGGGGTGCCGAGCTTCGCGACGATGGTGGACTCGTCCTCGCCCTGCTGGAACTGCTGCCACGGCTGTACGCAGCCCGCGAGCAGCAGCGCGCCGAGGCCGGCGAGCGCGGTGCGCCGCAGATTCCCGCGCCGCCGTGCCGAGGCAACGCTCGAGGCGAACGCGGATGTGAGGCGGGTGAACATGACTTCCTCCGATGGCGTTTGATGGTGGTTTTTATCATCGAGACGCAATATTTTGACACGCGGGGCGGCAAAAGATTGTGCAACCACGGTTAACTTAACGCTGCGGGCCGCTTGCTTATTCCGCGTCGTGCGTCCTATGATCCGCGCTTCAGACGATTCAGAGGAGCTGCGCATGGCGGCGAAGTGGGGGCGCGTCGTGGCGGCGGCGCTGGCGGCGATGGTGATGACGGCGGCCTATGCCGCGGGCGAGACGGGTGCGCTGTCGTCGAGTGCGGCGCCGGGCGGCAAGCCGATCCAGCTCGCGCTGATCGAGGGCATGTCGGGTCCGTTCGCGAACGCAGGCGCGGCGGTGGAGCGCAATCTGCGCTTCGGTGTGGAAGCGGTGAATGCGCATGGTGGCGTCAAGCTGGCCGACGGCGCACATCCGCTCGAACTCGTCGTGCTGGACAGCAAGGGCAGCCCCGAAGAGGCGCTGCTGCAACTGCGGGCGGCGGCGGACCGCCATATCGGCTACGTCCTGCAGGGCAATAGCTCGGCTGTGGCGGCGGCGCTGATCGGCGCGATCGACAGGCAGAACTCCCGCGAGCCGGACAACCGCGAGCTGTTCCTCAACTATTCCGCGGACGATCCCGCGCTCACCAATGCCGCGTGCAGCTTCTGGCACTTCCGCTTCGACGCGCACGCGGGCATGCGCATGGACGCGCTGGCCGATGTGATCCAGCACGATCCGTCGGTCAGGAAGGTGTATCTGCTGAATCAGGACTACAGCTTCGGTCACGACGTTAGTGCGCTTGCGCGCTCGGCGCTGGCGGCGAAGCGTCCGGACATTGCGATTGTCGGCGACGAGTTTCATCCCATTGGCCGCGTGAAGGATTTCGCACCCTACATCGCGAAGATCCGCGCCAGCGGCGCGGATGCGGTGGTGACGGGCAACTGGGGCAACGATCTGACGCTGCTGGTCAAGGCCGCGCGCGAGCAGGGCCTCGACACCAAGTTCTACACGTTCTACGGCAATAGCCTCGGTGCGCCGGCCGCACTCGGCGACGCCGGCGTCAAGCGCGTGATCGCGGTGGCCGACTGGCACCCGAACGCGGGCGGCGCCGCCTCGGACGCCTGGTACAAGGCGTTCCGCGCCCGCTACCCGGCCGCCCAGGACGACTACCCGGTGCTGCGCATGGAACTGATGGTCGAAATGCTCGCCGCGGCCATGAACAAGGCCGGCAGCGCCGAGCCGGAGGCGGTTGCGAAGGCGCTGGAGGGGATGAAGTTCGACAACGGCTTCCACCCGTCGTGGATGCGCGCCGAGGATCATCAAATGATCCAGCCCCTTTACGTGATGGAGATGGACAAGGCCGGGACGCCGGGCGTGCGCTTCGACAACGAGGGTTCCGGCTACGGCTTTCGCACGGTGCTGGCGCTGCCGCCCGAGCGCACTGTCGCGCCGACCACCTGTCGCATGACGCGGCCCTGACGTACAGGCTGTGCTACAATACGCCCCTCGTTGTAACCCACGGCACGGCCTTTCTTCCGTGACCGCCTGTCTAGTACTTAAGGAAATCGATATGACCGCAGTTGAAACAAGCAAGAAGTCCGACGTCGTTGCGCAATTTGCACGCGCTGCTAACGACACCGGCTCCCCCGAAGTTCAGGTCGCTCTGCTGACGACCCGTATCAACGAACTGACCGTTCACTTCAAGGCCCACACGAAAGATCACCACAGCCGCCGCGGTCTGCTGCGCATGGTGAGCCGTCGTCGTAAGCTGCTCGACTACCTGAAGGGTAAGGACGCGGACCGTTACCGCGCACTGATCGAGAAGCTGGGTCTGCGTAAGTAATTGGGCGCGCAGTAAGGCGCTCTCAGCAAGATGCCTGTGTCAGTTTCACTGATACAGGCATTTTGTTTTTGAACGGTGCGCTTCATGTGAGGTGCGCCGATGGTTGTCCGCAGTAGCGTGACGGTTCATGCAGCGGGCAACACCCAACACAGCCGGGCTTCAGGGCAGAGCTTTGTGTCATTCCAGCGGTTCGCGCGGCAGCGCGGTTCTCTGGAATGGCATAAATAACACTCCTCTTCCCATGGGGCACGGTCCTGGCGTTGCCGCGCCGCTTCTGGTCCGCGCGGCATAACGATGGAGTGAAAAAATGACTATGTTCAATAAAATCGTCAAAGAATTTAAGTGGGGCCAACATAACGTTCGCCTCGAAACGGGCGAAGTCGCCCGTCAGGCAAGCGGTGCTGTGATTGTCGACGTCGAAGATACCGTCGTGCTGGCTACCGTGGTCGGCGCCAAGACCGCCAAGCCGGGTCAGGATTTCTTCCCGCTGACCGTCGACTACCTCGAAAAGACCTACGCTGCCGGCAAGATCCCTGGCGGCTTCTTCCGTCGCGAAGGCCGTCCGTCGGAAGGCGAAACGCTGATCTCGCGCCTGATCGACCGTCCGCTGCGCCCGCTGTTCCCGGAAGGCTTCTACAACGAAGTGCAGGTCGTGATCCACGTCCTGTCGCTGAACCCGGAAATCCCCGCCGACATCCCCGCGCTGATCGGCGCGTCGGCGGCGCTCGCCGTGTCCGGCCTGCCGTTCAACGGCCCGGTCGGGGCAGCACGCGTGGCCTACATCAACAACGAATACGTGTTGAACCCGACGCGTCCGCAAATGAAGGAATCGGCGCTTGACCTGATCGTCGCCGGTACGGAGCGCGCGGTGCTGATGGTGGAATCGGAAGCGCAACAACTGACCGAAGAAGTGATGCTCGGCGCAGTGGTGTTCGGTCACGAGCAAATGCAGATCGCGATCGACGCGATCCATGAGCTCGTGCGCGAAGGCGGCAAGCCGGAATGGGACTGGAAGCCGGCCGCCAAGAACGAGCCGCTGATCGCCCGCGTGACGGAACTGGCGCAAGCCGACCTGCTCGCCGCGTACCAGATCCGCGACAAGCAAGCCCGTTCGACCAAGCTGAAGGAAGTCTACGCAGCGACGTCGGCGAAGCTGGAAGAAGAAGCCGCTGCCGCCGGCACGGTTGCAGCAGACAAGGCGACGGTCGGCAACGTGCTGTTCGACATCGAAGCGAAGATCGTCCGTACGCAGATCCTCGACGGCGAACCGCGTATCGACGGCCGCGACACGCGCACCGTGCGCCCGATCGAAATCCGTACCGGCGTGCTGCCGCGTACGCACGGCTCGGCACTGTTCACGCGCGGCGAAACGCAAGCGCTGGTCGTCGCCACGCTGGGCACCAAGGGCGACGAGCAGAACATCGACGCGCTCGAAGGCGAGTACCGCGAGCGCTTCATGCTCCACTACAACATGCCGCCGTTCGCGACCGGCGAAACCGGCCGCGTCGGTTCGCCGAAGCGCCGTGAAATCGGTCACGGCCGTCTGGCCAAGCGCGCACTGGCAGCTTGCCTGCCGAGCGCCGACGAATTCGGCTACTCGATTCGTGTCGTGTCGGAAATCACCGAATCGAACGGTTCGTCGTCGATGGCTTCGGTGTGCGGCGGCTGCCTCGCACTGATGGACGCCGGCGTGCCGATGAAGGCGCACGTCGCCGGTATCGCCATGGGCCTGATCCTCGAAGGCAACAAGTTTGCCGTCCTGACCGACATCCTCGGCGACGAAGATCACCTCGGCGACATGGACTTCAAGGTGGCGGGTACCGAGCAAGGCGTGACCGCGCTGCAGATGGACATCAAGATTCAGGGCATCACCAAGGAAATCATGCAGGTCGCTCTCGCGCAAGCGAAGGAAGGCCGTATGCACATCCTCGGCAAGATGACCTCGGCTGTGTCGGGCGCGAACACGCAACTGTCGGAATTCGCACCGCGCATGATCACCATCAAGATCAATCCGGAAAAGATCCGCGACGTGATCGGCAAGGGTGGCTCGGTGATCCGCGCGCTGACCGAAGAAACCGGCACGACGATCGATATTTCGGACGACGGCATCGTCACCATCGCCAGCACCAGCAGCGAAGGCATGGCCGAAGCGAAGAAGCGTATCGAGAACATCACGCTGGAAGTCGAAGTGGGCCAGGTCTACGAAGGCACCGTGCTCAAGCTGCTCGATTTCGGCGCGATCGTGAACATCCTGCCGGGCAAGGATGGTCTGCTGCACATCTCCGAGATCGCCAACGAGCGCATCAAGGACATCAACGACTACCTGAAGGATGGCCAGCAGGTGAAGGTCAAGGTCATCCAGACGGACGAGAAGGGCCGCGTGCGTTTGTCGGCGAAGGCGTTGCTGAACGACGGCGCGTCGGGCGCACCGCAAAGCGAACCGACTCCGCAGTAATGCAGTAAGGTAGGGAACGGCCGGCAGCGTGAAGGCGCGCCGGCCGTTTTTCATGCAGGGTGGATCGCACTGCCAACCGGGCCAAAGCCAGGTTTGCAGTCCAATCCAAACCTTGGAGGTGACGCAGATGAAAGCGATCGAAATTACCGAATTCGGTGCGCCGGACGTCTTGAAGCTCGCGGAGCGGCCCACGCCGCAGCCGAAAGCGGGTGAAGTGCTGATCAAGGTGGCGGCCTCGGGCGTGAATCGTCCGGACGTGTTCCAGCGCAAGGGCGGCTACGCACCGCCGCCGGGCGCGTCGGATCTGCCGGGGCTGGAAGTGGCGGGGGAGATCGTCGGCGGGACGATCGACGAGAAGCACAACCCGTTCGGATTGAAAATCGGCGATCGCGTCTGCGCATTGCTGGCAGGCGGCGGTTACGCCGAATATGCTGCCGCGCCGCTCGCGCAGTGTCTGCCGGTGCCCAAGGGGCTCTCGGATATCGAAGCGGCTTCGTTGCCGGAAACCTTCTTTACCGTCTGGAGCAACGTGTTCGAGCGCGCGCAACTGGGCGCGGGCGAGGGCGGCCCCAACGAAACCTTGCTGGTGCAGGGCGGCTCGAGCGGCATTGGCGTGACGGCCATCCAGATCGCCCATGCCCTGGGTTTTCGCGTGTTTGCCACGGCGGGGTCCGACGACAAGTGCCGCGCTTGCGAACAGTTGGGCGCCGAGCGTGCGATCAACTATAAAACTGAAGACTTCGTCGAAGTCCTCAAGTCGCTGACGAACGATCGCGGTGTCGACGTGATTCTCGACATGGTGGCGGGCAACTACGTGCCGCGCGAGTTGACCGCGCTGGCCGACGGTGGCCGGATCGTACTGATCGCGACGTTGGGCGGCGCGAAAGCGGAGCTGAACCTGCACGAGATCCTGCGCCGTCGTCTGACGATAACCGGTTCGACCTTGCGTCCGCGGCCCGTCGAATTCAAGGCGAAGATCGCGGCGCAGCTCAAGGCCCGGGTGTGGCCGCACCTCGAGGACGGCCGGATCAAGCCGGTGATCTACAAGGTGTTCCCGGCTGCGCAAGCCGCCGAAGCGCACGCGCTGATGGAAAGCAGCACGCATGTGGGCAAGATCATGCTGGATTGGGCCGGCTTGACACACCCGGTTTGACCCGATCCGCCTGGTCACAGTAAAATTGCGTGTTTTGCGTGCGCTGCATGATTCCGAAAGGTGGGCAGCCGGGTTGCAAATGAGGCTGCACATTCTGCGCAAACCGCACCTGCCTGCCACTGCAGGACGAAACGACAAGACGAGACGATGTCGAAACAACGAGCGAAGCTGGTAGTCGGTAACTGGAAGATGCACGGGCGGCTGGCCGGCAACACGGCTCTGCTCCAGGCCGTCGCGCAGGGCGCCGGAGCGCTGCCGGACGACGTCCGGGTTGGGGTCTGTGTACCGTGCCCGTATCTCGCGCAGGCGCAGGCGCTGCTGGACGGCAGTCGCGTCGTGTGGGGCGTGCAGGACGTCTCGGCCTACACCGAGGGCGCCTACACGGGCGAAGTAGCCGCGCCGATGGCCGTTGACTTCGGTGCGTCGCTGGCCATCGTCGGGCACTCGGAGCGCCGGGCTTATCACCGCGAGAGTGCGGAGCTGGTGGCCGTCAAGACGCAGCGTGTGCTCGAAGCGGGGTTGACGCCTATTGTCTGTGTCGGCGAAACGCTCGAAGAGCGCGAGGCAGGCAAGACCGAGCAGGTGGTCGGTGTGCAGCTGGACGAGGTGCTGGCGAAGTTGTCGTCCGAAGAGGCGGCGCGCATTGTCGTCGCGTATGAGCCTGTTTGGGCGATCGGCACCGGCAAGAGCGCCACGGCGCAACAGGCCCAGCAGGTTCACGCGTTCCTGCGTGCGCGTCTCGTTGCGAAGGGTGCGCCTGACGTAGCACTGTTGTATGGCGGTAGCGTGAAGCCGGAGAATGCGGAAGAGTTGTTCCGTCAGCCGGATATCGACGGTGGCCTGATTGGCGGCGCGTCGTTGAAGGACCAGGATTTCCTGGCAATCTGCAAGGCGGCCGGCGCGGTGAGCGTCACGCAGTAAGCAGGTTGCCCGGGTGAGGAAGACCCATTGCGTGCGGTGCGCCTTGTGCCGCGCGATTAAATAAAGACTCAGGTGAGTGTGATGCTGGTTTTGAAAACATTGATTATCGTCGTTCAGTTGTTGTCGGCGCTTGGGGTCATCGGCCTCGTGTTGCTGCAGCACGGTAAGGGCGCCGACATGGGTGCTGCTTTCGGCAGCGGCGCATCGGGCAGTCTGTTCGGTGCGACGGGTTCGGCTAACTTCCTTTCGCGTACCACCGCGGTGCTTGCAGCGGTCTTTTTTATCAGCACGCTGACCCTCACGTACCTCGGCTCATATCACGCCAAGCCTTCTGCAGGCTTGCTTGGCGCGGTAGCGACCGCTCCGGTTGCAGCGTCGTCCGCAGCCGTGCCGGCTGGCGCATCGGGTGCGGCGCCGGCAGTGGCCGCATCGACGCCGGGCCAGGACGTGCCGAAATAAATTTTCGGGAAAAGTGGCCGTGGTGCGTTGAACAAACTGTTTGAACCAGTTACAATCTAAGTCTTGAAGCGATTCGCGGGTTTTACAAGTTGATTTCCCGGATTGCAGTAGTGCCGACGTGGTGAAATTGGTAGACACGCTATCTTGAGGGGGTAGTGGCGAAAGCTGTGCGAGTTCGAGTCTCGCCGTCGGCACCAATGTTATCTAAATGCCAGCCGCTTGCTTCGCTTCGGCTGGCATTTTCGCTTCTGGCTGGTGTTTGCGTTAAAGTTGCAGCGTCAAGCGCGCCGAAGTAATTTCGTGCCGGGTGATCTAGTCCCTGGCGGCACTCAGAACCAACCGATTGAGGATAGTCTTGAACCTCGCAGCCTATTACCCCGTCTTGTTGTTCCTCCTGGTGGGCACTGGTTTAGGCGTAGCACTGGTCAGTATTGGCAAGATCCTCGGTCCGAACAGGCCCGATACCGAGAAGAACGCACCATACGAGTGCGGCTTCGAAGCATTCGAAGATGCGCGCATGAAATTCGATGTGCGCTACTATCTCGTCGCCATTCTCTTCATCATTTTCGATCTTGAAACCGCGTTCCTGTTCCCGTGGGGCGTAGCCCTGCGCGACATCGGCTGGCCCGGCTTCATGGCAATGATGATTTTCCTGCTCGAGTTCCTGTTGGGCTTCGCCTACATCTGGAAGAAGGGCGGGCTGGACTGGGAATGATGGATTAATCGCCGGTTTGCGTGGGTGGCGAGTGCTAGCCGCCCCGTCTGGAGTGGAAAGCAAATGAGTATCGAAGGGGTCTTGAAGGAAGGGTTTGTCACCACCACGGCTGACAAGCTGATCAACTGGACGCGCACCGGCTCCCTGTGGCCGATGACGTTCGGTCTTGCGTGTTGCGCGGTCGAGATGATGCATGCGGGCGCCGCCCGTTATGACCTTGACCGTTTCGGCGTGGTGTTTCGTCCGAGTCCGCGTCAGTCGGACGTGATGATCGTCGCCGGCACGCTGTGCAACAAGATGGCGCCCGCTCTGCGCAAGGTCTACGACCAGATGGCCGAACCGCGCTGGGTGATCTCGATGGGTTCGTGCGCGAACGGCGGCGGCTACTATCACTATTCGTATTCAGTGGTACGTGGTTGCGATCGGATCGTGCCGGTCGACGTCTATGTGCCGGGTTGTCCGCCCACTGCAGAAGCGCTGGTCTACGGCGTGATCCAGCTACAGGCGAAGATCCGTCGCACCAACACCATCGCACGTCAATAAGGCCAGAGCCACCCCCACAATATGGCAAGCAAACTCGAGACCCTGAAAGCGAACCTCGAGGCGGCCTTTGGCGGCCGCCTGCTGAGCATCACCGAAGCAATCGGCGAGCTCACAATCGTCGTGAGTGCAAGAGAATATCAAGATATTGCGACGCGCCTCCGCGACGATTTGTCGCTGCGCTTCGAGCAGCTGGTTGACCTGTGCGGCGTCGACTACCAGACCTACGGCGACGGCGCTTACGACGGTCCGCGTTTTGCCGCCGTGTTGCATCTGCTGTCGGTGGCGAACAACTGGCGTCTGCGTGTGCGCGTATTCGCGCAGGACGACGACGTGCCGCTGATCCCGTCCGTGGTCGACATCTGGAATTCGGCCAACTGGTACGAGCGCGAAGCATTCGACCTGTTCGGCATCGTCTTCGAAGGTCACCCGGACCTGCGCCGTATTCTGACCGACTACGGCTTCATCGGTCACCCGTTCCGCAAGGATTTCCCTGTCTCCGGCTACGTTGAAATGCGTTACGACCCGGAAGAGAAGCGCGTCGTCTATCAGCCTGTGACGATCGAGCCGCGGGAAATCACGCCGCGCGTGATCCGCGAGGATCGCTATGGCGGTCTGAAACACTAAGGGAACGCCATGGCAGAGATCAAAAACTACACGCTTAACTTCGGCCCGCAGCACCCGGCCGCGCACGGTGTGCTGCGCCTTGTGCTCGAACTCGACGGCGAAGTGATCCAGCGCGCCGACCCGCATATCGGCCTCCTGCACCGCGCCACCGAAAAGCTCGCGGAAACCAAGACGTTCATCCAGTCCGTGCCGTACATGGACCGCCTCGACTATGTGTCGATGATGGTCAACGAGCACGGCTACGTGATGGCCATCGAAAAGCTGCTCGGCATCGACGTGCCGGTGCGTGCCAAGTACATCCGCGTGCTGTTCGACGAAATCACGCGTGTGCTGAACCACCTGATGTGGATCGGCTCGCACGCGCTCGACGTTGGCGCCATGGCGGTGTTTCTGTATGCGTTCCGCGAGCGCGAAGACCTGATGGACGTGTACGAAGCGGTGTCCGGCGCCCGGATGCACGCGGCTTACTATCGTCCGGGCGGTGTGTATCGCGATCTGCCGGAAGCCATGCCGCAGTACAAGGCATCGAAGATTCGCAACGCGAAGGCGCTGTCGAAGATGAACGAGACCCGCCAGGGTTCGTTGCTCGACTTCATTGACGACTTCTTCACCCGCTTCCCGCATTGTGTCGACGAATACGAAACGCTCCTCACCGACAACCGGATCTGGAAGCAGCGTCTGGTCGGTATTGGCGTGGTGAGCCCGGAGCGTGCGTTGCAGTTGGGCATGACCGGCGCGATGCTGCGCGGCTCGGGCGTCGAGTGGGATCTGCGCAAGAAGCAGCCGTATGAAGTGTATGACAAGCTGGACTTCGACATTCCGGTGGGCGTGAACGGCGATTGTTACGACCGCTACCTGGTTCGCGTCGAAGAAATGCGTCAATCAACTCGGATTGCGAAACAATGCATTGAGTGGTTGCGCAACAATCCGGGCCCCGTAATGATCGACAATCATAAGATTGCGCCGCCGTCGCGCGTCGGCATGAAGTCGAACATGGAAGAGCTGATTCACCATTTCAAGCTCTTCACGGAAGGCTTCCACGTGCCGGAAGGCGAAGCATACGCGGCAGTCGAACATCCGAAGGGCGAGTTCGGCATCTATCTGATCTCGGACGGCGCGAACAAGCCGTACCGTCTGAAGATTCGCGCGCCGGGTTATGCGCATCTGGCCGCGCTCGACGAAATGGCGCGCGGTCACATGATTGCGGATGCCGTGACGATTATCGGCACACAGGACATCGTGTTCGGCGAAATCGATCGTTAAGAGCGGTTTTCATCGTGGCGCGCGCGTCGCAGCCGTAGCGTGCGCGTGTCAAGCAAAGGAACGCCGGGTCTGTCGCAACATGCAGCGCGCGACGGGTTTTCGTTCGGTAGGAATTGAAAGAGTCGTGTCTGAAAATGATCTCAGCTGAAGGCCTGAAAGAAATCGATCGTGCGATCGCGAAGTATCCCGCCGGTCAGCAACAGTCCGCCGTCATGGCGGCGTTGGCCGTTGCTCAGGAAGAGCATGGCTGGCTGTCGCCCGAACTGATGCAGTTCGTCGCGGACTATCTCGGCATGCCCGCAGTCGCCGTGCAGGAGGTTGCGACCTTCTACACGATGTACGAGACGTCGCCGGTCGGCAAGCACAAGATCACGCTCTGCACGAACCTGCCGTGCCAGCTCGGTCCGGACGGCGGCTCGGAAAGCGCGGCCGAATACCTGAAGCAGAAGCTCGGCATCGACTTCGGCGAAACCACCGCGGACGGCAAGTTCACCTTGAAAGAAGGTGAGTGCATGGGTTCGTGCGGCGATGCGCCGGTGATGCTGGTGAACAACCATCGCATGTGCAGCTTCATGAGCCGCGCGAAGATCGACCAGCTGCTCGAGGAGCTCTCGAAATGACGTCACTTCACGATCGTCACATCAAACCGCTGATTCTCGCCGGCCTGAACGGCGACAACTGGCATCTCGAAGACTACGTGTCGCGCGGCGGTTACGCCCAGCTGCGCCGTATTCTGGAAGAGAAGATTCCGCCCGAGCAGGTGATTGCCGACGTCAAGGCGTCGGGCCTGCGTGGCCGTGGGGGCGCAGGCTTCCCGACCGGTCTGAAGTGGAGCTTCATGCCGCGTCAGTTCCCGGGGCAAAAGTATCTCGTCTGCAATTCGGACGAAGGCGAGCCGGGCACGTTCAAGGATCGCGACATCCTGCGCTATAACCCGCATGCGCTGATCGAAGGCATGGCTATCGGCGCGTACGCGATGGGCATCACCGTGGGCTACAACTATATCCACGGCGAGATTTTCGCGGAGTACCGCCGCTTCGAAGAGGCGCTGGAAGAAGCGCGCCGCGCCGGTTTCCTCGGCGACAACATCATGGGCTCGGGCTTCTCGTTCCAGCTCCATGCGCACCACGGTTACGGCGCCTATATCTGCGGCGAAGAAACCGCGCTGCTCGAGTCGCTGGAAGGCAAGAAGGGCCAGCCGCGCTTCAAGCCGCCGTTCCCGGCGAGCTTCGGCGTGTACGGCAAGCCGACCACGATCAACAACACCGAAACATTCGCAGCCGTGCCGTTCCTGCTGACGGTCGGTCCGCAGACTTACCTGGAACTGGGTAAGCCGAACAACGGCGGCACGAAGATTTTCTCGGTGTCGGGCGACGTCGAACGTCCGGGCAACTATGAAGTTCCGCTCGGCACGCCGTTCGCGACGCTGCTGGATCTCGCCGGCGGCATGCGCGGCGGCAAGAAGATCAAGGCCGTGATTCCTGGCGGCTCGTCCGCGCCGGTGATTCCGGGCGAGATGATGATGCATACGGACATGGACTACGACTCGATCGCCAAGGCGGGATCGATGCTCGGTTCGGGCGCGGTGATCGTGATGGACGAGACCCGCTGCATGGTCCGTTCGCTGCTGCGTCTGTCGTACTTCTATTACGAAGAGTCCTGCGGTCAGTGCACGCCTTGCCGCGAAGGCACGGGCTGGCTGTATCGCGTCGTGCATCGTATCGAGCACGGCCTCGGCCGCAAGGAAGATCTGGACCTGCTGAATTCCGTGGCCGGCAACATCATGGGCCGCACGATTTGCGCGCTCGGCGATGCAGCGGCCATGCCGGTGCGCGGCATGCTCAAGCACTACTGGGACGAGTTCGAATATCACGTCGAGCACAAGCACTGCCTCGTGGGCGGTCATGCCGGCGCAGCGCATGCTTCGGAAACGGTGGCGGCTTAAACAAACAGCGAACGACGGGTCGGCAACAAGCGGCCCATCCACCAGAAGCGTCAACCGCGGGGTTCTTCGCTGTGTGGCGATGAACGGGCGAACGATTGAGCGGTAACAGGTTAAGGAAGATTGACCATCATGGTTGAACTTGAAATAGACGGCAAGAAAGTAGAGGTGCCTGAAGGCAGCATGGTGATCCAGGCTGCGCATAAGGTCGACACGTACATTCCTCACTTCTGCTATCACAAGAAGCTGTCGATTGCGGCCAACTGCCGGATGTGCCTGGTCGACGTCGAAAAGATGCCGAAGGCCGTGCCCGCCTGTGCCACGCCGGTGTCGGCGGGCATGATCGTGCGCACCAAGTCCGACAAGGCCGTGCAGGGTCAGCAAGCCGTGATGGAATTCCTGCTGATCAACCACCCGCTCGACTGCCCGATCTGCGACCAGGGCGGCGAATGCCAGTTGCAGGATCTGGCGGTGGGCTACGGCAAGTCGTCCTCGCGCTATAGCGAAGAGAAGCGCGTGGTGTTCCACAAGAACGTCGGCCCGCTGATCTCGATGGAAGAAATGACGCGTTGCATTCACTGCACGCGTTGCGTCCGCTTCGGCCAGGAAATTGCCGGCGTGATGGAGCTGGGCATGCTGGGCCGCGGCGAGCATTCGGAAATCACCTCGTTCGTCGGCAAGACGGTCGAC
The DNA here is from genome assembly GCF_050434965.1 of Paraburkholderia sp. GAS38. NCBI lineage: Bacteria > Pseudomonadati > Pseudomonadota > Betaproteobacteria > Burkholderiales > Burkholderiaceae > Paraburkholderia > Paraburkholderia sp. GAS38. The sequence continues at coordinate 31,586 of NZ_JBNDJO010000008.1, read as the reverse complement.
TCCGAACTGTCGGGCAACATGATCGATCTGTGCCCGGTCGGCGCGCTCACCAGCAAGCCGTTCCGCTACAGCGCCCGCACGTGGGAACTGTCGCGCCGCAAGTCGGTGAGCCCGCACGATTCCGTCGGCGCAAATCTGGTGGTGCAGGTCAAGAACAACCGCGTGATGCGCGTGCTGCCGTTCGAGAACGAAGCCATCAACGAATGCTGGATCTCGGACAAGGACCGCTTCTCGTACGAAGGCCTGAACAGCCCGGAACGCCTCACGCAGCCGATGCTGAAGCAAGGCGGCAAGTGGGTCGAAACCGACTGGCAGACGGCGCTCGACTACGTCGTGAAGGGCCTGAAGGGCATCAAGGACGACCATGGCGCAGACGCGCTGGCCGCTCTCGGCAGCGCCCACAGCACCGTCGAAGAACTGTTCCTGCTGAAGCAACTCGCGCAAGCAGTCGGCACGCCTAACGTCGACTTCCGCCTGCGTCAGGCGGATTTCTCGGCACCGGTCAACGGTACGCCTTGGCTTGGCGCGAAGGTTGCCGACCTGTCGAACGTCGACGCGGCGTTCATCATCGGCTCGGACCTGCGCCGCGATCACCCGCTGCTGGCCGCGCGTCTGCGCCAGGCCGCCAAGGGCGGCGCGCAACTGACGCTCGTGCAAGCCACCAACGACAACGCGCTGATCCCGGAAGCAAAACGCGTGGTGGCCGCGCCGTCCGCATGGCTCGGCGAACTCGCCGGTGTCGCCGCTGCGGTCTCCGAAGCGCGCGGTGCGGCTTTGCCGGAAGTCTTCGCCGGCACACAGCCGAGCGATGCGCACAAGCAAGTGGCAGCGTCGCTCGCAGCGGGCGAACTGCGCCTCGTGCTGCTCGGCAACGCCGCAGTGCGTCACCCGGACTTTGCCCGTATTCACGCCGCGGCCCAATGGATCGCGGACACCACCGGCGCCACGCTCGGCTTCCTCACGGAAGCGGCGAACACGGTGGGCGCTCACCTCGCCGGCGCGCTGCCGGGCGCAGGCGGTCTGAACGCTCGCGAAGTGTTCGAACAGCCGCGCAAGGGTTACGTGCTGCTCAACGTCGAACCGGAGTTCGACACGGCCAACCCGGCGCAAGCCCTGGCCGCGTTGAACCAGGCTGAAATGGTGGTGGTGCTGTCGCCGTTCCAGACCGGCGCCGAATACGCCGACGTGCTGCTGCCGATCGCGCCGTTCACGGAAACGGCCGGCACCTTCGTCAGCGCGGAAGGCACGGTGCAGACCTTCAACGGCGTAGTGCGTCCGCTGGGCGACACGCGTCCGGCATGGAAGGTGTTGCGCGTGCTGGGCAGCCTGCTCGGCCTGCCGGGCTTCGAATTCGATACTTCGGAAGAAGTGCGCAAGGCCGCGCTCGGCGACGGCGACCTGAGCGCGCGTCTGTCGAACAAGACCGGCGTCGCAGTGGCACGCGGTACGGCAGCCAAAGCGGCCGACGGCGCGTTCGAGCGCATTGCCGATGTGCCGATCTACCACGCCGACCCGCTGGTGCGCCGCGCGGAATCGCTGCATCTGACGGCGGCTGCACGGGTGGCGAACACCGTCGGTCTGCCGGCTGCGCTGTTCGACAAGCTGGGTCTGAAAGACGGCGACGCGGTGCGCGTGCGCCAGGGTGAGCGCTCGGTCCAGTTGCCGGCCGTGCGCGATGCAAATCTTGCGGAGACAGTCGTCCGCGTATCGGCGGCCACGCCTGCCGGTGCAGCGCTGGGCAGCCTGTTCGGTGAACTGCTGGTGGAGAAGGCGTAAATGTTCGAATCGATCAACTCGGGCGGCACTCAACTTCTCGGTGCGGCATGGCCCACGGTGTGGGCACTGGTGCGCATCCTGGTGGTAGCCGTCGTGATCCTGCTGTGCGTGGCTTACCTGATCCTCTGGGAACGTAAGCTGATCGGCTGGATGCACGTGCGTCTCGGTCCGAACCGCGTCGGTCCTGCCGGTTTGCTGCAGCCGATCGCCGACGTGCTCAAGCTCCTGCTCAAGGAAGTGATTCAACCGGCGCAAGCCAGCCGCTGGATCTACCTGATCGCGCCGATCATGGTGGTGGTGCCGGCCTTCGCGGTCTGGGCGGTGATTCCGTTCCAGGCGGGCGCGGTGCTCGGCGACATCAACGCGGGCCTGCTGTACGCCATGGCGATTTCGTCGATCGGCGTGTATGGCGTGATTCTGGCCGGCTGGGCGTCGAACTCGAAGTACGCGTTCCTCGGCGCCATGCGCGCCGCGGCGCAGATGGTCTCGTACGAAATCTCGATGGGCTTCGCGCTCGTCGTGGTGCTGATGACCTCGGGCAGCCTGAACCTGTCGGATATCGTGACCTCGCAAGAGCGCGGCATCTTCGCCGGCTATGGCCTGACCTTCCTGTCGTGGAACTGGTTGCCGCTGCTGCCGATGTTCGTGGTGTACTTCATCTCGGGCATCGCCGAAACGAACCGCCACCCGTTCGACGTGGTGGAAGGGGAGTCGGAAATCGTCGCGGGTCACATGATCGATTACTCGGGTATGGCGTTCGCGCTGTTCTTCCTCGCCGAGTACATCAACATGATCGTGATCTCGGCGCTCGCCTCCACGCTGTTCCTCGGCGGCTGGAGCGCACCGTTCGGCTTCCTGTCGTTTATTCCGGGCATTTTCTGGCTCGTGCTGAAAGTGTTCTTGTTGTTGTCGGTGTTCATCTGGGCGCGTGCCACGTTCCCGCGCTACCGCTATGACCAGATCATGCGTCTGGGCTGGAAGGTGTTTATTCCGGTCAGCGTGGTGTGGCTGGTGGTGGTCGGCTTCTGGATCATGTCGCCGTTGAACATCTGGAAATAAAGGGCGGATGAACCTATGACCGCAATCCAAAACTTCTTCAAGACCTTCTTCCTGACGGAGTTGCTCAAGGGCCTCGCGCTGACCGGACGGTATACGTTCCAGCGCAAGATCACGGTGCAGTTTCCGGAAGAGAAGACCCCGATTTCGCCGCGTTTCCGCGGCCTGCACGCGCTGCGCCGCTATGAAAACGGCGAAGAGCGCTGCATTGCCTGCAAGCTGTGCGAAGCCGTGTGCCCGGCACTGGCCATCACGATCGAATCCGAAACGCGCGCGGACAACACCCGTCGCACGACGCGTTACGACATCGATCTGACCAAGTGCATCTTCTGCGGTTTCTGCGAAGAAAGCTGCCCCGTCGATTCGATCGTCGAGACGCACATTCTCGAATATCACGGCGAAAAGCGCGGCGACCTGTATTTCACGAAGGAAATGCTGCTGGCCGTGGGCGATCGCTACGAAACGGAGATCGCTGCAAACAAGGCAGCGGATGCGCCGTATCGTTGAGACGCGGGTTGAAGCGCTTTTGTTTGACGCATCACGTTGTACCGGCCTGCAGTCAGGCCGTAGGCTGCTGCTTCACCGCTGTAGCGTGGCACGCTTGTGCCAAAGAACAATGCCTGACGATGGCCTAACGATGAACCGGTAATCATGGAATTCACGACCGTACTGTTCTACATCTTTGCTCTGCTGCTGGTGGTGTCAGGGCTGAAGGTGATCACCTCCCGAAACCCGGTGGCGTCCGCGCTGTTCCTGGTGCTCGCGTTCTTCAACGCGGCCGCCATCTGGATGCTGCTGCAGGCCGAGTTCCTCGCGATCCTGCTGGTGCTGGTCTACGTCGGCGCGGTGATGGTGCTGTTCCTGTTCGTGGTGATGATGCTGGACATCAACATCGACGTGCTGCGACGCGACTTCAAACGCTTCGTGCCGATGGCCACGATCGTCGGCGCGATCATCGTGATCGAAACCGCGCTGATCCTGTGGCACGGCTTCGGCGCGACGCTCACGCCGCTGCGCGACACCACGGTGGCGACGGGTAGTGCCATGGCGGGCTGGTCGAATACGCGCGTGATCGGTAAAGTGATCTACACGGACTACATCTTCGCCTTCGAAGTGGCGGGTCTGGTGCTGCTGGTGGCGATCATCGCCGCCATCGCGCTGACCACGCGCCACGCGAAGGACAGCAAGCGCCAGAACGTGAGCGATCAGGTGAAAGTGCGCGCGCAAGACCGCGTGCGCGTTGTGAAGATGCCTTCGGAAAAGACCGCGGCTACGATCGCGGCGGAAGAAGCAGCAGCGGTTGCTGCAGCAGCGGCCGCCGCCGCTGCGGATCCGGCCACTGCTAAAAATAGCTGAGAGGAGACAGGAGAGAAATTATGCTGACCCTTGCTCATTACCTTGTGCTCGGCGCGATCCTGTTTGCGATCAGCGTTGTGGGCATTTTCCTGAACCGCCGCAACGTCATCATTATCCTGATGGCGATCGAGCTGATGCTGCTGGCGGTGAACACCAATTTCGTCGCGTTCTCGCATTATCTCGGCGACGTCCATGGCCAGATCTTCGTCTTCTTCGTGCTGACGGTTGCAGCAGCGGAAGCGGCAATCGGGCTGGCGATTCTGGTGACCCTGTTCCGTAGTCTCGACACGATCAATGTCGAGGATCTCGATCAGCTCAAAGGTTAATGGGGCAAGACATGTCAAGCACACTCAACGAAAACCTGTTGCTGGCGGTACCGCTTGCACCGCTGGCCGGCTCTCTGATTGCCGGGCTGTTCGGCAAGGCGGTCGGGCGCGCAGGCGCCCATACGGTCACGATCCTCGGCGTCGCGATTTCCTTCATTCTTTCGGCCATCGTCTTCTTCGACGTGATGAACGGCGCGAGCTTCAACGCGACGATCTACGAATGGATGTCGGTCGGCAAGCTGAAATTCGAAATCGGCTTCCTCGTCGACTCGCTCACGGCCATGATGATGTGCGTCGTGACCTTCGTGTCGCTGATGGTGCACATCTACACGATCGGCTACATGGCCGACGACGACGGCTACCAGCGCTTCTTCTCGTACATCGCGCTGTTCACGTTCTCGATGCTGATGCTCGTGATGAGCAACAACCTGCTGCAGCTGTTCTTCGGCTGGGAAGCGGTGGGTCTGGTGTCGTACCTGCTGATCGGCTTCTACTTCACTCGCGAAAGCGCGATCTACGCGAACATGAAGGCGTTCATCGTGAACCGCGTGGGCGACTTCGGCTTCCTGCTCGGTATCGGCCTGCTGCTGGCGTTTGCCGGCTCGCTGAACTACGGCGACGTGTTCGCGAAGAGCCACGAGCTCGCCGCGCTGAACTTCCCGGGTACCAGCTGGGGCCTGCTGACGGTGGCCTGTATTTGCCTCTTTATCGGCGCCATGGGTAAGTCGGCGCAGTTCCCGCTGCACGTCTGGTTGCCGGATTCGATGGAAGGCCCGACGCCGATCTCCGCACTGATCCACGCGGCCACCATGGTGACGGCCGGTATCTTCATGGTCACGCGCATGTCGCCGCTGTTCGAACTGTCGGATACGGCGTTGTCGTTCGTGACCATCATCGGCGCGATTACCGCGCTGTTTATGGGTTTCCTCGGGATTGTCCAGAACGACATCAAGCGGGTGGTGGCGTATTCCACGCTGTCGCAGCTCGGTTACATGACGGTGGCGCTGGGCGTGTCGGCTTATCCGGTCGCTATGTTCCACCTGATGACGCACGCGTTCTTCAAGGCGCTGCTGTTCCTCGGCGCGGGTTCGGTGATCATCGGCATGCACCACGATCAGGACATGCGCAACATGGGCGGCCTGCGCAAGTACATGCCGATCACGTGGATCACGTCGCTGATCGGTTCGCTGGCGCTGATCGGTACGCCGTTCTTCTCGGGCTTCTACTCGAAAGACTCGATCATCGACGCAGTGAAGCTGTCGCACCTGCCGGGTTCGGGTTTCGCGTACTTCGCGGTGGTGGCGAGCGTGTTCGTCACGGCGCTGTACTCGTTCCGCATGTACTTCCTGGTGTTCCACGGCGAGGAACGCTTCCGCAAGCCGAAGCATCCGGAATCGCCGATGGCGATCGAAGCCGCGGCGCAAGCCGCGCACGGTCACGCGCACGACGACCATGGTCACGGCCACGATGCGCACGGTCATGACGATCACGGCCACGCTCACGAGCCGCATGAAAGCCCGTGGGTGGTGTGGCTGCCGCTGGTGCTGCTGGCGATTCCGTCGGTCGTCATCGGTGCGATCGCGGTCGGCCCGCTGCTGTTCGGCGACTTCTTCGCGCATGGTGTGGTGTTCGACAAGGTGATCTACATCGGTGCGAACCACCCGGCCGTGTCCGAAATGGCCGAAGAATTCCAGGGTTGGGCGCTGATGGGCCTGCACTCGGTGTCGGGCGTGCCGGTCTGGCTGGCGCTGGCTGGTGTCGTCGTCTCGTGGTTCCTGTACCTGAAGCGTCCGGACCTGCCGCCGGTGATCCGCCGTGCGTTCGGCCCGATCTACACGCTGCTGGACAACAAGTACTACCTCGACAAGATCAACGAGGTCGTGTTCGCACGCGGTGCGGTCGCGATCGGCCGCGGTCTGTGGAAGGAAGGCGACGTGGTGGTCATCGACGGGATCGTCAATGGCAGCGCGCGCTTTATCGGCTGGTTTGCCGGCGTGATCCGCTTCCTCCAGTCGGGCTACATCTACCACTACGCGTTTGCCATGATCATCGGCATGCTGGGGCTCCTGACCCTGTTTGTAACGCTTGGCGGCAAATAAGAGAAGGCGAGGGGACACCACACAATGCACACGTATCCGATTTTAAGTATCGCGATCTGGCTGCCGGTTCTGTTCGGCCTCCTGGTCCTTGCTATCGGTTCTGACAAGAATCCGGGTCCGGCGCGCTGGCTGGCGCTGGTTGGTTCGGTTCTCAGCTTCATCGTCACGATTCCGCTGTTCACCAGCTTCGACTCGAGCACGGCGGATCTGCAGTTTGTTGAAAATGTGCGTTGGATTGAGCGCTTCAATATCTCGTATCACCTCGGGGTCGACGGCATCTCGATGTGGTTCGTGGTGTTGACGGCGCTGATCACGGTGATCGTGGTGATTGCCGGATGGCAGGTCATTACGAAGAACGTGGCCCAGTATTTCGCCTCTTTCCTGATCCTCTCCGGCATCATGGTCGGCGTGTTCAGCGCAGCGGACGGGATGCTGTTTTACGTGTTCTTCGAAGCGACGCTGATCCCGATGTACATCATCATCGGCGTATGGGGTGGACCGAACCGCGTGTACGCGGCGTTCAAGTTCTTCCTGTACACGCTGATGGGTTCGCTGCTGATGCTGGTCGCGCTGCTCTATCTGTACACGCAGACGGGCTCCTTCGACCTGGCGGTCTGGCAGACCACGAAGATCGGCATGACGCCGCAGGTGTTGCTCTTTATAGCGTTCTTCCTCGCGTTCGCGGTGAAGGTGCCGATGTGGCCGGTCCACACCTGGTTGCCTGACGCCCACGTGGAAGCGCCGACCGGCGGCTCGGTGGTGCTGGCGGCGATCATGCTGAAGCTCGGTGCGTACGGTTTCCTGCGCTTCTCGCTGCCGGTCACGCCGGACGCGAGCCATTTCCTGGCGCCGGTCGTCATCACGCTGTCGCTGATCGCTGTCATCTATATCGGTCTGGTTGCGATGGTGCAGGCCGACATGAAGAAGCTGGTCGCGTATTCGTCGATCGCGCACATGGGTTTTGTGACGCTCGGCTTCTTCATCTTCAACCAGCTCGGCGCGGAAGGTGCGATCGTGCAGATGATCTCGCACGGTTTCGTTTCGGGCGCCATGTTCCTGTGTATCGGCGTGCTGTACGACCGTATGCACTCGCGCCAGATCGCCGATTACGGCGGCGTCGTCAACACGATGCCGAAGTTCGCGGCGCTGGTGATGCTGTTTGCGATGGCCAACTGCGGCCTGCCGGGTACCTCCGGGTTCGTCGGCGAATTTATGGTGATTCTGGCTGCGGTCCAGTACAACTTCTGGATTGCAGGCGGCGCCGCGGTCACGCTGATTCTTGGCGCGGCCTACACGCTGTGGATGTACAAGCGCGTGTATTTTGGCGCGGTAGCAAACGACCACGTGAAGAAACTGCTCGACATCAACAATCGCGAGTTCTTCATGCTGATCGTGCTGGCCGCATTGACGTTGTTCATGGGCCTGTATCCGAAGCCCTTTACCGATGTGATGCACGTATCCGTGGAAAACCTCCTCTCCCACGTTGCGCAATCGAAACTGCCGTTGCCACAGTAACGCAGAGCGGAGGAATTAAAAGACCATGCAAAACGCACCTATGACTGCCCTGGCGCCCGACGCCCTGTTGATGCTCGCTGTGGTTGTGGCGTGGCTCAACGACACGTTCCTCGGCCAGGCTGGTCGACGCACCACGTATCTGATCGCGCTGCTCTCGACGCTGGTTGCCGGCGTCTGGTTCGCCGTGAACGCGTTCGACCCGCAAGCGCATTACTTCTTCGGGCACATGTACGTGGTCGACGCCTTCGGCAGCATGATGAAGGCGGTGGTGTCGCTCGGTTACGCCGTGTCGATTGTCTACTCGCGCAAGTATCTGGAAGATCGCGACCTGTTCCGCGGCGACTTCTTTTTGCTCGGGATGTTCTCGCTGCTCGGCCAGCTGGTGATGATTTCCGGCAACAACTTCCTGACGCTGTACCTCGGCCTGGAACTGATGTCGCTGTCGCTGTATGCGGTGATCGCACTGCGTCGCGATGTCGCCCAGTCGAACGAAGCCGCCATGAAGTACTACGTGCTGGGTGCACTGGCGTCCGGTTTCCTGCTGTACGGCATTTCGATGCTCTACGGCGCAACCGGCTCGCTGGACCTGAACGAAGTGTTCAAGGCCGTGGCCTCGGGTCGTATCAACGACGTCGTGCTGCTGTTCGGCGTGATCTTCATCGTCGCGGGCGTGGCCTTCAAGATGGGCGCGGTGCCGTTCCACATGTGGGTGCCTGACGTGTACCAGGGCGCGCCGACCGCGATGACGCTGCTTACGGGCGGCGGCCCGAAGGTTGCGGCGTTCGCATGGGGCCTGCGCTTCCTCGTGATGGGCTTGCTGCCGCTGGCGGTCGACTGGCAGGAGATGCTGGTGATCTTCGCGGCGCTGTCGCTGATCGTCGGCAACATCACCGGTATCGTGCAACGCAACGTCAAGCGGATGCTCGCTTACTCGGCGATCTCCAACATGGGTTTCGTGCTGCTCGGTCTGGTCTCCGGCGTGGTTGACGGCAAGACCAGCATGGCGGCGAGCGCCTACGGTTCGGCCATGTTCTACAGCATCGTCTATCTGATCACGACGCTCGGCACGTTCGGCATCGTCATGCTGCTGGCCCGCCGCGATTTCGAAGCCGAGACGCTCGACGACTTCAAGGGCCTGAATCAACGCAGCCCGGTGTTTGCGTTCGTCATGATGATCATGATGTTCTCGCTCGCAGGCGTTCCGCCGGCGGTCGGTTTCTACGCCAAGCTCGCGGTGCTGCAAGCCACCATGAACGCCGGTCTCACGTGGCTGGCCGTGCTGGCGGTGATCACCTCGCTGTTCGGCGCGTTCTACTACCTGCGTATCGTCAAGCTGATGTACTTCGACGAACCGCTCGACACCAATCCGATCAAGGCGGACGTGTGCAACCGTGCGCTGCTGGCGTTCAACGGCGTGGCCGTGCTGGTGCTCGGCCTGGTGCCGGGACATCTGTTGACGGCTTGCCTGCAGGCAATCACCCATACGCTCACGCTCTGATGTCCGCTGCTGGCTGGTTTATTGTGTTGTTGGCGCTAGCTGGCGCCAACCTGCCGTTCCTGAATCAACGCCTCTTCGCCGTCATGCCGCTCAAGGCGGTGAAGAAGAGCGTCTGGCTGCGGATCGCCGAGCTGATTGCGCTGTATTTCGTGGTGGGCGCATTCGGCTTCATGCTTGAGGCTCGCGCGGGTAACCGCTTCGAGCAAGGTTGGCAGTTCTACGCGATCACCTTCAGTCTGTTTCTGGTGTTCGCGTTTCCGGGTTTCACCTTCCAGTATCTCGTCAAACGGCGCTGACGGCTCGAGCCGTCGCGCACCACGCTGTCCTGAGGTTGCACATGGCTGAACTTCCCGATCACGACGCGGCGCTCACCGAGACCTGCCTCGAAAGCAAAACGCTCCACCAGGGCCCGTTCCTGACGCTCAAGTGCGATACCGTGCGCCTGCCGGACGGCAAGAGCGCGACGCGCGAGTACGTCAAGCATCCGGGCGCCGTGATGGTGATCCCGCTGTTCGACGACGGCCGCGTGTTGCTCGAATGCCAGTACCGCTATCCGATCGGCAAGGTGATGTACGAGTATCCGGCCGGCAAGCTCGATGCGAACGAAGACCCGCTCGTCTGCGCGAAGCGCGAACTGCACGAAGAGACCGGTTATACGGCGCGCGAATACGTCTACCTGACGCGTATCCATCCGATCATTTCCTACTCGACCGAATTCATCGACATCTACCTCGCGCGCGGCCTGACCGCCGGCGAGCGCAAGCTCGACGAAGGCGAGTTCCTCGAACTGTTCACGGCAACCGTTCCCGAGGTGTCGGAGTGGGTGCGCACCGGCAAGATCTCTGACGTGAAGACCATCATCGGCACATTCTGGCTGGAGAAGGTGTTGTCCGGTACGTGGCCGAGCGCCGAGCCCGAACCGAGCTGATACGGCTCAATGCGTGGCACAGTGCATAGATAGCGTGCCACCTCATGACAACGAACCCGCAACGGCAGCCCATTCGGCTGCCGTTGTCGTTGATAGGGATGTCTTGGCCTCAACGAGGCGCTTCGCGGCCCGGTGGGGCTCTTTATGACGCTTCGGCGGGTATCGGCGCGCCGGGTTAGAATCGCGCACGCACGCTCGATTGTTCCTGGTCACGGAAATGTGCCCATGCGCGTGCCAAAGTCGCCCCTAAGCAAAATTACGAACGACCGTTCACAAATTTCCATTTTGCGCTAAACTCATACGCAAGCCCTGATTCCACATGAAGGTCCTCGATTTACAGTGCCCGCACGGCCATCGGTTCGAAGGCTGGTTCGCTTCCGCCGAAGAATTTGAGTCGCAGTTGTCCCGCAAGCTGGTCGAATGTCCGGTTTGCAGCGCGACCGAAGTGAGCCGTTTGCCGTCGGCGCCCCGGCTGAATCTGTCCGGCGCGACCGAGGCGCAAGCCCCTGCGGGCGCCGGTGAGATGCAGGCGCGCGTCATGCGCGCGCTGCGCGAGGTACTGGAAAAGACTGAGAACGTGGGTGACCGCTTCGCCGAGGAAGCACGGCGCATTCACTACAACGAAGCGCCTGCACGCAACATTCGCGGTGTCACCACACCCGAAGATGCGAAAGCCTTGGTCGAAGAAGGCATTGAAGTGATGCCGTTGCCGATCCCGGCCGCTCTGAAGGAACCGCTGCAATAGCGCAGCGGCTCACTGGCGGCGGGGCAGCCGCGGCCAGGAGACACTGCGCATGAATCTGGATTATTCCCCCGCTGACGACGCGTTCCGCGCCGATATCCGCGCCTGGCTCGAAGCGAATTTGCCTCGCGAGCTGAGCGACAAAGTCCTCAATCACAAACGTCTGAATCGCGAAGACTTCGCGAACTGGCACAAGCTGCTCGGCAAGCGCGGCTGGTCGGTGATCGCCTGGCCCACCGAATACGGCGGCCCGGGCTGGAACGCCACGCAACGGCACATCTGGGACGAAGAATGCGCGCGCGTCGGTGCGCCTTCGGTGTTGCCGTTCGGCGTGTCGATGGTCGCACCCGTGCTGATGAAATACGGCAACGAAGCGCAGAAACGCCACTACTTGCCGCGCATTCTGGACGGCACGGACTGGTGGTGCCAAGGCTATTCGGAACCGGGCTCGGGCTCGGATCTGGCATCGCTGCGCACGCGCGCCGAGCGGGTGGGCGATCACTACGTCGTCAACGGCCAGAAGACCTGGACGACGCTCGGCCAGTACGCCGACATGATGTTCTGTCTCGTGCGTACCGACAGCGGTGCGAAAAAGCAGGAGGGTATCTCGTTCCTGCTGATCGACATGAAGACGCCGGGCATCACCGTGCGCCCAATCATCACGCTCGACGAAGATCACGAAGTCAACGAAGTGTTCTTCGAGGACGTGAAGGTGCCGGTGGAGAATCGGGTCGGCGAGGAAAATCGCGGCTGGACTTACGCCAAATATCTGCTCGGCCACGAACGTACGGGTATTGCGCGCGTCGGGCAGTCGAAGCGCGAACTCGTGTTCCTGAAGCGCCTTGCGCTCGAACAGAAAAAGCACGGCAAGCCCTTGCTGCACGACCCGGTTTTCGCCGCGAAGGTCGCGAGCCTCGAAATCGAATTGATGGCGCTTGAAGTGACGGTGCAGCGCGTGGTGGCCAACGAGACGGGCGGACGCGGGCCGGGACCGGAAGCGTCGATGCTGAAGATCAAGGGCACCGAAGTTCAGCAAGGCTTGACCGAACTGATGGTCGAAGCGATTGGTCCGATGGCGGCACCGTTCGACGTGCCGTTCCTCGAAGGCGAACGCGCCCACAGCATTGCAGGCGACGATGACGCCGCGCCGCTGGCCGCGTACTACTTCAACTTCCGCAAGACGTCGATCTACGGCGGCTCGAACGAAATTCAAAAGAACATCATCGCGCAGATGATTCTCGGACTCTGAGGAGCGGCGCATGGACTTCACTTTTACCGACGAACAACAGCAATTCGCCGACGCACTGCGCCGTTACCTGGACAAGAGCTACGGTTTCGAGGCGCGGCAGACCATCGTGTATTCGGACGCGGGGGTATCGGCTACTCACTGGGCGGCGTTTGCCGAGCTTGGCTTGACCGCGTTGCCGGTCCCGGAAGAGCAGGGCGGTTTTAACGGCAGCCCGATCGACATGCTGGTGGTGATGCAGGAACTGGGCCGCGCGCTGGTGGTTGAGCCTTACTGGGCGACGGCGGTGGGCATCGAGGCTTTGCGTATTGCAGGCGCGGCTGGCACGGCAGACTCGGGCCATGCCGAAGACGCAGCCTTGCTCGAACGCGCGGCGCAAGGCGAGATCAAGCTCGCGGTCGCGTTTCATGAGCCGCATGCCCGTTACGATCTGTTCTCCGTAGAAACCACGGCGACGCAGCAAGGTGAGCATTACGCGCTGAGCGGCAAGAAATCGGTGGTGTTGCATGGGGCGCAGGCCGATCACTGGATCGTGCCGGCACGTTTGAACGGCGAGATCGCCTTGTTTATCGTGGCGCGCGACGCAGCGGGCACGCAGGTCACGGATTACCGCACAATCGACGGCCAACGCGCCGCTTCGCTCTCGTTTGGCGCGACGGCCGCGCGGCTTCTCGGCGGTCAGCATGCCGGTGCGGCAGCGCTCGAGCAGATCGCCGATTACGGCACCGTGCTGTTGTGCGCCGAAGCCGTCGGCGCGCTCGACGCGTTGAATCGCGCCACCGCCGAGTACACGAAGACACGTCAGCAGTTCGGTCAACCCATCGCCCGTTTTCAGGCCTTGCAGCACCGCATGGTCGAGATGCTGATTCACGCGGAACAGGCACGTTCGCTGACGTATCTGGCCGCGGTGCGCTACGCTAGCGCCAATGCGAACGAACGGCGCCACGCTGTCTCGGCCGCGAAGGTGCGGGTGGGCCAGGCCGCGCGTTTCGTCGGTCAGCAGGCCGTGCAGTTGCACGGCGGCATGGGCGTGACGAACGAAGTGGCGGCGGCGCATCTGTTCAAGCGTCTCGCGATCATCGAGACGACGCTGGGCGATGTCGATCATCATCTCGAGCGCTTTGCCGCGCTGCCCGCTTTTGCTACCGCCGAAGTCTGATCGTACGGCTGCCACGAACCAGTGAGGTGTCACGATGGGATTGAGTTTCGAAGATATGGAAGTCGGTTCGGTCACGGAATGCGGCGAGCATACGTTCACGCATGACGAGATCGTCGAGTTTGCCGAGCGGTTCGATCCACAGCCGTTTCATGTGGACGACGCCGCGGCGGCTGCTTCGCCGTTCGGCGGCCTGATCGCGAGCGGCTGGCATACCTGTTCGGTGTTGATGGGACTGCTGGTGCGCCACTCGCTGGCGGGGTCGACTTCAATGGGCTCGCCCGGTATCGACGAAATCCGCTGGCTCAAGCCGGTGCGGGTCGGCGACACGATCCGGCTGATGAACTCGATTCTCGACAAGCGTCTGTCGTCGAGCAAGCCGGACCGCGGCATCGTCTCAACCGAATGGGCGGGCATCAACCAGCACGGCGAGACGGTCATCATCGTGCGCTCGAAGGTGCTGTTCGGCTTGCGTCATCCGGGAGCGGCAGCGTGAAGCGCGATGGGGTAGAGCTCGACGCTCCGGCGCTGCGTTCGCTGGTGGGCGGCGAGCCGCTCATCAGCGAATGGCTGACGGTCGATCAGGCAAGCGTGAACGGCTTTGCCGCAGCCACGGGCGATCATCAGTGGATCCACGTCGATCCCGAACGGGCGCGGCGCGAGTCGCCGTTTGGCGGCCCGATAGCGCATGGTTTTCTGACCTTATCGCTGATTCCCGCTTTGCTCGGAAAGACGGTGGCGCTCAAGCAGCGGATGGGCGTGAACTACGGTCTGAACCGCGTGCGCTTCACCGCGCCGGTGCCGGTCGATTCACAGGTGCGCGGGCGTTTCGCCGTGGCGAGCGTGGACGATGTGGATGATGCCGGCGTGCAGGTGGTGTGGAACGTGACGCTGGAACGGCAGGGCAGTGAGCGGCCGGTGTGCGTGGCGGAATTCATCACACGGCATTACTTCTAGCCGCTCACGGGACACGCGCTAGCTTTGTAGCTGCACCGTATCCGCTTGGCAGCGGCACAACAACAGCGGCCGATGATGAACAAAATGCGTGGACGGCTTCCAGGCCGCCCACGCATTTTTTCTGGTGCGAACCTCAACGGTGCGACCGGCAGCGCTGCAAACGTCGGTGCCTGGCGCACTGCGTCGCACCGATCGGCCACCTCAACGCCGCATCACGAGCGCGTAATCGGCGTCTCGACTCGCTCAGCCGCGCCGGCATCCATATACCGCGCCAGTTCGAGCTTGGCGATGGCGTTACGATGCACTTCATCCGGACCATCGGCAAAACGCAGCGTGCGTGCCGACGTGTAGGCATAGGCCAGAGGGAAGTCTTCACTGATGCCGGCCGCACCATGCGCCTGCATCGCCCAGTCGATCACCTGACAGGCCATATTCGGCGCGACCACCTTGATCATGGCGATCTCGCCACGCGCGCCCTTGTTGCCCACGGTGTCCATCATGTACGCGGTCTTGAGCGTCAGCAGCCGCGCCTGTTCGATCATGCAGCGCGCCTCGGCGATACGTTCCTGCGTGACGCCTTGCGCCGCCACCGGCTTGCCGAACGCGACGCGCTGCAGCGTGCGTTTTGCCATCAACTCAAGCGCGCGTTCCGCCAGCCCGATCAGTCGCATGCAGTGATGAATCCGGCCCGGCCCAAGCCGCCCTTGGGCGATCTCAAAGCCGCGGCCTTCGCCGAGCAGCATGTTTGAGGCCGGCACACGGACGTTTTCGAGCGTGATTTCCATGTGGCCGTGCGGCGCGTCGTCGTAGCCGAATACGGTCAGCGGGCGGTGCACGGTGACGCCGGCGGCGTCGGCGGGCACAAGAATCATCGATTGCTGCTGATGGCGCGGTGCGTCGGGATCGGTCTTGCCCATCACGATGTAGACCTTGCAACGCGGATCGCCCGCGCCCGACGACCACCACTTGTGGCCGTTGATCACGTAATCGTCGCCAACGCGCTCGATGCGTGTCTGGATATTGGTCGCATCCGATGACGCCACTTCCGGCTCGGTCATCAGGAAGGCAGAACGGATCTGTCCTTGCAGGAGCGGCTCGAGCCACTCGCGCTTGTTCTCCGGACTGCCGTAGCGTTCGATGGTCTCCATGTTACCGGTGTCGGGCGCGTTGCAATTGAACACCTCCGGCGCCCAGGGTACGCGTCCCATGATCTCGCACAGCGGCGCGTATTCGAGGTTCGTCAGGCCGGCGCCGCGTTCGGAGTCCGGCAGGAACAGATTCCACAAGCCGGCGTCGCGCGCCTGCTGCTTGAGTTGCTCGATCAGTTCGGTCGGCACCCAGGCATTTCCATTGGCGCGGTTGCACGCAACCTCGTCCGCGAAAGCGCGTTCGTTCGGATAAATGTGTTCGTCGAAGAAGGCGAGCAGTTTCTCGCGCAGTGCCTGAACCTTCGGGGTGTAATCGAAATTCATCTAAAACCTCGCGAATGACGGGGGTGTCGGTTAACGCACTTTCTGCGCATAGCGCCAGGCGAGTTCCGCCATGGGCTTGGCGCGCCGGCCGGCGTCGAGCGCTTGCGCGCTTGCCGCGGTGCCGTCGACGACGCGTTTCATGATGCCTTGCAGGATCGCGGCAATCCGGAACATGTTGTACGCCAGGTAGAAGTTCCAGTCGCCGTGGATTTCGAAGCCGGTGCGCTCGCAATAGCGTTTGACGTATTGCCCTTCATCCGGGATGCCGAGCGCGGCCCAGTCGAGTCCCGCAATGCCGCGGAACTGCGCCGGGTCGACGTGCCAGGCCATGCAGTGATAGGCGAAGTCGGCGAGCGGATCGCCGAGCGTCGACAGTTCCCAGTCGAGTACGGCGAGCACGCGCGGCTCGTGCGGATGGAAGATCAGGTTGTCGAGCCGGTAGTCGCCATGCACGATCGAGACGCGCTCGCCGGTTTCGTCCGGCATGTGCTGCGGCAGCCATTCGATCAGGCGATGCATCGCCTCGATATGCTCGGTTTCGGAGGCGAGATACTGCTTGCTCCAGCGGCCGATCTGCCGCGCGAAGTAGTTGCCGGGCTTGCCGTAGTCGGTCAGTCCGATGCTGGCGACATCCACGCTATGCAGCGCCGCGATTACGCGGTTCATCTCGTCGTAGATCGCCGTGCGCTCAGCGGGTGTCATGCCGGGCAGCGACTGATCCCACAACACGCGTCCTTCGACGAACTCCATCACATAGAACGCACGGCCGATCACGCTTTCGTCCTCGCACAGCGCGAGCATCTGCGCGACCGGCACGTCGGTGCCGGCGAGGGCGTGCATCACGCGATACTCGCGCTCGATCGCATGCGCGGACGGCAGCAGTTTCGCCGTCGGCCCCGGTTTCGCGCGCATCACATAGGTACGTGACGGCGTGATCAGCTTGAAGGTGGGATTCGACTGGCCGCCGGCGAACTGCTCGATCGTGAGCGGCCCGGCGAAACCTTCGACGCGCCGCGCCAGCCAGGCGCCGAGCGCGTCGCTGTCGAAGCGTTGCCGCTCGG
This sequence comes from Paraburkholderia sp. GAS38, assembly GCF_050434965.1. Lineage (NCBI taxonomy): Bacteria > Pseudomonadati > Pseudomonadota > Betaproteobacteria > Burkholderiales > Burkholderiaceae > Paraburkholderia > Paraburkholderia sp. GAS38. The sequence goes on along the minus strand of NZ_JBNDJO010000008.1, from coordinate 14,398 downwards.
TGACCGGGCGCGTGCCTTCGAATGCGGAGTAGTCTGGCTTCTGTTCAGGTTCGCCTGTCTTCGTGGCTTCGCCCATTGTCTCCTCCAGTTCAGTGTTGGCTACGCCTGGTGTTTGTATTGAATGAATTGGGCGTAGAGCATTTCCATCGTCGTATTCCGCACGTCGCGATGCAACGGCGACGGCGGCGAGTAGTTGAGCGTACGCAGCACCCAGTCGCGCGGCGCGGCGCCGACGTCCAGTGCGTTGATACAGCCGGTAGCCTGCGACAGATGGCCGAAGAACGTGCGGCCGCCTGCCGTGATGGCGTGCGAGAGGATGGCGCGATTCACGCCGCCATGCAGGACTAGCAAAACGGTGTCCCACGAGTCGTCGGCGCGCAATGCCGCGACGGCGGGCAGCACACGGTCGAACAGTTCGCCGATCGTCTCGCCGCCGAGAAAGCGCGTGCTTTCCGGGACCACACCGTCGAATACGCTCAGGAACGCAGCCTCGATATCGGCGGCGGGGATGTTGCTCAGCTTGCCGCCGCGAATTTCCTGCAGCGCCGGTTCGATCTCGAGCTCGATATGCTGATGCGTCTCGGCCAGCACGCGCTGCGCGGTTTCGACCGTGCGCGGCAGGCCGCTCACGATCACGCGGTCGAAGCGGATCTGCTGCAGCGCGAACACGTGCCCGGCGGCGCTGGCCTGTTCGCGGCCGTCGGCGTTCAGCGGCACCGTTTCCGGATCGATGGCGCGGCCGGTGGCGTCGAAGTACGTCACGTCGCCATGCCGCATCAGGTAGATGCGGCGGCGCTTCGGCAGTTGGAATTCAGGCATGGCGGACTCGCTCGCTGGGACTCATTTGTATTTCGGGGCGCGCTTTTCGAGGAACGCGGTGATCCCTTCCAACGCGTCGCCGTGATGCAGCGAAGCGACGAAGTTGTCGCGCTCGGCCACCAGATGATCGGCGAGTGGCTGCGTGCCGGCGGCGGCGATCAGCGTCTTGATGCGGGCGGTGGCGTTCGGCGAGATCTTGCCGAGTTCTTCCGCCCAGGCGAGCGCAGCATCGCGCACCGCGCCCGGTTTCGCGAGACGGTTCACTACGCCGAGTTCGTGCAGACGTGTAGCGCCGATCGGTTTGCCTTCCAGCAGGACTTCGGTGGCGAGCTGGCGGGGCAGGGCCTGTGCGAGGAACCATGAACCGCCGCCATCCGGCGTGAGACCGACGCGTGCATACGACATGACGAACTTCGCGTCGTCGGCCGCGACCAGCAGGTCGCAGGCGAGCGCCAGCGAAAAGCCGGCGCCGGCCGCCGCGCCTTCGACGGCGGCAATCACCGGTTTCGACGACGAACGCAGCGCGGCGATCCATTCGCCGAGCATGTCGATGCTTTGCGCCTGCACGGAGGGATCTTTCGCGCGGTTCTCGAGCAAACGGTTGAGGTTGCCGCCCGCGCAGAAAAACTGGTCCGCGCCGGTGAGCATGATGACGCGGATGGACGGGTCGCGCTCGGCGCTGTCGAGCGCTTCGATGCCCGCCGCGTACATGTCCGGATGCAAGGCGTTGCGCGCACCGGGATTCGAGAGCGTGAGGACGAGCGTCGATTCGCTTTCGGCCGGGCGTGAGGTGAGCAGTTCGGCGCTCATGACTGACGCTCCGTTTGTGCGTCGACTGCATCGGCGGCGTCGCCCTGCGTGAGCGACAAACCCAGTTGCGCACGCCGCGCCAACCACGGCGACGGACGGTAGCGCGGGTCGCCCAGCACGCTGAACATATTGCGCAGGATCGTGAGCAGCGTTTTGGCGCCGAGTGCGTCGCCGAGCGCCAGTGGGCCGCGCGGATAACCGAGGCCCAGCGTCACGGCGAGGTCGATGTCCTCAGGTGTCGCGATCTGCTTCTGTGCGATCTCGCAGCCGATATTGACGATCGTCGCCACCACGCGTTGCGCCACGAAGCCGGTCGAATCGCGGATCACGGTGACGGGGACGCCGTCGGCGGCAAACAGCGCGTGCGCGCTGTCGCGTGCGGCGCGGGTCGTGGCCGGCGTCGTCATCAGCGTGCGACGTTTCGCGGCGATGAGCGGGAACAGCGCATCAACGGCAACGACGCGGCGCGCATCGAGCGCTTCGTCGACCGCGGCGGTGGTCGCGTCGTGGCCGAACGGCGTCACGATGATGAGCGAGTCCGCTGCGGGCGTGTTGTCTTCGTCGAGCGCCACGCCGGCCTTGGCGACGAGTTGCAGCACGGCCTCGCGTGCTTCGGGGTAGCGCTTGCTGACCCACACGCGCTTGGGCAACCCGGTGGGCGCGGGCGCTTCCTCGGGCACCTGCTGCTTGCCGTCGTCATAGCGGTAAAAGCCTTCGTCTGTCTTGCGTCCGAGCAGGCCGCCCGCGAGGCGCGTGCCGGTAATCGGCGACGGCGTGAAGCGCGGCTCTTCGTAGAACTGGTGATAGATCGATTCCATCACCGGATGCGAAACGTCGAGCGCGGTCAGGTCGAGCAGTTCGAACGGCCCTAGCCGAAAGCCGGCCTGCTCGCGCATGATGCGGTCGATCTCGACAAAGCTGGCGACACCTTCACCCGCCACGCGCAGGCCCTCGGTGTTCATGCCGCGGCCGGCGTGATTGACGATGAAGCCCGGCATGTCCTTCGCGCGCACCGGCGTGTGGCCCATGCGGCGCGCGAGTTCCATCAGCGCGTCGCCGGCGGCGGGATCGCTGCGCAGGCCGTCGATCACTTCGACGACTTTCATCAGCGGCACGGGGTTGAAGAAGTGATAGCCGACCACGCGCGAGGGGTCCGTGCAGCCTGCGGCAATCGCCGTGATCGACAGCGACGACGTATTCGACGCCAGGATGCAACGGCCACTGACGACCGTCTCCAGCTCGCGAAAGAGCGCGCGCTTCACGTCGAGCTTTTCGACGATCGCTTCGATCACCAGGTCGCAATCCGCGAGGTCGCCGACCGCTTGCGCACCGCTCACGAGGGCGAGCGCGGCAAGCGAGCGCGATTGTTCGAGCTTGCCTTTGGCGGTGAGCTTGGCGAAGGTGTCCGCGAGGTAGTCGCGCGCCGCACCGACTGCCGCCGGATTGGTGTCGTACAGACGTACCGTCAGGCCCGCCAGCGCCGCGATCTGCGCAATGCCGCGTCCCATTGCGCCTGTTCCAACAATGCCGATAGTCTCGATGCTGTAATTGCGAGAGGTCATTGGGTTGCTCGACTCCATGGTTATTTTAGAATAGCACGATCGTGCAATTTACTGGATGATTGATTCAAAGGCCGCCAGCGCGATTCCGTTGAGCGGCGCCGACCACCCATCAGAAGGAGACGCCTCATGATCAAACTGTGCGGCTTTGCGCTGTCCAACTACTACAACAAGGTCAAGTTCGTGCTGCTCGAACACGGCATTCCGTTCGAGGAAGTGTTCGTGATGACGAGTCAGGAGGAATCGCTGCTCGCGCACTCGCCGCTCGGCAAGGTGCCGTACATCCACACCGAACACGGCGACCTGTGCGAGTCGCAGGCGATCGTCGAATACCTGCACGCGCGCTTTCCCGAGAAGGGCATCTTTCCCGCTGATCCGTGGGAAGCCGCGAAAGAGCGCGAACTGATCACCTTCGTCGACCTGCATCTGGAACTGGTGGTGCGCGATCTGTACAAGGAAGCCTTCTTCGGCGGCACGGTGACCGACGCCACCAAAGGGCGCGTCGAAAAGCTGCTGACGCGTCATATTGCCGGCTTCAGGCGGCTCGCGAAGTTCGACCCGTATCTGCGCGGCGCCCACTTCGGGGCGGCGGATATGGCGGCATTCGTGAGCCTGCCGCTCGTCGGCATGACGACGCAGATCATCTACGGGCGCGACTTTCTGCTCGATGCGGGCGTGGACTGGAAGGGCTATGTGAAGGTCGTGGGCGAGCGGCCGGCGGCGCAGCGCGTGACGGCGGACCGCAAGGCGTATATCGCGGCGACCAGCAAGCCTTGAGACGCCGCCCAGGCCCCAACCGCTCGCATAGCTTGAACGGTCGACGCAGCGCGGCGGCGCCTCCGCACGCGCCGCAGCCCCATGCGATGGCGCAGAACATTGACTCGTTCGCGGCATCGCGGGCGTCATCCTAGAGGCGCGCCAGCCGGTCGAGCGCGGTGGCGAGGGTGCTCTCCTGCTTGGCGAAGCAGAAGCGCACCACGCCCGATTCATGCGACTCGTGATAGAACGCCGAGACGGGAATGGCCGCGACGCCGATCTCCCCCGTCAGCCATTGCGCGAACTCTGCTTCCGGCAGATCGCTGATGGCTGAATAGTCGACGCACTGAAAGTACGTGCCGGTGCAGGGCAACAGCTTGAAGCGGGTGTTCGCCAGGCCGGAACGGAAAAAATCGCGCTTCTTCTGATAGAACGCGGGCAGGTCCAGATAGGGCGCCGGGTCGCGCATGTACTCGGCGAGGCCGACCTGCATGGGCGTGTTCACCGTGAACACGTTGAACTGGTGGACCTTGCGGAATTCGGCGGTGAGGGCCGCGGGCGCGGCGACATAGCCCACCTTCCAGCCGGTCACGTGATACGTCTTGCCGAAACTCGACACCACGAAGCTGCGCTGCGCAAGTTCCGGATAGCGGGCCATGCTCTCGTGCGGCGCGCCGTCGTACACCATGTGCTCGTACACTTCGTCAGACAAAATCAGCACGTTGGTGCCGCGCACGATGTCCTCGAGCTTGCGCATGTCCTCGGCGCGCCAGACCGTGCCGGTCGGGTTGTGCGGCGTGTTGATCAGCAGCAGGCGGGTCTTCGGCGTGATCGCGGCGGCGAGCTTGTCGAACGGTATTTGGTAGTCGGGCGCGTCCAGCGTGACGAACACCGGCTTGCCGCCCGCGAGTTCGATGGACGGCAGATAACTGTCGTAGGTCGGCTCGACCACGATCACTTCATCGCCCGGGTGCACCGTGCACAGAATCGCCGTCAGCAGCGCCTGGGTGGCGCCTGCTGTGACCGTGATCTCCCTGTTCGCGTCATAGCGGCGGCCGTAGAGATTCGCGATCTTGTCGGAGATGGCCTGGCGCAGCGGCGCGGCGCCCGCCATCGGCGGGTACTGGTTGTGACCGTCGCGCATGGCGTTGGCCACCGCATCGACGATACGCGGATCACAACCGAAGTCCGGGAAGCCCTGGCCCAGGTTCACGGCGCCTTTTTCCGCGGCGAGCGCGCTCATCACGGTGAAAATGGTGGTGCCGACGTTCGGCAGACGGGACGGAAACGACGGAATCATCGGCGTGTCGTGCGGTGCATTCATGGCGCTGTCGGTGCTTGGACGGTGGTCTGGGATACGGGGCGAAGTTCGATTGTAGGGAATTGGGCCGCGGCGTGTGCGTCAGGCCGGCGCGGGCTCGTCGGCCGGCAGCGCGCAGGCGGTGACGAACGGTGCCGGCTGGGCGATCTGGAAGCCGAAATCGCGGGCAATGCGGCGCGCGAGTTTCAGCACCGCGCGGTCCTTCGAGACCAGCCAGTCGGCCTTCACGGCATGCGCGAGCTCGAGGAATTTCTGGTCGTCGCGGTCCTTGCACTTCGGCAACGGCCGAGCTTCTTCAGCGGCGGTGGCGGTCGACGCGGGCGCCGGCTCGACGAGGTGCGCGAGGCGCGCCACGGTGGCGAGCGCCGCGGTTTTATCGATCTCGCGCCTCGCAAACTGCGGGTAATCGAGTACGTAGGTCAGTTCCGCGAGACAGCGGGCGTCGATCAACGCCTCGAGCGCGCCGCTTTCGAGGGCGGCGCGGATAGGGCGCGTGTGCGGATCGTCGAACACGAGGATGTCGATCCAGACGTTCGAATCGAGGACCACGCGCAGTGCGCGTGCGGCAGGGGAGGCGGGCATTCGTTACAATCTGGCTTTCGTCATTAACGCCAGGCACGGCGTGCCTGCAAGCCTCTATGATAATCGTTCTGTCGCCGGCGAAATCGCTCGACTACGAAACCCCTCCGCACGTCAAAAAGCACACGATCCCCGATTTTGTCGACGACGCTGCCGAATTGATCGGTGGATTGCGCCGTTTGTCGCCGCAGCAGATCGGCACGCTCATGAGCATTTCCGATCCGCTCGCACAGCTCAACTTCCAGCGCTACGCCGAGTGGTCGCCGAAGTTCGATACCGTCAATGCGAAGCAGGCGGTGCTCGCGTTCAACGGCGACGTCTATGAAGGCTTCGACGCGAAGAGCCTGTCGTCGGCGGATCTGGACTTCGCGCAAAAGCACGTGCGCGTGCTGTCGGGGCTGTATGGACTGCTGCGCCCGCTCGATCTGCTGCAGCCGTACCGGCTCGAGATGGGGACGCGCTTTGCCAACGCCCGCGGCAAGGACCTGTACGCGTTCTGGGGCGAGCGCATCACGCAGGCGCTGAACACGCAGTTGAAGAAGAACACGGGCGCGGCGCGGGTGCTGGTCAATTGCGCGTCGGGGGAATACTTCAAGTCGGTGAAGCCCAAGCTGCTGGACGCGCCGGTGATCACGCCGGTATTCGAAGACTGGAAGGGCGGCCGCTACAAGATCATCAGCTTCCACGCGAAGCGGGCCCGCGGCCTGATGGCGCGCTTCGCGGTCGAGAACCGCCTCGACGCGCCGGAGCAGTTGCAGGGCTTCGATGCCGAAGGCTATGCGTTCGACGCCGAGGCATCGAACGATTCGACTTACGTATTCCGCCGCCGCATCGCCGAGTAAGCTTCACGCCGCGCGCTGCACCGACTGCAACGGGCCACTACGCCGGGAAAAGATCATGACACTATCCATTACGAGCAACTTCGACGCGGGCGCAATCGAAGTCCTGTCCTGCGAGCAGGCCGATAACATCCGGCTGCGCGTGCGTCGCGACAGTCACGCCGACTTTGCGCAGTGGTTCTACTTTCGCCTCTCCGGTGCGCAGGGCGAGCGCTGCGTGATGACCTTCGAGAATGCCGCCGACTGCGCTTTTGCCGAAGGCTGGCGCGACTATCAGGCGGCGGCGAGCTACGACCGCGTGAACTGGTTCCGCGTGCCGACCTCGTACGACGGCCGCGTGCTGACCATCGACCATACGCCCGACTTCGACCGGATCTACTACGCGTACTTCGAGCCGTACGGTGAAGAGCGCCACTCGGAGTTTCTCGGCGCCGTGCAGCAAATGCCGCAAGTGACGCTGACCGAACTCGGCCTGAGCGTCGAAGGCCGGCCGATGTCCTTGCTCACGCTCGGCACGCCGCAAAACGGCGACAAGCCGAAGAAGAAGATCTGGATCATCGCGCGCCAGCACCCGGGCGAGACGATGGCCGAATGGTTCGTCGAAGGCATGGTCAAGCGTCTGGCCGGCTGGGGCGATTGGGCGGGCGATCCGGTGGCGCGCAAGCTCTACGATCACGCCGTGTTCCATATCGTGCCGAACATGAATCCCGACGGCAGCGTGCATGGCAATCTGCGCACCAATGCTGCCGGTGCGAATCTGAACCGCGAGTGGATGGAGCCGGACGCGGCGCGCAGTCCCGAAGTGCTGGTGGTGCGCGACGCCATTCATGCAACCGGTTGCGATCTGTTCTTCGACATCCACGGCGATGAGGCGCTGCCTTATGTGTTCGTGGCGGGCTCGGAGATGCTGCCGGGCTTCACCGAGCGCCAGGGCGAGGAGCAGCGGGCCTTTATCGAAGCGTTCAAGCATGCGAGCCCGGACTTCCAGGACAAGTACGGCTACGCGGCGAGCAAGTACCGTGAAGATGCGCTGAAGCTCGCGTCGAAGTACATCGGCAATCAGTTCGGGTGCCTGTCGTTGACGCTGGAGATGCCGTTCAAGGACAACGCGAACCTGCCGGACGAGCGGGTGGGCTGGAACGGCGAGCGGAGTGCATCGCTCGGGGCGGCGATGCTCCAGGCGATTCTGCGTCACGTCGAGACGTTCGCTTAAGGCGAGAGTGGGGCGCGCGGCGAATGCTTGCTGTTAGTGCTGGTCGTGCCCGGATTCGTCGCAACAAAAAAGCGAGGCATGCGCGTTGAGCGCATGCCTCGCTTAGTTTTTGGGCCGGGTGCTGCAACGGCGCGTGCCGCGGCGCTATGGCGTCATTGCGTTTTCTTCGCCGACGTTTTCTTGCCGCTCGATTTGCTGCCTGATTTGCTCGAAGCGGTTTGCTTCGAATTCTTGCCGGACGATTTCTTCGTCGACGACTTGTTGCCGGTCGAGTGCTTGCCCTTGCCACCTTTGTGCTTGCCGGACGGCTTCGACACGCTCGGTCGGGCCGGCGGCACAGGATCGTTCCAGCTGAACGCCAGCATCTGGGTGCCCACGTAGCCGCAGCGGAATTTCAGATCGGCCGGGTCGCTATCGCCGTTCTGGCGGATGCCGAGGCCTTCCACCGTGACGATGTTGTCGACCTTGACGCGCTGCTTGCCCTCGTCGAACGAATCGTTCCATGGCGTGACCGACGCATGGGCGCTATCGAATGAGCTTGGCGGGAATTCGACGTGGTCGAAAGCGCTGGAGGTGCTGGCGACAAAATTGCCATGCGCCGCGCAATCCGCGACGAGCGGATCGGCGTGCAGGTCATTGACGAATTTATTGACGAGTTCGTTGTGCTGTTCGAGCTGATCGGCGAATGCGGGAGCGGAGCATATGAGCGAGACACTCGCTGCACATGCTGCTAACCGGCCGACCACCCGCAGCAATCGGCGCGGTACGTTAGTGCAATCCATCAAGTTCGGTAGGCGCTATTGAGACATCAGGCACGTAAGATGCCTGACGACTGGAAGGAGTTCAATCCTGACACAAATTTTTTGCCTTGTCGTGGTACGCGGTCTCGAATCGAGCATGCGCGACGGCGGCTGATTGTCGCTGATTGCCGCGCTGCAGGGAGCAGATTGCGATGCGTCGTAGCTCGCGCATCGAAGCGCTGAAGCACTCGGTCAGGCCGGATGCGCTTCAGATGCGTGGACCGCCGAGCCGGTAGCGGCGCACATCGTACGTGGTAACCCACGCAGGCCGGTAGACGGCGATCAGCGCCGTGGACATCCCGGTGAACCAGGCTTCGCCGGTCGCGAGCAGAAAGACGCTGAACGCGTAGCCGACGGGCACCACGGTCATTGAGCCGCCGGAGATCGCGATGTGGGTGCCCACCGCGGCGCCGGCTGTCAACGCGACCGCAATGGCGGGCGATACGAAGCCCTGGCCAAAGATGAACATGAACAGGTTGCGCGGCAGCCAGGCAATGCAGGCGCGTTGCAGCAATGCCGAGATGCCTACCGGCAACGCACCGTAGATGATGAACGTGAGCGCGATGCCTTGCCAGGGCGCATCGAAGACGACCGCCGCGAGCCCGGTGACTGCGGCCATGGCAACGAGCGCCAGGGCCCAGTCGAACAGCGTAACGACCAGGGTTGCACCGAGCAGATGCATCACGGTGCCGTCGTCGAGCCACGCGTTGCTGGCCCACAGTACCGACACGGCAACGATGATGGCAAGCCAGACATGTTGAAGCGTCGCGTCTTGCAGTCGTTTGAAAGGATTTTTCCACAGCGCGAGCGCGAGCAGCAGCGCGGTGGCAATCCAGCCACCGACAGCGACCCATAGCGGAAGCGGTGTATAGAGGAAACCCATACATCTCATATTACTCGTTGGACGGAAAAAGGTGTGAGCGGATTCCATGCCAGCTACGACGAAAGGGCGGATTTCATGCCGGAGGTCAAGCACCGTTGGCAGGCGGCTCGGCGTGCCTCGGGTGGGTCGGCCCGCTCAGCTCGATTCTTCGGAACCCGGATCGCCAAATGGAACGGTGGGTTCGGCCGCCATCGGCAAGGTGTCCGTGGCGTCGTTCGCAGGCAATGGGTACTTGAACGTCGCCGGGTTGCGAGCGCGCAACGGGATGACCCCCGGCTGGCCCATGACCGGCCGCGGAGTGCTGTCGTGGTCGCTGCGCAGCACTTCGAGCTGGGCCGATAGCCAGCCGTTGTAGAGCGCCACGGCAGCTGCCCGGTTGGGCGCGCCGAGTTGCTGGAAGATGCTGGCCAGATGGATCTTGACGGTGCCCTCGCTGATGCCGAGCGTGCGGGCAATCATCTTGTTGGTGCTGCCCATGTGGACACACCGCATGATCTGCTCCTGGCGCGGCGAGAGACCGCTCGCGAGCCGCGTGCGCCGAGGCGGCGGTTTGTTGGCTACGACGTCGGGTTGGCGAGGCGCGGGTTCGGGCTGCGGCGGTGGCGGCAGTGCCAGCGCGCCCGCCGGGACATAGTGGCCGCCGAGCAGCACGATCTCGAGCGCCCGCACGATCAGGCGCGGATCGGTGTCGCGCAGCACCACTCCGAGCACGCCCTTATCCAGCAGATTGCGCACGCATTTGGGCGAGGTATCGTCGGTCAGCACGGCCACCCGCAGGCTGGGATGTTCGAGCAGCAGCCGACGGATCTCCATAGTGGACATCCAGTCCTGCCAGTCGATGACCAGCAGATCGGGCAGTTGCCGACGCAATGCGCGATCGACCTGGCGCCAGTCCTGGGCTTCGTTAAAACGCGCCTGACGGTCGATTTGCCGCAACAACGCCTTGAGTCCGTCGCGTCGTTCCGCGTCGGAGTTGAGAACCGAAAAACGCATGCCATGCCTCCAGATGAATCGGTCGTGGTGGCACGATGCTCGCGAGCGGCAAATGAAGCCGCTTGCATTGCGATGAGCCACCAGCCTAATGATGACAAATTCCTTGCGTCTTGACGGCCTGGCCGGAAGGCATAGGATGAGTGACATGGTTGGCGTCGCCGGAAAAGAAAACGGCCCAATCGGCATATGCCGATTGGGCCGTTTCGTTCTTCTGGCTAGCCGGCTCGCGCCGCCCCGCTTGAGGGTGGCGGACGGCAGCGGCTTTCGTCAGTGGAAGTGCGGTTGCGCGGGTTCGGCGTCTTCCGGCATTTCGGCATGCACGATTTCACCGAGCGGGTCGGCATACAGCGGCACCCCGCAGTCATCGCAATATTCGGGTTCGAAGCGGCCCGCATGACGGCGGATGTCCGTCACGCCGGTTTCCTTCAGCAGTGCGACGATTTCTTCGAGCGGGCCGTTGGAGGTGGGCTCTTCTTGCGGTTCCTCGTCGATGCCCGATTCGCCGTTTTCGCGGCCGTACAACGGCCAGACGACGCCATAGATCACATCGTTGCTGCCGCGGCGCGTGAAGCCGACGCGATATTCGTCGATCCGGCGCTCGCCGAAGCCGGCGACCACGGCGCGCAGATCGGCCGGCGCTGCGCTGATGGTATCGAACAGATAGCGCACGGCGGTGCGCACCGTGTGCGGACGCACGCGTTCGTCGGCGTCGCGGCAAGCCGAGTAGTAGGCATCCGGCAGCAGGCACTCGAATTCGCAGCCGGGCAACGCCAGAGACAGATTGGCGCCGCCTTGCGTGGCCCACTGTTCGAGGCATTGGCCGCGCTCGATGCGATTGCCGTGTTCCTCTTCCTGCCAGCGGAACACCGGCGCGCCGACGGGCGCTGCGACCACGGCCAGCAGGAAGCGCGGATCGGCCAGAATCGGCGAGGTCTCCGGCAATTCGCCGAAGTTGATCTTGGCGGCGGCGGTGCCGAGCGCCGCTTGCGCCAGCTGCTGGGCGATGCGCCACGTTTCGACGTGGTGGCGCGGCAACTGGTCGATGCTGTACAGGAACGGCGCCATCGCGACACGGGTTCCGGCGGCGAGCACGTGCGCCTGCAGATGCGCACGCAGCGCATCCGCCGCGTCGCTCTTCAGCGGGCCCGAGGGGATTGCGTAGCGGGTCCAGGCCAGCACGGGCGCGGCGATCAGCAAGGCTTCATGCGGCACGCCCTCGTGCTCGACGATGAACGATTCGCTATGCGTTTCGGCCATGTCGGCGAGCGCCCCGTAGGCGTCCGGATGATTCTGCTGAAGATGGTCGAGCGCGGCATCCAGCGTTGTCTGGTTGGCGTTGCGGACGATCTTGGCTAGCAGCGTATCGAGCTTCGCTTCCCAGAAGCGGTCTTCGGTGCGGCTGCCCGACGCGAATAGCGCGAGCGAAAGACCGACGAGCTTGTCGGCATCGGGGGGGAGACGTTTGGCGATTCGCGAGCGCATAAATCCAGGAGTGGGGTGCACAGAACCGTATATTCTAGTCTTTTCTGTGCCGTCCTATCATTTACGCGTAATGCAGGATGAATCAGGCCGCGCGAGAGAGCGTGCGGGCGTGGTCGAAGGGGAGCCTTGAATGCACACATCGCGTTCACTGAACGGGTTGACCTGAGCCACGTAGTTGACACAAGGTAAGGGCCGTCGCGCGACGGACTCTTATACTGACGGCGTTCGGCGTCGCGCCGATGAGCGTGCGCCGTAGCGTCGCCGTGGTCTGACACAACGAGGGAGATTCATAGTGAAATCGGACCAACTGATCGAGCGGCTCGCCGCCGTGTTCGCATTGATTGTGCTGGTGGGCGGTTCGTTGCTGGTGCTGGCGCCGTTTACGACGGCGCTGCTGTGGGGCGCCATTCTTAGCTACAGCTCATGGGGTTTGTACCGCAAGCTGACCGCGGTGGTGGGCGGGCGGCGTAAGCTTGCGGCGCTGCTGATCGTACTGATTATTCTGATCGTGGTTCTCGGACCGTTCGTTTATGCGGGATTCGCGTTCGGTGCCCACGTGCACGAGATCGTTGCACTGGTGCAAAAGCTTTTCGAAGATGGGTTGCCCGACCTGCCGGACTGGGTTGTCCGCATACCGCTCGTCGGTCCCAATATCGAGGCTTTCTGGGCGCATTTGACCAGCGGCAATTCCGAGTTGATCGCGCAGTTGCGAACCCTTGCGGCGCCTGCCGGCAAGTGGATTCTGGCTGCCGCCATTGCGGTGACGCATGGTTTAGGACTGCTCGCGCTCAGTATTGTGCTGGCGTTCTTTTTCTACACCGGCGGCGAGGGGGCCGCGGCCTGGTTGAATGCGGGGATGCGCCGAGTCGCCGGTGAACGCGCCGATTACCTGTTGGCGCTGGCGGGCAACACCGTGCGCGGCGTCGTCTACGGCATTCTGGGTACGGCGCTGGTGCAGGGTGTGCTCGCGGGTTTCGGCTGCTGGATCGCCGGGGTGCCGGCCCCAGCGTTGCTTGGATTGGCAACGTTCTTCCTGTCGGTTATCCCTGGCGGGCCGGTGATTGTCTGGCTGCCTGCTGCAATCTGGCTCTACCACGGCGGTGCGACGGGCTGGGCGATTTTCCTCGTGATCTGGGGCGTGGTTGCGGTGGGTATGTCGGACAACGTCATCAAGCCGATCCTGATCGGCAAAAGCAGCGATATGCCGTTGATTCTGGTGATGCTGGGCATTCTTGGCGGCGCGTTTGCGTTCGGCTTCCTGGGCGTGTTTATTGGACCGACGCTGCTGGCCGTGGCCTACACCGTATTGCACGACTGGACGATCGGTTCGTCTGCGGCTCGGACCTTGGCGCCGGAGTCCGGGCCGGCACCGATTGACGAGACGCGGCCGGTTCAAAAGGCCCCTTGAAATAAATTTCCGATAGAGCTTGCCAGGCCCGGGTGGGGTCGCTAGAATCTCGTTCTTTCGCGTTCCGGACACCGGAGCGCGGGGACGGGAGAGCCAGCAGTGGCAAGGCTTTCGGCGGGGTGGGCAGGTTCAGGAAGTTAAAAAAACCTGTTGACGCTGTAGCGAAAGTTCTTCATAATCTCGTTTCTCTGCTGCTGATGCAGCGACGCAGAACGAAGCGGTGCCGGGTGGTTGAAGTGCGGTGCCGGTTTGGTAGTGGATGCGGACTCGATCTTTAAAAATTAACAGCCGATAAGTGTGGGCGCTTGATGGCGACGCGAGCCGGATTTTTCGGAATCTGGCATGAAGCGAAAGTATCAAGTCTCACACAGTATTAGAGGAAGGTTAGCCTGTTGAGAAACAGGCGTAATCATCGTCAGTACGTTGAGTGAGCGACCGGGTTCGAAAGAGCCCGAAAACAGTAACAGGAATTGAACTGAAGAGTTTGATCCTGGCTCAGATTGAACGCTGGCGGCATGCCTTACACATGCAAGTCGAACGGCAGCACGGGAGCAATCCTGGTGGCGAGTGGCGAACGGGTGAGTAATACATCGGAACGTGTCCTGTAGTGGGGGATAGCCCGGCGAAAGCCGGATTAATACCGCATACGCTCTACGGAGGAAAGGGGGGGATCTTAGGACCTCTCGCTACAGGGGCGGCCGATGGCAGATTAGCTAGTTGGTGGGGTAAAGGCCTACCAAGGCGACGATCTGTAGCTGGTCTGAGAGGACGACCAGCCACACTGGGACTGAGACACGGCCCAGACTCCTACGGGAGGCAGCAGTGGGGAATTTTGGACAATGGGGGCAACCCTGATCCAGCAATGCCGCGTGTGTGAAGAAGGCCTTCGGGTTGTAAAGCACTTTTGTCCGGAAAGAAATCATCCTGGTTAATACC
>NZ_JBNDJO010000007.1:0-396728 GCF_050434965.1 Paraburkholderia sp. GAS38 | reverse complement strand
TCCCGACGTGCCGCGAAGCCGATACAGAGCGTTTTGATAGGTCGACTTTCTCGCTCGATGTCGAAGTCGCACGTTTTGACACAGCCTCGGCCGATAGCAGCGACCGTTTGCGCCTTTCAGTAGCAGACTGGCCGGATCGGGCTGAGTTATGCCCAATGCATAGACAACGTCCTGGACAAACGGCGGGTGCGGTCGTGAGACGCCGTGCGGCCATGAGCGGTCGTTGGAACAGTGCTCATAAATCGGCGACAATCGGACATTCTGGAAAGCCATTCTTGCAACTGCGCTGATGTCCTGTCCACTGCGGGCTTAAAGTGCAGCCAGATTCGCGCCGCTCTTGTCCACCGTAACTATCTCGGGCTCGCCGTTCTGTTCGCCTTCTCGAAGTAACAGCGAGCTACTTGACCGCGCTAACGCGACAAAGCCTTCCAGATCTTCAAGGACGTACGGCCCGAGACACATCGAACCAGTTCGCCACATCATGACCACAACCAGAAGCCTGGCGCTCATTCTGGCATGCGTGTTTGCCTTTTCTCAGCACGGCCACGCGCAATGTGTCGACCTGGTCGCCAGTCTTGACGACGGTCAGTTGATGCAGTCGCGGATTGCGCTGGTCGACCGTGCCACGCCTACCGAGCAGATCAGCATCCTCGCCTACATCTTCGAAATCGATCAGACCGGCGGCCTGCTGTTGCGTCATCTGGTCGACGCCGCGCGCCGAGGCGTGCCGGTCAAGCTGCTGATCGACGGCATCGGCCCCGAGCCGCACTTCCCGTTCGAGGACGAGTTCATCGTCGCCCTGCACGAGGTGGCTCCCGGCATCGAACTCCGAATCTTCCATCCACGATCAGACCTCGTCGAGATTTCGCATCGCATGCACGACAAGCTGTTCCTGGTTGGCGACACGGCCGTAATCGGCAGTACCTCGATCTGGGATGCGAGCTTCCGCAACTGGCTCAGCGAGCGCGATCTGATGGTGTCGGGCGACGCCGGCCAGGATGCTTCCTCCCTGCACGCCATGTACCAGCATTTCGCCTTGTTCTGGAATAGCCCGGAAGTGGTTCGCCCCGAGCCGGAAAAATTCCTCAAAGTCGCAAGTCCTTATCGCGTCTCGCAGGGTTATGCGACGCTGGACCCGGCGCGCATCCGTCATTGGCGCGAATGGCTGCTGGCTCCGCTCGACGCTGCAGCCCGGGCGACGGACCTGGCCGCTACCGATACACCAACTGCCTCCGATACGCCCAATGATCCCGCCGCTCTGCCCGCACCCGAGGGGTATTTTGATCCCGCCTGGATGCCGATCGCCTGCGAGCGCCTGCGCTATGTCCACGACTGGCCCGACAAGCGCTCGCCAGGCACGTTGCAGGACATGCTACAAGCGTTCGATACGGCGCAGCACGAGATCCTGATCATCAACCCCTACCTGATCCTGGTGCCGGAACTGCGCGAGGCGCTTGAGCGCAAGCGGCGCGAAGGTGTCCACGTGATCCTGGTGAGCGCCTCGCTGGCGAGCATCACGCAGGAATTCCCAGCAGTCGGGCGCGCCTATGCCGACGATCTGCCCGGCCTGGTGAATGCCGGGATCGAGGTGCGCGAATATTCCGACCGAGAGAACCGCATGATGCACGCCAAGCTGGTCCTCATCGACGGCCATCGATATTATCTCGGCAGTTTCAATTTCGATTCGCTGTCGGCCCGCTTAAATACCGAAAACGGCCTGTGGATAGATATCCCTGAGGACGGGCTCGATCCCTTGCAAGACAGCGTGGCGTACTTCCTGCGCAACTCAAGTTCGGTGAGCGACCCCAATGGCCGCCTTCTGGCGGATCCCGATGCGCGCTGCCGGGCCGACGGCTGCGGCGGTGCCTGGCGATGGGTGACGATGCTGATCAGGAACTTCCTCTGAGCGCGGCGTGCCCTGTCGCTAAACTACGTGGCCAGTTCGGGTCGCCGAGCAAACCCGCGGAAGCGTGTAAGTTTGGATCAAGGCAGCGGGGCTCTTGCCTTCAGACTTCCTGTTTCCGGGCCGCATTCATGCGTCGCCCCATCTGTCGACGCGTCCGTACGCGCGGCTCGTGCATCGCTGGATACGGTCGATTGGACTGGACGACGCCGCGTACGGCACGCACACGATGCGCCGGACCAAAGCGTCGCTGATTTATCGCCGGACAAAAAACCTCCGGGCCGTCCAGCTGCTGCTTGGCCATACCAAACTTGAGAGCACAGTCCGGTACCTCGGCATCGAGGTCGACGACGCGCTCGAAATGGCGGAACGGACCGAGGTTTGAGCCGCGATCCCGCCGGACGGTAACAGACACTGTCCGGCCAGGAGCGGTCTTTGGACAGGCACCCACGAATCGTCGACAATCGTGGTTACCCATTTGCTCAAGTTGAATACCGATGAAAGTATCGAGAGACTTCGGAATCGTTGTCCGACGGGCTGCGCTTGTGTCCAAGGATGTCGACCTATCGACGGTCATGGCCGAATTCAATTTTCAGACATACTTTGACGAATCCAGCAATCTGATATCGCTCGGTCCGTTTTTTGGAGGCGATGCAGCCGACGAGTGCATGAGGTCATTGGAAAGGCTTGGTCTCGCATACGTCGACGACTTTTTTATCTTTGAGGGGTTTGTGCCCGACTGGTGTTCATTCGAAGTCTTTTGAGGCGCGACGGCTGACGAGCAGCTTCTGCTGTCGGCCACAACCTGCCGTTCAGCGAGTTGAGGAATTTGCAGTTTGAACGGCAGCCGCACTCCGGAACCCGATGCTCGCGCTATGCGCGCGATTCGACCATTGCGTATCCGTCAATCCAATGTCAGCTACTCTAAACGCACGATAACGGTTGAACTGTTCAGCGGCCCAACTCGCCGTTGCGGCCCCTCAATCTTCTATCGAGCGGGTAAGATTGGGTTCCACACTGCGGGCATATATGCGCGATGAGTATGTTTTCGAGGAGGCCGAGCCTGTGATCAATCATATAGACATAGAAAACTTTGGTAGCTTCCAAGGTTTGGAGTGGAAAAAGACAGTTCGAGACAACGGGAAGAACGTCAAGCCTTTCCAGCGCCTGAACATCCTCTACGGACGCAACTACTCTGGAAAGACGACCCTCTCTCGTGTTTTTCGTGCGCTGGAGACGCGCAAGCTCCCGCTGAACTATGTGGGCTCGTCGTTCACCGTGACGGGTGAAAAAGGTGCGGTCACTAATGCTGACCTTTTGACCCACAACTATGACGTGCGCGTCTACAACCGCGACTTTGTAACTGACAACCTGAGTTTTCTGGTCAACCAAGAGATCGGCGGCGTTATCAAGACCTTTGCCATCGTCGGTGAGCAGAACAGGGAGATCGACGACGCCATTGCTGCCATCGAAACCAAGCTTGGCAGTGTGGAGGCCAAGGCTGGACTGCGCTTTGACCTAGAGAACAAGAAGAAAGAACGCGATCGCACCAAGACTGCCCATAGCACGGCTTTGAGTGGATTAGAAGGCAAGCTGCGCTCGCATGCTGCTGAGAAGATAAAGAAGAATCCGCAGTACCTCGTGCCCGTCTACACCATAGAGCACATCAGACGCGACATTGCTTCTACCAGTAAGCCCGGCTTCATCGCGCTGACCACCGAGGAACAAGCAGGTAAGCTCACCTTGCTCAAGCAAGAAGCCTTACCCGACATTACAGGCACTCTGGCCGTCACCCTCAAGCTGGAGTCGCTGAAGGCCACTGCTGGCCCTCTTCTGTCCAAGGCGATAACGCCTACCAAAGCGATTGAAGAACTGCTTAAGGACAGCGCTTTGCAGCTTTGGGTCAAACAAGGTATCGGGCACCACCGGGACAAGCGGAACACCTGTGCTTTCTGCCGACAGGACTTGCCGTACGACATTTGGCAGGTGCTGGACGAACACTTCAGCAAAGAGTCGGATGACCTAGAAACGGCCTTGGATGCTGCTATCGCGTCAGTCACGAACGAGATCAAGTCCATTGCTAGACTCAATACCTTCACAGGAGCTCAGTTTTATGCGGATGAGCGTATCGCGTTTGAAGCGAGCAGCAAGGCACTATCGGAAGCACTTGGTGTCTACCAAGACGATTTGGATGCCCTGAAGAAATCGCTTGAGACTCGCAAGAGCAACCTGTTCCAGCCCGTGCTTCTGAAGGCCACTTCACATGACGCCAAGGAGATCGAGAAGCATGTTCAGGACATCAATTCGCTGATTGTCACGAGCAACGGAAAGACAAAAACCCTGGAAGACGACAAAAACACTGCTAGAGATGCACTTCGCTTGGCTGACGTGTTTGCGTTTGCTGAGGCGATCACCTATGAGAAGGAGGTTGCGCGCATAGCTAAGCTCAAGACCGACGCCAACACGGCAGATACGGCCCATACGGACACTGAAAGAGATATCCGTGAAGCTGAGGCAGAAGTCCAAGCCTTGAGAGCCAAGCAAAAAGATGAGCGGAAGGGGGCCGAGAGAGTCAACTCTTTGCTCAACAACTTCTTCGGCCATGACGGTATAAAGCTTGAGGCCCGTGACGGCGCAGACAAAGCCACGGTCAAGTTTGAAATCACACGAAACGGTACGGCCGCGTACAACCTCAGCGAAGGCGAGTGCAGCTTGATTGCCTTTTGCTATTTCATTGCCAAGCTAGACGACCCGGAGAGCAAAGGCAAAGAACTGATCATCTACATTGATGATCCAATTTCTAGCCTCGACGGAAACCATATCTTCTTCATGTTCAGCTTGATAGAGAGTTTAATTGCGAAGCCGATTAAGAATGCTGACGGTTCAAACGTCTACCGCTACAAGCAGCTTTTCATCTCGACCCATAACCTGGACTTCCTGAAGTACCTCAAGCGCCTGTCCATTCCGAAGAAGAAAATCCCTGCTGGTGAAGGCAAGACGAAAAGTGTCGATGACCATGAGCATTTCATGATTGAGCGCAACGGCGCTTCAAGCAACATCTTGCTCATGCCGTCTTATCTTAAAGACTACATAACTGAGTTTCACTACCTCTTTCATCAAATCTACAAGTGCAAAGATCAAGCTGCCGCAGCAGATAGCCATGAGCCATTTTTCGGCTTTGGCAACAACCTGCGAAAATTTCTAGAAGCCTTCTTGTTCTTCAAGTACCCTTATCATGATGATAGGAACGACGCCTTTGAACGGATCAAGAAATTCTTCGGGGAAGAGGAAGATGCAGCAGTTGCGCTGGTCAACCGCCTTAACAACGAGTTTTCGCACCTAGAATCTGCTCCAGACAGAGGCTTTAAGCCCGTGGAAATTCCTGAGATCGCCAAGGTGGCAAACTATGTCTTGGACAAGATTTACGCTGCTGACAAGGTGCAATACAACGCTCTGTTGAAGAGCATAGGAGAGCCTGAGCGAGCAGGCTAAAGGATCGCTTCCGATGTCGGATTGTTGGACGGAAGCCGCCACTTAACTCGATCTATACCGAATGGCCGTGCCGGGGCGCGTTGAGCCGGTCAACGGGTCCACGTGCCGACGTGCCAATGCAAAACGCATGAAGCCGTGCTCGACCAATTTCGGTCTTTCGACATAGGTGTTGCAAATCATTGGCAACCTATCCGGGGCAATTGCCCGTCTCCTAAGCGGCCTCGTCGGAGATAACACGTTTGATTAGCACCAGACAACAGACAGGTTAGGATATCAACCCGGCGAGGAGGCGCAATACGCTCGTTGTCCCATTCAAATAAGTGTTTCGGGTAAAGAGAATGCAACCGACCTACATTTCTGTTGGAAAGCTGTTTGGGGACCAAGTTCGCCACACGGTGCCGCTGTTTCAGCGGCCGTACGTCTGGGTTAGGGAGGATCAGTGGGAGCCATTATGGGAAGACATTGCCGGTCTGCTGGACCGCATCGAGCGCCGTGTCGACGGGCAGTCGGTCGCCGGCCATTTTCTCGGCACGGTAGTCCTCGAGCAAACACCGAACGCTACCGGCAGTCTGCCGCGTCGAGAAGTCATCGACGGGCAGCAACGCTTGACCACGCTGCAGCTTATGTTGAAAGCAGCCGAGCATGCGTTGTCGCACGCGCTCGACTCAGCCGATGAATCGCAGCGCCGGCCGATTGATGTCGCCCATCGACAGATTGCGCCGCTGACGATAAATCCAGGTTGGTCTACCGAAGATGAACAGTATAAGGTCTGGCCGACCAATGAAGATCGTGCACCGTTCACGTCAGTCATGGATTCCAAGGCGACCGACACGTGGGCGAAGCCCACAAACCGAATGGCCGAAGCTTACGCCTATTTCCGCGATATGTTTCAGACGTACCTGTCGGGCGCGGACGTCGGCCAGCGTGCACAACGTTTCGCAGCCGCTCTCAAGGACCACCTGCGTCTCATCGTTCTAGATCTCGATACGGAAGACGAGCCACAAGCCATCTTCGAGACGCTGAACGCGCACGGGACGCCACTGCTGCCGGCGGATCTGATCAAGAACTGGCTGCTGTGGGAAGCCAATCGCCAGCAAGTGAACATCGCGCCGCTCTACGACGCGTATTGGAAGCAGTTCGATCGCGACCACGGTTATTGGCGCGCGCGCGTCGGTGTTGGCCATGCGGCGCGCGCACGTATTGACACCTTCCTACAGAACTGGCTGTCGAAAGAAACACTCGAGCAGGTCTCGCCGAAGCATCTCTACGATCGCTTCCTACGATACATGGCGGTTTTGAAGAAACGATCGCTTGGTGAATTAATTGATGTTGCGCAGCTGATGTCGGCTGTCAAAGCGGATGCGCTTCGATACCAGCGAATCGCTAACGCCACTGGCACTACACGTTTCGATGCATTTCTGCGGCGCTTGGCGGTGCTGGATGTGACTGTATTCCAGCCGCTGCTGCTCTTTATCATGGGCCGACCGAACATCACGATCGCCGATCTCGACGACGTGGCGGTCGTGTTGGAGAGCTACTTCGTGCGCCGCATGGTCTGCGGCATGCAAACGCGTGGGGCTGGATCAATGGCACTGGCGTTGGTGAGGGTTGTTGCTCAGATTCCCGAAGGAATGGGCATCGCCGCGTCTTTGGAGAGCTATCTGCTGGCCGCGGCAGGGGCTGACCAATGGCCTAACGACAGCGTGTTCCAACTGGACTGGAGAACCCGGCGCTTTTATGGCGGGTTGAAGCGCGAACGCGTCAATATGATTCTGCAGGCTATCGAGGAGGCCTACCAGAAGTCGACGTCCAGCAAGGCCGAACCGCTATTGACATTCGATTTTTCCCAGCTCGAGATTGAACACATCATGCCGCAAAAATGGCGGGAACATTGGCCACTGGGCGACGGTCAAATTGCAGACGGTCGCGATATTGTTGTGCATGGAATCGGGAACTTGACGCTGGTGAGCAAGAAACTGAATCCGAACCTATCGAACGCTCCGTGGATATCGGAGAACGGTGGCAAGTCGAAGCGCGAAGGATTGGAAGAGCACAGCAAGCTCGAGCTAAATCGTTGGCTGCTTAAGCACAACGGGATATGGGACGAGACATCGATAGCAACCCGGGCCGATGAGCTGTTCAAACAGGCAATGATATTGTGGCCGATTCCGAGCAAATCTGCTCCCGATACAAGTACATCGGATACAGGTACCACACCGCCAATTGAAAGCAGCACGCGCAGCGCACCGATCATGACGAACACCGACCTGGCCACTGCGGTAAGTCGCGCCTCTAGTTCCGCGGGCGTGTCCGCGGCCGATTCCATCTCTAACTTCTACGTGACGTTGCAACCGACTTATTTCAACATGGGATTCTTCAACGTCACCGTCAAGGCGTCAGATCTGTTTCCGGCGGCCGGTGGCAGTATAAAAATCGTCTGCGGTTCCGAGAAACTGGTTGTCGACGGGCGCTTCGATCGGTCGACCAATACCAACGGTGCGCCGCGCGTGTTTGGCTATGCCCCGTTGAAAAATTGGTTTCAACAAAACCTAGCGCCGATGGAAGAATTTGTAGTCGAGATGATCGGCCCTTCCACGATAAGCGTGAACAAGTCTCAGCCCGGCGCCTCGACCTCTTCTCTTCGATGAACGACTGCTTTCGGCAAGAGCGACTGTCTCTTTGGGGTCGAGTACGGAAGTTCAGCGTCGGACCGGGTTCGGCCAGAAGCGGTCAGACGACAACCCGGCACGGATCGCTGACAATCGGATCGCAGTACCATCCGCTCGATAACGGCCGCCAGTAGATGATCTGGACGGCCGAACCGTCGGCCCATGCCGCCAGGAAGCGGAGTCCGAGTGTCCGATACAATCTCGTACTCCCATCGGTCCCTGACAGTGAGCCCAAATGGCAAATCGCCGAATAACTGAGTTGGTACAGGAGGCGCTCGCGATTCGTGCAAGAGCTTACGGCCTGGACAGTGATTCGACTTGGGCGGGGGTAAAAAAGCGAATGCACGAACTTAAAGGCCTCGCAGCGACAGTCGACAGCAACGAAGTTCGTCGGCACGTGATTGTTGCGTCGATTGCAACGCTTCAAACGTTCGTTCGCTTTTCAATCTCCGAACTCGTCAATTCCGAAGCGCAATATCGCGTACGTGCGGCGGAAAGGATTCCGGAGAAATATTCGGTGAAGGACGCGCTCACGCTGTTGGACGATCAGACCATCAGCTTTGGCGAGCTAGTGGCGCATATCGCTTCGTACAATTCGGTTACGGATGTAGTGTCTTGGCTCGGTGCGATCCTCGGACTTGATCTTAAAAGTGCGCTATCTAACGCCCGTAGTCATTACATGCTGCGCAGAGGTTCGAAGGGGGCACCTCTTCTGATTGCCGATGTCGATCAGTTGTTAGGTGACGTAGAAAACGCCTTCCGGCTCCGGCACATATTGGCCCACGAAATGGCCTACGGACTTTCTATCGAAACCGAAGAGTGCCGACGCTTGGTAGGAGCGGTGGACCGATTTATCGCCGCTCTCAACGCAGTTATCTGGAACACCGCTTACACGGAAGTGCCATTGGTTCCGGAGGAATACCGCGAGCGAGCAAGCGAAACGCGATGCGCTGCTAGGAGCGAACTCGCCAAGAGCCTATTCCGAGCAAGGGAGGTGGCGCGAATACTGGGATTTTCATCATGGCTCCGCAACAGTCACCTCCACTGGGTGCGGTTCGGACGAGCGTGGGCGGGAGGAGGACTGCAAGACCAGCTTGTGGGACCCATACCAGAATTTCTTCGATTTGGAGAAACAGACATGATCCTTCGACGATCTGCGCAGGTAGCAGAATGGGTCACCTTTTGGGGAGACCCACTTACGCTTCAGGATCGTTGGCGCAAATAGCGTCACAGAACTGGGGCGCGCTCGGCGACGGTGCGTTCGCGCGACAAGCCAATGTACTGAGAGATGCGTGTCGGGGTTAGATGTCCGCTATGTAGATACGGGTCCGACTGCTCAGGGTCGCGTGCCGACCATCGCCGTCGGGCAGTGACCGGCCTGTAGCCGCCCATCGTGAACGTCTTCTTTCGGGTATGCTGGGATCCCTACGATTTCAAGTCTTGCAGGGGCGATCGTCATCGGCCTGGTGGGTGCGATACGAATCATCGAAATCGCCCGCAACGTGTCGATTCGACAGCCCTTCGTTCGTCGTGGTTTTGAAGCACCATTCAACTCAGGAGAACGACGATGCGATTCATCATCACAGCCCAGGCAAGTGCAGACAATGTGAAGCCGGATGCCGGCAGCGGTTTGGACGAGGCCCTTCTCACGGCATACATGAGATTCAACGAAGAGATGTACAAGGCCGGTGTCCTGGTGGCTTCCGAAGGCTTGAACCCAGCAGCGCCCGGAGCGCGAATTGCGGTTAGCAAGGGGAAACGCTACATCGTTGATGGCCCATTTGCCGAGTCCAAGGAACTGGTCGGTGGCTTTTACATCGTCGAAGTTGGATCGCTCGAGGAAGCGATTTCCTGGGCATTGCGCGCGCCATCCGGTCTCGGCTCGGACGATGTACTGGAGGTGCGCCAACTCACCGGAGCGGGCGACGTCCCGCCCGACGTCCTCGACATCATCCGGGCAGCGGCACCGACCTGGAGCGAGTCGGTTTGGCAGGCGCGGAAGTGAAGGCCACAGACGGAACCGCCGAGTTGCCGCCCAGCCGCGTGCTCGAGTCGACGACCGCCGGCTTCAGGTCGGTGGCGTTACGTTCGGCCTGACCGATTTCAGGCTGGACTCGACCACAAAGGGACATCCACACATGCAAGTAGAATCGTCAACAATCGGCCCAGGCGATTTGATGGCCGTTCCTCTTTCGTGAGACACAGCGATGAAGGTAACGATTGCCTATATCGAGGAACCACCGTTCGGTTGGACGGAAGCGAACCGTACCGTTACCGGCGCTGACATCGAGTTGGCCGAAGCGGTTCTTCGGGAGATTGGCGCCACCCGGATCGAGCATCGTCTGACGATATTCAGCGAACTGCTCCCAGGCGTCGAAGCCGGCCGGTGGGACATGAACGTTCCGCTGTTCGTGACACCCGAACGCGCCGCCCGGGTGGCGTTCAGCCTGCCCGTCTGGGCGATCGGGGACGGCTTCCTGGTTCGGGCGGGCAATCCAAAGTCGCTCAAGAGCTATGCGTCACTTGCTGAACGCCAGGATGCGCGCCTTGGCATCATTGCCGGCCAGGTTCAGCACGACTCGGCAAGAGAATCGGGAGTAACCGAGAACCAAATAGTCATCTTCGAACATCAGAACGACGCTATCGCGGCAGTACGTTCGGGCGCGATCGACGCGTACGCAAGCACTGCGCTGGGAAATCGCATACTTGCGGATCGGATCGGCGGCTCTGTCCTCGAGGCCGTGGAGCACGAGAGGGGAACGAGTGAGAAGCAACAACATCTCCCTCTCGGAGCGTTCTCGTTTAGTAGACGAAATAGCGAATTGCTTAATGCGGTAAACGAGCGCCTGCGTTCATATCTGGGCTCATCAGACCATCGCGCTCGTATGGCGAGATTCGGCCTGACTCACAACGAGATCGATCCTGCTCTCCCACGTCGAGCATGAGACGGCCTTCGGCCGACGGGATACAAATTCTCCGGGTCGACAAAGGAAGTTCGCGTCGAGGTTACGTAAACGATTGACGGACGCTGACTAAACTTCCGGGTTCGGCCACGAAGAGACGGTCAAACGCGACGCGTAGGTCGTCAACAATTCACCGTTGCAGTGTTGGTGTGCCACCCATGTGGCAAACTTAGCAGCCCAGCATCTAAAGCGGAGTGATATGCGAGTCGTCGTACTCGGTGGTTACGGTAATTTTGGTGCGCGGATCTGCCGTGGGCTTGCAGAAGATGCGGCGATAGAGCTCGTGGTTGCCGGGCGGGACGAGGCGCAAGCTGCTGCCTTTGCGAGGACACTCGGGAAAAACGTATCGGCAATGTCACTCGACGCATGCGCTTTGGATTTCTCTGAACGTCTAGGCGTGCTCAAACCCGATTTGGTAATCCACACAGCGGGGCCGTTTCAGGGACAAGGTTACGATGCCGCTCGAGCGATCGCAGAGTGCGGAGCACACTACATCGATCTCGCAGACGGCCGGCGGTTTGTGTGTGACTTCTCCGAAGCACTGGACGCGTCGTTCAAGGCCGCCAAGCGCACAGCCTTCAGCGGCGTGAGCACGCTACCCACCCTGTCGGCGGCGGTCGTCGATGATTTGCGTCATCGTTTCGCCGAACTATCTTCGATTGAGATTTGCATCGCACCGGGGCAGCAGGCTCCGCGCGGCAAGGCGACTTTGGCAGCGGTGTTGTCATACTGTGGCGAGATCGTTCAAGTATGGCAAGGTGGCCGCTGGACATCGCAAACGGGGTGGTCGAACCCAATACGAATTTCGTTTGCGAAACTGAAGTCGCGCCTCGGAGCCTTATGCGACGTTCCAGACCTCGAGCTATTCCCGCAACGGTATCCGGGCGTGACCAACGTCATTTTCCATGCCGCGCTTGAAGTTGAGCTAACGCAGCGTGTGTTCGCCTTGATCGCATGGGCAAGGCGTCGACGATTAATTTCGCGTGCAAGTCTGCTGGCCCCTGTGCTATACCGCACGGGGACGTGGCTTGATCGTTTCGGCTCAGGGCTCGGCGGCATGGTAATTCGGCTCGATGGGCTTTCCTCGCAAAGGCAGCCTCTTCATCTTGAGTGGCACCTTACCGTAGACAATAACTACGGGCCGGAAATCCCTTGCATGGCGGCGATCTTGTTGGCACGAAGGTTGGCACATGGCGACACGTTCGCGTCTGGTGCGCAGACTAGCGCGGGCTCGCTACTCCTGCGGGAGTTTGAGCCGGAATTCGCACGGTGGGGCATCCAGACTGAGGTGATCGAACGCGTTGGTTGATGATTGCGCGCGGTATCGCAAAGGGCAGCCATGTCGAAACTGGGAGGGCGGCCTCGGGTCGCCCCGAAGCAATCGTCGCCGGCCCGCGTTCGACCAGTTCAGGTGGCATGTATTCCTGAAGATGGTTCCGGGTGGCTTGGCCTTCGTTTCCCACGAATTTGCAGAAAACGTGGTTTCAGTGACACCCATCTGCTATCGCTCTGTTCGTTGATTTTTGGGGCAATCAACGTATTTTTAGTGATCCTACGGACGTCTGGTGCGGTCTAACCTATGGCAACATAGTACGTCCGTGGCGACCGTCGAACGACTCCAAATTTCTATGGCGTTTTCAACATGCTAAAGCTTGTGCCGATGTCGAAAAGTGAGTTCGCTGAATACAAGTCCGTAGCGCTGTCTAACTACGCGTCCGATCTGCAGCGAGCGGATCGCTGTAATCCCGACACAGCGGCGGCACGCGCGAACGAAGCCTTCGACAAGATACTGTCAGAAGGTCAGGACACCCCGAATCAACATTTCTTCACGCTGTTCGAATCGGATGTGTCGGCAACCGTTGGTTGGCTATGGTTGAGCGAAGCCATATCGGAGCACAGGCGCTCGGCCTTTATCTACGACATTCTTGTTCGGCCAGAATATCGCGGTCAAGGCCATGGAACGCGGGCGTTGCAAGCCACCGAAGCATGGGCAAGCGCACTGGGGATGCAACACATCGACCTTCATGTGTTCGGGCATAACACCGGTGCGCAGCGTCTTTACGACAGAGCTGGATATCGCGCGACGAATATTCGTATGAGAAGGTTGCTTCCGGGAACATCGCAGTAGCGCAATCGCGTCTGGCCAATGCTAGCTGATGTGAACGTGCATCAGCGGCTACGGGTCGGGTGCAGCCGATCGCGGCTCGGGGTGACTTTGGTTGCGTATGCCTATCGCAGGACTTTGAATGTGACGCCCATGAAAAAACTCACAAAACGTGTGTTGATCACAGGCATGTCTGGGAGCGGAAAATCCGCCGTAACCCAGGAGCTGATCGCGCGGGGATTTTTGGCTATTGATCTGGACACCGCCGAATGGTCCGAGTGGGTCGACACCGATTCGGACGCGCTGACTCCGGGGCGAGGCAAGGATTGGATCTGGCGCGAGGGTCGCGTCCGCACGCTCCTGTCCGAGCCGAAAGATGTGCCGCTATTTGTTAGCGGCACTGCAGCGAACATGGGGCAATTCTATTCCTTGATCGATCTTGTGATTCTTCTCTCCGCTCCGGTCGCAACGATTATGGAACGACTCGAGGCGCGCCCCGCTGGGGTATATGGCCATTCAGTGGAGGATCGTCGAAAGGTCAACACGCTGATCTCCACCATCGAGCCCTTGCTCAGGAAATCTGCCGATCATGAGATCGACACCCGTTCACCCACTCACACCACTGTCGATGAAATCCTGCGGCTAGCAAATGTTTTCGGGGCGGGGGCCGCCAAAATGTGGCAAGAGGCCGCGCCGTAGAAGTTGACCACGCGTGCTACTTCAATAAACTTGCGTCGATACTATGGCCATGATGAGACGTTCGACATCAACGGGTAAATCATCGGCAATCGAGGAGATTGCGTTCCCACTCGTTATAAATGTTGACGAGACTGCAAGCGCGCAGATGCGCTCCGCTATCGCGGAGCAGTTTCCCGAGATCGTTCTTGATCCCATCGCAGACTACATTGTCCAGACCATCAATGCCGGCACCTAAGCACTCAGCGAGATGAACAGAAGAAAGAGACTGACTTTTTGGGGCGCTGACGAAAACGACGACAGTCTTCCGCGCGCTGTCATGGAGGGTCGAAAGACCGTCACCGCCGACACGGTCGCGGACTACCACACGCCGTACGGCGAATACGGCGACGGTGGCTATGTGCCTGGTGACATCATCGAGGTTTACGATTTGAAGCAGCGGCTTCGCTGCATCATCAAGGCGACCAAGGTGTATACGATCGAATTCGGAGACATCCCGGAGGAAGTCTGGCGCGGCGAAACGTTTTCCAGTGCGGAGGAGTTCCGCGAATGCCATATTCGGTGCATGCCGCACCTTGAACTGCATGATCACTTCGAACTGGTGACGCTGCACTTTGAATTGATTGAGATCATCGCGCGCGAAGTAGTGGACTGACGCTAAACGCGCGTCGCGATGAAGTTACTCGGCAGGCCCGCTTCTCCAGAGCGTCCTCGCGAACCTCAACAGCTCACGATTTCGTTCACTGAGCTAAAACAGGTTAGAACAGGTACTTCGCACGGAGGTAATAGAACCCACCGTCCATACCGATAGCAGACGTCGTGGGGTCGAAATCAGCCCCTGCGTATTGAGCTGCCGCAGGTAGTTTGTTCGGATACTCATTGAACAGGTTCTTCGCGCCCACCGCCACCTCAAAGCGCTTTGTCACGTCGTAACGTGCTTCGACATCCGTGGTGTATTCCACCTTGTTGGTGAACGGTATGAATACGGTGACCGAACCGGCATTCGGTCCGGTACGGTACGACTCCTCCGCCGAGGTGGTGCCGAAGCGCGTCTCGTGCAGAGATACGCCCCATTTGCCATAGTTCCAGACTCCCCCAGCAACGATCTTGCTCTTCGGTGTCCCACTGGTCAGATAGGCAATCTGCTGAGCATTGAGCAGCGGCTGGCCATTCGTTCCGGGAGCCAGATGCGTCAACGTCGTGTTGTTGAAGTTGACGCCGAGGTCCCAATCGATCGTGCCATATTGTCCAATGTACGTATGGTACGTCGCCGCCAGATCGATGCCGTCGGTTCGCGTGTTCGCGCCGTTGGTGAAATAACTGGCTGAGATCGCCGAGGCCGGAATGCCCAGCGGGGTCGAGAATCCCGCCAGGCCAATCGCGTTGATTGCGGCCTCGCCGGCCTGCGAGCCGCCTTCGACGATACGGTTGCGGATATCGATCTCATAGGCGTCGAGCGTGACGTTGATATCGTGCGTCGGCGTCAACACAAGACCCAGGTTGTAGCTGGTCGATTCCTCCGGCTTCAGCGGCTGCGCACCGAGCGCTCTGGCGGCCGCTGAATTCGCCGCAAGCAATGCGAACGCCGAGGTCGGCGTCGGACTAATCGTTGTGTAATATTGTTCGGCCAGCGTCGGCGCACGGAACCCCGTGCCGACACTCCCGCGCAACGCGATCCATGGAGTGAAGTCGTAGCGGGTCGATATCTTGCCGTTCGTGGTGTCGCCCACGTCGCTATAGTGCTCGAATCGTCCCGCGAGATCGAGCTGCCACTTTTGGGTTAGCCTGGTCGCCAGATCGATATACGTGCCGAGCACGTCACGCGTATTGTCGCTCGCGCTCGCCGGTGTCAGACCGACCAGTGCCGGCGTCCCTCCGTATAGATACGCATCCGGCTCGCCTGCGCCGACCGAATAGCCCTCGGTGCGCTGTTCGAAGCCGAACGACACAGTCACAGGCGCCGGCAAGCCAGGCAAACTGAACGGGCGCGTGAAATCAAGGTTATTGGTCCACTCGGTGTTCTCCTGATTGCCGATATAAAACTGCGTCGGCGTGTGACCCGTCGCGTCGTACAAGCCGATGTTCTCCGACGTCACCTGACTAAAGCCAGCGTAATCGCCGCCGTATGTCGTGCTCAGATCCCACTTCCAGCCCAACAGATCGTCCCCTTTCACGCCGACCGTCACCGAGAAGTCGTTTTCGTTAATGAGGTCCTGCGGAATGAAGCCGTTTGGATAAACCGCGGGAAGAACAACGGAGCCCCGGATCGACTGATAACTGGCCGCATCCCGATGGGCATAGGTGCCGAACCCGTAGAGCTCCACACTGTCGCTCACGTAATAGCCGGCGTTGAATCCGACAACCTCACGCGTGCTTGACGGATCGCCAAAGTAAGCATTGCTTACCGACCCGGCGAGCGCGCCGGTGTGGGCGTACTGCCCCGTCCGGTCCGTATGATTCTCCCGAGACACCTCTGCGCTCAAATCCAGAAACCCGCCTACTCCCAGCGCAAGCCCGTAATGGGCGGACTCGTCCTGATGGAGGCCATCTCCCTGATAGGTCTGCCCCGTCGACGTTTCGATTGAACCACCCTTGGTGTCCGACTTGAGAATGATGTTGATCACCCCCGCGATGGCATCGGAGCCGTACTGCGCGGCCGCACCGTCACGCAGAATTTCCACGTGGTCGACGGCACTCACCGGGATCAGATCGATGTCGACACCGGTGGAACCTTGCTGCGGCCCCGGGTTAAGCGCAATCGTCGCGGTCGAATGCCGGCGCTTACCGTTGACGAGCACCAGCACCTGGTCAGGCGTCAGGCCATGGAGTGTCAGCACATCGACCAAGGCGGCTTGCGCCCCACCCATGGCCTGACGCTGGATCGACGGCGACAGTGAAACCAGCGCATCGCGCAGGTCGGTCTGGCCAGTGCTCTGCAACTGGGCAGCCGTAATCACATCCACCGGCGTCAGGCTCTTTGTGGCCTTGGTCGCCGTACGGGTCCCCGTAATCACCAGTTGATCTTGAACCTGCACGCCATTCGTCCCACTTTGCTGCGGCACGGCGCCCGCCGGTTGCGCCGCGGGCGGCACGGCCGCACTCTGCGCGAAGGCGGCGCCGGTGCATGCGAACGCGGCCACCGCCGCCGAAATCGCCTTGCACCGAGCCCCTACTCTGGCCTTGCTACCCAGCATTGCTGAACGTCTGTCACGCATGGTCAGTCTCTACAAGTCAGAAATGCAATCGGCTCAATGCGGGCCGCGCACAGGTTCAATCCCCGGTCTTTTCGCGTATCGGGTAATTGAACAAAAATCCCGCTCCACTCGATCAGGAATCCTTATATCCTGGCGGATTGGTCTCCGAGTGCGAGATTGCTTCGGCTTCAAGCCCCCACCGGGCGAGCGCCGCCTGATATTGCCCTCCCGCGATCAAACCATTGGTCGCCTCGGTCAGAGCATCAGCGAGTCCAGCGCCCTTGCGCGATGCAATCGCTACGTCGGCCCTGAGCGGCCAACCCGCATTGACGGTTCCGACGAGACGAATCTTTCCTTGCGTCGCCGCCGCATAGGCGAGCGGTGCGTGGGGATTGAAAATCGCATCGGCGCGATTGGACAACAATGCGAGCGAGGCCGTGTCCAGATCGTCGAAATACTGGAGCGAGGTTTCCTTGAGTCCCTGCGCTACGTTCTGCTTGTTCCATTCCAGCAGGATGCGCTCCTGGATCGTTCCCGAACCCGTGATGACGCGAAGCCCGGCGATATCCTTCGGCTCGCGAATTGACTGGATTGAGCTGGCCACCGGTACATAGAAGGCATGCAAACCGAGCCGATAGGTCGTGAAATCGAATTTCTGCTTGCGCTGCTCCGTCACGCCCACATTCGAGATCACCGCGTCGTACTTGCCGGAAGCGAGCCCCAA
Organism: Paraburkholderia sp. GAS38; assembly: GCF_050434965.1. Lineage (NCBI taxonomy): Bacteria > Pseudomonadati > Pseudomonadota > Betaproteobacteria > Burkholderiales > Burkholderiaceae > Paraburkholderia > Paraburkholderia sp. GAS38. The sequence goes on along the minus strand of NZ_JBNDJO010000007.1, from coordinate 378,983 downwards.
CGGCCAATCCGGCCATGCGACAGGCACGAATACCAGTTTCAGGCCAAGCGCGTCAGCCACGAGCAGAGCGTAGTCGGGATCCGAACCGACAATCGAGCGCGCGTCGGTGGCATAGCTTGCAATCGGCGCAGCGAATGGCGCGACGGCAACCGTCAGCACGCCAGCCTCGACAAAACGGTATCCATTGCTCAAGCGTTGCACTGCCGCGGGATTCTTCCGGGCTCTCACCCGTCCGCGCTGTTCCGGGCTGAAGTCGAATGAGTGGGTATCGGCTAGCGCCCGTTGCACCGGCCAGAGAGTCGATGCGGCAGCAAGCGCCACAAGATTCGAGAGGAATTTTCTGCGTCGTGTCATAAGTTGGGCTCTTTGGATGGCAATGCATGCCAGGTGCGCTGACGCTCGGAATCAAAACAGGTAATGCGCGCACGTAACAGAAGCCACCGTTCGGGCAGATCTGCGAGGCGTAGATAATCAATCAATAGTGCTTAGCATATTAAGACCACGCAATCCGGCTAGATCCGTCATGAAACATGGGCTGCCGGAATAGTGCAGGAGCATCACTCTGGAGCAAACCAAGTATTTGGCAGATCGTTATACACACCTAATTCAATACCTAAGCCCGCGCGCATCCCAATGGCCACGTCCAATCAAGCGTCGCCGCTACCGCCATTAAATGAACAATATTTGATCCGCCACACCTCATCCGGCACCGGTTCGGCGAGATGGAACAGACAGTCAACTGATTGGCCAGCGATTGCATTGCACAGCGCAATACGTTGGGTTTAGGCACGACGAGCTTGACCGTTCTGCGCGCTGAATCCGTGGGACGGCCTCGCTTACCTGTCTTTCAGCTTTCAACCATCAAAACAAAGGGTTGGTAAGGAAGTTTGTCAACGAATCAAAACTTATTAACTTGTATCTAAAAAATTTTGATCCGCTAATCCGGGCCTGCTATGTTCCTTTCCGCTATTGGCTTCTACGACATGGGTCCGGGGCGCAGTTCGCGCACATCGTGCCATTACACGCGAGGGGAACGTAAACATGAAAAAACGAGCACTGGCGGTCGCCGCCAGACACCTGATCTGGACACATGTTGCGCTAGGTGCAACGCTGGCAGGACCGGTATTCGCACAGACCGCACAGACCGCACCGGCCACCGGCAGCGGGACCAACCCGGCTGCCGGTGCTGCGGCAGCGCCTGCGGCCGCTTCCGGCTCGTCGACCATCACCACCACCACCGACGAACACGGCACACAGGCGAAACTCAAGACGTTTGAAGTCACCGGCTCGCTGATCCGTCAGACGGACAAGACCGGCTTCAACGCGGTGCAGACCGTCACTCAGAAAGACATCACGCAGAGCGGCGAGACGACGGTCGCGGGTTACCTGCAATCGCTCTCGGCAAACTCGGCCAGCAGTTGGGGAGAAACCACACCGTTCAATCTCGCGCCGGGCGGCGCGGGTATCGCCCTGCGCGGCCTCAGCGAAAAGTACACGCTGGTGCTGATCGACGGGCAGCGGGCGGCGCCCTACGCGTTCGGATCGAACGGCACGGATACCTTCTTCGACATCGACACGATTCCGACCAACATGGTCGACCGCATCGAAGTGGTCAAGTCAGGCGGCGTGTCGCAGTACGGTTCGGACGCCATCGCCGGTGTCGTCAACATCATCACCAAGCACGATTACCAGGGTCTGCAACTGGACGGCAGCCTGGGCGGCGCAGCGCAAGGCGTGGATGGAACCGTCAAGTTCAATGTGCTGGGCGGTTTCGGCAACCTGGCCTCCGACGGCTATAACGTCACCGCGGCAGCAAGCTTCTATCGCGCGAGCGGCTTGACGCTCGGCGATCGCTCGACGACGGATGCGCTCGACTATTCGGCGCTGGGCGGCCCCAATGTCTCGCCGCTTTCGTATCTGGCGTCGCCGACCGGGGTGTTGCAGGCGCCCAAGAACTGCTTTGGCTCGGTCGGCTCGCCGAACCCTGCGAGCGAATTCGCCGGCGGCTCGACGGGCACGGTCTGCCAACCGCCCAACGCGGCTTCCGCGTATAGCCTGGCGCCGCAGGTCGATCGGTCGAACCTCAAGGTTCACGCGGACTTCAAGATCAACGATACGACCCAGGCATGGGTGGACGCGTGGGAAAGCTACGACACCACGCAACTCAGCAAGGGGTACGCCTATCTGGGCACGGCTGCGCCGGGTGTGACCGCGCCGACCGTCTATTCGCCTTCGGCGGGCTATGGCCTGTTCAACAACCAGACGAGCGACGGTTATACGGTCAACTACGCCTTCCCGAACCAGGTGGTGCAGAACACGGACTCGAACTTCTATCGCGTGTCGACCGGTGTGAAGGGCGAGATCGATACCAGCTCGATCGGTAACTGGAACTGGGAGGCTTCGGCGGGTCACTCGCAGAGCACGGTGACGAATACCGTCAGCAATCAGCTCAACGCAAACGTGCTGGGCACTTACCTGAGCGGCGTGACCGCCTCGACGTTCGACGGCAACACCCTGCAAAATCTGCCCGGCCTTTACGGCACGACCTCGCAGCTCGCGATTTCCAAGCTCGAAACGGTGGATGCGTCGATCTCGACGCCAAACCTGTTTCATTTGCCGACGGGTGACGTGGGCGCGGGCTTCGGTACGCAGTTCCAGCACCAGTCCGAATACGTCGGACCGGGTTCTTACAATTACCTGAACCCGTATCTGCAGTCGGTGGATGGCGAGCGCAACGTTGCCGCCGTGTTCTATCAGTTCGATATCCCGCTGCTGGATAACCTGAAGTTCAGCCAGTCCGGCCGCTACGACCACTATAGCGACGTGGGCGGCGCCTTCTCGCCCCGCTTCGCATTGCGTTACCAGCCCATCCAGGCGCTGACGGCTTATGCGAGCTACGACCGCGGCTTCCGCGCTCCGACGCTGATCGAGGCAGACCAGAAGGTCAATGCGGTGTTCCAGAGCGTCACGGTAAACGGTTCCAACTACAACGTGCCGGAGTTCATCACCGGCAACCCGAACCTGGCGCCGGAACGCACGAAGAACTACAACCTTGGCTTCGAACTGTCGCCGACGCGCAACACGGACGTGGGCCTGGATTGGTATCGAATCTCGGTTTCGAACGTGATCGGCACGCCGAACCCGACTAGCGAGGTGGCGGCGGACATCGCTCAAACGGGATCTGCGCCGGCCTTCATCACCGAGCAATTCGAGAACCTTGGCACGATGCGCACGGACGGATTCGAGGCGACCTTCCGCCAGGCGCTGCCGACGCAACTGGGCACGTTCACGCTGGCAGCCGATTGGGCGTGGGTGTGGCACTTCGATCTGGCCAATGGCCCGGGTCAACCGAGCGTGAACCTGGCCGGCAACAACCTTGGCATCGATACGGTGTTCGGTGCATCGTTCCCGCGCTGGAAGGGCAACACGAGCGTGAACTGGGTTTCGACAAACCGCAACTGGAACGCGACGCTCACGTGGCAATACACGGGGCCGTATGCGCAAGCGGCCGGAAGCCCTGGCTCAGTCGGTTCGTACAGCCAGTTCAATCTGTTTGCGTCTTACTCGGGCATCAAGCATTGGACGCTGTATGCCGGCATCAACAACATCTTCAACCACAAGCCGCCGTATGACGCGCTGTGGCCGTATGTTGACGGCAGCTTCTACGACTCGTCGCTTTACAGCGATCTCGGTGTCTACGCGCAGATCGGGGCAACGTATAAGTTTTGACGGATCGCTGGCCGGTTGAGGTTGGATCTGATAACCCGGCAAGAGAATGCGCGGCCCAGTGCGGCCGCGCAGCAAAGAACAACACCCGTACATCGTCTTCTGGCAAGCGGTCGCAACCTGTCGCTGCCGCGCGCCTCTTACGCGGATTTCCTCTCGCTATCGAAGCCGTCGCGAGCCGCGGTAACCGCATCGTGATTGTCCTCCGCCCACTGCAGCAGCACGTGTAGCGCTTCGAACATCGAATGGCCGAGGTCGGTCAGGCTGTATTCCACGCCTGGCGGTTTGGTCGGAAAGACCTCTCGATGCACATAGCCGTCGCGTTGCAACTCCTGAAGCGTCTGCGTGAGCATGCGCTGCGATATGTCAGGCACGAGCCGGCGAAGTTCTCCGAACCGGTAGGGTTGCTCGGCCAGTGCAGTCATCAGCAACGAACTCCACCTGCCGCTAATGACGTCAATGACGTCGCGCACGGGGCAATTCACGAACGCCCCGTATTTTGCCTTGGCCCCTTCAAGCTTCGCTCTGAGCGTACTCGTCGTCGCCGTGGTGGTTCCCATTTGGTAACTATCTCCTGAAAAACTGCCTTCTTTACGATTGCCCGCGAACGCCCGATTATCGAGGCGCTCTCGAATTGAGAGTAACACTCAAAATGGGGTTCGCGCATGAACGACAGTATTTTTGTGACCGGTGCTGCCGGTCAACTCGGGCAACTCGTCATCAAGCACCTGCTGGCACGCGGCGTAGCGCCCAGCCGCATCGTCGCCGGTACCCGCAGCCCTGAGAAGCTGGCCGGCCCCGCTGCGGCAGGCATCGAGGTGCGCAAGGCGGACTTCGAAGACTTACATGGCCTGACCGAGGCTTTCAACGGCGCCGGCACCGTCCTCATTATTTCTACGGATGCCTTGGACGGAACCGATACGCGCCTGCAGCAGCATCGCAATGCGGTCGCGGCGGCCGTCGCCGCGGACGTGAAGCGTCTCGCCTATACGTCTCAGCCCAATCCAGCCAGTTCGCTTTTGACCTTCGCGCCCGACCACCTGGGAACCGAGCAGGCCATCAAGGCCACCGGTCTGCCCTATGTGATTTTCCGGAACAGCTGGTATCACGAGAATCTGCTCCGGTCGCTTCCCAATGCGCTGAAGAGCGGACAGTGGCACTCCGCGGCCGAAGGCGGGAGAACGTCGTACGTTGGACGTGAGGACATTGCCGAAGCGATTGCCGCAGCGCTCACCACTTCAACATTGGAAAGCAGGACATATACCCTCACGGGTTCTGAGGCACTGTCTACCGAAGAAGTTGCCCGCCTCGCCAGTCAGGCGACAGGCCAGCCCATTTCCGTCGTTCACGTGACCGACGGACAACTCGCTACGGGGCTGAAGGCCGCCGGCGTTCCTGAGATATTCGTCTCTGTCCTGGTGTCGGCTGAAGCGGAGACGCGGGCGGGCAATCTCTCCATCGTCACGGACCATGTCGAGTCGCTTATCGGTCGCACTCCAAAACGTCTCGCCGAGTATCTCAAGGAAGCAAAGGCCGCTTTCGGAGCTTGAGAGCCTAAGGCGCGATGCGAGCCGCCCGGGCTGCACCGCGATGCAGTTCGCGTGGACAGCCTGAGCCCGCGACGACCCGTTCAGTCCAACTCAAAAAAATCTTTGAATATATCTGCGAAGTCAGATATATTCCGCATCAGAAACAGAGGAATCAGAGATGAATCATGAGTTCGACAACTTTCTTTGGCCGGGTCAGAGCATCGTCTTTGCGTTGAGCAAAGCCCGCCATCTGCTCACGGCGGAAATGGACGTGGCGCTTGCGGGCACAGGCGTCACCAGTTCGCAAGTCGGTACGCTGCTGCTCCTGTTGCAGGACATGACGCACACCTCGGCGGGCTTGTCCAGGCTGCTGCGCATCGATTCGGGATTCGTCACACGGACGGTGGATCGACTGGAGAAGCAGGGTCTCGTGCGCCGGACTCGCGACAGCGAGGACCGGCGAGTGGTCAGCCTGACGCTGACCGAAGCGGGACGGGACGCCGCCGCGCGGATCGCGGAGATTGCGCCGGAGATTTTGAACCAGCACTTGTCAGGCTTTACCCCGGCAGAATTCGCAAGCTTGTGCAGGCTCCTCGGCAAGTTGCTGGATGGGTAGGCCATTTTTTTTACCCATATAACTGACTTGTCAGATAAAAGGCGCCGGCTTCAGGACAGCCGGCCGTCACCCCCCTTAAAGGACGCAACATGAATCCGCCAAAAACCGCAAGCGCGCCTGCCCCATTGGTTGGCTGGCAGTTCGCACTGGGCACCTTCGCCGTGGCCCTCGCTACCTTCATGAATGTGCTGGACTCGTCGATCGCCAACGTCGCGATCCCGACGCTCTCCGGCGACCTTGGCGTGTCAGTCGATGAAGGCACGTGGGTCATCACGATGTTCTCCGCGGCCAACGCGGTGTCGATTCCGCTGACCGGCTGGCTCACGCAGCGGGTCGGGCAGGTCAAGCTTTTCGTGGCGGCGATCCTGCTGTTCGTGGTGTCGTCAGCGGCGTGTGGCCTGGCGCCGAACCTGCCCGTGCTGCTCCTCGCGCGTATCGTGCAGGGCGCGGTGGCGGGGCCGCTGGTGCCGCTGTCGCAATCGCTCCTGCTCGCTTCGTTTCCGCGGGAAAAAAGCTCGAGCGCGCTGTCGCTGTGGGCGATGACCGCAACGGTCGGGCCGATCGCCGGGCCGGCTCTCGGCGGCTGGATCACCGACAACTACAACTGGTCGTGGATCTTCTACATCAACGTGCCTGTCGGCCTCTTTGCCGCCGCAGTGATCTGGGCGCTCTACCGCAAGAGCGAAACGCCGGCGCGCAAGCTGCCGGTCGACAAGGTGGGGCTCCTCTCGCTGATCGTCTGGGTGGGTGCGCTGCAGGTCATGCTCGACAAGGGCAAGGATCTCGACTGGTTTAATTCGCCGACGATCTGGGCGCTGACGATCGTCGCGCTGATCGCGTTCCTGTTCTTCGTGATCTGGGAACTGACGGAGGCCAAACCGATCGTCGATTTGCGCCTCTTTGCAGGGCGTAACTTCCTCGGCGGCACGGCGGCGATATCGGTCGCATACGCGGTCTTCTTCGCCAACCTCGTGATCCTGCCGACGTGGATTCAGGAGTATCTGGGCTACCGGGCCGTCGATGCGGGGCTGGTGACCGCGCCGCTCGGCATCTTCGCCGTGCTCCTTGCGCCCGTGATGGGCAAGATCATGCCGAAGTCGGACACGCGGGTGCTGGCGACGCTCGCCTTCCTCGGCTTTGCGGGCGTGTTCCTGATGCGTTCGTGGTACACGACGGGCGTCGACTCCTACACGCTCATTCTGCCGACGCTGCTGCAGGGCATCCCGATGGCGCTGTTCTTTACGCCGCTCACGGCAATCATCCTGTCGGGCTTGCCGCAGGAGAAGATCCCGGCCGCCGCGGGGCTGTCGAACTTCGCGCGGATCTTCGCCGGCGCGGCGGGCACGTCGCTCCTGAGCACCATCTGGAACGACCGGACAATCCAGCACCATTCGCAGCTCGCCGAGCAGACCAGTTTGACGAACCCGAACTACGTGCACGCGCTCGCCAATATTCAGACGACGCTGCACGCGAGTCTCTTCAAAGCCCAGGCCTTTTTCGAAACGCAATTGAGCGCGCAGGCGTCGATGCTCGGCCTGAACGACGTGTTCTGGCTGTCGGCGGTGATCTTTGTGCTGATCATTCCACTCATCTGGATCACCAAGCCCAGCAAGGACGGCGCGGCGAACGCAGCGGGGGCCGGCGGTCACTGAGTAGCGCGCCGTCCGGACGGGAAGAAATCGCAGAAATTCTTCTTGACAATATCTGACTTTACAGTCATTGTAGAAGTCACTTGAATTGAGGATGCGCCATGAAGCACTACACGTCGGAAAGTTTTTCCCTGACGCACAGCGTCGGGTTCTTGCTGACCAAGGCTCGCAACCTGATCACGGCGGAAATGGACACGGCCCTCAAGGATCTCGACATCACCGGCCCGCAGATGGGCATTCTGCTCGGCATGCAGCGCGGTTTGGCCTCAACGCCGTTCGAGCTGTCGAAGATGTTGTCCGTCGACACGGGCCTGATGACGCGGATGCTGGACAAGCTGGAAACGAAGGGGTTGCTGGAACGCTCGCGCAGCGTGGACGATCGCCGGGTGGTAAACCTGGTGCTGACGAAGCAGGGCAAACAGATCGCGGCCGAGATTCCGAATATCGCACCGGAAGTGCTGAACGCGCGGTTGAAGAAGTTCACGAAGGCAGAGTTCGAAGAGCTGTGCCGTCTACTTAACAAGTTCATTGGAGAGTGAGCGCTGCGGCGCTCCCCCTTTTTTTAACCATTAATCTGACAGGTCAGAAAATGAAAGAGCAGATTACTCAACCCGGCAGCGGTGCCCGTGCGATAAAAGCGGGGCTGTCGGCGATCATGGCGGCGGTGCTCTCGGCATGCGTCAACTATGCGGGCATCCACAGCGACAAGCAGATGGCCCAACCGCAACAGTACGAGACGACGCAAAGCCTGCCGGCCGAAAGCGGTCACTGGCCGGCGGCCGACTGGGCCGACCAGTTCGGCGATGCGCAACTTAAGGCCTTGCTCGAGGAAGCGCTTAAGGGCAGCCCGACGATCGCGCAGGCGCGCGCCCGCCTCGCCGGGGCGCAAGCCTATGCGGACACCGCGAAGGCCAGCACGATGCCGCGCGTCGACGCCGAGTATTCGCTGCAACGCCAGCAGTTCAGCGGCACGGCGGAAGTGCCGCCGCCCTACGCGGGCACCTGGCAAACCCAGAACACCGGACTGCTGAGCGCCTCATACGATCTGGATCTGTGGGGCAAGAATCGCGAATCGATGAAGGTCGCCGTCTCCCAGGTAGAAGCAAGCGAGGCCGATGCGGAAGTCGTCAAGCTCACGCTCACCACCGCGATCGCCCGCACCTATAACCAGCTGGCGCGGCTTTACGTGCTGCACGATATTGCCCAGCAGGAAGTCGGCCGCCGCGAACAGATCGACCGCATCACGGCCGGCCGCATCGCAACCGGGCTGGATACCGAAGTCGAGCGCAAGACGGCCCAGGCGAATCTCGCGACCGCCCGCTCGGCGCTCGCCGGGCTTGACGGCAGCATCCTGACGACCCGCTACCAGTTAGCCGCGCTGATGGGTGAAGGTCCGGACCGCGGGCTCGCGATCACGCGGCCGGCGCTTGGTGTCGGCGACGAGGTGCGTCTGCCGGACAACCTGCCCGCCAACCTCGTGAGCCGCCGCCCGGATATCGTCGCGGCCCGCTGGCGCGTCGATGCGATCACGCACGAAGTGAAGGAAGCGAAGGCCGAGTTCTACCCGGACATCAACCTGAGCGCCGCAATCGGTCTGGACGCGTTCGGCTTCGGCCGCTTTCTGACGGCGGCGAGCCGCACGGCCAATGTAGGTCCGGCGATCAATCTGCCGATTTTCGACGCCGGTGCATTGCGTGCGCAATTGAAGGGCCGTTACGCCGATTTCGACGACGCGGTCGCGACCTACAACCAGACGTTGATCACCGCCTTGAGCAACGTGGCGACGCAACTTGCGCAGATCCGCTCGAGCGACGTGCAGCTTGGCGATGCGCAAACGGCGCAACAGGCCGCACGCGAGGCCGACGATCTGGCGATCACACAGTACAAGGGCGGCCTGACGAATCAGCTGACCGTGCTCAACGCCGACATGAACGCGCTGCAAGCCGATCAGGCCGTCGCCAACCTGCTGATGAACCGGCGCGACCAGCAGATCGCGCTCGCATCGGCGCTCGGCGGCGGCTACGTCGATACGTCATCCGAATCAATACACAGTGCGGCTGCAGCCGCGCCTTCCAACCCTGTCGTCGCCGCGCGTTGAACCGGCACGTTCGCAAACTCTCTGGAGAATTGACATGAGCGATACCACCACGACCGACCGCACGAGCGCGGACCCGGTGTCATCGAAAAGCAACGGGGCACACGCTGCTCCCGCCGGGACCTCGCCGAACGCGCCGCCGCCCGGCGCCTCAGGCAAGCGCAAGCTATGGCTTGCACTGCTGGGCATGGGCGTGGTGGCCGCGGGTGCCGCGTATGGTGCGTACTATTTCACGTATGCGCAATATCACGAGTCGACCGACGACGCGTACGTCAACGGCAATCTCGTGCAGCTCACGCCGCAGGTAACCGGCACGGTTAACGCAGTCGACACGGACGATACGCAGATCGTGAAAGTGGGCGACCCGGTTGTCACGCTGGACCCGGCCGATTCGAGGATCGCACTCCTGAACGCCGAGGCGGCGCTCGGCCAGGCCGTGCGCCAGGTGAGCACGCTCTACGTGAACAACGACTACTACGCAGCCAACGTCGCGCAGCGCGCGTCGGACCTGGCCCGAGCAGAGGACGATCTGAAGCGCCGCGTCGCGGTGCAGAACACCGGCGCGGTATCGGCGGAAGACGTCTCGCACGCCCACGACGCCGTGGCCGTCGCTCAGGCCGCGCTCGACGCCGCCCGCCAGCAGGCGCAATCGAACCATGCGCTGACCGACCGCACGTCGGTCGAAAACCATCCGGACGTGCAAGCCGCCGCCGCGAAGGTCCGCGACGCCTACCTCAACTACGCGCGCAATACGCTGCCGGCGCCGGTGACGGGCTACGTGGCGCAGCGCTCGGTGCAAGTGGGCGAGCGCGTCGCACCGGGCACGCCGCTGATGTCGATCGTGCCGCTCGACGGCGTGTGGATCGACGCAAACTTCAAGGAAGTGCAATTGCGGCGGATGCGCATCGGTCAGCCGGTCACGATGACGGCGGATATCTACGGTTCGAGCGTCAAGTACCACGGGCGGGTGATCGGTTTCTCGGCCGGCACGGGCAGCGCGTTCGCGACGCTGCCGGCACAGGACGCGACCGGCAACTGGATCAAGATCGTGCAGCGCCTGCCGGTGCGTATTGCCCTCGACCAGAAGGAGCTGGAGGCGCATCCGCTTCGTATCGGGCTGTCGATGGTGGTTGACGCCGACACGCGCGACGAGTCCGGCACGCAGCTCGGCGCTGCTGTGAACACGACCTATCACACGGATGTGTTTGCGCAGTACGGCGCGCAGGCCGATGCGGAGATCGCGAAGATCATCGGGCAGAACGAGATCGCGGCGCAGGCGAAGGTGGCGACGTCGGCGGCAGGGAAAGCGGTGATGCGGGATCCTGCGCGCGGTTAGGCGCCGATCACTCTGGTCGCCATGACAGCCAGGCGTCTGAGAACGCAGGCAGCTAAAGTCCCAATCCGCTAAGGAATGCATCGATCTGCCGCTCGAAACGAGGCCGGTCGTAGTCCACCAGCGCCATACGCCAGATGCCCTGCAGATAGGTGACAACAACTGATGCGGTAACGTGCGGATCCAGCGTTGCAGACAATCGACCCTCGTCTCGGTCCTGGCTCAACCGCTCGACGAGACAAGCGTGAAAACTTCCCAGGCCATCCTCGACAAGCTTGCGCAGCTCGGGCTCCGACAGCACCTCTTCGGAGGCCATCGCCGCCATCATGCAGAGCCTCGACGGCGTGGACGGATTGTCCAGGCAGTCGAGCACCGCACCGAACAGCGCGCGAATCCCCTGGCTAGCCGTCGGGGCGCTCATCAGAGCCTGCCCGCGCTTGCGCCCTTCCGTCTCTTCGTAGCGCCTCACGCATGCCAGATAAAGCTGCTTCTTGCTCTTGAGGGTGTTGTAAAAGGAGCCTTCGCCGATGTCCATGATCTTCAGCAGATCGCGCAGCGACGTGCCGGCATAGCCGCTCTTCCAGAACAGCCACGTCGCCCGCTCCAGAGCCCGATCGTAGTCGAATGCAATTGTTCGTGCCATGGCGCCATCATAGCTTATTTGTAGCAGTAGCTAAAAATTGCATTGACAGGCTGGGCGGGCGTGAGCGATATTTGTATCGACCGCTACAAACCAGCATGTGGCGAAACATCGAGGCGCGCCGAACATCAAGGCGGATGTGCCCTTCTCAACCCTGTGCCCGGCGATGTCAGCCGGTCATTCACCGTGTCAACGAATATAAGGAGTACGGCATGTCGGTCAAACAGGCCTCGGCGGAATACAAGGCAATGGTTCAGGAAAAGCTAGGCGAGAAGTTCAATATCATTGCCGGCGATATGGAGCGCGTCCGCGCATCCGGCGCGATCGACGGCGCGTTGAAGAGCGGACAATCCGCACCTGACTTCACGCTGCCCGACGCGTTCGGCAATCAGGTCTCGCTCAAGACTCTGCTGGCCAAGGGGCCGGTAGTGATCAGTTTCTATCGCGGCGAATGGTGTCCGTTCTGCAATCTCGAACTACGCGGCTTGCAAGAAGCACTGCCGAAGATCGAAGCGCTTGGCGCAAGCCTGATTGCCATCTCTCCGGAGAAGCCGGATCACAGCATCGTGGCAACCGAGAAGAGCAAGCTGACGTTTCCGGTGCTCAGCGATTTCGGCAACGCGGTGGCACGGCAGTTCGGCATCGTGTTCCGGGTTGGGGATGAGTTACAGGCATTTTCGAAGAACGTCTTCAAGAACGATATCGCGCTGCGTAACGGGGAGGATTCGTACGAACTTCCGGTTCCGGCAACCTATGTGATCGATGCGGCCGGCGTCATTCGCTTCACGCATGTCGACGTGGATTACATGACAGGTCGAGCGGAACCCGATGAGGTGGTCGCCGCGCTGGCAACCTTGAAATAAGCTCGACGGATCCTGAAAACGGATCCTGTCAATCCATCATCTTGTCTCGCGTATCGCGTGTAATGAGCCGCGTGCTGCGCCGGTAGGTGAGATACGCCCAGAGCCAATCGAGAATGACGATGGCCCGGTTCCGTCCGCCGACCAGAAAGGCGATATAAGCAGCGCCGGCTGAACGCAGTTTGACCTTCCAACGGTCCAACTCACCAGTCCAGCAGCCGTGGGCCCAGCGCCACGCCAGCAAGCGTGGGAATCAGCATGCCGAGGAGATACCAGACGGCCCAGAATGGCACGCCCATCTCGGGACAGTGGAAACAGTAAGCAACCGCTGCAGTCGCTCCCGCCAGCAGGCCGCCTGCGGCGCCGGCCAGCCTGGGACGCGTGGGTGCCAGACCTCGCATCGCCCAGAACACCGTGATGAACACGGGCACCGAAAGCAACGCGATATTACGCGGACATACGCGCCACGTACTGCCCATGACCAGCGGCAAACGCGCGTCGGAAGGGGTCAACCACAACAGGACGAGCGTCGCAATCCAGACGGCGAGCACTGGCGCAGCAAGCGCGGCCCACGCGCGGCCTACCGCCACGCCTGGCCGGGATAGCCGCGCCGTCGCCAGCAACGCAGCGAGTGTGAGGCACAGAGGCAGAGCCAGCTTGATCCAGAACAGCGGCATCTTCATCGCCGCGCCGATATCGGGGCGAACGCCATAAACGATTGCCATGAGCACCGTGGAACCGACACCGCCGCATAACATCGCCCGGCTGAATCGCTTTGCCGACACGTTATGATCGATAGCGGGCACCCCCGCGGCCAGCAGTGAAACAAGATCCTCTGTCTTCATGATGCGCCTTGAAACTTCAGTGCCAATGCTTTTAAACCGCGGTGCACGCCAACCTTGACCGCCGACTCCGACAGGCCGGTGAGCTTTGCGGTTTCAGTCACCGACAGCCCCTCCAGCTTCATGTGCAGAATCGGCAGACGCTGGCGATCGGGCAACTGTTCGAGCAGCTTGCTCAGATCACGCCGGGCCTCCGCCGGTTCGACATCGCAGGTGGCGAATATCTCGAGCTCGTCGTCCAGCGGCGTGTGCAAGGCTTCCCGGCGCGATCGGGCGCGAAAAAAGTCCGCCAGTTTGTAACCTGCGATCGCATGCACCCAGGCAGTCAACGGCTGGTCCTGACGATAGGTATGGCGCCCATTATGCACTGCCAGCAAAATCTCCTGAACCAGGTCCTCGATATCGTCTTGCAGATAAAAGAGACGCTTTCTCAGGAACCCGCGCAGATGCCCGGTCAGGTCGCCGAGAAATGCCTGATAAGCCGCTGCGTCCCCATCCAGACCACGCACGAATAGGGCCTTCAGCCGCTCTTCGACGGGACGCGCCGGTCCATCTTCGGTAGTTCGGTTCATTGCGGGTTCTGGTTACAGTTGGCACGAAATAAACTGCGTGAACAGCGTTGACGCGGGTAGTAGAGAAGTGCTTTTCCACACGCCATGATCTCCAGCGGGACGGTCGTTGATCGTTAAAACGGGCACTTTTCTTCCGTCCTTTAGTCGTGGCTCGCCGCCAAACATGACACGAGGTATAACCGGAATCGTTCCGCCTTCCCGGTTTTCCACTAACAACAGATGCTGCTCAAGAGGTTCCTCAGTTTTTTCTCATCGGGCTGTCATATCGCCTTCCCCGCTGCGACTAATGCATGAACGATCCTCACCAGGAGTCAACTCATGCTATCCCGTCTGCTTGCGTCCATTTCACTGCTTGTGGCCCTCCCGGTTGCTGCGGCAATGCCCCGACCGGTGGTTGTCGAACTGTTTACGTCCGAAGGCTGTTCATCCTGTCCGCCGGCTGACGCCTATCTGTCGGAGTTAAGTCAGCAGCGAAGCGACATTCTCCCTTTGGCTTTTCATGTCACCTACTGGAACAGCCTCGGATGGAAGGATCCTTTTTCCCTCGATATCGCCACCCAACGTCAGGCTGAATACGGGCGACGCTTCGGCGACGGCTCCTACACGCCCGAAATGGTCGTCGACGGAACAACGGCCTTCGTGGGTTCAGACCGCTCGTCCGCCGAGGTCGCGATTCAGAAAGCGAAGGACGCGGATTCAACGTCCGCGCCGTTGTCCGCGGTGCGCAAGGGCAACGCCATTACTGTTTCTGTCGGCGCCGGCTCCGGAAGCGCGCGCGTGATTCTGGTTGGTTACGACGCGCAGCACATGACCGCCGTCGGGCGTGGTGAAAACGGAGGGCGAACGCTGAAGGAGTCCAACATCGTTCGCTCGTTCCAACAGATTGGGCAATGGACCGGCGAACCGGCTGTGTTCGACCCGCAGTTACCTGCCGGCGAGAAGTCCGCGGTATTGCTCGAGGCGCCGGACGGACACATTGTCGGCGCTGCCCGCGTGACAGATGCGCCTTAGCGTGCTCTCGCCCCGTCTCGGACAGACGCATTGTAAAAGTCCTATGTGCTTACCATCTCTTCGGGAGAAGCAAGCGATGTCGCGCGTCACACGCATCAGTACCTTCTTTGCCGTTGTCGCAACACTTGTTCTTGCTCCATCGTTCGCGTCTCATGCGGCGTCGTCCAACTGGTCCGGCGATCAGCGGGCCAGTGTGCGCATCATCACAGCAACCAACGGCGTACAAGGCAGCACGCTTCAGATAGGTGTCGAGTTCCGGTATCCGAACGGGTGGCATGGTTACTGGCGCACCCCTGGCGATGCCGGCATCGCGCCGATTTTCGACTGGTCTCGGTCCCGCAATGTCGCATCGGCATCCGTGTCCTGGCCGGCGCCGTCCCGCCTCGTTATCTCGGGTCTGCAAAACAGTGTCTATACAGGCGATTTGATTCTGCCAGTGAGCCTTAAGCTAGACCATCCGCTCGAGGCGACCCGCATTGCGCTGACTCTCGACTATGCGAGTTGCGCGAATGTCTGCGTGCCCGAACATGCGGAGGTGACGCTCACGTTGCCGCCGGGCACGGACGAACCATCAAGTGAAGCAGCGGAGATCGTCGCAGCGGCGCAAAGGGTGCCGCAGACGCCCACAGAGGCCGGCATCGGCGTGGTGCATAACACGCTGGAGCAAACCTCCGGCGGCCGGCGCCTGAAGGTCGATCTGCTTAGCGAGGGTACCCCGTTTCGGTCGCCCGACCTGTTCGTCGAAGGAGCCGAGGCCGGTCTGCCCGCAGCGCCGCAGGTACACCTTTCAAACCACGGGCACCGGGCTGCACTGGAAGTCGAACTGCCACCTGCCGGTGCAGCGAAAGACCCGCTGCGCCTGACCGTGGTGGACGGATCCAGAGCGGCCGAGTTCATGGCCGCACCCGTCATCGCCACGGGAGGCGACGATCGCGGCATCGTCGTTATTCTGGCCTTGGCGCTTCTTGGCGGCCTGATTCTGAACTTCATGCCATGCGTGTTGCCCGTTCTTTCAATCAAGGTTTTCTCGGTAGCGAAAGCCGCAGGCACCGAACGCAAAACGGCAAGGCGGGTGGCGCTCGCGACGGCACTTGGGATTGTCACGTCATTCGGATTGCTTGCGGCCGTGCTGTCGGTGCTCAAACTCGCGGGTGCGTCACTTGGTTGGGGCATACAGTTCCAGCAACCATGGTTCCTCGCAGGCATGGCGGTCTTCACAACGCTGTTCGCGGCAAGCTTCTTTGACTGGCTCCCGATCGGTCTTCCGCCAATCCTTTCCGGAGGTGCAAGCGGCGCAACGAGTCGGGGGCCGATTGTCGAGGCGTTCGTCGGCGGCATGCTTTCCACGCTTCTGGCGACACCGTGCTCGGCTCCGCTCGTCGGTACGGTGGTCGGCTTTGCGTTGGCACGTAGCCCGCTCGAGATTACCGCGGTGCTTCTCGCACTTGGGGTAGGAATGGCACTCCCGTTCCTGACGTTGGCGCTCGCTCCGTTGCTCGCGACGTGGCTTCCGCGCCCCGGCCAATGGATGATCCAGTTGCGCAAAATCATGGGCCTAATGCTGCTCACGACTTCGGTCTGGCTGATCGTGTCGCTGTGGAATATCGCGGGTATGGCAGTCGCGTCACTCGTCGGCATCGTGCTGATTGCCATTCTCGCCGTACGGGCCGTCGTTACCCGATTGGGAAGCCTGCGGACCCACCGATGGTCAGGCGCGACGACTGCGCTCCTTGCGTGCAGTGCCATTGCAATGGCCTCGCTTACCCCTTCCGGAGCAGCAGATCGCAGCGCTCCACCCTCCGAATGGCAAGCGT
The DNA here is from genome assembly GCF_050434965.1 of Paraburkholderia sp. GAS38. Taxonomy (NCBI): domain Bacteria; kingdom Pseudomonadati; phylum Pseudomonadota; class Betaproteobacteria; order Burkholderiales; family Burkholderiaceae; genus Paraburkholderia; species Paraburkholderia sp. GAS38. The sequence continues at coordinate 362,296 of NZ_JBNDJO010000007.1, read as the reverse complement.
TCGATCCAAATGCAATCAGCCCGCTGGTCGCCAGCGGCAAGACTGTGCTCGTCGACGTAACGGCAAGCTGGTGTCTCACCTGTAAGATCAATGAGCTGTCTGTTCTGGACACGGCTGCCGTGCGCACTCGGCTCAGACAGGACAATATCGTGCGCATGCGAGCCGACTGGAGCCGGTATAACCCCGGAGTCCTCGCCTACATTCAGGATTTCGGTCGCTTTGGCATTCCGCTCGACGTCGTATATGGGCCTCGCATGCCACAGGGGCAATTGCTGCCGGAGGTCTTGCAAACTTCGACGCTCTTCCGTGCGCTCGACAATGCCAGCCTCCCGCAAACGGCGAAGAGCCATTCATCCGCCGGTTGAAATGGCGCAATTTCTTCAGAAGCTATTCAGACTTACGACCAACTGAAGGTAAGGGCTCGTTGAGATAGGGGGTGTAAGCCGCCACATGCTTCGAGTGGGCGCCTCGACTCAGGAAAGTCTTCTCCATGTTCTTCGTACATGGTCTGCCCTCGTTCGTGTAACCCGAAGCACTTTTTGGACGAATTTAAAGGGCGAGGTCGAACCGGCACAACACGTCTACCGCATAAAACAAAATGGACAATCCGTCGTGTGTAGCGGCTTCACTTGACGTTGGGCTCCAGAAGCGCCAGCGCTGGCCGTACAACTCCCTCCAGCAGCGCACGCTCCGGTCTTACCCGGGCAAGCACCCGTATGCCCAGGTGTACGCCCAGCAGCAACCGGGCAAGATCATCAGCAGGCTGTGCAGTCGAAATCTCGCCAGCCTGCTGACCAGCGCGCACACAACGCAGGAAAAACGCTTCGACCGCGATCAGTACGTTTGCGATCATCGCCTGAAAATCGGCGTCGTGTGGTGCAACCTCAAGCGCCGAATTCACCAGCAGGCATCCCTTACGGTCCCTGTCGCAGACCGACCGCTCGACAATCTCGCGGAAGAATGCCTTGATGGCGTCCAACGGTGGGAGGCTTCGCTCAAATCTCGATACCCGGTCACCAAAGCTTCTTTCAATGTAATGTGCCAGCGCTCGTTCAAACAGCGACCGTTTGTCCCCGAACGCGTTGAACAGGCTTGCCCCCGTAATTCCCATACCCTGCGCGAGATCCCGGACGGACGTAGCTGTATAGCCATAGATCCAAAACTGGTGGGCGGCTGCATCAAGGACCGCATTTTCATCAAATTCCCGTGGTCGAGCCATGTTAACTCCTGCCATCGAGTAACGTTTTGCCGGTCGGCATTGCAACGTCACACACGTTACGATATTCTAAATCAATTGATCTAAAATGACCTGAGGCGATAGCAAACCTCCCCTGGGGTGCTACGAAAGCCATGACGCACGCATCAGGCGGTCTGAACGCCACGCACAGTACATCATGATCGACTTCTATTTTCACCCTACGCCCCACCCTGCAAAGCTTGCCCTGATGCTTGCCGGCATAAAAGCCGTGCTTGACGCAGCGGTTCGGGACCACTCTGCTCTTTGACCCGGGAGTCAGAACCGTGTATTCCGCAGAGCAGCGTCTGAAAACATTGTTTGTCGCGGGCCTCGCGGGCAACGCATCCGAATATCGCTCGTTCCTGTCCGAACTGACGCGTCACCTGCGAGGCTATCTTCGCAAGCGGATTCCACAACTCCACGACGACGTCGAGGATCTCGTTCAGGACATCCTGCTTGCCGTGCACAATGCACGTCATACATACCGCCCAGATGAACCTCTCACCGCGTGGGTCCACGCGATCGCGCGTTATAAGCTGATGGATTTCTTCAGGACACGTGCGCGACGCGAGTCGTTGCACGAACCGCTTGACGAGCACGACGACATTTTCGCCGAATCCGACGACGAGCCGGCAGATGCCCGTCGTGATGTCGGGAAACTACTTGGTCATCTGCCCGACAAACAGAGGCTCTCGATCCTGCACGTCAAGTTGCAGGGACTTTCGGTTGCCGAAGCCGCCCAGTTGACAGGGCTATCGGAGTCGGCCGTCAAGGTCAGTATCCATAGGGGACTCAAGGCTCTGGCCGCACACGTGCGGAGAATCGCATGAGAACAGATGATCTTGTCGGGTTGCTCTCGACCGGCATAACACCTGTAAGAAGAGGCGCTGCAGCCCGTCGGTTCGGCATCTCACTGCCTATCGCCGCTCTTGGCGCAACGGCGTTGATGGCTACAGTGTTTGGCCTTCGCCCCGATCTGGATGCCGTCGTCAAAACCCCGATCTTCTGGGAGAAGCTCGCGTTCCCGCTATGCCTCGCGATCGGTGCCCTGCTTGCGACCGTTCGGCTGGCGCGCCCCGGCGCCAAGGTTGGAGCCGGATGGCCCGTCATGACGACACCGGTGCTAGTCGTCTGGATCGCTGCAATTATGATTGTCGTCACCGCGGCACCCAAAGACCGCCTGCCTGCAATACTCGGGCACTCGTGGCGGTCATGTCCGTTCAATATTCTTCTGCTCGCCGTTCCAGGTTTCATCGCCATATTCTGGGCCGTCAAAGGTTTGGCGCCCACGAGTCTCCGGCTTGCCGGTGCTGCCTCCGGGCTGCTCGCGAGTTCGATCGCCACAGTCGCGTACTGCTTTCATTGCCCTGAGATGAGTCCGGCATTCTGGAGCGTCTGGTATATGGCTGGCATGTTGCTCCCAGCCGCGCTCGGGGCGGTGCTTGGTCACAAATTCCTTCGCTGGTGAGCAACGCTCCGAGACTATGCAGTGGTGTCCCTGATCAAATGGCTGATGTCGACCACCACAGGCAAAAAAAGAAAGCTCCCCTGTAACCGGACGTCTGTGACCCACGAATTAGATGACGTATCCATCACGGATACCTTCTAACTTCTGGAGAAATTCGATGTCCACAAAAGCCACTGTTAGTTCCACCCTGCTCGTCGGCGTTGTTGCGAGCCTGCTTGCATCAGTCGCCCACGCAGCGCCGCTCACAAAAGCGGAAGAAGGTGCAGCCATTGCGGCCCACAAGGAAAAGTGCTACGGCGTCGCCCTGAAGGGGCAGAACGATTGCGCCGCCGGTCCCGGCACCACGTGCCAGGGAACGTCGGCAACGGACTTCCAGGGTAACTCGTGGAAGTTCGTTCAAGGCGGCACCTGCACGAGTATCGAAGTGCCGGGCGGTGGCCATGGCTCGCTCACGCCGCTAAAGTCCTGAACCGGCCAACGGCTTGATGAACGGGAGCGGCCATGAACGATACCTCAAGGACAACGGCGGTTTGCGAGCCTGGCTGTTCGAGTGGCACATCATGGCTGAAGAAGCGGTGTCACTCGCTGAGGAGGCCGGCCATGCAGCCGGAAAATCCTTCGGGCGGCCACGCCACCGCGTTTGCACTGGGTTTGACGGACCCATCGATCACCGCACCTGAAGACGTGATCGCCGCGCCGGGCAAGCGTGTGGTCAAGCGTTACAACGTTTATCGCAACAACGTCACGGTCAGCCTCATTGACGCGCTGGCAGCGGTCTATCCTGCTATCCAGCGCATCACGGGCGTCGACTTCTTCAGGGCGATGGCCCGTTTCCATCTCCGCGCGACGCCTCCCACTTCGCCGCTGCTGTTCGAGTACGGACGGGACTTTCCTGCGTTCATCGAATCCTACGAATATGCGCGTGAAATGCCCTGGCTTGCGGACACCGCGCGCATCGAGCGGGCGTGGCTGGATGCTTATCACGCAGCCGACATGCCTGTGCTCGCTGCCGAGGCGTTAGCCACGATCGAACCGGCGTCTCTCGCTGAAGTCCGTTTCACACCACACCCCGCCGCGCGGGTGGTGCGATCACGCTATCCCGCCGTCGCCATCTTTGCGATGAACCGGACCGATGGCCCCGTTACGCCGCTCCGCTCAGGCGAAGCGGAAGACGCGCTCGTGACGCGACCCGGACACGAGGTGCTGGTATCGCGCCTGCCGGCTGGCGGTGCGGCCTTCCTGACCCATCTTCTCGAAGCTGCATCACTGGGCGAAGCGGTCGCGGCGGCGTTACAGGAGGCGCCCTCCTTCGACATCCGGGCCAACCTGGCAGGGATGCTTTCAGCCGGCGTATTGACCGGCATTCAACACGGAGATTGACCAGGATGTCGAATCAACAAAACCTGAAACTGCCCTTTCCGGAGCCGCTCGTCTCCGCCATTGGCGCGGCGAAGCGACTGATCCAGACGCTCGCGCAACCGTGGCTGGTTCAGCTCGTGCTGCGGCTTGCGCTGGCTGTGCCATTCTGGAAGTCGGGGATTCTGAAGTGGCACGGCTTCCTGCAACTCAACGATACGGCGATCGACCTGTTCACGCAGGAGTTTCAGTTGCATCTTCCGGGCGGTCCCTATCCGTTTCCTGCTCCCGCAGTTTTCGCGTTTCTGTCGGGCTGCGGCGAAGTCACATTTCCGGTGCTGCTCGTGCTTGGCCTTGGAACCCGCTTCGCCGCAGCCGGCCTGATATTGATGACCTGCATCATCGAACTGACCGTGCCTGAGGGCTGGCCGATTCACCTGACCTGGGTGGCAATGGCACTGGGTATTGCGGCGTGGGGACCAGGGCTGATATCGATCGACTATCTGCTGGGTGACCAGTCGTTCAGGTCGTGATCCGGTGAACGTATCTGACCGGACAAGCGAGGTGGTATCACGAATGCCGGGTTCGAAGTATTGCATGCCCCGGACTGAGAGCTTGCCCGACAGCCGGTTCTCGTATTGCATCACGTATCCGCTTTAAAAACGTTGCGGCAACATGAGAACTTCAGATCTGATACTCAGGCTAACTAACAATCTGACACCGATTGAGTCGAATTTTTCTTCGAAGCGACTCAATCGCGCGCTTAGTGTTGGCATGGCCAGCAGCACGGTTTTGCTGGTGGTACTTTACGGCATCCGCAGCGACATGCCGGAATTGCTACTGACGACGATGTTCTGGGTACGGCTCGCGTTTCCAGTAACGACACTCATCGCTGCATTGAATCTCGCTGGACGTCTTGGTCGGCCCGGTGCACCCGTCAGGCTGGCATGGTTAGTGGTCACACTACCATTCATTACCATGTTGCTCGCTGCCACGTTCATGGTATTCGCGACCCCGCCAGGTTATCGCCTGCAACTGATGCTGGGTACAACATGGAGAGTCACCACAGCGAATATTGTTCTGCTCTCCCTACCATCGCTTGCCGCCGTGATGCACGCCTTGAAGGGACTCGCTCCCATCCACCTGATATTGGCAGGGACAGGCGCCGGACTGCTCGCCGGCGCGCAAGGTCTGCTCGTATATTCGCTTTACTGTTCAGAGATGTCGGTACCGTTCTGGGGTGTCTGGTACGTACTGGGCATCAGCATCACCGCCGGTATCGGCGCCCTAATGGGTCCGCTCTATTTGAGGTGGTAGCCTGGGAAGAGCACCAGGAGAAATCACGTCGCAGGAAAGCAGGTTTCCTGATCAATACAGGTTGTCTGTGTTGATTCGACGCTGAGTCAACCGTTGCAACCTACATGCGAAGGAAAAGTCGTGAAAACCATTGGCAGTCTCAGGATAGGCGCTCGCCTTGGAATTGGATTTGGCGTGACGCTCGTTTTGCTATGTCTTGTAGGCGCTCTAGGCCTCGCCCAGACTTCCCGCATTTATGCTGGTACGCAAGATCTTGCAACCAATCTGCTTCCCAGTGTCCAGCGGCTGGGCAATATACGGGCGCTGGCTGATGAAACGCGCCAGGCGTCCTTAAGTTACCTGATTGCAACCAGCTCTTCGGAACGTCAGTTTCAGCGGTCGAAACACGACGCAGCGCTAAATGAGTTATCGCGGGTGTGGCCACAGTACGAGGCGGTGGTCGGCTCGGCTGAAGAACTGCAATTGTCGAACCAGATCAAGGCAGCATGGAGCGCCTATCTCTCCCTGGACAAACGGCTGAACGAGCTTGCCGACAGTGGAGATGAGCATTTCAGCGACGCCCGGTCTTTCGCTGGAGGCGAGTCTTTGCGCGCGTTCACCAAAGTCACTGACCTCATTGCGCAGGACATTGCCCTCAATAGTCAGGGAGCGGACGACTCCAGTACCGAGGCTGCGGCCGCCTTCCACAGCGCCTTGCTGTTTACGTGCGTGCTGATCGGAATAGCCATCGCGTTGAGCCTGCTTGTTGCGTTCATCATCGCTCGCTCCATCACGGCCCCAATCCGCATGTCCGTGAAGATTGCCCAAACGGTCGCACAAGGCGACCTCACCTCGAAAATCGAAGTACGCGGCAAGGACGAAACGAGCCAGCTACTGCGAGCGCTCAAACACATGAATGAGCGACTCGCGGAACTGGTTGGACAGGTACGATCCGGCAGCGAGACCATTGCCACGGGCGCTGCGCAGATCGCAGCAGGCAATACCGATCTGAGCCAGCGCACGGAAGAACAGGCTGCGTCGATTGAGGAAACCGCAGCGAGCATGGAGGAGCTGACTTCCACCGTCAGGCAAAACACGGAAAGTGCCCGGCAAGGCAGCGCGCTTGCGGCGAACGCGTCCGACATCGCGCAGCGTGGCGGCAATGTTGTAGGACGGGTGATCGAGACCATGCATGCGATATCGGAAAGTTCGGCCAAGGTGAGCGATATCATCGCCGTGATCGAAGGTATCGCTTTCCAAACCAATATTCTCGCGCTCAACGCGGCAGTCGAGGCGGCACGTGCGGGCGATCAGGGGCGCGGTTTTGCCGTTGTCGCGGCAGAAGTGCGGACCCTTGCGCAACGAAGTGCCAGCGCCGCGAAAGAGATTAAAGGACTCATCACACACTCAGTCGAGCGCGTAAAAGCCGGTTCGGATCTGGTGAACGAAGCAGGCATGACCATGGGTGAGGTAGTCCAGGCGGTCAAGCGCGTCGCCGACCTGATGGAAGAGATTACGACAGCCTCGCTCGAACAGCATACTGGTATCGAACAGGTCAATACGGCCGTTGCGCAGATGGACCAGGTGACGCAGCAAAACGCCGCATTGGTTGAGGAAGCCTCGGCCGCCGCGCAATCGATGTCAGCGCAATCCGGCACGCTGCGCGAAATTGTGTCAATTTTCAAGCTGGCAGTTGACCCTTCGAAGACCGCCCCTGCGACGCCTCGAGTTGAAGTTGCTGCTGTACAACCATTCAAACCGGGCCAGAAAAGAACGGCAGCGGAACCGCGTACGGAATGGGCTTCGTTTTAGCCGACGTTTGCTATTTACGCGTGACCAATGTGCGCGAAAGCCCGCGCCAGTTACCGTTGAGAGCATCACGCCGTGGCAATACGACAGCAACGGAAAATCCAAACGCGGAGCGTGTGAGAAAAGCGTGAAAGTCAGACGAAAGCGAGCCTTTCGCTATCAAAGATCAAGCACAAGCCGCTCATTCCGCCTCGAGGAACATGTACCGTGAGATACGCACATGTACATCACTTCATTGGCCTCGCGCTGCGCCGCGTTCAGGATGCTGTCGCGATGCACTGGTTGTCCGGCCACGACACGGACCTCGCACGCCCCGCAGATACCTTCCCTGCAACTATAGTCAATGTCGACACCTTCCTTGAGCAACGTATCCAATAGGCTGGCGCCCGGAGCTACCTCGATTGTCCGGCCGCTGCGCGCCAGTTCGACCACATAGGTTTCCGTTAAAGCAGCCACGGCGCCTTCGACGGGATGAAACCGCTCAAGATGCACGTCACGAATCGACGCTCGCTCGCACGCCAGTTCGAATGCATCGATCATCGACTTCGGGCCGCAGCAATACGCATGCGTGCCATCAGGCTGCGTAGCAAGCCATGCATCCATGTCGAACCGTCGACCATGGTGCTCGTCGCTAAAGTGCAATTCGACCTCGATGCCGAGCAACTTCAGATCATCGACAAACGCTGCATCCACGCGAGAGCGCGCCGCATACGCGACGCGAACATCACGGCGTAGCGCGCGCAACCGACGCGCCATGCAGAGAATCGCGGTAATTCCGATGCCCCCCGCGATCAATGCGCTCGAGGTCGCCGACTCGTCGAGTGCGAACTGATTACGCGGCGAACCGATTTCGATCTGTGCGCCACAACGCAACAACTCGTGGATATAACGGGATCCGCCGCGGCTATCCGGCTCGTCGAGGACAGCAATCACATACCGGTCAACTTCGGTTTGCGCGTTCACGAGTGAATAGCTTCGTACGATTCCATTGGGCAGATGCAGATCGATATGCGCGCCAGCAGTGAAAGATGGAAACGTCGTGTTGCCGGTCGGCACGAGTTCCACGCTCACAATGCGCGTCGCTTCGTATCGCAGCGTCCTCACCCGTGCTTTGAGTCGTTCAGCACTCATGGTTTCCACACTCAAAAGTTCATGGCGAGATTTTTATTGGCGGACAAAAATGGATTCGACAATTCATTCCTCGTCATCATTAGCCAACTATGCGGACTTACAGGATCACGATAGGTTTCGAAGACCCACCGGAGGGCGGCGTCAACGCCGATGCTGTTGCTGCGACGCTAGCCACGGCTTTTCCCGGTTCAATCTACCAGGTAGAGCAAATAAGCGGCAACACCCACACGCAAAACCCCCTTAAAAACAGGCTCGACTTGCCGCGCGATCAAAAGATCTACCTGTCACTGGCTCATTTCATCCAGACGTCGCCACGCTTTGACGACCAGATGTTTCGCCTCGACGCGCATCGCGGCGTGGCCAGGGTTGAACTCATCGAGCCCGCATCAAAGTCGGCGCTGCGCTCCAGGTCGTACGCGTACGAAACTTCAGATGAGCACGAGATCGCATCGCTTGAAGCCGCGATTGCCACCGACTTCGCTGTCGGCGCCACAACCTCCGATACTTGAGAGGTACAGGTCACAGCGGAGCGCGCAACCCGCGCTCCGCCCTGCTCGATGCCTCCCCGCCGTCTCTAGACGACGATCCCCCCGTCGATCACCAGTTCCTGCCCCGTGATATTTCGTCCACCCTCGCTGGCAAGAAACGACACCATTGCAGCGATATCCCAAGGCTCGTTCAGCTTGCCCAATGCGGGACCCATCTCGGCCGTATAGCGCGCAACCGCAGTGGACGTATCCACCCCATCGCGACGACCGCGCTCGGCCCACCCGCGTTTCATGCGATCGACGGCAATCGGTCCCGGCGCAATGTAGTTGACCGTCACCCCTGAACGTCCCGCTTCGAGCGCGGCGCAACGCGTCAGTCCACGCAGTCCCCACTTCGACGACGTGTAGCCGACCCGCCCTGCCCGTCCACGCATGCCGTGATTGCCGCCAATGTTGATGATCCGCCCGTAGCCCCGCTCGATCATCACAGGCAGAAGATACGTCATCGTCAGGAACGGGCCGCGCAGGTTGGTGCTGATCATGGCGTCGAATTCGGCGATCGGCAGTTTTCCAATCGGCACTTCAACGGCCCCTGGAATAGCCGCGGCATTCACCAGTACATCGATGCGCCTGTCAGACCACTCGAGAACCGCCCCCAATGCGTCGGCCACCGCCTGCTCGTTCATCAGGTCGAACGCAAAGGCCTGCGCCGTACCGCCCGCTTCGATGATGCAAGCCGCCGTCTCGTTGAGCGCATCGAGGCGGCGTCCTGCCAACGCGACGCGATATCCTTCAGACGCCAGCGTCAACGCGATTTCGCGTCCCGTTCCGCTCGATGCGCCGGTGATCAGCGCGACGGGCATCTCCTGCTTCGCTCCAGAGGTGTTCATCATGGGTTCGTAACCGTGTCGAAGAAACGCGAGCGCGCCATCGTCTGCGTCTTGTAGATCGAACTGCCTTCACTCGGGAACGGTAAGGTCAGCGGGTTTGGTTCGATACGCACGCGGCTCGTCGGCTCACCCAGCACGATTCGCGAGTTATATTCGTTCCAGTCGACGTGATAGAACAACGGCCACGCGTCCACTGCGGCGAACTCCAGAAACAGTATGCGGCGCGGCGAGCCCGACCGGTTCAGGCCAGAACCGTGCACCGTCATCGGATGATGAAACGCAACCGTCCCCGCCTTTCCCACCAGCGGTTGCGCAGTCGAAAAATCAAGACCCTTGGTTGACGGATCAATCGCGCCGACGAACCGGTCCTCGCTGTCATGATGCTCATGCAAGGGTCCAAGGTGACTGCCCGACAACACCTGCATGGCACCGTTTTCGACAAACGCGTCGTCGATCATCACCGACGCCACGCAGGTCGACATATTGGTGTGCGGCGCAAACGCCCAGTCCTGATGCCACTCGAGGGTCGAACCGACCCGTGCAGCCTTCACATTGATCTTGCTGTGATTGAGGCGCACCGCGTCGCCCACCACACGGCGGACAAAACCTAGCACGCCCGGATTGCGAGCGAGTTCGAAATAGAACGGGTCCACGCGATGGGGCTTCTTCATTCGCTGGATCGGCGGCTTTTCGCCGCCCTGCGCGTCTTCGAAATCGAAAATCGCCCGATGCGCATCGTCATCCACCGCATCGGCCATTAACCGGTCGGTCAGCGCGCGCAGCGCCTGGGTCACGTGATCGCCGAGCAAGCCCGGCATCACGACGTAGCCGCGTTCCTGATAATGTTCGACCGCAGCGTCGAATGTTTCGCTATTCAAGTTCATCTCCTTTAGTGCAGACGGCTCTCGCCACGTCGCGCCAGCCATCACGCGGACGCAGCCAATTCCTCGATGCGCAGATCGGTCACGACCATATGCGCCTTGTAATGGGTAATGCAAAACGGCAGACGGGCATGCATTGCTGCAAGTTGCGCAGTCGCACCACACGCCCAGAACACCGGCAGCTCGTCTTCGCGCAACGTGGTCAGGCCGTGACCGCCATAGGACTGCGAAAGATCCTCAATGCCGATCAGTTGCGGCAGTCCAATATGCACGGGCGCGCCATGAAACATCGTGTGGCGGCTCGATACGAGCGTCGCGCGTATCGCGTCAGCCGGCGACAATGCGCGCATCGACACGACAAGCGGTCCTTTGAACGGCTCGCACGCTTTGGTTTGCAACGAGGTCACGTACATCGCGGAGACATTGCCTTCGTCGAGATGACGCAGCCGTACACCGTGATTTCGCAACAGCGTCTCGAACGAAAACGAGCAGCCCAGCACGAACGCAACCAGGTCGTCACGCCAGATATCGGTGATCGACTCAGGCGTGCTGCTTAGTTCGCCATCGCGAAACACCATGTAGCCGCCCACGTCCGTGCGCAGATCAAGGTCGGCGCCCAGCGCGGGCATGAACGGCACGCCCGGCTCCGATCGCGCCAGCAACGGCAACGCCTGAGCGTTAGCCGCGCAAAACGCGGCGAATGCATCGGCATAGGCAGCAGGCACGATCATCAGGTTGCCCTGTACGTGATGCGGCGCGATATGGTTCGTGTATCCGGTCCAGCGCCGCTCACGGATCGCATGACGCAGGGCGAGCGGTGTATCGAACGTCGTGGTTGAGTTCATGGCGCGCTGAACTCCACGGTCACCGTGAACGCATGCGCGTTTTCGCCGGTCCATGCATCGGCGGGGATGGCCGGATAACTGCCGCTTTCGACAATTGCGACTGCCTGCTTGTCGAGAATCGGCGAGTTGGACGTCCGCACCACGCTGACGTTGCTGACCGCACCCGCGCGGCTCAACGTGAAGCTCACCTCAACCGCACCCTCCGGGCGCAAGCGGCGTGCTTCACCGGACGGCGGGTATTGCGTGATGGACCGAATATACGAGCGTAACTTGCCCACGAAGCTGTTCTCGAGCGACGCGTTGTTCACTGGCGGCGCCACCGGGGCGGGCGGCGTCGGTTCGGCCTTCAGCGGCGCAGGTTGCGACGGCGGCGTAGCCTGAGGCGGTGGCACGGGCGCGGGTTTGGGCGCTGCAACCGGCGTCGGTGTGGTCGTCGCATGCACCGATGCCGGCACAGGTACCGGCCGGGGCTTAGGCGGCGGTGGAACCGGTTTGGGCGGCGGCGGCATTGGAGCGGGGGGGTGTACCGGCGCGGGAGGCTCGGGCGGCGGTGCCTGCAACGCCACCACGAACGTCTCCTGCTTCGGCGGAGCGGGCAACGGCGGGATAGGTCGCAGCGCGCCGAGCACGAGCAGCACGGACACAGCCACTACCATCCCGAACCCGGCCCCTTGACTCACTCGCTCCATCGGATCGGCACGCATCGCTTATTTCGCCTTCGTGATGATCGACGCGGCCGGCAGGCCCGCATCCTTCAGCTGATCGAGCACGTCGACCAACACCTGCAGATTCGAGTGACCGTCGCCCGCGATGATCACGCTCGGCTTGTCGTTACCCGCAATACTGCGCAAGGCCGCCGCAACCTGCGCAACCGGCGTCGGCTTGCCGTCGACCAGCACGTCGCCGCCCTGATCGATCGTCAACGTAATGCGCTTTTGCTCCTGCACCTTCTCAGGGCTCGCCGAACTCGGCAACGCCACTTTCAATCCGAGCGCCGGCAACACATTCATGCTGATCAGCACGAAGAACGCGAGCAAAAACATCATGACGTCGATCATCGGAATGATCTCGATGCGTGCCCGCCGTACTTCCCTTTGTGGAAATTGCCTCATTTAAAGCCTCCATCGACCTGGCTGGATAGTCGGCTCAAGCCGCGCGCTGACCGCGCATCTCGGCGCGCGGCGCCTGCCCCGACAAAGTCGCTTCAAGCAGGAAGGACTTGAATTCGTCGCTCAGGCTCTCGCCGAACCGGTGCAGGATGTTGTATCCGAGCAGGCCATACAGCGCCGTACCGATACCGATGGCAGTGGCGAAAAGCGCTGAGCCGATGCCACGGCTCACCGCGCCAGGGTCCGAAATCCCGCCTGCCGACAACGCATTGAACGTATCCATGATGCCGAGAATCGTACCGAGCAGGCCCAGCAGCGGCGCTGCCGTTACGATCGTGTCGAGAATCCACAAGCCGCGATTGATCTTGCGATCCACCCGCAGGAACAGCGCCGTCGACACGTCTTCGACACGTTCGCGCGGCGCGTTCCCTTCACGCTGCACGTCCATATACTCGGACATGGCACGTGTCATCACGTCGGCGGCCGACTTGTCGAACTGCGGCTGCGGCCACGCTGGATCCTGCGCGACAGCCAACGCTAACGCCTTCGCAATGCGCGCCCGCCTGGCGGTCAGGTAAAAGTAAAAGACGAGTCGTTCGACGATCACGAAGGTGAGGATCACCATCCCTGCATAGAGCAGGTGGATCGACGCGGCATGGAGAAATTCTCGATTGATTGGCATGATGTTCCGTCAGAAGGCAGTTGCGAAAGTAACCATTGCGGTGACGCCGTTGCCCACGAGATACGTCGGGGCAGAGCCTGCGACCGACGAGCCGTCGAGGGCTTCGGTGGTCCTGGCATTCGTTGTCGCGCTATACACGCCCGACAGGTAGTGACGATTGAGCAAGTTCAGCATGTTGAGACGGATCTCAGGCTTCTTCAGGAACGCCGTGTTCGCGAAGCGCATGCCGAGCGTGCCGTCCATCGTCATGTACGAAGGGATCTTTTCGTCGTTCATGAAGGTCGAGTATTGCGAGCCCACATACTTGACGCCCAGGTTGGCGAAATAGCGGCCGGTGTCGTAGTCGACTGCAAACGCGGCCTGCATGCGCGGCGATTCGACAGCTTCTTTCCCCGCCGTCGGGAGGTACGACGTACCCGTTTGAATGTTGTCCTCGATTTCCGTATGCAGATATTCAAACGACACATACGGACGGAAGTTGTGGATCGGCTGCATGCCCAGTTCGAAGTCCACACCTTCGCCCATCTGACGTCCACCATTGATCGGTTCGCTCAGGCAACCCGGATCGCAGATGCTCGACGAGATCTGACGGTTCTTGAAGTCATAGCGGAACAGCGTGGTGGACGACGTGAAATACGGTCCCTGGTAACGGTAGCCGAGCTCGAACGACGTGGAGCTTTCGCCCGGTTGATGCGGGTTTGCCTTCGTCGTCTGCGTGCCGTTGTAGTAGTACGGATAGAGCGAGTTTTCCGGCAAGAGGCCGTAGCTCTCGGTCACGCTCGCGAAAAACTGGTGGCGTTCGGCCGGTTTGAAACTCACAGCGAAAGTCGGCAATGTCGCCATGTGCACGACTTCGTCACGCGGATCCGGATTCGGTTCGAGATCGTTACCCACACGGCGCAGCCACAGTTCCTTGAGACCCGCGCTGATCTTGAGCGAGTCGCCCAGGTAGCTCAGCGTATCGCCGAAGAAGAGTGCGCCGGAGTCGTCAATGGTGTTCCGGTTCAAGCCGGTAATCACCTGCCCGTTCGACAGGCGGATCTGGTCGCTGCTACCCGAGTAGTCGAGCGGCGTGGTGCCGTTCGTGTAGCTATACGGTTGATACAGGTGGTCTTGCGAGTGCTCGAACCACGCACCGGCGACGATGTCGTTGTTGCCAATCGTGTATTCGCCCTTGAGCGTCGTGCCTTCGCGAACCGTGCTTTCGATATACGGCGTGTAGACGAGAACGTTAGTGTCGGTGGTCGTACCATTGCGGTTGAGGTCGACCGGTTGAACCGTGTCGCCGTAACCCACCGCGCTTTCGTTCATCAGCGAGGCATCGCCCGAAGCACCGTAGCCGTAGTAGACATATGGCGTGAAGGTCACGCGCAACGCCGGATTCACAACGAACGTGGACGGCATCGACACGAGCAGGTTGCGCCACGGGTTCTTCAGCAATGCGTAATACGACGTGCCGCCGGCCGCATAGCTCGCGGCGTAGTTCGACGCCGAGCCAAAGCCGCGATCCTGACTGTACTCCGCGAGCGTCGGGTTCTTATACGTATCGCGCACGATCTCCGAATAGGTCAGCGCGAGCTTTGTCGAACTGCCGCCGCCCCAGTCCTTCACAATACCCATGTCGACGTGTTGCTTCTTGTCCTCGCCTTCGCCGCGGAAATGGTTGGCGTCGATGTTCGAAAACGAAATGAAGCCACGCAAACCGGTATCGCCAATGTCGCCGCTTTCGAGTCGCACGAACTCACGACGCGCATCGTCCGTACCGTACGACATATCGACGAGTCCGCCGGCCTCGTGAGACGGGTTATGCAGGAACAGATCGACCACGCCGCCCGTCGCGTTGACGTTCGGCGAAGCGAGGTCGGGCGTGCCCTGGTTCAACGTCACGACATCGGTGTTCTCCGTATCGATCCACTCACCCGGAAACACGGACCAGTTCGACACGACACTCAACGGCATGCCTTCGAAGTTGAAACCCATTTGCGAGCCCTGCAGACCGCGCACTGCGATCACGCCCTGGTTGAGACCGTATGCATCGCCGGTGCCTGTCGTCGCACCCGGCGAGTACTTCAGAATCTGAAATACATCCGCGGACGGAGCCTGCTTCTGAATGAAATCGCGCGTGACCGAGCTCTTTGACTTCGGCACGTCTTCGTCGACGATCAGACCGCCACCAGGCTCTTTACGCGTCACGCCCGTTGCCGAGGGCGTGTTGTCTGCGGTGGCCGTACTCGTACCCGTTGCGCTGACTTTGCCGATGTCGGTCGTGTCTTTGTCGGGTGTAGTCGTCTGAGCGAACACCGATGCCGGAACTGTGGCACCTACGACCATCCATTTGATAAGCGTCTTGTTCTTCAATGCAGACCCCTGAGCATGCGAGTGGAAATGTCGGCGTGCAACTGAAGCTCAGCGTCACACCTTTCGGATTCGAGTGACGTCCCGCTGCTGCGGACGTTTCGTGCGATTGAATGTATCGAGGTCAATTTCTTCCCACGAGTGCTTTTTTCGCAGGGCAACGACACCGAACTGTCTACGCACACCAAAGTGTTTTCCCACCCATCTGTCGTATCGAACAACGTACGCGAGCGACGTCCATCCTTCGATGAAGCGCCGCTCATGCTCCCCTTGAAGTCACCGTATCGGCGCCGTCAATCGCGCCGGATCCACACGCCTTTGACGTTCAGGTAATCGTCGAGTTGTTGTGTTCCCGACTCGCGTCCATACCCACTCATCTTGTAGCCGCCGAACGGCATCGCGGGGTCCATCGCGTTGTAGCAGTTCACCCACACTGAGCCGGACCGAATGCGGCTCGCGAGCGTATGCGCGCGCCCCACATCGCGCGTCCACACCCCTGCGCCGAGGCCGAACGGCGTTGCGTTCGCCCGCGCGACGACCTCGTCCACCGTATCGAATGGAATGGCCGCTACCACGGGCCCAAAGATTTCCTCTCGCGCGATGCGCATGTCGTCGCTCACGTTACGGAAGACGGTGGGTGGCACAAAGAAGCCACCGTCGTAGCCTGCGCCCGCCAGCCGTCGCCCACCCGCAAGCGCATGCGCGCCCTCCTGTTCTCCCGCGGACAGATAGCCGAGTACCCGGTCAAGCTGTCTCTTCGAGACGAGCGGTCCGATATCGGTCTCGCCATCCACGCCATGCCCCACCTTCAGACTGCGTGCGGTATAGGCAACGGCTTCGACGAAAGCATCGAAGATGGGACGCTGGATAAAAAGCCGCGTGCCGGCGCTGCAGATCTGCCCTGCATTGGCAAAGGCAGCCATCGCCGCGGCAGGCGCCGCGCGATCGATGTCGGCGTCCGCGAACACGATGTTGGGCGATTTACCGCCCAACTCGAGTGAAAGCCGCTTCAGATTGCCCGCCGACGCCTTGACGATCTGCTGTCCCGTCACATGCGACCCCGTGAACGAGACCTTGTCGACGTCCATATGCGCGGCCAATGCCGCACCCGCCGTTGCGCCGTAGCCCGGCACGATATTGACGACACCTGGCGGCACGCCCGCTTCGAGCAACAACTCGCCGAAGCGCAGCGGCGTCAGCGACGCGTCCTCCGCCGGTTTGAGCACCAGCGTGCAACCCGTGGCGAGCACCGGTCCGGTCTTCCAGATCGCGGCCATCAACGGGCCGTTCCAGGGCACGATGGCGCCGACGACGCCAACCGGCTCCTTGATTGCGCAGGCAAAGAGGTCGCCACCGAGCGACGTGTCCACCGTCTGCCCATGCAGCGTCACGGCCATCGACGCGAAATAGCGCAGCAGGCCGACCATATGGCGCTTGCTACCGCGCGTGTGGCGAATCGGCGCGCCCATATCCAGCGTGTCGAGCAGGCTTAGTTCGTCGAAGTGCGCGTCCACCAGGTCGGCGAGACGCAGCAGGATCGACTGGCGCTCATCGGGCTTCATCGCCCGCCACGGTCCTTCGAAGGCACGCCGCGCCGCACGCACGGCGCGATCGATGTCCGCCGCGTCGCCTTCGGCGATAGTGGCGAGCCATTCGCCGGTCGCGGGATTGCGCGAATCGAACGTCTTGCCGGACAGCGCGGTCACCCATTCGCCGTCGATCAGCATGTGCTTGACGCGGCCATCGAGAAACCCGGGCTTGCCGCCCGTCGGATCAGCAGAAGTCATCGGAACTCAATATGAAGGTCGGTTGAGGTGTTACGCTGCGGCCGCGAGACGTTGGAAACCGCGTTCGAGATCGTCGATCAGATCGTCGACGTCCTCCAGACCCACATGCAGCCGCAAGCCCCGGCCATCCGAAGCCCACGGACGCGCCGTGCGCAACGTGCCCGGATAGGTAGGCACAACGAGGCTCTCGTAGCCACCCCATGAATAGCCCATCTGAAACAACGTCATGTGGTCGAGCATCGCGGCGAACTGCGCATCCGAACAAGGCTTCAGCACCAGACCGAAGAGACCCGAGGCCGCTTCGAAATCGCGCTTCCAGATGGCGTGTCCAGGATCGTCGGGAAGTGCCGGATACATCACGCTGTCCACCTCCGGGCGCTGCTGTAACCACTGCGCGACCTTGAGTGCGCTACGTTGATGCCGCTCCATGCGGATCGGCAACGTGCGCAGACCACGAAGCGCCATATACACGTCGTCGGGTCCGCCGCAATAGCCGGCTCCCGAAGCCGTCTGCTTGAGACGCACGAACACTTCTTCGGTCGTGACGGCAATGCCGAGCATCAGGTCCGAATGACCCGAGATGTATTTGGTGGCCGCATGAAGCGATACATCTATGCCGTGTCGCAAAGGCCGGAAGCCGATAGGTGACGCCCACGTGTTGTCCATGACCGACACGATGTCGCGCGCGTGGCATGCCTTGGCGATAGCAGGCACATCGCATACCTCGAACGTCAAGGAACACGGCGACTCGAGGTAGACCACTCGCGTGTTCGGGCGAAACAGCGCTTCGATGCCCGCGCCAATCTGCGGATCGAAGTACTCGATATCCACGCCGAATTTGCGCAGGGTCTCCTCGCAAAATGCGCGGGCGGGACCGTACAGGCTGTCGACGATCAACAGATGATCGCCGGCCGACAGAAACGCCATCAGCGATGCCGCGATTGCGCCAAGGCCACACGACGTGACCACGGCACGATAGCCGCCTTCGAGTTCCGTCATCGCATCTTCGAGAGCGCGCGTGGTGGGTGTGCCTTCGCGGCCATAGGTGAAGCCCACGTAGGCGCCACTCGCGCGATCACGGCGCGTTTCGAGCAATTCGTCGACCGTCTCGAAGATAAACGTCGACGCGTGGTAGACGGGCGTATTCACAACGCCGTGAAAGTCGCGCGGCGTGCGGCCTGTGTGGACGACGCGGGTATCCGTCTTGTGCTGCCGTTCGGTTTTTTGATCCATGATGTCTGTCAGGTGGCGGAGGGGGTCAAACGAGCATGCCGGCATCGACCACGATGTCCTGACCGGTCATCATCCGGCCGGTTTCGCTCGCGAGGTACAGGACGGCGCCCGCGATGTCGGAAGGACTCACGAGACGGCCCATGGCGGTTTGCGCGATGAAGCGGGCGTGCACGGCGTCATAGCTGATACCTTCCCGCTGCGCGGTTCGCCTGAACATCTCGGACAACCGTTCGCCTTCGATGCCGCCCGGCGAAACAAGATTCACGCGAATGCCAAACGCCCCCGCGTCGAGCGCGGCCGATTTGATGAGGCCGCGCAGCGCCCATTTCGACGCTGCGTACACGGAGAAATTCTGCACACCCTTATGTCCATAGGTGCCCCCGATCGCGACGATGCAGCCCTGCTGGCGTTCGATCATCGCCGGCATCACGGCTTTCATCGCGAGCAGGGTGCCGAGCACGTTCAGATCGAAGCAGGCGCGAAAGTCGCGCTCTTCTGCCAGCCAGAGCGGCCCTTTCGCTGCCGAGGTTCCCGCCGCGCAAATCAACGTATCGATCCGGCCATATTCGTCGAGCACGGCATGCGCCGCGGCATCGATTGCATCCTCGCGCGTCACGTCGGCCACGGCGACGCTCGCAAGGCCACCCGCGGCGCGAATCTTGTCCACCACCCGTTCGCCCGCGTCGATATCGCGTCCCACCACGACCACGGTCGCGCCTTCTTGCGCCAGCGCGAGCGCGAGTTCGGCACCCACACCGCGGGTGCCACCGGTCACCATCGCAACCTGGCCATCAAGCCTTCCTGCGCCGGCCCTAAGTTCGAATTCCATTTCGCGCGACATCACACTCATGTGCCGCTCCGGTCGAGTACGGCCCGTTCGAGCGCGATTGTTAGCGTAAAGAACAGATACGCGAGCGTCGTGCTGACCGCGACCGCCGCCCACATCAGGCCAAGATTCTGTTTGGAGTACGCATCGAGCATCAGCGTGCCGAGGCCCGGTGAGCCGGAGAGCCATTCGGCAAACATGGCGCACAGGATCGCGGAACTCCCGGCAAGACGAAGCCCTGTGAATACGAACGGCACCGCGCTCGGCACCCGTACCTTGAGCAAGGTTTGCCAGAAGCTCGCGCCACAGGTCCGCATCAGTTCGAGCATGCTTTGGCTCGGCGCGTCGAAGCCCCGCTTTGCCGCGAGCATCACCTGGAAGAACGTCAGCAACGCCACCATGCCGATCGTGTTCCAGCGGTCACGTCCAAACAGCACGACGACGAGCGGCGTGATGGCGATCATCGGAATGGAGCGAATCGCAATCAGCAGTGGCGTGACAGTCCGGTCGGCGAGCGGCGACAGCACGAACAGCAACGCCAATCCCACGGCAATACACACACTGACCGCAATGCCGACCACGGTGCACCACAACGTCAGCCATGTGGCGCCCGCGATTAATCCGCCGTTAGCGACCAGCGCGGCAGCGACCTCGGTGGGTGTCGGCAGCACATAGTCGGGCGCATGAAGCGCATAACTGATCGCCGCCCAGACGACGCAGACCACCGCGCCAAAGGCCACGAAATTGCCAATGCGATCGACCAGCACGCGAGCGGCCGCCGCCTGCCACGTTCGCGCAGCGATAGCGTCCGTGGAAATCGTCGCGGCAAGCACGGGCGCTTGCGCGTAGTTCACTGGATTGGATCCGTTCATGCGGAAGCCCCTTCAATTACGCGATCGCCCGGCAATGCCAGACGTTCGATCAGACAGACATAGCCATAGGCCCCGAGAGAAATGACGCATGCAATGCACACCGTGCTCCACAACCGGTCGATTTGCAGGCTGAACATGGCATTGAGCATCAGCACGCCGAGTCCCGTACTCGCGCCGCTCCATTCGGCGACGAGCGCGCCGAGGATCGACAGCGGCGCGGCGACGCGCAGGCCGACGAACAGGTACGGCACGGCGACGGGCAACGCGAGCCGGGTAAAGCGCTGCAACGGACGGGCCGCCATGACGGTGAAGAGTTCGTCGAGGCGGCTGCCGACGGCCTGCACACCCTGAATCGCCGACACCAGAATGGGAAACACGCAGATGAGGCACGTCACCGCGATCCGGGTCGACACGAACGGTCCCATCCAGATCAAGAGCATCGGCATGATCGCCATGATGGGGATGCTGCTCAGCACGGCAGCAGCGGTCATCACCGTGGTCTCCACCCGGCGCACCGCGTAGACGACAAACGCGAGCGTCAGCGAGATCGCCGTCGCAGCAATGAAGCCGTAGATGGCCACGAACAAGGTTGACAGCGTTTCTTCGAACAACGCGTGCGCGTCGCGCCACGTTGCGATGCCGACCGCCGACGGCGCAGGGAACGAGCGTGCGGCGACGCCCGCACGCGCGCACACTTCTGCCAGGACCAGCACCGCGACGATCAGCAACGCCGGTGGCATGAAGAATGACGTGAAGCGCGACGTAAAGCGCGACGTAAAGCGCGAGGTGCGCCGCGCGGCGGGATGCGAGAGGCTAGGCTGCATGTTCGAACCTCTGCTCGATGTCGCTGAACAACGAGCGCCGAACCCGATCCGTGAGCACACTGAATGCCGGCGTTTCGATATGCTCGAAGCGCCGTGGCCGCGGCAAATCCACTTCAACCACGTCGACGATGCGGCCAGGCCGCGCGGCCAGTACGAAAATGCGATCGGCCATCAACACCGCTTCATCGATCGAGTGCGTGACCATCAGCGCCGTCGTGCCGGTCTGCGACCAGATCCGCAACAGCTCGAAATTCATCCGGTAGCGTGTGATTTCATCGAGCGCGCCGAACGGCTCGTCAAGAAGAAGAATGCGCGGCGCCACGGCCAGCGCACGGGCAATTGCGCAACGCTGTTGCATGCCGCCCGACAACTGCGAAGGACGCGCATGTTCGAAACCATTCAGTCCGACGAGTTGCACGAGTTCGGCCGGCGTCAGTGCACCGCGCTTGCCTTGCGTGCCGAGCATTTCGAGCGGCAGGCGGATGTTGTCGAGCACTGACCGCCAAGGCAGCAGCGTCGCTTCCTGAAACACGAAGCCGATGTCATGCCGCAGTCGCGCCGTACGCGGCGGCGCATCGTCGAGCGTGATCGTGCCGCTCGATGGCGCGACGAGATCGGCGACCATGCGCAGCAGCGTCGACTTTCCACAGCCCGACGGGCCGATGAGCGCGCCGAACTCACCCGGAGCGAGGTTGAGCGTCGCGCCTTCGAGCGCAACGAAGGGTTTGCCGTCGACAGTAAATGTCTTCGACACATCGGCAATGGACAGGCCAGGCATCGGAACTCCCAATACAGTACGGAATGGTACGAAGCGAGACGAGACGGACCGCGCCGGCTCGGCGCACGCCGCGGCAACACGTCTGTCTGAAGGTTAAGTGCACAAAAGCGGCGGACTCGTTGCCGATTTCGTGTGAAGGGGTTGCCGGTTTGGCATCACTCGGCGCAACCGGCGGCAGGCCGGGGTCAGCCGGTCATCACGCCTTGCCCAGTGCCGCGCGAATCACGCTTTGCGTGACGATTTTCGACACGTCAACCGGTAGATTCGCCGGCACCGTGCCCGCCTCGCGGCCCAGCGCCACGTTTTCCTCGAACACGGCGGGATCGATCCACAGCAAACCCTGTGTGCGGGCATCGCCTTCCGTCAGGTAGCTCTGCATCATGGCAACTTCTTCGAGTTGCTCGCTCAACTGCGTGCCCGGCGGCGCATAGCGCGCAACCACCAACTCGGCGGTCTCGCGCGGGTGTTGCGTCATCCACGACCAGCCGTCAATGAGCGCGCGCGTATAGCGCACGAGTACGTCGTGATGCTCTTCAAGCGTATCTCTGCGCGCCATCAGCACCTGCCCGTAGCCGCGAAAGCCGAGGCTGGAGAACGGCAACACATGCGGGTCCAGTCCAAGACGGCGCAAAGGCGGCACCACGGTCGTCTCCCAGCCGTAGTACGCATCCACCTGGCGCGCCGCGAGCAAGGCAGGGTCGCTACCAATGGGAACGAACTTGACGCCGGAAGAATCGATTTTCGCCCGCTGAAACAGGGCCTCCACCTGGCCACGAATGCTGTTCGGCAAGCCAATCGTCTTGCCGATCATGTCGCGCAACGAGTTGATTGGCCGGTCGCTCAGGCTCACAAAACAGCTTGGATCGCGCTGCATCACCGCCGCGAAGGCGATGAGCGGCTTCTTGAGCACATACGCACTGATCAGGCCGGCCGGGTTGCTCTCGCTGACCATTGCGCGACCGCTCGTCACCATGGTCTGATAATCCGTGCCCGGACCGCCCGGCGTGTAGACGACGTCGAGCCGCTCACGCGCAAAGAAGCCCTTGTCGATCGCGACGAAGTCGCCACCAAACTGCACACCGTTGATCCAACCAAGCTGATGCGTGATGCGCGTCCGGCCCGCCACGGTGGCTTGCGCATTGCTGAGCTGCGGCAGCACGTGCGCCGACAACAGGCCGACACCCAACACCGAAAGCGCACCGAGTGCAGCAAGCGCGGCGCGACGTTGACCATCCACCCCTGCGTGACCAGCCGGGGCCCCCGACGACTTGATTTGAATAGTCTCGCTCATAGCTTCCGTGCGTACGACGATGAGGCGCTGTAACCCGCCCCGATTCACCGGCATCGCTGCCGGCACTCGCTTCGCTTGCTGCGCATGGAGGTGTCTCCCATGCGGAACGGAGACAAGCCTACAGCGCAAAAAACTGCGTCGGGTAGTAAAAAATAAAGCGTTCTCTTCGTAGTCAATTTCGTCGCGCAGCGACACGCAAATGGCACTCCCCCTGTATTTTGGCGAGCGTAGCCTTGCCCTCATTTGACGTTGCAGGGCTCGCCGGTGCTATCTCCAGCGCCATGCCGATTGCTTGCAACGCCGCGCTCATCACCTGTTCATAAGGCCTTGATCATGTCCCGCAGCTCAGAAGGCATTGAAGACAAAATCGCCGCACGTCCGGTGGATATCGCCGAGATTCCGGTCGTGGATTTCTCTCCGTTCCTGCGTGGCGATCTGTCGGGTAAGGCACGCGTCGCAGCACAGATCGCTGAGGCATGCAGCCGCATCGGTTTTTTCTATCTGCGTGGACACGGCGTCGATCAGGCGCTGATCGACGCTGCATTTGCGCAGTCGGCCGCCTTCTATAGCCGCCCCGTCGACGAGAAGCAGCGTACGCGGGCCACGCCCGACTGGTATCGCGGCTGGATCCCCATGCCGCCCAGCCAGCCTCTGTCGCGCAATAGCCGCCTTCACGAGCAGTTCCGCTTGCAGGACGAGTTTGACGACGGCGAAGTCGATCCGCTCTTCTATCGCCCCAACCGCTGGCCCGACGACATGCCCGAGTTCCGCCGCGTGTGCAAGCAGTACTACGATGCGATGACCGACCTGTCGCGTCATCTGCTGAATGCGTTCGCGATCGGGCTGGGTCTTCACGAGACACGCTTCAACGGCTACTTCCACAAGCCGCTCTCGCAACTCAGCCTGCTCTATTACATCCCGCTGCCTGAGCATGCCGACATCGAAGTGTCCAATACGGTCTCCCATACTGACGAAGGACCTTTCACGATCCTCGCGCAGGACTCGCGCGGCGGCCTCGAAGTCAAACGGCGCGACGGCACATGGATCGAAGCGCCGCCCATTCCCGGCGCCTTCACCATCAATGTGGGCGACATGATGATGTGGTGGTCCAACGGACGCTATCTGTCCAACTATCACCGCGTGCGTAACCGTTCGCGCTTCGAGCGCTATTCGATTCCGTTCTTCATGAACCCCGACCGCGACGTCACTGTGGAACCGCTGCCCGAGATACTGGCCGTGGATCAGGAGAAACGCTTTGAGGGCGTGCATGTGGGCAAGCATCTGAGCCGCTTCTACGAGAGCCTGAATCGCCGCGCGGCTGAAGAAAAGTCCGCCATGTAGTCACGGAATGCGCGCCGTCAGGTCCGGCGCGCTCGCGAATCAACATGAACCAGCTGAGGATCACGCAGTGACCAGAGTTGCAGGAAAGGCGCGCATTGGCGCGGATATCGGCGGCACGTTTACCGACGTCGTACTGGAAGTGGAAGGACGCCGCGAGTCGATCAAGATACTCACGACCTACGATGCGCCCGAGCGGGCGCTGCTGGAAGGCATTGAGACGCTGCTCGCACGCGCAGGGCTGCAGATCGCGGACGTCGGCCTGATCGTGCATGGTACGACGCTCGCCACCAACGCGCTGATCGAACGCAAGGGCGCAAAAACCGCCCTGTTGACGACCGCCGGGTTTCGCGACGTGCTGGAACTCGCGTCGGAAAGCCGCTTCGATCAGTACGATCTGACGATGCAAGCGCCGACACCGCTCGTGCCGCGGCCATTGCGTATTGGCATTCCCGAACGGATCGCCGCTGATGGCACGCCGCTCGTGCCGCTCGATCGCGACGCCATTTGCGCCGCCGCGCGTCTGTTCGAGCAGGAACGCGTGACGAGCGTCGCGATTGCGTTCCTGCATAGCTACGCGAATCCCGCACATGAGCGCGAAGCGGCGCAGCTACTCGCGGAACTGATGCCGGGAGTCAGCATCTCGCAGTCGTCGGAGGTATCTCCGGAGATTCGCGAGTACGAGCGCTTTTCGACGACGGTCGCCAACGCCTATGTCCAGCCGCTCGTTGCACGATACCTGCGCCGGCTCGAAGAGAAACTGGCGACGCTCGGATTCACATGTCCGTTGCTGCTGATGCTGTCGTCCGGCGGTTTGACCACGGTCGAAACGGCCGCGCGGTTTCCAGTGCGGCTGGTTGAATCTGGCCCGGCCGGCGGCGCGATTTTCGCCGCCAGCGTGGCGGCCGAACACGGTATCGAGCAGATGCTGGCGCTCGATGTGGGGGGAACGACCGCGAAGATCTGCTTCATCAACGATGCGCGCCCGCAGATTTCGCAGATGTTCGAAGTGGCGCGCGTGCATCGCTTCCGCAAAGGCAGTGGCTTGCCGTTACGCATTCCGGTTGTGGAGATGGTGGAGATTGGCGCGGGCGGTGGCTCGATTGCACAGATCGACTCCGCACGCCGCTTGTCGGTCGGTCCGCACAGCGCCGGTTCCGAACCCGGTCCCGCCTGCTACGGACGCGGCGGCACGGCGCCCACCGTCACCGACGCCGATCTCGTACTTGGCCGCATCGACCCCACCGCGTTTGCCGGCGGCACCATCCTGCTCGATATCGACGCCGCCACAGACGCCTTGAAGCATCTCGACGCATGGGACGCGTCGGCCGCGCAGCTCGCGCTGGGTGTCAGCGAGATGGTGGACGAAGCGATGGCCAGCGCCACGCGCGTTCACGCAATGGAGAACGGTGCCGACGCGGCCGCGCGAACGCTGTTTGCGTTCGGTGGCGCCGCGCCGCTGCATGCGGCGCGGATCGCTGAAAAGCTCGGCATCGCGCGGATCGTGATTCCGCGCAGCGCGGGCGTCGGTTCAGCAGTCGGTTTCCTGCGGGCGCCGATCGCGTATGAATTGTCCCGCAGCCTGCATCAACGCCTCACGCAGTTCGATCCCGCGCCGGTCAATGCGATGCTCGAACAGATGGCTGCCGAAGCACACGAGATCGTCGCCCGCGCACACACGGGTGCGCCCTGTATCGAGCGTCGCACCGCGTTCGCGCGCTATTGCGGCCAGGGCTTCGAAGTGGCCATCGACGTGCCGTCGCGCGCATTGACTGCGGATGACGCCGACGTGCTCGCCGAGACCTTCGCTCTGGCTTATCGCGCACTGTATGGCGCGACCGCTGACGGTCTCGCCGTAGAGGTGCTCACGTGGCGCGTGTCGGTGACTGCCCCCTCCGCACCTTATGAGCGCATCGCAACGACACCGCGCACGCGCACCGTCAAACCGAGCGGTTATCGACGCGTGATGGACCCGGCCAGCGGCGAAGCGATGGACTTCGCGATCGTTGGCCGTGAAGGACTCGAAGCCGGCGACCACATTGCCGGTCCCGCGCTGATTGTCGAGAAGGAAACCACCACGGTCGTGTCGCCCTCGTTCGACGCGATGATCGACGCGCATCACTACATCGTGCTCACGCGGCGCGAGCAAACAGGAGCCCGGCAATGAACCATGCCATGACCGATCTGCGCCAGCAGCTAATGTGGACTCGCCTGATATCGGTGGTCGAGGAATCCGCGCAGGCGCTGATGCGCACGGCGTTCTCCACCACCGTGCGCGATGCAGGCGATCTGTCCGCCGCGATCTTCGACACGCGTGGACGCATGATTGCCGAAGCCGTGACCGGCACGCCAGGACACGTCAACTCGATGGCCGAGGGCGTGCGGCACTTCCTTGCCCGCTTTCCCATCGACGCGATGGAAGACGGCGATCACTTCGTGACCAACGACCCCTGGCTCACGGCCGGTCACTTGCACGACATCACGGTGATCAGCCCGGTGGTGGCGCACGGGAAAGTGGTCGCGATGATCGGCTGCTGCTGTCACCAGGTGGATATTGGCGGCCTCGGGCAAGGTCCCGACGGTCGCTCGATCTTCGAAGAAGGGCTACAGATCCCGTTGCTCAAGCTCGCGTCGCGCGGTGTGCTGAATCAGGACCTGATGAGCATTCTGCGCGCCAATGTCCGCACGCCGTTGCAGGCGGAGGGCGACATGCTGTCGTATATCGCCTGCAATCAGTCCGGCGCGGTGCGCCTGCGTTCGATGCTCGACGAATACGGCCTGCAAGAATTCGATGCCCTCGCTGATTACATCATCGATCAATCGCTGGCGGCGACTCGGGATGCCATTGCGAAACTGCCGCGTGGAAGCTGGTCGGCCGACATGACAATCGACGGCTACGATGCGCCCATCACGCTGCGTGCCAGATTGACCATCGCCGCCGACACCATCTCGGTGGACTACGCGGGCAGCGCGGACGCCGTGAGTCAGGGCATCAACGTCGTACTGAACTACTGCCGTGCGTATTCGATCTTCGGCCTGAAATGCGTGGTGGCGCCGCAGGTACCCAACAACCATGGCGCACTCGCGCCGTTCATCGTCGATGCCCCCGCTGGCAGCATCCTCAACGCGCAGCGTCCTTCCCCTGTCGCCGCGCGTCATGTGATCGGCCAGATGTTGCCGGACCTGGTATTCGGTTGTCTCGGCCAGGCGTTGCCTGAGCGTACGCCCGCCGAGGGATCGTCATGCTTGTGGAGCGTTCAGTTGCGCGGCGTCGACGCCGCGGGTGGCACGACCTTCGATACGGTGTTCTTCAATAGCGGCGGCTCCGGCGCGCGCGCGGTGCAGGACGGGCTTTCGGCGACGGCGTTTCCGAGCGGCGTCCGGGCGATGCCCGTCGAAGTGACGGAAGCCGGCGCGCCCATCGTGATCTGGCGCAAGGAGCTGCGCGCGGATAGCGGCGGCGCCGGCCGCACGCAAGGTGGACTAGGACAGGTCGTCGAAGTGGGCACGCGCGATGGCGAGAGTTTCGAAGTGCTCGCGATGTTCGAGCGCGTGCGTTCTGCCGCACGGGGCCGGGCGGGTGGTCTCGACGGTGCGACGGGCACAGTGCACCTCGCATCGGGTACGGCGTTGCGCGCGAAGGGCCTGCAACGCATTCCGCGCGGCGATCATCTCGTGCTCGCGTTGCCGGGTGGCGCAGGCCTGGGAGATCCGGCAGAGCGTCCGGCCGAGCGAATCGAAGCGGACCTTGCACATGGCCGAATCTCGGCCGCGTTTGCCCGCGACGCTTATCCTCACGTCGGTTGATGAAACGGAGTTCCGGCTTGATGCGTCGTCAAGCAAGCCCGAACCCGTGCGCCATCTGACATATCACGCGCGCGTGGAAGCATGCGCGCGTGATCCCATCTAGCTACAGCGCCCGCTCGCGATAACCCTTCCCCCAGGTGCCGGATCCGCGCATCGGCTGTCCTTCTGCCAGCAGATCGAGCGGCACCAGCATTCCACAGCACGACGCCTGCACACATTCGATCCAGCGCGGATCGTGCCACCAGTATTGCGCGCGAGCCGTGGGACTCGCTGCGTCATTCACCCGGCGCGCCGGGGATTGCTCTCGGAATTCGCCCTTTTGCACGACGTGCTCGAACGGCGCCAGCAGACTTTCAACCGTACGATATTTTCCGCCGATCATCACGCCATTCACATGAGTCGCGTCGTCGATGTTCACGGTCGGATCGCCCTCGACGAACACGAGGTCCGCGAGCGCACCCGGCACGATCGTCCCCAGATCGGGATACAGCGCCGCGCCGGCATCGCGTGTCGCCGTCTTCAACGCATCGATGGGGCGCATGCCATAGCGGACCATCGCCCTCAGGTTCAGATGCAGGCTGATCGCGGGCGCGACCATCGGATAGTCGCTCCCTGTCACCACCTTCACGCCTGCATCGATCATGCGAACGATGGCGTCGACCTGGCGAGCGACACTCGGATTGGGCTTCGATAGGCCGCCTGCCGCTGCTCGCCGTAGCGCTTCGCGATCGGCGTGCGTGAACAGCACAGCCACTCGACGGTCGTCTTCGATCAGCGAAGGTGTGTCGCCCAGCATCGCTTCGAGGCCAAACAGTGTTGGCGTCCGGTAGCACCCCGCCGCCGCCGACAACGCGAGCACATCGTCATACATGGTGCCCAACGCACTGCCCGTACGCGAATAGCCGAACCGGCTCGTCTCGCCCATATGCTCGTAGCCGTCGCCACCAAACGCCACAGCGGGAAAGAGATAGTGCGACGTGATCGGAATGCCGAGCGCATGCGCGCCGAGCGTCGCGCGCTGCTGAAGATCCGGCGGCAGACGCACATAGCATTTGATGAGATCGTATTCGAGCTGCGCCGCGCGTTCGAGCTCGCGATCGAGCTGCGCGGCGTCGGCAATCGGACGCATGCCGTCCCAGAACGTGCGCGTGCCGTCGAGTGCGTCGCCCGTGCCGAAGTGGCGTGGGCCCGCCCGTTTTCCTGCGTCTACCGATTCCTTGTTCTCAAGCGCGAGATACGGGTTATCGGACAAGCCACGCGTGCTGGTAATGCCGAACGAGAGAAAGATACGCGGATCGCGCGCGCCAAGCTGATTACCCATCTCGCGATGCGTGTGCATGTCGATCATGCCGGGCATTACCGTCAGTGCGCTCGCGTCGATGTGCGCCGTCCGCGGATCGTCTGCGCCGGAGAACCGCGCTTCATCGTGTGGCGACACGGACACGATACGGTCGCGCTCGATCACGATGTCGACATCCGTCAACGCGGCGTCGGCCGCGCCGTCCCACATGCGCCCCGCGTGGATCACGGTGCGGTGGTCCGGACGGTGAACGGTCCATTCCAGATCGAGCGGGACCGGCGTCAGGTTGCCGCGCTCCAGCTCAAGGATATACAAGGCGGCGTTCGATAGAAACAGCACGTTGCGTCCTGTCGCATCGGCACTGAGTGCATCGCAAAGTATCTCTGTAACCCGCTGCGAATCGCCCACCGGCTGAAAAGCTGCGTCGATTCCCAGCGACCACAGTTCACCGCGCATCGTAAACAGCAGACGCGAACGGGCGCCTTCATGCGAACCGCCGCCCGCGATCCAGAGGGGACCGTTCGCATTGCGGACATCGAGCGCGCCCTGCGGCGCAGGTGGGTAATAACGCGTGTCCGCACTCTCGATGTCGTAAATCAGGATCGTGTTGCGCGCCTCGCGATAGCGGGCGGAGTACGGTTGCACGGCAGCGAGCGTCAACCGCGTGCCGTCCGGCGACCACGAAGGCCGCCCCGACCAGACCGTTTGATGCCAGGTGCGCGTCAATTCCCCGGTTTTTGCATCGACCACGTAGATGACGCCATCGGCCGATCCGCACGCGAGTCGACCTCCATCCGGCGCCCACACGCATTGCTTGAGTGCGTGAGCCGCGTGCGTCAGTTGACGGTCAAGCCCGGTCGCCAGATCGCGGACCCAGATGTCCATATTGCCGCCGCGGTCGCAGATATACGCAAGCTGCTTTCCATCCGGCGAGAACGCGGGCCAGATTTTCGCGTAGACGTCATCGGTCAATGGTTGAGGGCGCGCATCGCCAATCTTCAGAAGCCACAACTGGTTCAGCGCACCAAAGGCCACGTGGCCGGCATCGGGTGAGATGACCGGAAACGAAATGCCCTTGACCCTCCGGGGCGCGTCCGAAGCGTAATCACGCCAGCGACGTGCATAGCGGTGCCGCTTGACAGCAACCGTTGCGCGAAACGGCACTACGCCGAGAAAGCCCCGCGACAACGAACTTCGCCGGATCTCACCGTGCGCCGTGTGGAGGAAGATGTCGTCGTCCACGAACGCGACGGGCAACGGAAACACCTCCACGTCTTCCGGTGTCAGCGCAGTACCGTCAATGCACAGACGACTCGTGCGCCAGTCACGGTGCTTGCCGGTCAGCATGCGGTACATCAACGACTGGCCGCCGGGCGTCCATGCAGGCGCGGCAAGCAGAGCGCCCGGGTGTTGGCAGCGCGCCACGGCGGGGTGAACGCGATCGCCGCCGCGCGAGGACACGCATGCCAATTGCCCGTCCCGCACGAAGGCGATCCACGCACCATCGGGTGACCAGGCGGGCTCCGATAGCTCGGCAGCTTCCGCTGCGATGCTGCGCATGGCGCCGCTCGCCAGGTCCATCGCGTAGATCGCGAACCGGCCGCCACGATCCGACGCAAACGCAAGTTCGCGGCTATCAGGCGAGAAGCAGGGCTCGCGATAGTCGAACTCGCCGTGCGTGAGTTGGCGTAGGTCGTCACCCGCCGGATCGATCGACCACAAATGAAAATTGCCGCTGCGGTACGACTGGAAAACGATCCTCGCGCCGTCCGGCGACCAGCGGGGCCAGGCAATGTCGCCAAGATCGTCGGTGAGACGGCGCGCCTCGCCGCCGCTTATCGGCATCACCCAGAGAATGCCCTGAAGGTCCATTGCGATCCGCTGTCGATCCGGCGAAAGCGTAATGGCGAGGTTGGTGCCTTGTTCGAGAGCGACCTCGATGGTCTCCTCATCGATATCGGCCAAGGACAACGGTAAGGATTGGGAATCGTATTGCGGACTGGAACCGGTCATCGTTTGACACTCGTCGTGACTACCCGTCTCGCGCGCATTGCTGCGCGCGCAAAAACGGCCTGCCACATGCAACGACCAAACGACGCATGTGATGGGCCATGCCGTCTTCGAGGCGGATAAGGACGACGTCGCAGTGCACCGCCGTCAATCGCGGTGCATAACAGACGCGCAGTGGTGCACGCAGGTCAGTCGGTCTGGAGCATCGCATCCGCATCTGCGTGGATGCCCGGCACATCCTGCGACGGCGTGGAACGCCACTCGTGGAGCTTGCGCGCGAGCTGCTCGCCGAACTTGGCTGTGGCGAGCGGCAAGGCACGTCCACGTAACTGACCGAGCACGAGCGGGCCGAATGCAGCGTCGCGTTCATCGACCGGCACCACAGCAAGCATCGGATCCTGCCGCCAGCCGAGCGTGCCGATGTCGATCTGAAACGTGATGATCCGCGATTGCCGTACGAGATCGACCAGCAAGTCGAATGAGTTCGCCTCGATGATCGGATTGAGCTGCACCGAACTCCGCGCGACGATCTCGTCGATGATCTCGCGACCGGAAAAACTGCTGTCCACGAGACCGATCTCATACTCCAGGCATTCGCGCATCCGCACGGATGGCCGTCCCGCGAGCGGATGATCCGCCGACATCACCGCGACCAGCCCCTGCCCGATCGACATCAGCGGTTGAAGCTCCGCTGCCTGCGGTGGCCGGAACACCAGCACGAGGTCCGTTTCATACGCAATCAATGCACGCATGGCGCGGCCATGGTCGCAGATGGTCACATGAAACTTGACGAGCGGATGCTGCGCCCGGAAGTCGATGATCTCCTGCAACAGAAAACCCCGCGCCACCGCCTGGCTTGCCGACACACGCACCTCGCCGCGCCGTAGCCCCGAGAGCGATTCGATCTGCGACATCACGTGACGCAGTCCCGCGTTCTGCGTGCGTATCCAGCCGAGGAACAGTTCGCCGGCCGCAGTCAATTGCGCACCCGCCGAGGTCCGCTCGAATACCGGCGCGCCGAGTTCTTCCTCAATGTCCTGAATGCGCCGCAAGAGCGCCGACGGCGTGACATACAGGCGTTCGGCCGCCCGCCGTATCGAGCCCGCACGCGCGACCTCTTCCAGATAACGCAGAACTCGCATGCTACGAAGCGTCACGGCCACACTCCCTATCCAGATTTCGAAGCACCCGCAGTCTAGCCAGACTCAATTCAAGACTCCATAGCCAGTTAAACAACAGGGGCGAACCAAATTAACACCTCGTCCTTCGATATTGATCAAGTATCGTGAAGACAACTCCCTGGTGCCTCAACGGGTTGAATCGAACGAGCGTGCCGCGGATACAAAGCAAGGTTGATGCCAATTTCAGAACAGGCCGCGAGCATCGACCCGGGACAGATCTCTCTATAAAGGACAATCAATGGATTTGCAGCTGCGCAACAAAGTCGTGGTAGTGACGGGCCCAGCAAAGGGAATGGGTCCAGCGATCGTGCGCGCGTTTGCCGCCGAAGGCGCGAAGCTGGTCCTCGCGGGACGTGACATGGCTGCGATTGAAGGTCTCGTGGAAGACCCCGCTTTAAGTGGCGCAGACATCCTGATGATTCGTTGCGATGTCACCGATGCGGCCGACGCCGATGCGCTCGCCAACGCTACGATGGCCCGATTCGGTTGTATCGACGTACTCATTAACGTGGCGGGCGGCACCGGTCCCGTAGGCGGCACGACGTGGACCACCACGAATGAAGAGTTCGAGGAGATCGTCGATGTCAACCTGACCGGCTGTTTCAACATGATGCGGGCCATCATGCCGTCCATGATCGAACGGCGCTACGGGAAAGTCGTCAACGTGGGCGGTACGTTCGGCATGCGCGGCCGCGCCGGTCGCATGGCTTACTCGGCTTCAAAATGGGGGCTACGCGGCGTGACCAAGTCGGCAGCGCTCGAAGCCGGTCGCTACAACATCAACGTCAATTACGTCGCGCCCGGTATGGTCGACGGCGAGCGCTTTCGCACGAAGGTCGTGCCCGACGTCATGCGCAAGCTGTCCATCGGCGAGGAAGAAGCCGTCGCGCATCACGCGCAGGACTATGCGCTCCAACGCATCAGCAACGATAGCGACGTGGCGCACGCGTGCCTGTTTCTCTCCTCCGATGTATCACGTCAAATTACCGGCGTCGATCTGCCTGTCGACGGCGGATGGGCCATGCTCTGACCGCTGGTCTGCCACAGCACTTACTTTCCTCGCAAACACACCATGATTGCAGACCTGATCATTCGCGGCGGCACTGTCGTCACCGACTCCACTCAATACGTCGCATCCATTGCGATCAAGGACGGCCGCGTGCTGTGCATCGGACACGATGCGAGCATGCCCGAGGCGAAAGAAACGCTCGATGCGCGCGGCAAGCATGTGCTGCCCGGCGCGATCGACGTTCACGTTCATTTCCGCGAACCCGGCTACACCCATAAGGAAACGTGGGCAACAGGGACGGCGAGTGCTGCGATGGGTGGCGTCACGACGGTGTTCGAAATGCCCAATACGAACCCGCCGACCGGCACGCCCGATGCATTGAAGCTCAAGCTCGAAGCGGCACAGAAGGCATACGTGGACTACGGCATCTATGGACTGCTCGCCGAAAACAATCTGGATCAACTGGAGAGTCTGATCGACGGCGGCGTGGCGGCGTTCAAGTGCTTCATGGGCAACACGTTCGGCAACCTGCCCTCGCCGCCCACCGGTGCGATGCTCGAAGGATTTGAAATCGTCGCGCAGCATGGCATGCGCATCTCCTTGCATGCGGAAAACGCGTCGATCATGGCGCGACGTCAACAGCAACTCAAGGCGGCTGGCCGGCATGACCCGCTCGCCCATCTCGATGCGCGACCACCCGTTGTTGCCGTAGAAGCGGTGGCCCGTGCGGCGATTCTCGCTGAATGGACCGGCGCCCGCATTCACATCCTGCATGTTTCATCGGGTGATGAACTGCGGCCGCTTGCGGAAGCGAAGGCGCGCGGCGTCGACATCACCGCCGAGACAGCACCGCACTATCTGCTGCTCGACGAACGTGCGTACCGCGAAAAGGGCTCGCTGATTCGCGTGAATCCGCCGATTCGTCAGAAGCAGCATCAGATCGCGCTATGGGAAGGCATTCGCAACGGCACGATCGACATGATCGCGACCGATCACGCGCCGCACGCCGAAACCGAAAAGTTCAAGGACGACATCTGGTGCGCCGATTGCGGCTTCACCGGCGTGGAAACACAAATGCCGTTGATGTTGACGCAAATCGCGCAAGGCCGTCTCACGCTCAACGACTATGTGCGACTCACCGCGACGGCGCCCGCGAAGGCGTTTGGCCTCTTCCCGTACAAGGGCATTCTGCAACCGGGGGCGGACGCCGATATCGTCGTGATCGACATGGAGCGCGAAGAAATCATTACGTCCGGGCGGCTCAAGTCGATCGGCAACTCCACGCCGTTCAACCTCACACCCGTCAAGGGCGTGCCGGTACATACGCTCGTGCGTGGACGCTTTGTGATGCGCGATCGCGAACTGGTCGAAAGCGCGCGCGGGCATGGGCAATCAGTGCGCCGGATCCAGAAGATGCCCGCGGCTACCCCACGCAATCTCGATCAGAGCACGGCCGCGATCACGTCGTCGCATCCGCAAGAAAGCGTGCTTTGACTGCCGGCGTGGACACACAGGTGCTGCGGGTGGGCCGGTTGTTGACGGCGCCCGGCCGGCACGCGCCTTCGGGACCGTCTGCGATTCATGTGCGGGACGGGCGCGTGGCCGCAATCGAAGCGCTGCCGCATGACGCGACGGACCGTAGCCGCTCGTTGATTGCGCTGCCTGCTCCCGTCAATGCACACGACCACGGACGCGGACTGCGCACACTCGCGTTCGGCGCCGCGGATGGTCCGCTCGAAACGTGGATCGCCGCGCTTGCGCGCGAGCCACGCGTCGATCCGTATCTGCGCGCCGCCGTGGCGTTTGCAGGACTCGCCGAAGGCGGCATCTGCGCGGCCAATCACTGTCACAACACGCAGAATAGCCAGGCGCTCTACGAAGAAGCCGTGGGCGTGGCAAAGGCCGCGTATGACGTAGGCATTCGCGTGGCGTTTGCCGTGCCGTTTGCAGGGGCGAATCCGACGGTGTATGGCAACCTCGGCGCCCTCCTTGCGCGTCTGCCTGAAGACGATCGGGCGGTATTGCTCGCCACGCAGCGGCCGTCGCGCACGCTCGCTGACAACCTCGCGTTGACTGAGCGGATCGCCGCCCTTCAACATCCGTGGTTCTCGGTGCAATACGGGCCGGTCGGGCCCCAGTGGGTCGACCATGCGACGCTGGAAGCGGTTGCGCGCGCATCCGCCGAAACGGGCCGACGCGTCCACATGCATCTGTTCGAAACGCGGCAGCAACGCGAATGGGCAGACGCCCGCTATGGTCCAGGTGGACTGATCGCTTATCTGGCCGGCATCGGTATGTTGTCGGCGCGCCTCACGGTTGCGCACGGCGTCTGGCTCACGCCGGATGAATGCGATGTGCTTGCGCGTTATAACGTGACGGTTTCGATCAATACGTCATCGAACCTGCGTCTTCAGTCTGGGATTGCTCCGCTTGCTTCGATGATCGAGCGCGGAGTGCGTTTCGGCATTGGCCTCGACGGCATGGCACTCGACGACGACGATGACATGTTGCGCGAGATGCGTCTGCTGCGCCATGTCCAGCAAACGCAATCGCACGCCACGCTATCCATAGGCGAGCTGTTCGACGCGGCGTGCCGGCATGGCCGTTCCACGGTCGTCAGCGATGGCGGCGGTGGCATCGAAGTGGGCGGGCCCGCGGACATCCTGATCGTGGACACGACCCGGATCTTCCGTGACAGGCTCAACGACAGCGACGAAGGTCTGCTCGACCTGCTGCTTGCGCGTCTGACCAAAGCCGATATCGCCACCCTGGTCGTGGCGGGCCGCACGATCGTCGAGCGCGGTCAATGTTGCTCCGTCTCGCGCAGCGCGCTTGAACAGGCACTGCTGAACGACGCGCGGCGTGTACGCGAGATCGCGCCGCTTCAACCCGCCGACACAGCACGGTTGACCCGGCTACACACGGCGCTCGGCGACTTTTACGCCTGCGGTTGTCACCGCAAACCGGATTGAATGAACCGGCTGGTCACAGAAACCGGCCCGCTACCAGGAATCGGACTCATGGAAACAGCAGCAGACAACGAAATGATGACACGCGTCGGACCGACGACGCCGGGTGGGACGCTGTTGCGCGCGTATTGGCAGGCGGTCGCGCTGGTGGAGGAGCTTGACGGGCCGCGTCCCGTCAAGGCCGTGCGTCTGATGGGCGAAGACTTCGTGCTGTTTCGCGACGAACTGGGACGCTACGGCCTGCTCGATCGTCATTGTCCGCATCGCGCCGCCGACCTCGCGTACGGCCGGCTCGAAAACGGCGGCTTACGCTGCCTGTTTCACGGCTGGCTGTTTGCGGTTGACGGCACCTGCCTCGAAACGCCGGCTGAGCCGCCCAATGTGCGTCTTTGCGACCGCGTGCGTCAGACGGCTTATCCGGTGGTCGAACGATCGGGCATCCTGTTCGCCTATCTCGGCGAGGGCACGCCGCCCGCGTTTCCCGCATTCGATTGCTTTGTCGCGCCGTCGAGCCATACGTTCGCGTTCAAGGGTCTCTTCGAGTGCAACTGGCTGCAGGCATTGGAGGTGGGAATCGATCCATCGCATGCGTCGTATCTGCATCGTTTCTTCGAAGACGACTCGCCGTCCGAAAGCTACGGCAAACAGTTTCGCGGCACATCGGCGGATTCCGATGTCGCGATCACGACGGTTTTGCGCGAATACGAGTGCCCCACGATTCAGGTCGAGTCCGCTCCTTACGGCCTGCGCTTGACGGCGCTGCGTGACCTGGGCAACGCGCAAACCCATGTGCGCGTGACGAACCTCGTATTCCCGCAAGCGTTCGTGATTCCGATGAGCGCCGAGATGACGATCACGCAATGGCATGTGCCGGTCGACGACACCCATTGCTATTGGTACGCCATCTTCACCAGTTTCACGGAACCCGTCGACAAGGCGCAAATGCGCGCGCAGCGGCTGGAACTCTATGAATTGCCCGACTACACGTCACGCCGTAATCGCCGCAACGAGTATGGCTACGACGTCGACGAGCAACATCGCGAGACCTACACCGGCATGGGCCACGACATCAACGTTCATGATCAGTGGGCGGTCGAATCGCAAGGCCCCATCCAGGATCGCACCAGGGAACATCTCGGCACCGCCGACAAAGGCATCGTGCGTTACCGCAGGTTGCTGAAGGATTCGATTCGCGCGGTTTCGCGCGGAGAGCGTGCGCCGATGATGGTCGATGAGAGCGAAGCACGAAACTTGACGGGCCCCGCGTCGATCGACGGCATCAGTCATGGCGTAGAAGCGGCGACTTACTGGCAGGACGCCGACCAGCGTCGCCGCGAAGCGTGCGAATGGGCTTCGCGCGCGCAATCGACGATGAAGGAAGCGTGATGCCGTCACGTCCATTCGCCGAACAGCACGCGCTGTGGTCCGACGCGCAGCACGACGCCGCGTCGCTGCTGGCCGCTCGTCTGGAAAGTGGCGACTTCGACACCGTGCGCTTCGCGTTTCCCGATCAGCACGGCATCTTGCGCGGCAAAACGCTCGTTGCTGCAGAAGCCGCGCGTGCGCTGCGCTCGGGCGTTGGCTTTACGTCCACGATGTATGCGAAAGACACGTCGCATCGCTCGGTGTTCTCCGTGTTCACCAGGGAAGGTGGACTCGGCCTCGACAACATGGCGGGCACATCCAACAGCGTGCTGCTGGCCGACCCCACTACGTTCAAGGCGCTGCCGTGGAGCCCGCGTACGGGCTGGCTGCTCTGTGATGCGTATCTGCCCGACGGACGGGCGGTGCCCTATGCAACCCGTCCGATCCTCGCGAAAGCAAACGCGTTGCTCGCGGAGCGAGGCTGGCAGTTGACAACCGGCCTCGAGGTCGAGTTTCACGTTTTTCGCGTGACCGATCCGCATATGCAACCGGAAGATGCGGGACAGCCCGGACGTCCTGTCGACGTCGAACTGCTGACGCATGGCTATCAATATCTCACGGAGTCGCGTTACGACGCCGTCGACGGCTTGATGCAGTTGCTACGCGAAACGTGTGAGCGACTTGATCTGCCGGTCAGTTCGCTGGAGATCGAGTTCGGTCCTAGCCAGTTCGAGTTCACCTTTGCGCCGCAATCCGCGGCGGCGTCGGCTGACGCCATGTTGCTGTTTCGCAGCGCCGTCAAACAGGTGTGCGCCCGACACGGCTATCACGCGACCTTCATGTGCCGCCCACGCATTCCGAACGTCGTGTCGAGCGGCTGGCATCTGCATCAGTCGCTTGTGTCGATTGATGCTGCAGACGCGGGTTCCAATCTGTTCAAGCCCGATGCGACCGGACTTCCCCTATCGCCGCTCGGTCTTCACTTCATGGGCGGCCTGCTCAGACACGCGAGTGCATCGACGCCGTTCGCGACGCCGACCATCAACGGATACAAGCGTTTCAGAAGCCAGTCTCTCGCGCCGGATCGCGCATGCTGGGCGCACGACAATCGCGGCGCCATGCTGCGCGTGCTCGGTGGCGTGGGCGATAACGCGACGCGCATCGAAAACCGCATTGGCGAACCTGCGGCGAATCCCTACCTCTATTTTGCTTCGCAGATCTTCTCCGGGCTCGATGGGGTCGATCAGGCCATCCATCCTGGCGAGTCGGCCGATCAACCGTATTCATCGCCCGCGCCACGCTTGCCGACCACCCTGGCGGCTGCGCTCGATGCGCTGGCCGCGGATGAAGTCTTACGTTCCCAGTTTGGGCCTGCGTTTGTCGACTACTTCATTCATCTGAAGCGCGCCGAGCTGGAGCGGTATCAAGCTGAAGTGTCGGAGTGGGAGCAACGCGAGTACTTCAATCTGATGTAGATCCGTGTGGCCGTGGTGCAAATAGGTGGCGAGATCGTATTCATCAACTGGGATGGGGCTTCTTGAACCTGTGTTTCTAGTTGCCCCCATACAGCGTCGAGCACGCGCGCGCTACTTATATCGCTCTTCGAGAGTCGCCAATCGAGCTTGCTGATATTGGTAACGAGGTTCTTCAACTGATCATCTTGGGCATGCGCGAACACTTTTTCCGCATATCCAGGCGACTGGCCATCGGGACCGATGCAGGTTTGCTGGATGACAAAATCTGCCAATAGGTCCGGTGAGAGGCGATAGTTTCGTCCACGCTTGAACAATACGCCGGCGTTGTACCAGACTTTAGACACGATCGTTTGACCTTTGACGTGCGCCTACACCGATGCCCTGATAGTAGCAGCGCGGGCGATTCTCAGACTATTCCGCAACGCTTCGGCTCAGCGCAAAAATCAGCTTTCCTGAACGCTCTATATCGGCCCTGCGGGACCTCGGGAGGGATCAAGCCCCCCTAAAACCCGGCAATTTTGAGTTTTGACACGGCCTCGGCCGTGAGCCGCAGGTATCAGGCGCGTTCGATTGCGCTCATATGCATCCGGTCGAATCAGGGAATAACTGACGCATCGCCACGGTCTTGCAGGTATGACAGACTCGAAACGGGTGATCAAATGAACATCGTCGACATGGCACATGCATCGGGATTTGCCGTCATCCTGGACGGCAGAATCGGTCGCGAGGAATACCAGAGCGTATGCGGTTCGGTATCGGCATTACAGCGATTCGCCGAAGCGGTACGTCAGGACGCGGCGAGTCAGCGCGAATCTGCGCCGCTGAAGTCGCCGCCGGCTGATCTGTCTGGACGGTTACGCCGCAGTTCTATTGGAAGTACGCGAAAATCTGGCGGCCGGGCGGCGTTTGCTCGTCGCGCTTCGCACAACGCTCGCCGGATGCAGTCATGACGGCGCAGATGCAAACCGTTCTGCGTCGGTTGCAGCTTGGGTCTGGCGTGGTGTTGCTGATCTACCTCTTTCTCCATCTGGTCAATCACGCGCACGGATTTCGTCGAGCAGGCTGTCGATCTGATGGTCGAGCTGTCCCGGCAACAGCGGATTGCTCCAGTAGTTCAGCGCGACATGGGCGCCGTGCCGCGCACATGCCAGCGCGATCGCGCGCCCGATGCCTCGCGACCCGCCCGTCACCACCACGACCTTGTCTTTGAGCAGCATGGATGCCCTCCTGTGGCCTGTCCCGAGCCGGGATCAACGTGCATACGGCCGCTGGGTGTGCACCTCCGGATTCAGCCTCACGCCGAAACCTGGCGTGTCGGGCACCTTCATCTTGCCGTTGACGGCCACGGGCTCATCCAGCAGCAGCGGAGCGAACATCGGGACGACCCGGTCGGCATCCGGCGCCATCATCAGGAACTCGGAAAACGGACTGTTGTGACGCGTCGTCATGAAATGACAGCTGTAGACCGACGAGCCATGCGGGATTACCAGCACGCCCCGTGCATCCGCCAGCGCCGAGATCTTGATCAGTTCGGTGATACCGCCGCACCAGCCGACGTCA
The DNA here is from genome assembly GCF_050434965.1 of Paraburkholderia sp. GAS38. NCBI lineage: Bacteria > Pseudomonadati > Pseudomonadota > Betaproteobacteria > Burkholderiales > Burkholderiaceae > Paraburkholderia > Paraburkholderia sp. GAS38. The sequence continues at coordinate 321,124 of NZ_JBNDJO010000007.1, read as the reverse complement.
GGCTGGATGATGTCGCAGCACTCCATTTCGAGCAGCATCCGGAAGCCCCGGCGCGTGGCTTCGTGCTCACCCGTCGTCACCAGCATGCCGCGCGGAACGTTAGCGCGCAGTTGCGCGTAGCCCCAATAATCGTCGGGAGGCAGGCATTCCTCGACCCACTTGAGACCGAACTCCTGCGCGCGATGCGCGAGCTTCGTCGCGTATGGCAGATCGAGGCTCAATATGTCGAATGGTGGGCATGCTCATGGACGTCACTCCATGTAGGGAAAGCCGGATCGCAGCGGGAGGTCAGGCCTAATGCGCCCAGCGCAGCACAAGTGCGTCGAGACGCCGGGCGATCTCGACAAGGCTCTGCCGGGTAGCCGGATGAAGCGGCGTTAGCGGCCGGCGCGGCGCGTCGGAGGCGATAATCCCACCCTCCTTCATTAAAGCCTTGCACGCCATCAGGCCCGACTGGCGATTCTCGAAGTTGATCAACGGCAGCCATTTCTCGTAGATACGCACCGCATCCTCACGATTGCCCGCCAGATATTCGCGAATGATCGGCTGCAAGCCGTCCGGGTAACCCGCTCCCAGCACACTGCCAGTCGCGCCCGCGTCGAGATCCGCGAGCAGCGTGATCGCTTCTTCACCGTCCCACGGCCCTTCGATGGCGTCGCCGCCCAGTTCGATCAGTTCTCTCAGCTTGGCGGCCGACTGGGGTACCTCGATCTTGAAGTAGCTCAGGTTGGGAATCTCGTGGGCCATCCGCGCAAGAAAAGCGGCCGACACCTGGGTACCGCTCATCGGCGCATCCTGATACATGATAGGAATCTCGATGCGCTCCGATACGTCGCTGAAGAACGCATGGATCGCCGCTTCGCCACACCGGATCGTGGCGCCGTGATACGGTGGCATGATCATGACCATCGCAGCGCCACGAGCCTGTGCGTCACGGCTGCGCTCCGCGCAGATGCGCGGGTTGAAATGTGTCGTGGTCACAATCACCGGCACGCGCCCGGCCACATGATCGAGTATCGTCGCGGTCAGGCGCTCCCGTTCGGGGTCCGACAGGGAAAACTGTTCCGAGTAGTTTGCGAGGATGCAAAGACCATCCGCACCGGCGTCGATGATGAAATCGATGCAGCGTTTCTGGCCCTCGAGATCTAGGTTCCCCTGTTCGGTAAAGATCGTCGGAGCGACGGAATACGCTCCTGTGTAACGGCGTACGCCGGGCGATACTCGGTTCATTACGGCTCCTTAATTTTAATTAGCATTACAGATTTATTTATACAATCATATCCATCAAATATCATATTGAAGATTCACGACAGGAAAGAACAGTTCCGGCGAACGTCAGACTCGACCGTACCGCCCGCGCAACCCGTCGGTCACACCACACAGGATCGCCTGCAATTTCCTGCGCTTTTCTTTGGCGTGAAGCAAAACGAACGCGACATGTTTCAACGTGATCAGATTGATCAGCAACATTGCCGGATAGCGGCGCCAGTAATCGCGTGCCACCAGAATGCAATTGCGTGCCGCGTAATAGTGGCGCAGGGCGCTCTGATCGAAGATATCGACCTGTGGCCAATGCTGGGGCGCCGGCGGCTTGCCGAGCTCATGCGGTAGCGACACGTCCGCGTTCACGCACACCGGCACGCCGTGAGCCTGCGCGCGCATGCAGTATTCAGCGTCGACGTGGTCGATGAAAAAATCCTCGCGGAACTGTCCTAGCTCCCGGTACGCTTCCAGCGAGATGGCGGTTCCCGACGAGATGATCACCGAGCAGCGCAGCAGGCCGTGCGCGCCGTCGTTGATCCGCTTGATCTGCGCCGACCAGCGGCGCACCGTGAAGAGCGGCAGATCGCGGTTGAAGTTCAGGTTGAATATCCGCGGCCCGACCAGGAACCGGGAATCGCCCACCTCGGCGCATCCTTCCAGCATGCGGTCGAAATAATCGTCCGGGATATAGGAGTCCTGGTCGAAAATGAAAAAGACATCACAGCCGCGATCGATCAGAAACTGAACGCCCGCATTGAACGCTCCGGCGATGCCGCCGCGATTCTGGTTGACGACCACGTCGACGCCATGCGCTCTTAGCCGCGTGTGCAGTTGCTCGTCCACGCTCGGGGAGTTGTCGACAGCCACGACCACAGGACTCAATCGTGGCAAATCCACCAGATGATCGACCTGCTCCTGGGTCGGTTTGTAAAGCGTGATCAGTGTGCCATGCTTCATGACGGCGCCTCGTTGCGAAGAGATGATGGCCTCTCGCCCCTGCATGCGGGCGAGCCCGTCCTCCTGTCGGTCGACTGCGTCCCGTACCGGCGCGGTGCGCTGCGGCGCTTCCCCACTTGCCTGGAAACCCCGCGACCCGCCCGTTATTTCGCGTACAGCTTGATCACGCTCGCATGCACGACGCGCGTGATCTCTTCCATTCGCCAGCGGATATGCGTATCCGTTAGCGCCATACAGCGCTCGACGTCGCGCGCCGCCAGCGCATCGAGGATATGCAGATGCTCGGTGAACGCCTCGTTGCGCCGCTGGTCGACATCCACCCATCGCACGTAGTGGATCCGCGCGTTAATACCCTGCAGCACCCGGCCGATTTCCGCGTTGCCCGACAGCGCGGCCAGCTCGAGGTGAAACGTCTCGTCCTTGACGACGAGCTCGTCGGACGGCATCCGCTCCGCGCTCTTCATCACCTGCTTCCACGACCTGCGCAACGTCTTGATGTCGTTGTCCGACGCCCGTTCGCAAGCCAGCATCACCGCGGTCGATTCGATCGTGCGGCGCAACTCGAAAAGATCGAACACTTCTTTCCCATCCAGTTCCCGAATGAAAAAACCCCGGTTCGGCACGAAGGTCAACAGGTTCTCCGCCACCAGCCGGTTAAGCGCCTCGCGAATCGGCGTACGGCTGACGTCGAAGCGCTCCGCCAGTTCCAGTTCGTTGACCCGCTCGCCGGGGCGGATCTTGTACAGCACCGCCATCTGCTTCAACTGCTCGTAAATCTCGTTTACCGTCAGTCCTGCCCGCTTGGGCGCGCTGGTTTCCCGCGCCCCCGGACGCACCATCACGGAATTCGCAGCCATCGTGTCTCCTGGTTCATTTCGCTACAACTCATTATCGACTACACCTGCCGGCCGCCCGGTGGCCGCCGCCTGCACATTCGTTCAAATCGTAAACAGCCGGCCAAACTGCGGCAAGCGGTCTTCGACACCGCCGAGCCGCAACGCATGCCAGGCCAGTGCATGATTACTCGACAAAACCGGCTTGCCCAGCTTTGCTTCGATCTCGGCGATGGCGTCGACGAGCCGCAGACTCGTGCAGGAAACGAACACCGCGTCGACGTCCGGATCGCGGCCCAGTTCGAGTACCGCGTATTCGAGCGAGGCGCGATCGATGCGGGCCACTTCGTTATCGTCGCGATGCTCGAACGAGCCGACACTGACGACGTCGACGCCGCGCGCCTTGAGGTAATGGCTCATCGCGTCGTTGATCGGGCGCTCATACGGTGTCAGCAATGCCACCCGCTGGGCGTCGAGCGCGTCGAGCGCGATGCGCGCGGCAGTGATGGGGGTCGTACAGGCGACACCCGGGCGCGCCTCGCGGATACGTTCGAATACCCGCTCCTCGCCCAGCACCATCGAAGCCGACGTGCAACCGAACGCGACCACATCGAGATGCTCGCCCGGGCGAATCAGCTCCACCGCAGCCGCGATCCGGCCGTCCATCTCGGCAAGCGTCTCAGCCGTGATCTCGGCCGAATTGGCAACTCGGCTTTCATAGAACGCCACACCGTCGAGCGACAGCATGCGCCGCCATTCAAACTCGATCGTATGATCGGTCGCCAGCACGACGAGGCCGATCGCCGCGCGCCCCGCGATCCCGTCGTCCAGCGAAAAGCCGAAGCGCGCGTATGCGCCCGGAGGAGAGTCGATAGGGCTCGATTGAAGTTCGCTCACTGCAGTGTCATCCCTGTGATGTCGATGTCGGGGCGGCGGCCACTCATCAGGTCGACGAGTATCTTCGCGGTGCCGCACGACATGGTCCAGCCCATATGGCCGTGCCCGGTGTTGAAGAACAGGTTGCGATGCCGGGTCGGGCCGATCAGCGGTGTGCCTTCAGGCGTCATTGGCCGCAGGCCCGCCCAGTACGACGGACGCTGATAATCCGCGCCGTTCGGAAACAGCGCCTTCGACGTCTGCAGCATGTGCGAGAAATCCGCCGGCGAATGGTTCGTGTCGTAGCCACAGAACTCTGCTGTCGCCGTCAGCCTCAAGCGTTGCCCGAACCGCGCCCATGCGACCAGCTGGCTCTCCTCAACGCCACCGAGCATCGGCGGCTCGTGCGACTCGTCGATCGGCAGCGTGACCGAATAGCCCTTGACCGGGTAGATCGGCAGGCGATAGCCGAGCCGGCGTGCGAGGAACGGCGAATATGAACCTAGCGCGAGTACGTAACGATCGCCGCTCACCCGGCCTCGCGATGTGTCGACGTAGTCGATCTGGTCCGCGCTCGCGCGCACCTCGCGGATCGTCGTGCCCAACTGGAACTCGACACCGAGTTCCCGGCACCGTCGTTCGAGTTCGCGGGTAAACAAATGCGCGTCGCCGCTTTCGTCGGACGGGCAATAGATGGCGCCTTCTATGCTGCTCGCCGAAGCCGCGAGCGCCGGTTCGCGCGCAATCACCGCGTGCCGGTCCAGCGTCTGGAGGGGCAGCCCGTTGTCGGCCAGGATCGACATGTTCGACACGCCGCGCTCGAACGACACAGGATCACGGTACAGATACAGCAATCCATGGCTGATGCGGTCGTACGTCAGCCGCTCGTCCTGGGTCGTCTGCTGCAGCAGTTGCTGCGAATAGCGGCACAGGCGCACCTTGCGCGACGTGTTCAGACGCGAACGTTCCACCGTGCAGTTGCGCAGGAACAGCCAGCACCAGGCCCACATCCGCCAGTCCGCATTCAACTTGAGGCGCAACGCCTGCCCCTCCGCGAAGAGCGACTTCAACAGGATCTTCGGCGCACGCGGCGAAGCCCACGTATACGAGTGGCCCGGCGCGATCAAGCCCGCATTGGCAAAACTGGTTTCGAGCGCGACGCCTTCACACCGATCGACCACGACGACTTCGTCGCCCGCTTTCGCGAGGAAATAAGCTGTGGTCACACCAACGATGCCGCCGCCCAGAACGACCGTTTTCATCCGCCTCGCTCCTATAGCGCAGCAATCGCCGCGATTTCCACCGTGTACTCGGGAAACGCGAGCTTCGATTCCACGCAAGCGCGCGCCGGCGCATCGCCTTTGGGAACCCACGCGTCCCAGATCCGGTTCATGTCCGCGAAGCTGCGGTAGTCGGCCAGCCAGATGCTGGCCGACACGATCCGGCGTTTATCCGCGCCTACGCTGTCGAGCAGGCTGTCGATCTTGTCGAGGATCTGACGCGTCTGACCGGCGACATCGAGACTGCTGTCGCCGGCAACCTGGCCGGCGATGAATACCAGCCCGCCGGCCACGACCATCTGACTCATCCTGTCTCCCGCCCCATAGCGCTTGATGTCCATCTTCCGAGCCTCCGTCAATCGATTCAGGTTGAACGCATTCTAGCCATCAAAATTCAGCACTGTATACACTTTTTTAATCAAATTATATCGATTCCCCATTTCGATTCGCGATCCTGATCGTGGTGCAACGGATTTCTCAGTCTCTGTGCAAAAATGCTTTAAAACAGTGAATTATGCGAAAAAACCGCATGCCTTAAAATTCCTGCCGCAGCCGTTTAAAAAAATTCCCAAACGTTTTTTGTTCTGTGATTCTGTCGACACTTCTGTATATCAACCACCACTTATTGATGCTTTTGGAGAACGACAATGAAGCTGCGTCGCTGGGGAATCGAAGCATTCGTGACACTGTGTTTCGGCCTGTCTCACCTGCCTGATGCGCACGCCGACGCAAGCGTTGGCGCCGTGTTGCCGCTCACGGGATCGAGCGCGTCGATCGGCGAGGATCAGCGCCGCGGCATCGAACTCGCCGTCGCAAAGATCAACGCTCAGGGCGGCGTGCTCGGCCAGAAACTGCAGGTCAGGATCGAGGATTCCGGGGGCGGTGCGAACACTGCGCTGGACGCTGCCCGCAAGCTCGCCACGGTCGACCACGTACCGGTCGTGCTCGGTGAATTCTCGTCGTCGATCACGATTCCGGTTGGTCAGTTCCTGGTGCGTCAGGGCGACGTGCACGTGAATATCGGTTCGTCGAGCCAGCAGATTCGCAAGATCGGTCCTGGCTCGTTCAGCGTGATCGGCCTCGACAACCTGTCCGCGCGCTTCGCCGCGCAGGACGTGTTCGACCGGAAGCTGCGCCGCGTCGCGTTCATCGCGCCCAACAACGGCTACGGCCAGGGCATCGCCGACGAATTCAAGAAGCGCTTCGAGGCGCTGGGCGGTACGGTCGCGGCCCTCGTGCTCTATACCGAAGGACAATCGACCTATCGCCGCGAACTGGAGCAGATGGCGCGCGCCAACCCCGACGCCTACGTCTATAGCGCGTATGGCCAGGAAGCGGCCACCATCAATCGCCAGGCGTATGACATGCAGCTGAACAGGAGCCCGTGGTACGGCATCTACCTGACGATGTGCACGAGCGATACGCCGCCGCAGATCGCGCGCGGGCAGATCGGTCTCGAAGTGGCCTCGGGTGGCGCGGGCGCAAAGGCGTACGAAGAAGCGTACGAGGCCGCCTACAAGGAAGCGCCGCGTTCCGCCTTCGGCAGCTACGCCTATGACGCGACGATGCTGTCGGCCGCGGCGATCAACTATGCGCACTCAACCGATCCGGCCAAAATCCGCTTGGCGTTCGACGCCCTCGGCGGGAAGTATGCGGGTGTAACAGGCACGATTTCATTCGATAGCGACGGCCAGCGCATTGCCCAGCCCTACGAGAAGGTGTCGTTCAAGCAAACCGTCGCCGCGCAGTAAAGGCAGCGGCGCTACCGGAGCCCATCATGCTGCAGTTTCTTCTCGACGTCCTGATCCGCACGTCCGATCTGCTGCTCGTCTCGGTCGGCCTGTCGACGCTCTATTCGCTGATCCGTTTCCCGAATGTCGCACACGTGCAGTACGCCATGCTGGGCGCGTTCCTGTCGCTCGCCGGACAACGCGCGGGTCTGCCCCTCGGGCTCGCGGCCGCGCTGTCGTGCGTGCTCGTCGGTTGCCTCGCGGTGCTGCTGAACATCTTCGTCTTCATGCGACTGCTGCGCTCCGGCAGCGCGGTCGCGATGATCGGCTCGCTCGCGGTCTCGCTGATTGCGGTCGCGCTCGTACTCAGCACGGCGGGTTCCCGACCGCTGCAATACACGCAGGACATCAGCGCGCCCCTGACGCTCGACGGGGTAGCGGTGTCGTCCGCGCAGGCGGGCTCGATCGCCTGCGGTGCGCTCACGCTGCTGATCTTTTCCGTGCTGCTGTACCGAACCAACCTCGGCCGTTCGATGCGCGCGCTGGCATCGAACCGGGCGCTCGCGCTCGCCTCCGGCATCGACGCGAACCGGGTAACGAACCTGATCACATTCGCGAGCGGCGTGCTGGCGGCACTGGGCGGCACGATGCTCGGCCTCACCGAAAGCGTGCACGTCAATCTCGGCAACAACCTGTTGATTCCGGTGTTCTCGGCCGCCATCCTCGGCGGCCTCGGCAACCCGCTCGGCGCTGCCGCCGGGGCGCTCCTGATTGCGCTTGCCGAGACGCTCGTCATCAACGTCGATTTCGGTTCGCTGGTGGGCCGCTCGATGCAGTTCTTCCCGGTTGCCTACGTGAGCGCGGTCTCGTTCCTGATCCTGCTCGTCACGCTGATGGTCCGTCCGTACGGCATCTTCGACCGGGAGGTGCGGCGTGTCTAGCTTCCTGATCCATCTGCTGACCCTGGTCTGCCTGTACGCGATGATGGCGCTGGGCCTGAATCTGCAAGCCGGCTACGCCGGAATGGTCAACTTCGGCTTCATCGCGTTCGCGGGCCTCGGCGCCTATGCCGCCGGCATTGCGTCGCAGCTGGGCTGGCCGCTGCCCGCCGCACTGCTGCTGGCTCTCGCCGCAGCCGCCGTGCTCGCCGTCGCGACCGCCCGGCTCGGCCGTCAGCTCTCGTCCGACTACTGGGGCATCGCGACGCTCGCGATCGCGGAGATTCTGCGCACGGTCGCTCTCAACGAGTCGTGGTTGACGGGTGGCGCGCAAGGCATCGGCGGCATCCGCCCGCTGTTCGCGGATCTTCCCTCACCGTGGCGCGACCTTGCGTTTCTTGCGCTCGCCGCGCTGTGCCTCGCGCTCGTCTACGGCGGCTACGCACGCATCATCCACAGCCGCTTCGGACGCGCGCTGAAGGTGATGCGGGAAGAGACGTCGCTTGCGGTGTGCTTCGGCTACGACCCCGTGTCGCTGAAGATGCGCGCGTCGGTCGCCGCCGCGCTTCCCGCCGCGCTCGCCGGCGGGCTGCTCACCTACTACATCAGTTACGTCGGCCCTGACGTGATGGTGCCCTCCGAAACCTTCGCGCTCTGGACCATCGTGATGGTGGGCGGCCTCGGCAGCAACCTCGGCGTGCTGCTCGGCGGGCTGCTGGTGCAGTCCGTGTATTCGTTCGCGCCGTTCCTGAAAGACTGGCTCGGCGTCAGCAGCGATCTGGCCGGCGCGGTGCGCCTCGGGCTGGTCGGTCTGATGTTGCTTGCCTGCCTGTTGTGGCGGCCGCGCGGCTTGCTGCCGGAACGCCTGGAGGCGCTCTCATGACGTCCCTACTCGAACTGGACGGCATCGCCATTCGCTACGGCGGCAACACCGTGCTGTCGGGTCTCACCCTGTCGATCGACAGCGGCGAGATCGTCGGCCTGCTCGGGCCGAACGGCTCCGGCAAGAGCACGGTGCTGAACGCGGTCACCGGCTTCACGCCGCTCGCGAGCGGATCGATCCGCTTCGACGGGCGGCGCATCGATCCGCTCGCGCCGCACCGCATCGCGCAACGCGGGATTCGCCGCACTTTTCAATTGCCGTCGATGCCCACCCGGATGTCGGTACTCGAACTGACGATGGCCGCGTCGTCCGAGCATCATCAACTGTGCGCAGCGCTGCTGCGCGGCCGCGCGACGCGCCGCATCGAACACGCCACCCATGCGCGTGCCAGCGCCCTTCTCGAGCAGTTGAAGCTTACCGCGGTCGCCCACCTGCCCGCCGCGTCGATTTCGGGTGGGCAGAAAAAACTCCTCAGCATCGCCTGCGCGATGATGACCGAGCCCAAGCTGCTGCTGCTCGACGAACCGACCGCGGGGGTTCACCCCAACCTGCGCGGCGAACTGATTGACGAGCTGCGGCGCATTCACGGCCTGGGCGTGACGCTTGTCGTGATCGAGCACGACATGCACTTCATCCGCGAGCTATGCGAGCGCTGCGTGGTGCTCGACCGGGGTGCCGCGATCGCGAACTGCAAACCCGCCGAGCTCGACAAGAACCGCCGCGTACTCGATGCGTACCTGGGCCGCGCGCATCGCACCGCCCGACCGCTGGAGGCGCCATGATCGAGGTCCGGGATCTGTTTGCAGGCTACACGCCGGAAGTTGACATCCTGCACGGTGTATCGCTGCGCACCGGACCGATCGACATCGTGACGATCCTCGGTCCGAACGGCTGCGGGAAATCGACGCTGCTCAAGGCGATCGCGGGCTTCCTGCTGCCGCGCTCGGGAAGCGTCACGATGCAGGGCAGGGATCTCGCGTGCGTCCCCGTCAATCGCAAGGTCCGCGAGCATGGCATCGGCTTCGTACCGCAGACCGACAACGTATTCGGCGCGCTCACTGTGCGCGAGAACCTGATGCTGGGCGGCCACGCGATGTCGTCGTTCCCGCGCGAGGCACGCATCGAGGAGCTGTGCGAGCAGTATCCCGTGTTGCGCCGGCGCTATCGCTCCCCCGCTTCGGCATTGTCGGGCGGCGAGCGCCAGATCGTGTCGCTCGCGCGCGCGCTGATGCCGAGGCCCGTGATGCTGTTGCTCGACGAACCGTCGGCGGGCTTGTCGCCAAAAATGGTCGACGAAGTGTTCGACGCCATCGTTCAGATGCGCGACGCGGAACACATCGGCGTCCTGATGGTCGAGCAGAACGCGATCGAGGCACTGCGTATCGCCGACCGCGGCGTCGTGCTGACGATGGGACGCGTGGCGCTCGCCGGGCCCGCCGCAGAGCTGCTGGAGAGCGACGAGATGCGCCGGCTGTATCTGGGCGGGAGAGCCGCATGAACCCGCCAGCCGTGGATGCCGCCCCCGCTGGAACCGGCGCCGCCCGCGCCCGGCCGGCTACGATCATGATCGCGGTCGCGTCGGGCTTCGTGATGGCGATGCTCGACGTCACCATCGTCAACGTCGCGCTGAAGGCGATGCAGGACAGCCTGTCCCTGTCGCTGACCGCGCTGGTCTGGGTCGTCGACGCCTATACGCTGAGCTTCGCTGCGCTGCTGCTGTGGGGCGGCGCGCTCGCCAACCGCTTCGGTTCCAGAACGATCTATCAGACCGGTCTCGTCATCTTCGTGACGGCGTCGCTGCTGTGCGCGGCGGCATCGACTCCGACCATCCTGATCGCGGCCCGGTTGCTGCAAGGCGTCGGCGCGGCGCTCTTCATGCCGAGCTCGTTGAGCCTGCTGACGCTCGCGTTTCCGCCCGGGCCGCTGCGCGTGCGGATGATCGGTATCTGGGGCGCGCTGGTGTCCGCAGCAATGGCGTTCGGCCCGTTCGTGGGCGGCATGCTCGTGAACGCCATCGGCTGGCGCGGCATCTTCTGGGTCAATCTGCCGGTGGGTCTGATCGGCCTATGGCTGACGCACCGTCATGTCGCGCGCTCGCCACGCCATGCCGGTCCGCTGAACGGCGGCGGCCATCTGTTCGGCGCGGCCGCGCTGGCCGCGCTCAGCTTCACGCTGATCCAGGGGCCGAGCACCGGCTGGACGTCGCCGGCGATCGTCGGCTGCGCGCTCGCGACGCTCTGTGCCGTCGCCGCGTTCGTCGTGCGCGAACGGCGCACGCGCCACCGGATCCTGTCGCAAGCCCTGCTCGGAAATCCGCAATTCGTGACGGGCAGCCTGCTCGGGCTCGCGATCAATTTCGCGATCCTCGCCGAGATTTTCCTGATCAGTCTCTACCTGCAACAGCAACGCGGCGAGAACCCGCTGCAGACAGGTTTTCACCTGTTTCCGCTGATGGCGATGTTCGGCGCCGGCAATCTCGCGTCGGCACGCGTCAGCGCACGTCTGGGCGCGCGCGGCACGCTGCTCTCGGGGCTCGGGCTCGCGACGCTCGGCGCGGTGGCGCTGATCGACGTCGCGCAGATGCCGTACTGGATACTCGCGCTCGCGATCGGCATCTCCAATTTCGGCGCCGGACAGGCGATTCCCGCGATGAACCTCACGGTGATGCAGTCGGCAGGGCCGGCGGACGCCAATCTTGCCGCTGCATCGCTCAACGCCAGCCGGCAAATCGGCTCGTTGCTGGGCGTCGCGATCGCCTCGGTGATCCTGCATTCGATCGTCGACCAGCAACTCGCGACAGCCATGGGTTTCGCCGTGATCGCGGCCGCTTACGCGGGCGGCTTCGGACTCGTGTTCAAGGCATTGCGGCCGGACTGAGGCGGATCGCGCGCTGTCTGTGCGTGAAGCGCCCCACGACGGACGTTTCCATTTTCGAAAGTTTCGATCACATCGAGGATTTCATGAACACAGCAACTGCCCGGAAAGGACTCATCCTCGCGGGCGGGTCCGGTACCCGCCTCCACCCGCTCACGCATTCGGTATCCAAGCAGTTGATGCCCGTGTACGACAAGCCGATGATCTACTATCCGCTCAGCACGATCATGCTGGCCGGCATCCGCGACGTGCTGATCATCTCGACGCCGCGCGATCTCGACGCGTTCCAGCAACTGCTAGGCGACGGCGGCCAATGGGGCATGAACTTCTCCTATGCGGTTCAACCGCACCCGGACGGCCTCGCGCAGGCATTCGTGATCGGCGCGCCATTCATCGGACACGACGCCGCCACGCTGGTGCTGGGCGATAACATCTATCACGGCCCGGCGCTGTCGGCCTTACTGCAGCGGGTCGCCGCACGCCCGGAGGGCGCGACCGTGTTCGGCTACTACGTTCGCGATCCGCAGCGCTACGGCGTCGTGTCGTTCGACGCAACGGGCCGCGCCATCGATCTCGAGGAGAAACCCAGGCAGCCCAAATCGAACTATGCGGTAACCGGGCTCTATTTCTACGACAACGATGTTGTCGATCTAGCGAAGGACGTGCGCCCATCGGCGCGCGGCGAGCTCGAGATCACCGATCTGAATCGCGCCTATCTCGAACGCGGCACGCTGAATGTCGAGATTCTCGGGCGCGGCTATGCATGGCTCGATACCGGTACGCACGAGTCGCTGCTCGACGCCGCCAACTTCATCCAGGTCATGCAGGCGCGGCAGGGCTTGCAGATCGCCTGCCCGGAAGAGATCGCGTTCCGGCTTGGGTGGATCGGAGCAGATCGTCTCGAAGCACTTGCCCACAAACTCGCGAAGAGCGGCTACGGCCAGTACCTGCTCGACATCCTGCGCAAGGAGGTGGTCGCGTGAATATCGTCGAGACACCCTTGCCGGGCGTGCTGCTGTTCGAGCCGAGCGTCTTCGGCGACTCACGCGGATTTTTTGTCGAGAGTTTTCGCGCAAGCTGGCTTGCCCAGGCCGGCATCGATGCCACCTTTGTGCAGGATAACCAGTCCCGCTCGCGGCGCGGCGTGCTGCGCGGCCTCCATTACCAGCGCGTCAATCCGCAAGGCAAGCTGGTGCGCGCCGCACGCGGCGAAGTCTACGACGTGGCGGTCGACATCCGGCGCGACTCTCCGTATTTCGGCCAGTGGTTCGGCACCCGACTCGACGACGTGTCGCACCGGCTGCTGTGGATTCCACCCGGCTTCGCGCACGGCTTCTGCGTACTGTCGGACGAAGCCGATTTCGCCTATAAGTGCACGCAATACTACGACGCGGCTTCGGATGCCGGCGTGCGCTGGGACGACCCGGCGCTCGGCATCGACTGGCCCGCGCTCGAGGTCGCGCCGCAACTGTCCGACAAGGATTTGCAGCATCCGTGCCTCGCGGAGCGGACACCGCAATCTCTTCCTTCCTATCGGCTGGCGCGATGACGATTCTCGTGACAGGCGCGGGCGGCCAGGTCGGACGCGAGCTCGTGATGCGGGCCGGACAACGTGCGCTGGTCGGGCTCGACCGCTCGCAACTCGACATCACCGATGCCGGCGCGCTTGCAGCGGCGCTGTCCGCGCACCGCGTCAGGCTCGTGATCAACGCCGCAGCCTGGACTGCCGTGGATCGGGCGGAAAGCGAACCGGACGCCGCCTGGCGCGTCAACTGCGACGGCCCGGCCGCGCTCGCCGCCGCGTGTGCTGCGGCCGCCATTCCACTTCTGCATATTTCGACTGACTATGTGTTCGACGGACGTTCGGCGCGCCCGTACGACGAAACCTCGGCCGTCGTCCCCCTCGGCGTGTATGGCCGCAGCAAATGGGCGGGTGAACAGGCGATCCGCGAGACGTTGCCCAAGCGGCATGTGATCCTGCGGGTCGCATGGGTGTTCGGCGCGCATGGCGGCAATTTCGTGCGCACAATGCTGCGTCTCGGGCGGGAGCGCGAAGCGCTGAGCGTGGTCGCCGATCAGTACGGCGCGCCGACCCATGCGGGCGCCATCGCCGCCGCGCTGCTGTCGATCGCGGACCGGTACGGCGCGCAAGCGACGCTGCCATGGGGCACCTATCACCTGAGCGGCACGCCCGTCACCACCTGGCACGGCTTCGCGGAGTCGATCTTCGCCGAAGCGTGCGCCGCCGGCCTGCTGGCGCGCGCGCCGCTCGTTCATCCGATCCCGACCGAAGCCTATCCGTTGCCGGCGGCACGTCCGGCGCATTCTGCCCTCGACTGCACCTTGATCCGCACGCGCCTCGGCATCGAGCCGACGCCGTGGATCGCAGGTCTGCGTGAAGTCCTCAACACCTGGAAACGAACCCCATGAGCTATCGATCCAAACAGGTCCTCGTCACGGGCGGCGCCGGTTTCATTGGCGCCAACTACGTCCGCCACCTGCTCGCCAGCGATCCGCAGGTCCGCATCATCAATCTCGACCTGCTGACCTATGCCGGCAGCCTCGACAATCTGAACGGCCTGCCCGACGACAGCCGCCATACGTTCGTACACGGCGACATTGCCGATCAGCCGCTCGTCGAATCCGTGCTGCGCGAGCATGCGATCGACACGATCGTGCACTTTGCCGCCGAAAGCCACGTGGACCGGTCGATCACGGGACCCGGCGAGTTCGTGCGGACCAACGTCGTCGGCACCTGGACGTTGCTCGAGGCCGCGCGGCAATACTGGTTGAACGAACAGCGTCTGAGCGCGGCCGATGCCCAGGCACAGCGGCGCTTTCACCATATCAGCACCGACGAGGTATTCGGCACGCTCGGGCCGGACGACGACGCCTTCTCCGAACGCACACGCTATGCGCCCAATTCGCCCTATTCGTCGAGCAAGGCGAGTTCCGATCACCTCGTGCGAGCGTACTTTCATACGTATGGCCTGCCGGTATCGACCACTCACTGTTCGAACAACTACGGCCCCTATCAGCACAGCGAGAAATTCATCCCGACCGTCGTCAGAAGCTGCCTTGAAGGCGCCGACATCCCGGTGTACGGCAACGGATCCAACATCCGTGACTGGCTATACGTCGAAGACCACTGCCGTGCGATCGAGGCCGTCATCGCCCGCGGCACCGTGGGGGAAACCTACAACGTCGGCGGTTGCAATGAATGGAAGAACATCGATATCGTGGCGCTTATTTGCACGTTGATGGACCGGCACCGGCCTGACGCCGCGCCACACACGCGCCTCGTGACATTCGTTGCCGACCGCCCCGGTCACGATTGGCGTTACGCGATCAATGCCGCGAAAATGCTGAGCGAATTGCAATGGCGTCCGATCGAGAGCTTCGAGACGGGAATCGAAAAAACGCTGGAGTGGCTGGTGCGAAGGCCATCATGACAGGACCGGCCTTCGACATCCGAGGCCCGATCCAACGCATATAGCGAACCAGCCGGGACGCCGAGCGTTGTCACGTCCCCTGAAGCACGACACGTCGCTCCGCAATGGCCGCCAAGTCGGCGTCGCCAGCTCCATCGCCCACCATCTCGGTAAACGCGTGCCCAATCGGAATGCCCGCTAAAACCAGGTAGTCGGGTGTTTGCGCGATCTCTCAATCGGCTGCTGGACCCAGGACATAGCAAATCCAACCGGTTTTGTCGGGCGCCATATTAAAGAGTTCGACAAATTTCTGCGGATCCCGATGGATCGCTACGACGCAAAACCCGCTGTTGCGCACCGATCTGTCGCACCGGATGACGAGCGGCCCCGCATCAGTCATCGGGCACTGCCCCCGACCAATCCGCATAGCGCCCGCACGCATATCAACGTGCCGCATGTAGGTCCAATCTGGGTAAGCGCCGTTTACTCTGAGGGAGACGCGCTTCTGCTCCGATACGACTCGCTGATCTCTGGGATCCCTTATCCGCCATACGCCGGGATGCCAGAAGTCGACGAAGTTCCCCTTCCAGAACGAACCGCTGCTCGGCTCGTCGCGGGCAACGATCCTGTTGCGGGTAAATGGCGGATAAAAATTGATATTCTCACTCGGTAAGGAGTCGTCAAGTCCCAACCAGTAAGGCTCCACGCGATCCCAAGTTGGCCCTGAACAACAACAACAACTACGCAGCGAACACTCCTGATACAGACTCCGTACATTCGGCCACCCAGTCGCGGAACGTCGACCGGAAACCATGCACGGTGATCCCCGGGCGGGACATGCGTCTCAGGAGAGTCAGCATTGCCATATTCGACAGTGGGAGTACGGTCGCCGGGAATTGACCAGACGCGGGTGTCCAGATCGAATTCCTCTGGCCGCGCAAAACGCACCTCGTTCGTACGAGTTGCCGTGAGGATGAGCAGGTGCAGGACCCGTGCCGCGCGACGGGGACGTTGCTCCAGATCGCGTACGAAACTCGGGATATCTTCCCACGGCAGCGCCGCATGGTGTCTCACTTGCGAGCGCTTCTTCGACCGCGGCAACACGAGTTGCAGATGGTCAACGTACCGTGCCGGGTTGCTGCCCGTGCGGTGGCCCTTCACGGTCTCCGCGTCGAGGATGGCCTTGATACGACCGCGCACCCGGCGCGCGGTCTCCGCTTTTTTAGTCCAGATCGGTTAGAGAATTCGCACGATCATCGCGGTGTCAATGTCACGCACCCGGACATCGCCGATCACAGGAAACGCGTACGTTTTAAGCGTGTTGCTCCACTGCTGGGCATGCTTGCGATTGCGCCACTCAGGTTCCTGCGCCCGGATGTACGCTTCGGCCGCCTCACGGAACGTCACGTTGGCATCCCCCGATATATTGAGCAATTGCCTGCGCTGGTGCTCCCGCCGCGCGAGGATGGGATCGATCTGATCCCTGACCATTTCACGGTACCCGGCGGCCAGTTTCCGCGCCTCGCCAAGCGAGACTCGCGAAAGCGGACCGAGGCCCATTTCTCGCACACGCTTATTGAGCTTAAAGCGAAATACCCACGAACGCGCGCCACTGTCCGCGATCTGCATGTAGAGACCACCGCCGTCGGCATAATGACCGGGTGCTATCTCTTTGGTGATCCGCAGCGCGCTGAGCCGGTGCAATTGTCGTCCTGCCATGTTGCCCTCCAATCCTACCCATAAGGCGCCTTAAAATCAGCGGTCTATAGGACGTCTACGGAAAATACCGAAATGCCTGGGAAGCCTTGACTGGCGGAAGGCAGCAGGAGTCGAACCTACCAGAGAGTGTCTGACACCCCCTACTGGGTTTGAAGCCCAGCCGCACCACCGGATGCGAATGCCTTCCTTCGTGAGAAGCAGGTGACGCGCGAAGCAAGCGAGGATGTATTCAAAGCGTCTCGAGCAAACGGCTGTCGGCGCGCACGAGGCGTAGATCGCGCTGAAACCGAGTATACCCAACGCGGTCGAAGAACTCCAAAATCTGGATCGCCCGTTTGCGGCCCAGGCCGCTCGCGTCGCGGAACGCAGACGCCCCCAATACACCCTCATGCTCTTGCGCAAGCGACGCCACCAGGCCCGCCAGTTCGCGCACCACGTCAGGGTGATAAAACAGATCCCGCACCACCTGATAGACCTCGCCGCGCCGTGCGAGCTTGCGCAAAAGTTGCCGCACCCGCTCTTCCGGCGCCTGCAGCGCGCTCGCCAGATCGCGCACCCACGGCGGATCGAAACGGCCTTGCGCAAGCAAGGGCAACAGTTGCGCCGCCAACTCCTGTTCGCCCGCATCGAGCGACACCGAATGCTCGGGAAGATGCAGCCACGCGCCGCTGCGCATCACCGCACCTTCGGCAATCAACGCATCGAGCAGCGCACGCCACAATGTCTCCGTGACGAGCGGCGCTGCGATACGCCGCAAACGCGCGGCATCGGGGCCCTGCTCGTCCGGCATGCGAGCGTGAAACTGCTGCAACGCGCTCACAATCTGCGCGTGCATCTGTTCCCAATGAGCGCGCAGCACGATGAGCGCATCGTCCGCAGCCTTGCCGTGCAATGCGATGGTCAACGCCGTTGCCGGCACACTTGGCAAGGACGCCGGCAGTCCCGTCAGATGCAGCAACGTCGAGCGCAGCATGCCGCGCGGCGCCTGCTCGAGCAGCGGCTCGAGCAGGCGCTCGTCGAGCCAGGCTCGCAGGGCATCGAGCCATGCGCGCCGCTCAGGTGTACGACGCTTGCGCGCCGGTCCAAATGGATCGAGCACGCGGCCACCGCCGACCGTGCGCGTCGCCTGGGCGTTACGCATGATGAAGCGATCGCCCGGCAGCGCGCAGACCGGCACGTCGAACACGAGTTGCACGCGGGCCGCTTCACCCGCTGACAGGGTATCGCCTTCCAGCAAGGCCACATGCGCGACCCGATGCAAGGTACCGATATGCACATGCACCGGCGTCCAATGCTCCAGTGTGAGGCCTGCATCGGCCAACAGCGTGAGTTCGACATCGAGCCGCTCCGACGACTCGGCCAGAGCCGCATCGACGATCCAGTCGCCACGCGCGATCGCATCCTTGTCGATGCCGGCGAGATTGAGTGCACAACGCTGTCCGGCAAGTCCCGTCTCAGCCGCGCGATTCTGGGCGTGAATGCTGCGCACGCGCACCGGCGTCGCGGCCGGAGCCAGCATCAGCGTGGCGCCGGTCGTCACGCGCCCGGCGAATACGGTGCCGGTCACGACCGTGCCCTGCCCAGCCAGCGTAAAGACGCGATCGATCGCGAGACGAAACAGCCCATCGTCGCGACGTCCATGCCATCGCAGTGCGGCTTCGTGCAGATGCGCCTTCAGATGTTCAACGCCCGCATCGCCGGGCTGCGTCGCGTGGGTTTCGAACAGCGGCGCATCGGCAAGTGCGGTTGACGCGAGCCACGCCTGAATCTCTGCGCGCACTTGAGCAAGACGCGCCGCGTCGACGCGATCGGTCTTGGTCAACGCCACGGCACCATGCGTCACGCCAAGCAGTTGCAGGATCGCCAGATGTTCGCGCGTTTGCGGCATCACGCCGTCGTCGGCGGCGATCACCAGCAACGCGAAGTCGATCCCGCAAGCACCCGCGACCATTGTGTGCACCAGCTTCTCGTGACCGGGCACATCGATCATGCCCAGCACCTCGCCGTTTTCCAGCGGCGTATAGGCATAACCCAGTTCGATCGAAATGCCGCGCGCCTTTTCTTCCTTGAGCCTGTCCGTATCGACACCCGTCAGCGCGCGCACGAGGGTCGTCTTGCCATGATCGATATGGCCGGCGGTGCCGACGATCATGCGCGCACCTCTTCGCACTGCGCGAGGAACGCGGCTTCGTCGACCGCTTCGAGACAGCGCAGATCGAGCCGCAATGCATCGTCGGCGATGCGGCCGATGACCGGGCGCGGCAAGTCGCGCAATGCTTTCTCAAGCTTCATCAAGGCACGGCCGTTCCGCTTGCCCGTTGCATGACGCACGACGAGTCCATAGCTCGGCAGTTGTTCGACGGGTAGCGCGCCGCTGCCGATCTGGCTGAACATCGGTTCGGCGCTCACCGCGAAGTGCTCCCCGAGGGCACGCTGCAAGACCGGTAAAGCACGCTCGGCAAAGACCCGCATTTCCGCGGCTGGGCGGGTCAGCAGACGCAGCGTCGTGAGGCGTTCGCGCAGAAATTCGGGCGCCCGGTAAAGTCGCAGGACCGGTTCGAGCGCGGCGAGAGTGAGCTTGCCGACACGCAGCGCGCGTTTCAGAGGATGCTTCTTGATCTTGCGAATCAACTCAGCGCGCCCGACGATCAGTCCGGCCTGCGGACCGCCCAGCAGCTTGTCGCCGCTAAAGGTCACGAGGTCGGCGCCTGCGGCGACGTTCTCGCGCACGGTCGGCTCGCGTGGCAGGCCCCATTGCGTCAGATCGACCAGCGTGCCGCTGCCCAGGTCCACCACCACCGGCAAGCCGTGCCTTTGTGCGAGGGGCGCCAGTTCATCGAGTTCGACGCTTTTCGTGAAGCCGCTGATGGCATAGTTGCTGCAATGGACCTTCATCAGCAACGCGGTACGCGAACCGATGGCTTCCTCATAGTCTTTCAGATGCGTGCGATTGGTGGTGCCGACTTCATGCAGCCTTGCGCCTGCCCGGGACATGATGTCAGGAATCCGAAACGCGCCGCCGATCTCGACCAGCTCTCCGCGCGACACGATGACATCCTTCTTCGCGGCCAGCGCCGACAGCGTCAGCAGCACGGCCGCGGCGTTGTTATTGACCACGGTGGCCGCCTCGGCACCGGTCAATTCGCAGATGAGCTCGTCGATCAGATCGTCGCGGTCGCCGCGGCTGCCGGTCGCCAGATCGAACTCGAGATTCATCGGACGCGTCAGAGCTTCGACTACGGCGCTGACGGCTTCGTCCGGCAACAGCGCTCGGCCAAGGTTGGTGTGCAATACGGTGCCGGTGAGATTGAAGACGCTGCGCAGAGGGCTTTGCGCGCGCTGCGCCAGCAGAACGGCGGCTTGCCTGGCGATATGGGCTTCGTCGCAAGCAGTGGCGAACGGCGAGGCTGCGCCGCGCAGTGCGGCGTCTGGCGGCTGAGAAACAGCGGGCGTCTCGAACGGGGTAGAGAGACCGCTTGCGAGACATGTCCCGTCCGGTCCAGCGGTTTGAGCCTCTGCTTTCGCGGATGTTTGCGTTTGCGTTGTCGCAGCGCCGTGGGAGTCGCCCTGCACGATGGTGGTTTGCAGCGTGCACCGCAGCGTGTCGAGGGTGACGCGCACGGCGGCGAGGACCTGGGTGCGGCCGTATTCGGCCAGCAGCGGCTGCACTGCTGCGGACGACATGACCCGTTCCACGGCTGGCACGCGCGCCAGCAGCGTGTTCAACTGATTCCCCTGTACTTCGCTCACGCCGCGTGTCTCCTGCTTATGCGTCTGATGGTACTTCGGGCCATAGCAGCGGATTGGGTCCGCTGCGTTGATAGCCTGCTTCGTTCATTAACAGATCGAGTGTGAGGCTCGCGAGGTCATCGGCGAGCGGTTCGAACTCGAAATCTTTCTCCTGATAGCCGATCTTGCGATAGGTATGGCATTCATCGCAGGATTCGGCCTTGAGGGCTTCGCTGCCGCCTTCGATGCCATGATAGGCGATCCCTTTGGTGGAATCGCAATTCGAGCACTTGGTGCGGACCATATGCCATTCATTGGCGCACAGACCGCATTGCAGATAGCGATACCCTTGATACTGGCCGCCGACGCGCACGATGCTGGCAACGGGCAGGCTCCCGCAGACGGGGCAGACGCCGGGCGTGTCGAGATAGGGAATATCGCTCGAATCGAGCCGGCTCGCAAGGTCGGTCCAGACGACCTGGAGGGCCGCCATGATAAACGGCGCGGTGGCGGGGTCGATTTCGTTGTAGCGGTGGGCGAGGATGGCGTCGGCTTGCGCGTCGAGTGTTTGCGGGGTTTGCAGGCGTAGCGAGTCGAGGACTTTGCCGAGCGTTGGGGTGACGGCGCCGGCGGCTTCGACTTTGTCCAGCAGACGGTGGAGGATGTCGCGCCAGGTGGGGTCCCGGTTTGGCGAGAGCGCAGGGATCAGGGGCAGCGAGTTTTGTTGGGATTTTTTTATTGCCTCCGGCTGTGGAGGGGGTGCTGTGAAGCTGGTTTGCAAGGTGTGTTGGGCGGTGGCTACTGTTGACATTAGTCTTAGGTAGGCGGCTATTGGGTTGGTGGTGGCCAGGTGTTTTAATCGCGCTGCGCGCGCGGCGAAAACCGTCGCCCGGTCGGGCAGGCGGATGCGAGGGATCACCGAGTGGTCCAGGGATTCTATCTGCGATGCTTCCATGATTTTTTGGGGCATTGATCGGGTTCCTTCTGTTTTTTGCTGCGCATGCTTTGGTACTTGCTGGTGGTTTTTGGGGTTTTTTGCCTGCGGCGCCTTGTATTTGGCTGTGTTCCTAGGGTGTTGGCCTTTCCTTGCTTTCTTAGCGGTCTATTAGCTTCGCCCCTGTGCGGGGCGGCACTTACTTTCTTTGCCGCCGCAAAGAAAGTAAGCAAAGAAAGCGGGCTGCCACCGCTAGCCCGTAGTGAGCCATCCCGGTCTGCCAGTGGGAACGGCCCAAGACGAGACCCGCCCTCGCACCACACGCCCTGGTGACAAGGCACTCATCCGTTCCAGCGTCGCGCTTCGCGCCCCGCCGTCAGGCATAACGGATCTTCGGCACACTTGCTCGGTTCCTCTAATGATTAGGCATCCAAACATTCGTTACGCATACTCCAGGCATTCGCACCCGCATCCCACCGTAAGCGGACCCAATCCGCCGCGCACGCAGTGTGCGGGCGGGAAGAATGAGCCCTGTGTCACGAACGCGGGTGGTGCGAGAGATGATCTTGTCTCGGACCACTCTGCGGTGATACGGGAGGTGGCTCACTACGGGCTGGCGGTTGCAGCCCGCTTTCTTTGCTTACTTTCTTTGCGGCGGCAAAGAAAGTAAGTGCCGCCCCGCACAGGGGCAACACAAATAGACCACTAAGAAAGCAAGGAAAGGCCAACACCATAGAGAAAACAGCCAAAACCAAGGCGCCGCAGGCAAAAAGGACCGCCAGCAAGGCAAAAAAAACCAACCCTTATTTAACCCCCTCCCGAAACCACTTAGGATGATGCTTCCTGGCCCACCCGAGGGTAACGGTGCCACGCACCATAGCGCCGATGGACCCTTTGATCCAAAGCGCAGCATAAACATGAACCACGATCCCGACAATGAGCACAAACGCGGCAGCAGCATGCACAACCACCGCGAAGCGAATCACAGAAACAGGAAAGTAAACCGAAAAATACCGCCGCCAAATCACAACACCGCTGCAAAGCAACAAAAGCAGGCACAGCACCATGGTAAAAAACAGCAACTTCTGCCCCGCGTTATACCGCCCAATCTCCGGCAACTTCTCCTCGCGATTGGCAAGCACATCGTCAATCTGCCGCAGCCACTGCACATCGTCGCGATCCAGATAGTTGTGATGCCAGAACCGCACCGCCAGAATGAAGAACGACACAAACATCACCACACCCACAAACGGATGCAAAATCCGCGTCCACTGCCCGCCGCCGAACAGCGCCGTCAGCCAGAACATCGACGGATGAAACAGCGCCAGCCCCGACAGCGCCAGCAACACAAACGTAATCGCCGTAATCCAGTGATTCGTCCGCTCGTTCGCCGTATAACGCACAATCAGATTCGGATCATTTGACTTCATCGCCCTGCTCCCCTTCATCCCTGATGCGTCGTGCCTCATCTCGCGCCGCCAGCTCATCCTCTTCCGTCACCTCGTTCGGTCCAATCCGCGTGTAATGGAAGAACCCCGACAGCGCCGCCAATGCAATGCCCGCCACCGCCAGCGGTTTCGCAATACCCTTCCACAAGCGCACCATCGGGCTGATGCGCGGATTGTCCGGCAAGCCGTGGTAAAGCGACGGTTGATCCGCGTGGTGCAGCACATACATCACATGCGTACCGCTCACGCCCGGCGGATCGTACAGCCCCGCATGCTCAAAGCCGCGTTCCTTCAGATCCTCGATGCGCTCCGCCGCGTGCTGCTTCATGTCCTCCTTGGTGCCGAACACGATCGCGCCGGTCGGGCACGTCTTCACGCAAGCCGGCTCCTGTCCCACCGCCACGCGGTCGGAACACAGCGTGCACTTGTAGGCCCGGTTGTCCTGCTTCGAAATGCGCGGCACGTTGAACGGACAACCCGTCACGCAATACCCGCAGCCAATGCAGTTCTCCTCATGGAAATCCACGATGCCGTTCGTGTATTGCACAATCGCGCCCGGCGAAGGACACGCCTTCAGGCAGCCCGGGTCCTCGCAGTGCATGCAGCCGTCCTTGCGGATCAGCCATTCAAGGTTGCCGTTCGGATTCTCGTACTCCGAGAAACGCATCACGGTCCACGAATGCTCGCTGAGATCCATCGGGTTGTCGTACACGCCGTGGTTGATCCCCACCACGTCGCGCAGATCGTTCCACTCCATGCACGCTGTCTGGCACGCCTTGCAGCCAATGCATTTGCTGACGTCGATCAGCTTCGCCACCGTGCCGGTCACCGGCTCACGTACCGCCGGAGGCTGCACGGTGGTGGCCGACATTCGCTTGATATCCAGTGATTGCAGTGCCATCGCGCCTCCCCTAGGCCTTCTCGACTTTCACCAGGAACGACTTGAATTCCGGTGTCTGCGAATTGCCGTCGCCCACCACCGGCGTCAACGTATTGCTCAGATAACCCGGCTTCGTCTGCCCTTTGAAGCCCCAATGCAGCGGAATGCCGACCGTCTGCACCTTCTTGCCGTCGATCATCAACGGCTTGATGCGCTTGGTCACCACCGCCACCGCGATCAGGTAGCCACGGTTGGACGACACCTTCACGCGCTCGCCCGCCACCACGCCCACCTCCTTCGCAAGGTCTTCACCAATCTCGACGAACTGCTGCGGCTGAATAATCGAGTTCAGCCGCGCATGCTTGGTCCAGAAGTGGAAGTGCTCGGTCAGACGATACGTGGTCGCGGTATGCGGAAACTCCGGCGCCTTGCCGAAAGCCGCCCGGTCGTCCGGAAACACGCGCGCGGCCGGATTGCTGGTAGCGAGCGCATTGTGCGGATGCAGCGTGTTATAGCCCAACGGATTCTCGAACGGCTCGTAATGCTCGGGGAACGGGCCTTCGTTCATCTCGTCGCGCGCGAAGAACCGCGCGACGCCTTCCGGATTCATGATGAATGGCCCCATGCCGTTTTCCGGCGGTTCGTCCACCTTGAAGTCGGGAACGTCCGGCCCGGTCCACGCCGAGCCGTTCCAGCCAATCAGCTTGCGGGTGGGGTCGAACGGCTTGCCGTTCAGGTCGCACGAGGCGCGGTTGTAGAGAATCCGCCGGTTCACCGGCCACGCCCATGCCCAGTTCAGGGTCTGGCCGATGCCGGTCGGGTCGTCGTTGTCGCGCCGTCCCATCTGGTTGCCTTCCTCGGTCCATGCGCCGCAGAAGATCCAGCAACCGCTCGAGGTCGAACCGTCGTCCTTCAGCTGGGCAAAGCCGGCGAGCTGCTGGCCCTTCTTCAGCAGCACCTTCGCGGCGTCATTAGGATCGTTCAGGTCGGTCACGGCCTTGCCGTTGAACTCCATCGCCAGTTCTTCCGGCGTCGGGCTTTCCGGGTCCGCGTACGGCCAGTCCAGCTTGACGATCGGATCGGGGTATTTGCCGCCCTGCTCCTGATACGCCTTGCGCATGCGCAGGAAAATCCCGGACATGATCTCCAGGTCGCTCTTCGCTTCGCCTGGGCCGTCCGCGCCCTTCCAGTGCCACTGCAGCACCCGGCTCGAACTCACCAGCGAGCCGCGTTCCTCCGCGAACAGCGTAGTAGGCAACCGGAACACTTCGGTCTGGATCTTCGCGGCATCGACGTCGTTGTAGTCGCCATGGTTCTTCCAGAACTCGGCGGTTTCGATGGCAAGCGGGTCCATCACCACGAGCCACTTCAGCTTGCCGAGCGCCGAGCTCGTCTTCGCCTTGTTCGGCGAGGACGCGAGCACGTTGAAGCCCTGCGCGATATAGCCGTTCATCTTGCCCTGATCCATCAGCTCAATGGCCTGCAGCAAATCGTAGGGCTTATCGAGCTTGGGCAGATAGTCGTAGCCCCAGTTGTTGTCGGCGGTGGCGGCATCGCCCCACCACGACTTCATGAAGCTCACGAAGAACGCGCCGTAGTTCTTCCAGTAACTGAGCTGGTTGGGCCGCAACTGCTGGGTCGCGCGTTTCTTGATGTATGCGCCGTAGTCCTGCTCGTCCTCCATCGGCAAGGTCATGTAGCCCGGCAGCAGGTTCGACATCAGCCCGAGATCCGTCAGCCCCTGGATGTTCGAGTGGCCGCGCAGCGCATTCATGCCGCCGCCGGCGATGCCGATATTGCCAAGCAGTAGCTGCACCATCGCGCCGGTGCGGATCATCTGCGCGCCGACCGAGTGATGCGTCCAGCCGAGCGCGTACAGGATCGTCCCGGCGCGGCCGGGCACCGCGGTCGTGGCCAGCATTTCGCAGACCTTGAGGAATTTGTCCTTCGGCGTGCCGCAGGTCTTCTCGACCATCTCGGGCGTATAGCGCGAGTAGTGCTGTTTCAGCAGGTTGTAG
Source organism: Paraburkholderia sp. GAS38 (assembly GCF_050434965.1). Taxonomy (NCBI): domain Bacteria; kingdom Pseudomonadati; phylum Pseudomonadota; class Betaproteobacteria; order Burkholderiales; family Burkholderiaceae; genus Paraburkholderia; species Paraburkholderia sp. GAS38. The sequence goes on along the minus strand of NZ_JBNDJO010000007.1, from coordinate 295,331 downwards.
ACGCAGCGCGGATCCTGCAGCGTCATGTCGACCTTCACGAAGCCGTCGTCGCCGCGCTCGTAGTCCCACGACGCCTTGTCCGGATACGCGTGCTTCTCCGCGTCGTAGCCCGAATAGATGCCGTCGTCGAACGCGAAATCCTCGCGCACGATGAACGCGAAGTCCGTGTAGTTCTTCACATACTCGTGCTGGATCTTGTCATTCGTCAGCAGATAGTGGATCACCCCGCCGAGGAACACAATGTCCGTACCGGTGCGAATCGGCGCGTAGAAGTCGGCCACGGACGCGGTGCGCGTAAAGCGCGGATCGATCACGATCAGGCGCGCCTTGCGATGCGCCTTCGCTTCGGCCACCCATTTGAAGCCGCACGGGTGGGCCTCGGCGGCATTGCCGCCCATCACCAGGATCACGTCCGCATTCTTGATGTCGACCCAATGGTTCGTCATCGCTCCACGGCCAAACGTCGGGGCAAGACCTGCCACCGTCGGACCGTGTCAGACACGCGCCTGGTTGTCGAACGCAAGCATCCCCATGCTGCGCACTGTCTTGTGCGTCAGATACCCCACCTCGTTGCTACCCGCCGATGCAGCGAGCATACCGGTGGTCAGCCAGCGGTTGACCTTCTTGCCGTCCGCGGTGGTTTCGACGAAGTTGGCGTCGCGGTCGGCCTTCATCAGTTTCGCGATGCGGTCGAGCGCGTCATCCCACGAAATGCGCTGCCACTGCTCGGCACCGGCGGCGCGATACTCGGGATACTTCAGGCGGCTCGGGCTGTGAATGAAGTCGATCAGGCTAGCGCCCTTCGGGCACAACGTGCCGCGATTGACCGGGTGGTCGGGATCGCCTTCAATATGGATGATGCTGGCGGTGGCGTTCTTCGCGCCGTCACCCAGGCCGTACATGAGGATCCCGCAGCCCACCGAGCAATACGGGCAGGTGTTGCGGGTTTCAGTGGTGCGCGCCAGCTTGTACTGTCGGACCTCGGCGAGCGCGTTGTCCGGCGAGAAGCCCAGCAGGGCCAAGCTCGATCCGGCTAGCGTAGACGCCGTCACCTTCAGGAACTGACGCCGGGACATTTGCAGCATGGTCGCCCTCGGCATGGATGTTGTGGGGGTACTTAAAAGTATAAGACGTTTCCTTAATAGTTTCGTTGCGCCAGCATCGAGTCTGTACAGGACATACCCTGACTCGGAAACGTCCTTGTTATAGTGACAGGCATGGTGCTTGCGGCAGCTTGCCCACCCGTGCCGCAGCGGCATACAGGCGCAGAGGCCGGCGCCACGATCCCGCACAGAGACCTCATGGAAATCGACACGCTATCCGCCGACAATCTGCAACGCGCCGCCCGCCACCAGGCCTCGTGGGCGATGGGCGCTTTCACGAAATTCGCGGAAGACCGCTGCGCGGCCATGGCTGCAAGCATCGCGTTTTACGCGGCGTTTTCGCTTGCGCCCACGCTCGTCATGGTGATCGCCGTGGCTGGCTGGTTCTTCGGCGCCCAGGCGGTACGTGGAGAGTTGTTCGCCCATATCCACGGGCTGCTTGGCGACGAAGCCGCGGCCGGTGTGCAGACCATCGTGCTGAACGCCCGACATGCGGGCAGTGCCGGCGGCATCGCGGCAATTATTTCGTTCGCCTTACTGGCGATCGGCGCGTCGGCCACTTTCTCGTCGCTCAATTCCGCGCTCAATATCGTCTGGCCGCTCACGGGCCCACGCTCCTCGAGCGTGATCGCGCTGGTACGGGTGCGGCTGATTTCGTTTGGACTCGTGCTCGGCGTGGCGTTCCTGCTGATCGTGTCGCTGGTGCTCGATACGGCCATTACCTTTGTCGGCAAGTGGCTGTGGGGCAACTCGCCCTATGTCGTGATCGGTAATCTGCTGCAGTTGCTGGTCGCCCTGCTGGTGCTGGCGTTCGCCTTCGCCGCGCTGCTGAAGTTCCTGCCCGATGCCGTGGTCCGCTGGCGCGATGCCTTCGTGGGCGGCGTGGTCGCGGCCGTGCTGTTTTCCGCCGGCAAGAAACTCTTCGCCCTCTATCTGGCCCATGCGGGCATGGCCAATTCGTTCGGCGCGGCCGGTTCGCTGGCCGTGCTGCTGATGTGGCTGTACTTCTCGGCAGCGGTGCTGCTGCTCGGTGCGGAGTTCTCCGCGGCTCGCGGACGCCTGCACGATCCGCGCGGCGCATGGGGGCAACTCGAGGAAGCGCCGCCGGGCAGTCGCGCGAAGATGGCCTCGGTGTTCGCCGCTTCAACGATGCCGGCGCGCGCGCCGGCCAGCGCTGCGCCCGGCACGAAGCTCGCCGCTGCCATGGCGGTCGCGAGTCCGGCAAGCGGTACGGGAAGCGCGACGGACACGCTCGCTGACCAGCCAGCGTCGGCGACCGCTGGTGCGGCCGCGCCGTCTTCAGGCGCGCGCACGGCGGCCAGCATCGGCCGCAAAGTGATTCGCGCGGAAGACCACGCCACGCGCGCCGCCGCCTCCACGCTGCTGGAGGCCGGCCGCAAGGCTGCGGCCGCCGACCGCTACGTCAAGCGTCATCCTTGGGGATCGATGTTGCTGGCCGCCGGCGCGGCCCTGCTGGTCACGGCCGTGGCGGGCCGCCGCCGCGGCGATGGCGCAGCCGCCCCGGAAAGCGCCGATGACATCCGTTGATGCCATTTTCGCGTCGCATACCAGGGAGAACACCCACACTCGGGGGCAACTGTCCAGCACGCATATCAACATGATGGCGATGTGACGGGTAATTAGGCACGCACTACGACGCCATCGCCATAGACAACAAAATTACATAACGCCTTCAAAAGTGTGTCCAAATGACGAATGCCCACACTTCCACTATCAACGAAACAACAATAATGCGATTTTCGGCATTCAATGTTGCCACATCAGCAATAATGCCAGGTACGCTTGATAAATAAGCGTTTTCGGCCAGTGTCACGTTTACGAGACACTCATTTTTTTTCAGTATTACCCTTCAGACACCCTGCGCTATTCTCCTTTCCGCAACAACGAAACCAATCATCGCGTGGAGAAATGGATGAAAAAATTCGCACTGTCTAGCCTCTCGCTGGCACTGCTGGGTGCAGCAGGTGCAGCTCATGCTCAAAGCAGCGTTACTCTGTACGGCGTGCTCGATGACTCGATCCAGTACGTGCACAACGTGACCACGAAAGCGGATCCGCTGACCAACAACAACCTGTTCGGCCTCGCTGCCGGTAACCTGCAGGGCAACCGTTGGGGCTTGAAGGGCACGGAAGATCTGGGCGGTGGCCTGAAGGCTGTCTTCCAGTTGGAAAACGGCTTTAACCCGAACAACGGCGCGCTGGGTCAAGGCGGCAAGATGTTCGGTCGTCAGGCATTCGTTGGCCTGCAAAGCGACCAGTTCGGTACGGTTACCCTCGGCCGCCAGTATGACCCGGTCGTCGACCTGGTCCAGGCAGTCACGGCTGACAACTACTGGGGCTCCACATTCACGACGCCGGGCGACGTTGACAACAACGACAACAGCTCGCGTACGAACAACGCAATCAAGTACACGTCGCAAACGTACGCTGGCTTCCAGTTCGAAGCCCTGTATGCATTCGGCGGCGTAGCAGGTTCGACGGGTTCGGGCCAAACCTGGTCGGGCGCGGCAACGTACTCGAACGGTCCGATCAGCGTCGCAGCCGGCTACATCCGTATGGACAACGCCAGCACGGCAGCTGGCCGCGGTGCCACGGCAACCACGAGCGCAGGCTGGGCGAGCGGTGCGACCTCGGACGCGACGTTTGACGGTGCAATCAACACGCAATTCGCTTCCGCGAAGTCGATCGGTATCGCTTCGATCGGCGCGCAGTACGTAGTTGGCCCGATCACGGCCGGCCTGCGTTACAGCAACGCACAGTACAAGCCGGACGCATTCTCGACGTTCACTTCGACCGAGCGTTACAACGTCGGCGCTGGCTTCGTGAACTACCAACTGACGCCGGCAGCATTGCTGGGTCTGGGCTACACGTTCACGCACGGTTCCGGCTACGGCCCGTCGGCAACGTATAACCAGGTCTCGCTGGGTGGCGACTACAACCTGTCGAAGCGCACGGACATCTACCTGGTCGGCGCGTATCAAAAGGCGTCGGGCACGGACGTGACCGCATCGGTGGCCGACTACGGCAACACGTCGAACTCGACGGCGCAGGAAATCGTCAGCCTCGGTATCCGTCACAAGTTCTAATCGACTTGACGGACAGCTAAAGCAGGACGCTGTTCGAAAGCCAGCCACAGGCGATAAGCCGGTGGCTGGCTTTTTTTATGGCTGAAGGGAATTGCGCTGCTACGGGAGGCGCAACCAGGCGCCTCCCGTAGCGCGCCAGGCGGTCCAGGTCTAGCGCTGTGCCTTGCTCTTCTCGGCCTGCGCCAGGGTCTGAGCCGGCTTGGCGGCCGCCGCTTCATCGCTCGCCACCGGCGCACGATGCAGCACCAGCGCCCGCTCAAGGCGCTGCATCGGCACGTTCGCCGATTCCTGCCAGTCGGGATCGGGAATCTCCGAGAACACCTGACGCAGGCGTTCGCCCCACGTCCGGTGGATCATTTCGAAGTACGCATTGTCGTGATCGACCGAGACGAAACGCGTCACCCGCAACGCGTCCTTTTCGTAGACCAGCAGATCGAGCGGCAGGCCCACCGACAGGTTCGAGCGCAGCGTCGAGTCCATCGAGATCAGCGCGCACTTGGCGGCTTCGTCGAGCGGCGTGGTAGGGGTTAGCACGCGGTCGATGATCGGCTTGCCGTACTTCGACTCGCCGATCTGGAAATACGGGTTCACCGCCGACGATTCGATAAAATTGCCCGCCGCGTAAATCATGAACAGATGCGGCCGGCCGCCGTTCGGCTTGGCGGGCGCGGCGATCTGCCCGCCCAGGATGAAGCTGCAGTTGAAGTCGACGCCGAACTCCTGCAGCGCCTGAGCTTCGCGGTGATGCACGTCGCGCACCGCCTGCCCCACCACGCGCGCCGCGTCCGCCATGGTGGGTGCGCTCCACAGGGTGGGCCGCTCGGGATCGGTCGGTTCGCTCAGTTCCTGCAGCACGGCCTGGGTCAGCGACAGATTGCCGGCGCCAAGCAGCACCAGCACGCGCTCGCCCGGCAATTCGAACACCGTCATCTTGCGCGCCGTGCTGATGTGATCGACGCCGGCATTGGTGCGGGTATCGGACAGGAACACCAGCCCGTCGTCCACGCACATCGCCACACAGTAAGTCATAAAAGTTATCCAGAAGACCCGCAAACGCCGCTATTGTAATGCCGCCGCGCCACGTCTTTCGTACGATGCCTCTTATTGCGGCGCCTGCGCGCTCACCGTGACCGAGACGTTCAGCTTCTCTTCCAGACCGCCGATGCGCCGGCCGCGCACAGGCGCCGCGGCTTCGTAGTCGCGCGCCGCCGCGAGCCGGCAGTAGATTTCGCTGGCAAAGGCCGCGCGCGTGACGTCGACGGAAATCCAGCCCTGCCCGTCGAGCCAGACGTCGACCCACGCGTGGCTCGCACCGTTCGGCGCGTCGCCCGGCGCGAGATAGCCGCTCACGTAGCGCGCCGGAATGCCCCGTAGGCGGCAGCACGCCAGCATCAGGTGCGCATGGTCCTGGCACACGCCCTTGCCGAGCGCGAGCGCCTCGGACGCCGTGCTGGTCGCTTCCGTGACGCCTGGCTGGTAGGTCACGCGCTGCACGATCTCCTCGGACAGCTTGATCAGTCCTTGAGGCGAGCCGAGCGACGCCACCGCTTGCGCCAGTTCACGCACCGCGCCATCCGCCTCGGTAAGGCGCGTGGCACAGGTGTAGTGTTCGAGCGGAATGGGGCCCACTGCGTCGCGCAGAAGCCCATCGGCGAGCGGAATCGTATCGATCTCCCCCGACACATGCAGACGGATCTCGCTATGCGGCTTGTTCAGCACCAGCGTATGCAGCACATTGCCGTAGGCGTCGAAGGTGGCGTCGAGCTTGCCGGGCGCGTCGATGGTCCAGCGCCGCACCACCTGGGAGGCGCCGCTCGACGGCGTAAGACGCAACTGCTGGATCGAATAGTGAACCGTCGTTTCGTAGCGATAGGCGGTGTCGTGGCGGATCGTCAGGTACATAAAGAAAACTCCGTCAGGCCACTGGCAGCATCAGATAGGTCCGCGCCACCAGATTGCCGAGTTCGAACACCCGGGCAAGGAACTGGGTCAGATAGGCATGCAGGCCCGCTTCGAAGATCTGCCGGATGTCGGAGTACACCAGCTCGGCGCGCAGCTTGCCGGCGAAGCGCTCGCACTGGTTGGACCCCGAGGTGCGCAGCATCGCCAGATTGACGCACACGCCCTCCAGCGAGGCCAGCAGCGAGCGCGGCATCTGCTGGTTCAGGATCATCAGTTCGACCACCCGGGCCGGCGTCACGACGTCGCGATACACCTTGCGGTAGATCTCCAGCGCCGACACCGAACTGAGAATCGACGTCCAGTAGTAAAAGTCTTCGAGCTGGCGGGCTGCGTCGCGCGAGTTCGGTTCGACGTCGGCGAAGCGCACGTCGAGAATCCGCGCGGTGTTGTCCGCGCGCTCCAGGTACGTGCCGAGCTGCGTGAAGAAGAACGCGTCGTCCTGCAGCGCGGTGCCGATCGTCACGCCGCGCGAAAGATGCGAGCGGAACTTGACCCACTCGAACAGCTCATCCGGGTTCGCGGTGAGCTGACCGGCCGCCGTGCGTTCGTTGAACTCGAGCCAGGTGTCGTTGATGGTCTCCCACCATTCGGTCGTCAACGTGCCGCGCACGGCACGGGCGTTTTCACGCGCGGCCTGCAGGCAGGAGTGAATGCTCGACGGATTGGTCGAGTCCGCCACCATGAAATCGAGCACGTGTTCGCGCGTCGGTTCGTCGTAGCGTTGCGCAAAGGCGGCTTCGAGTTCGGAGATCCGCAGCACCGAACGCTGCGCGCGGGCCTCCTGCTCCGGCGTCTGCGGCAACAGCAGCGCCTTCAGGTTGATATCGAGCATGCGCGCGGTGTTCTCGGCGCGCTCCATGTAACGGGCCATCCAGAAGAGGTGGTCGGCAGTGCGGCTTAGCATGACGGCTTTCCATGTTTGTGATGAACGCGATGGCGGTAGAACCCGCAACCCCCTCAGTCGACCATCCAGGTGTCTTTGGTGCCGCCTCCCTGCGATGAATTGACCACCAGCGACCCTTCCTGCAACGCGACACGGGTCAATCCGCCTGCGCACATCGTCACGGTCTTGCCGGACAGCACGAACGGGCGCAGATCGATATGGCGCGGCGCGATGCCGGCCTCGACAAAGGTTGGACACGCCGACAACGCAAGCGTGGGCTGCGCGATATAGCCCGCCGGCCGCGCGATCAAACGCTCGCGGAACGCTTCGATTTCGGCGCTGGTCGACGCCGGCCCAACCAGCATCCCATAGCCGCCGGCGCCGTGCACTTCCTTGACCACCAGTTCGGACAGATGCGCGAGCGTGTAGGCGAGATCGTCCGGCTTGCGGCACTGAAACGTTGGCACGTTGTTGAGGATCGGCTTCTCGCCGAGGTAAAACTCGATCATCTCCGGCACATACGGATAGATCGATTTGTCGTCGGCAATGCCGGTGCCCATCGCGTTGGCGAGCGCCACGCGCCCTGCCCGATACGCGGTCAGCAGGCCCGGTACGCCGAGCGCCGAATCGGTGCGGAACGCGAGTGGATCGAGAAAGTCGTCGTCCACCCGGCGATAGATCACATCGACGCGCTTGGGCCCCTGGGTCGTACGCATGAAGACGTAGTTGTCGTCGACGAACAGATCCTTGCCTTCCACCAGTTCAACGCCCATCTGCTGGGCAAGGAAGGTGTGCTCGAAATACGCCGAGTTGTACATGCCCGGCGTGAGCACCACCACCACCGGATCGTCGACGCCTTCGGGCGCAACCGAGCGCAAGGTATCGAGCAGCAGGTCGGGGTAATGCGCCACCGGCGCAATCCGGTTCTGCACGAACAGCTCGGGAAACAAGCGCATCATCATCTTGCGGTTCTCGAGCATGTAGGACACGCCGGAGGGCACCCGCAGGTTATCTTCGAGCACGTAGAACGCGCCGTCTTCGCCGGCTCGCACCACGTCGACGCCCGCAATATGCGCATACACGCCGAGCGGCACGTTGACGCCCTGCATCTCGGGACGGTACTGCGCATTGGTATAGACCTGCTCGGCCGGAACGATGCCGGCGCGCACGATGTTGCGGTCGTGATAGACGTCGTGGATAAACAGATTGAGCGCCTGGACGCGCTGCCGCAGCCCGGCTTCGAGGGTCTGCCATTCGCTGCGTGGGATGATGCGCGGGATCAGATCGAAGGGGATGAGCCGTTCCGTGCCGGACAGATCGCCGTTGACCGCGAAGGTAATCCCCACCCGGCGAAACAGTAGATCCGCCTCCGCGCGCTTGCGCGCGATTGCCTCGTTACCCTGCTTTGCCAGCCAGCGTTCGAAGCGTGCGTAATGAGGCCGCACGACTTCGTCATGATGACGCATCTCGTCATAGCATCGCATGTCACGCCCCGCTCTTTGTGTCGGATAGAAGGCGAATGCGCTGCGCATTCGGTGTTCGACTAGCATCAAAGCAAGCGCTATGCCATTGGCTTTCCGCACGCAAACCCATTGGATGCACACGAACGGCGCATAGCCTCGGCACGGCTTCTGCACCATCGTACTGCGGCGGCTCGCAATGCGCCACTCCGGTGCAGCTCACGCTGGCTCACGGCGTATTTCCGGGCCTCGGTGGGGCGGCGGCGGATCCATCGAGACGATCGGCACGCATTCGCGGCGGCCATAAAAAATCCCCGCGGATTCGCACCCGCGGGGATTTTTGCACTGCCTGGACATTCAGCGCTTCAGTTCGCGCATGGCGCGGGCCGTCGTTCGAAAACGAACGGTGCAGCGCCGTGCACGCTTACGCTGCTGCTGCGTCCTTCAGCTTCTTCAGCGGACGTGCCTTGATGCGCACGCTAGCCGGCTTGGCCGGGAACCAACGCTCTTCGCCCGTGAACGGGTCTTTGCCGAAGCGCTTCTTCTTCGCCGGGACAGCTTGCACGACGATCTTCAGAAGACCCGACAGCGTGAATTCGCCAGCACCCTTCTTGTGGACTGCGCCGAGGATCGTGTCTTCGAGCGCGGCCAGCACAGCCTTGGCAGCCTTCGGTTCAACAGCAGCACGTTCTGCGACGTGTGCAGCCAGCGAGGCCTTCGTGAAGGTGTCCTTGATCGGCGACGGTGCGCCGGACGCCTTCACGGCGACCTTCTTAGCTGCGACGACTTTCTTCGCAGGAACTTTCTTCGCAGCAACCTTTTTGGTCGGTACCGTAGCAGCCTTCTTGGCCACCTTTTTTGCGGAAGTCGGCATGTTTCTCCTACCTGTTGTTGGTCAGTGAATGCAAGAAGCGCCCGCGGTATGCGCACGCTTCAAGGCCGGATTCTACAAGCGCTACGGCGTTTTGCGCGACTCTTTTGTGTGTAAGCGTTACGGTTTGTTGCGTCGTGCCGACTCCGCAACACTTTTTAACCCGTATTTCAGGGGGTAAACGTGAAAAGGCGGGTGCCGGCGCCGGGTTACTTTGCTCGCCGCATTGAACCTCGAGATAGGGCAAACCCGTTGCCAGGTACCTGTTTTTAGCTGCTTTAGCGGCACTCCATGCGTTCGATCGCGGCGGCGCGGCGACCGTTTGCCGCATAAGCGGCGGGTCCGATGCTCAGCGTGCGAGGCGCGGCATCAGCTTGGCGAGCGTGTTCAGCGCGGCGTCGATCTGCTCGACGGCGATGCCGCCGTAGCCGAACATCAGGCCCGGTTGCGCCTTCGCCCGCAGATGAAATCGGCCGAGGCCGTAGAGCCCGATCGACGCCTCGCGCGCCGCCGCGATCACTGCTGCTTCGGTCAGCGGCGCCTTGAGATAGGCGGCCAAATGGATGCCGGCGGTCGGCACCACGGCGTCGAACCACGGCGCGAGTCCGCCGCGGAGATGCTCGAGCAGACACGCGCGACGCGCGCCATAGAGCTTGTGCATGCGCCGCAGATGCTTGGCGAAATCGCCATTCAGCATGAATGACGCGAGCGCCGTCTGGGTCAGCGTGCAGCCGTGCCAGTCCGTCACCTGCCGTGCCGTGCACAGCGGCCCGAGCAGCGATGCGGGCGGCACCGCATAACCCACCCGCAACTCGGGAAAGATCGTTTTGGAAAACGTGCCGATATAGGCGACCAGGCCGGCGCGATCGAGACTTTTCAACGGCTCCATGGGCCGCCCTTCGAAACGGTATTCGCTGTCGTAGTCGTCTTCGATGATGACCGCGCCGCGCTTTTGCGCCCATTCCAGCAACGCGACGCGCCGCTCGAGACTCATCGGCATGCCGAGCGGAAACTGGTGCGACGGCGTCACATAGACGAGCCGCGCATGGTCCGGCAGCTTGTGGACGATCAGGCCGTCCGCATCGACCGGCACCGGCACGACCTTGGCACCGGCCGCCGCGAGGCTGGCCAGCGCGGGTGGATAGCCTGGATCTTCGATGGCGGCCACGTCGCCGGGACGCAGCGTGACGCGTGCGATCAGATCGAGCGCGTGCTGCGCGCCTTGCGTCACGATCACCTCATCCCAGTTGCACACCACCGCGCGGTTGAAGCCAAGATAGCGCGCGACGGCAAGACGCAATTCGGGCTCGCCGGCCGCTTCGCGATAGGTGCCGGGACTGCGCGACTGCGCCCGCACGGCCTGATTGATGCAGCGGCGCCAGACGTCGAATGGGAACGGCGCCTTGTCCGTCTTGCCGCCGATGAAATCGTGCGCCAAAGCAGGCATCGGCCCAGGTAAGGACAGCCCGTGAGGCATCTGCTGCCAGAGCGGTTGCGCGCGCGCTTTCGATTTCGCTTTCGCCTGCACGCGCGCCGCTTCCACTGCCCGAACGTAGCCGGAGCGCTGCGCGGGCAGCCGCTGCAAACCTTCCGCGACAAACGTCCCCGAGCCTGAACGCGCGCTGAGATAACCTTCGGCAAGCAGGCGCTCGAAGACATCGAGCGTGGTCTTGCGCGAGACGCCGAGTTGCACCGCGAGATCGCGCGTGGACGGCAAGCGCGTGCCGCCTGTCAGGCGCCCTTCGACGATGCCCTCGCGCAACTGCCGGTAGATCTGCCCCGCGAGGTCGTGACGTCCCTCGACTACGATGTGGATCTCCATCGAAGTGGCTACCTGAAATAATCGATAAATGGCTATTTTATACGACCACTCCAGGACCTAAGCTGACGTCTGCGGTCCCGTCTCGCGGACACTTTCAAACAGGAGCAAGCTATGCAATCCCGTCTCGACTTCTACAAGGCTACCCCCAGCGGCACGCGCGCGATGATTGCGCTGGAGCAGGCCGTCAGCCAGTGTGGGATCGAAAAATCGCTGATGGAACTGGTGCGTTTGCGCGCCTCGCAGTTGAACGGCTGCGCGTTCTGCGTCGATATGCACGTCGCCGATGCGCGCAAAGGCGGCGAAACGGAGCGGCGTCTCGCGTCCGTGGTGGTCTGGCGCGAAGCGCCCTTCTTCACGGAACGCGAACGGGCGGCGCTCGAATGGACCGAGGCCGTCACGCTAGTCGCCCAGACGCATGTGCCCGACGCCGTTTGGGAAGCGGTCAAGCCGCATTTCAGCGAGCAGGAGATCGCCGACCTGACCATGCTGGTGGTGGCGATCAACGGCTGGAACCGGATCTCGGTGGCGTTCCGCAAGATCCCGGAGTGAGTTACTCTGCCGCCGCCGGCGAGAGTCCATTCGCCGCGTGCGCGGCATCGCGCGCCTCGCTCGCGCAACGATGATGTTCGCGCGACAGGCGATTCATCAGCGGCAGCAGTAGCACGGCCACCAGGGCGCCGAGCGCGGCCAGCCAGCCGAGCCCCATGAACAGCTTCGTATAGAGCGGCAACGACTGCAGCGGACCGAGATCGCCGGACGGCATCTGCGCGAAGTTCGCCACCACGCTGCCCAGATAACCGGACACACCGCTCGCGACGAAATACGCGCCCATCAGGAAGCCGCTCATGCGGGCCGGCACGTAACGCGCAATCATCGCGAGACCGAGGCCGCTCACCAGCAGCTCGCCGAGCGAATACAGCCCGTAGCCGCCCACCATGAACCACGACGACACCCGGCCGTCGACCGCATAGCGGCCACTCACCGCATACACAAAGAAACCCGCCGCGACGACCACGAAGCCGATCGCGTACTTCACCGCCACCGACACGTCATTGCCGCTCTTCGAGAGTTTCGTATACAGCACCGCGAGAATCGGGCTCAGCAGCATGATCCAGATCGGATTGAGCGCCTGAAACTGCGCCGCGCTCCAGGTGAAGAGCGACACGCCGAACAGCGAGAAATGCGGATCGACGTTGCGCACCGCGAACAGCGTGAGCGAGGTCGACATCTGCTGATAGAACACGAAGAACAGGATGGCCTGCAACGTCAGCACCAGTGCCGCGATCAGTCCCGCGCGTTCCGAGTGTTCGCATTTGGCGAGCATGTAGCCGAAGATCGCCAGAATCGCGACGCCCGCCGTGTACACGCAAGCCACCGCGATAGCCTTGTGCTGCAGCACGAACATCGTCGCCACGCACAATGCGGCGCCGCCCAGCACCACGGCACCCACCCGCGCCCAGCGGACCGGCTCGGCATCCGGTGCGGAGCCCACATGCGCCAGCGTGCGGAACATGATGAAGTAGTTCAGCACGGCGAGCAGCATGCCCGCGCAGCACACGGCAAACGCCGCATGCCAGCCCCAGTGGTCCTTGATCCACGGCGTGGCGAGCATCGACACTGTCGAGCCGATGTTGACCGCCATGTAGTAGATCGTAAACGCGCTGTCGATCCGGGCGTCGTCGCCTTCATAGATGCGGCGCACCAGATTCGCGGCATTTGCCTTGAACAGGCCGTTGCCCACCACGACCACGCCGAGCGAGGCGTACATGTAGGTGAGCTGGTCGTTCGGCACGGCGAGCATCAGATAGCCCGCGGACAGCACCAATGCGCCGAACACCATCGTGCGGCGCGTACCGAGGATCTTGTCGCCGATCCAGCCGCCTACCGACGGTGCGGCATACACGAGCGCCGTGAATGCGCCCCACGTGAGCGTGGCGTGGCTATCGGTGAAGCCGAGCTTGTCGATCATGAACAGGACCAGCAGCGCGGCCATCCCGTAGTAGCCGAAACGCTCCCACATCTCGATCAGGAAGACCGTCGAAAACGATCGAGTCTGGGATACGGTTGAATTCATCATGTGCCTCGTGTTCTTGCGATTGCGGCGGCGCGCGTTTGAATGAGCGTGCCGCTGAAAACTGGGTCTGGAAATATCAGGCCGCCATGACGCACAAAAGTGCCGGCATGCGCATGCTCATCCGCGCAACACAGCGGAGCGACCAGGGAGTGGGAAAAGGAATGAGTTCGACATAAATCGCGCCATATCGACGCCGGACGCTAGCAAGCGAAACGGCTCCAATGATAAAGCATGAGGTGGGCGAAGCAGCCGGAGGGCGGCAGGCAGCGGCCCGTGCGAGCGGGCTGCGAGAGAAACGCGGCGGTAGGCATCAACGATGGCAGTCATCTCAAGTTAGCAGCGCAGTTGGGGTAAACCGCGCTGCTTGTCGTTCCGCGCACAGGATCGCTGCGCACGGGATAGGAAACAGCATGCGAGCCGAAAGTGTGGATCGGCTCGTAAGCGCACGCGATTGTCCAGAGCGTGGGCCATGCCGTCACTCAGGGAATTCACTGATGCGCGCCACGCTATCCAGGGCAATTGCAAATTTTTCTGCGGCTTGCCGCGCGATATCATCCATGAACCCGAAATGCATCAATTTATTTAAGCACCCGATGCGGTAATGGTTCGAATTCAAAATAGCGCGATTTTTAACGTCTATTTCACGTTCGAACCTCAGCGGCCTGTCGAGCAACCTGCAAACGGGGTTGGGCTTCTGGCAACATAGCGGGCTGGTTTCGAAAAAAAATGCCTCACAGGCATACTCACGCTTTTCCGATGGCCTTCCAGGCTATCAAACTTTGTTTACTTAAATCAAACATATTTTGACGGGCTGATTCATCCTGCTATGGTTACGAAAACTGAAAACAAAAATCCGGCCCTTGAGCTGGGTAGCAAGATACGCGCGCTCCGGCAACGTCTGAAGCGCACGCTCGATGACACAGCTACGGCGGCGCGCATTTCGAAGCCTTTCCTGTCGCAAGTAGAACGGGGCCTTGCGACACCGTCTCTCACGTCGCTCGCGGGCATTGCCAGCGCGCTCGGCGTGACCGTGCAGTATTTCGTCGATACCCCGAGCGAAGAACGTTCGGTAAGCCGTGGCGACCAGTTGAAATTTTTCGGCTTCGCGGATTCCGCGAACCTGTTCGCACGTCTGACGAATCTGACTGGGGGACGTCAACTGGAAGCGATTCTCGTCAAGATGCCGCCGGGGCAGAAGCGCTCCGAAGTGAACACCCATGCCGGCGAAGAGTTTTTGTATGTGATCAGCGGCAAGGTCTCGCTGACCCTGGAAGGCAAAACCTTTTCGCTGCAGGCGGGGGACAGCGCGCATTACGAATCGACCGTGCCGCATAGCTGGGCCAATACGGCGCGCGGCGAGTCGCTCGTGGTCTGGGTCGGGACGCCGCGCCTGTTCTAAACGGCACGGCATGATTCTTATGGAGTGCGTTTTCGGCTGGAGACAGCCTTTGCACATTCATCAGGATTGCTATGGATTCGCGGTGACCTCGCCGCTCAGGTAATCCGCTCCGTCGTCAGGGCGCGCGAGAGACCGTGCATGGGCCGGCGCAATGCGACATCGAATGGGTTGGTTTGCGGCCCGAGCGCCAGGGCCTGGCGGCGCAGCAGTTCCACCACCATCGGCAAGCGGTCGTCGCCGAGGCGCGCGGCCAGCGTGCCCACGCTGAGCGCCGCCACCGCCACGCCAGTGCGGTCCAGAATCGGCACCGCCACCCCCGCCATGCCGTCGAGCACGCCGCTGTTGCGCCCCGCGTAGCCCAGTTGCCGCACCCGCTCGATCTCGGTGCGCAGATACACCTCGTCCAGCACGCCGTAGCCGCGAATTCGCGGCACGTTAAAGCGGATGATCTCCTCGCGCTCGGCTTCCGGCAGGAATGCCAGAATCGCGAGACTCCCCTGGCCGACGCCCAGCGCCACCCGCCCGCCAATGTCGCCAGTGAACGAGCGAATCGGGAACGGGCCTTCGCAGATGTCGAGGCAGACCGCGTCGAAGCTGCTTTTGACCAGCAGGAAGATCGTGTCGCCAAGGCTCGCGCACAGGCGCAGCAACGCCGGGCGGCACAGCGTACGCATGCCGCTCGGGTTGCCCGCTTGCGCCGCGAGCGCAAAAAACTCGACGCTCAACCGATACAGCTTCGAGCTTTCGTCCTGCTCGACCATGCCCTCGGCGATCAGGGCGTGCAGGATCCGGTGCACCGTGCCCTGGGTCAGCCCCACCGCCTTGGCGAGCCGCGTGACGCGTCCGCCGTCCGGTTGCGCTTCGGCCAGCGCGCGAATCACGGCAAACGAGCGCTGCAGCATGCCCGTGCCGGGCGCCTCGGGGGACGCGGCCGGATCTGCAGTGGCAGTTCCCCGTTTTGCAGCAGCACTCATGATTTTCCCTCAAACTTATTCCACTGATCGGAACACTATAGTGTTTTTTATTCATCAATGGAATAGCTGAAGCGCGCTTCGCTGTGCCAGTCATATCCCGCTCGATTAGGGATTTCTCGCACATCACGCAGTGGAACAAAACAGCCCTGTCGCCATCTACTGATTTCATTCAACGGAATTTTTTCTATTCTTATACCGCCAAACGGAATTTGCATTTGACGCCATGCAATTTGGCTAGCTAGAGTCGGCCCCATCAGACGTTTTGTCGATTCAGCCGGTGTCCACGCACCGAAAGGCCAGACCATGTCGTTCCTCACGCTCACGGACGTAGCGAAATCGTTCGGCGATCTGCAGGCCGTCGCCGATGTGAACCTCTCCGTCGAAAAAGGCGAGTTCGTTTCGCTGCTCGGTCCGTCCGGTTGCGGCAAGACCACCACGCTGCAGATGATCGCGGGCTTCGTCGAGACCACGCGCGGGCGCATCACGCTCGACGGCCGCGACATCACCCACACCAAGCCGAACCAGCGCGGCCTCGGCATCGTGTTCCAGAGCTATGCGCTGTTTCCGCACATGAGCGTGGCGCAGAACGTCGGTTTCGGCCTCGAGATGCGCGGCATCGACAAGGCCGAACGCAACGAGCGGGTGCGCGAAGCGCTGGCGCTGGTGCGGCTCGATACGCTCGCGCATCGCTTTCCGCGCGAACTCTCCGGCGGCCAGCGGCAACGCGTAGCGATTGCGCGCGCCATCGTCATCGCGCCACCGGTGCTGCTGCTCGACGAACCGATGTCGAATCTCGACGCCAAGCTGCGCGAGGACATGCAGTTCGAACTGCGCTCGATCCAGCGCAAGATCGGCACCACCACCATCATGGTCACGCACGACCAGTCGGAAGCGCTCTCCATCAGCGACCGCGTGGTGGTGATGGAAGCCGGCCGCATCACGCAGATCGATACGCCCTACCGCGCGTACGAACGCCCCGAAAACCACTTCGTTTCGCAGTTCATCGGCAAGGCCAACATGCTGCCGGGCACGATCGTCGCGCGCGACGGCGACGCCATCCGCATCGACCTCGGCCATGACGTCGCCGAAACCGGCCACACGGCGCAACTGCCGCAGAAGGAACGCGTGGTGAAGGTCGGCGACGCCGTCACGCTATGCATTCGCCCCGAAAAACTGCGGCTCTGCGCACCGGGCGCGGGACGTCTGCCCGCCACCGTCACAAGCCGCTTTTTCCTCGGCAGCCAGTGGCTCTACCGGGTCGATTCGAAGCTCGGCGAGGTCATGGTGTGCTGTCAGAACGAAGGCACGGAGCCGCTGGCGGAAGGCGCGGCGGTTGGCGTCGACTGGAACAGCGACGCGATCCGTTTCGTGCAACGGGAGGCACGTCATGGCTAGCACGCTACCCCTCGGCAAGGAAGCCGGCAAAAAACCGGGCAAGGAACAAGGCGAAGACGGCCACACCCACGAGAGCGACAACGGCGGCAGCGGCCCCCGCGACGACAGCGCCCGCAGCACGCGGCGCGCGCCGTGGCAGGCGTTCCTGCCGCTGTGGCTGATGTGCGCGCCGGCCTTCCTGCTATTCGCGGCGCTGGTGCTGATTCCGCTTGCGATGACGCTGGTACTGAGCTTCTACCGCTTCGATCCCGCGAGCGGTCCGATCGCCGCCTTCCAGTTCGGCAATTACGCGGAGGTGCTGAAGTCCAGCTACTTCCATACGATCTTTTTGCGCACCTTCGGCATTGCCTTCCTGACCACCTTACTGTGCGTCGTGATCGGCACGCCCGAAGCCTACGTGCTCTCGCGCATGCGCGATCCGTGGCGCTCGCTCTTTCTGCTGGTGATCCTCGCACCCTTGCTGGTCTCGGTGGTGGTGCGCGCGTTCGGCTGGAGCATGCTGCTCAACCCGAATGGCCTCGTGAACCAGGCCTTCGCGCTGGTGGGTCTCGGCCCCTACAAGCTCGAATACACGACCTTCGCGATCGTCATTGCACTGGTCCACGTGATGCTGCCGTTCATGGTGATTCCCGTGTGGACCGCCCTGCAAAAGCTCGATCCGCAAACCGAAAACGCCGCCCTCTCGTTGATGGCCTCACCCGCCACCACGCTGCGCCGCATCGTATTGCCGCAACTGACGCCGGGCATCCTCTCCGGCAGCCTGATGGTGTTCGGCCTGTCGGCGAGCGCCTTTGCGATTCCCGGCCTGCTCGGCGGACGGCGCCTGAAAGTCGCCGCTACTGCCGTCTACGACGAATTCCTCAGTTCGCTGAACTGGCCGCTCGGCGCCACCATCGCCCTGCTGTTGCTGCTCGCGAACCTGATCGTGATGCTCACCTACTACCGGCTGCTGGAACGCAAGTACGCCCGGAGCATCGGCTAACCCGACGCGAACACGAGAACCTCAAGATGAGAAAAAACGGCCCTCTCGCGCTGATCTTTCATGCGCTCGTGATCCTGTTCGTGCTCGCGCCGCTGGCGATCGTGGTGCTGGTCGCCTTCACGCCGGACGAGACCCTGACGCTGCCCACGCATGGCTTTTCGTTGCGCTGGTTTCGCGCAATCCTCGACTATCCCGACTTCATCTCGGCCTTCTTCAACAGCCTGAAGCTCGCCTTCGCCTCGGCGACGCTGTCGCTGATCGTTGCGCTGCCGGCGGCGCTCGCCATCGGCAGGGCACGGTTTCCGGGGCGTGGGTTTTTGAACGGACTGCTGCTCTCGCCGCTGGTGATTCCCGGCCTCGTGCTGGGCATTGCCTTGCTGCGCTTCTTTGCGCTGATCGGCGCCACGGGTTCGTTCGCGTGGCTGGTCCTCGCGCACATGATCATCATCACACCGTTCGTGATGCGGCTGGTGCTCGCCTCGGTGAGCGGCCTCGACCGCAGCGTCGAACATGCGGCCGCCTCGCTCGGCGCCGATGCGTGGACCACCTTCCGCCGCATCACCTTTCCGATGATCCTGCCCGGCATCACGGGCGGCTGGCTGCTCGCCTTCATCAACAGCTTCGACGAGCTGACCATGTCGATCTTCGTCACCTCGCCGCAAACCGTCACGCTGCCGGTGCGCATGTACATGTACGCCACCGAATCGATCGATCCGATGATGGCCTCCGTCTCCGCGCTGGTGATCTTCATCACGGCCGGCGCGATGCTGCTGCTCGACCGCGTGTATGGACTCAACCGCATTCTGATCGGCCAGCACTGATGACTTCCCCTGACCTGCCCCGTATGACACGCCCTCCGCATGCGCCTGATGCTGCGTCCGTCAGCCCCGCTGCGCTTGCCGAACCCGGTCCGCAATTCGTTAGGGTTGCTGAGTTGCATCGTGAGCCGCTCGCTTTCGTTCTGGATGGCAGGGACGCCACGGCGCTCGCAGGCGACACCGTACTGACCGCGATCCTGATGCAGCAACGCAGCGTGCGCCACAGCGAATTCAGCGGCGAGCCGCGCGCCGGGTTTTGCCTGATCGGCGCCTGCCAGGACTGCTGGGTACGCAGCGAAGACGGCACGCGCCTGCGCGCCTGTTCGACCTTGCTCGCCGCCGGCATGCGCATCGTCACGCGTAATGCTGTCGTAGTCGTAGCCGCCAACGCCTCAATGGACCCGATGGCTTCGGCATCCCCCGCATCCGACGGAGTCGCGCCATGAACGACCAACGCCGCGTCGTGATTGTCGGCGCTGGACCGGCCGGCGTGCGCGCCGCCGAAACGCTCGTCGCGGCGGGAATCAAACCCGTCGTGCTCGACGAGAACGCCCGCTGGGGCGGCCAGATCTATCGGCAGCCGCCCGCCGATGCCGGCTTCGAGCGCTCGAAGCAGACTCTCTACGGTTTCGAAGCCCGCAAGGCCGATGCGCTGCATGCGACCATGGCCGCCCTGCTGCCGCATCTCGACTACCGTCCCGACACGCTAGCCTGGGCCTGCGCGCCCGGCCGACTCGATACGCTGCACGCAGGACGCGAAACCGGCGTGCCGTTCTCGCATCTGATCATCGCCAGCGGCGCGACCGATCGCATCCTGCCGGTGCCCGGCTGGACGCTGCCAGGCGTCTACACGTTAGGCGGCGCGCAGGTCGCGCTGAAGTCGCAAGGCTGCGCGATCGGCCGGCGCGTCGTGCTGGCCGGCACCGGACCGCTGCTCTACCTCGTTGCTTACCAATACGTCAAAGCCGGGGCACATGTCGCTGCCGTCCTCGACACCAGCGCGCTCTCGCAACAGATGGCCGCGGCGCCGAAACTCGCGCTCCAGCCGGCCACCTTTGCGAAAGGCCTCTACTACGTCGGTTGGCTGAAGACACGTGGCGTGCGGATCGAGCGCAACGTGACGCTCGTCGGCATCGAGGGCGGGCGCCACGTCAGCGGCATCATCTGGCAAGGTGCGCGCAGCGGCGCGGCGAACGAGACGCTCGACTGCGATGCCGTGGGCCTCGGCTTCGGTCTGCGTCCGGAAACCCAGCTCGCCGATCTGGCCGGCTGCCGTTTCCGCTTCGATGCGCAAAACCGCTGCTGGCTGCCCGAACTCGACGCCGGCGGGCGCAGTTCGGTGCCGGGCATTTACCTGGCCGGCGACGGCGCGGGCATCGCCGGCGCCGATGCCGCCGAACTGGCCGGACGCCGCACCGCCCTCGCCTTGCTCGACGATCTCGGCGTCGCCCATCCGCGTGGTCAAGGCATGCCCGACGTGGCCACGCTCGATCGTCGCCTGCAACGCATCGCCGTGTTCCGTGCGGGCCTCGAAGCCGCTTTCGCGCCACCCGCGCGCGCGGCCTCGCAATGGCCCGACACAATGACCGTGTGCCGCTGCGAAGAGGTCGACGCCGGCACGCTGCGTCAATGCATCCGCAGTGGCGCAGCCGGTGAGATCAACCGTCTGAAAGCACTGACGCGCGTCGGCATGGGCCGTTGCCAGGGCCGCATGTGCGGCGAAGCGGCGCTCGCGCTGCTCAGCACGGAAACCGGCAAGCCGCTCGAGGCGGTGGGCCGGCTGCGCAGCCAGCCGCCGGTCAAACCGATTCCCATGTCGCCCGCGCTCTATACCGAGGGCGTCACCGAGATTCCCGAGGACGCCCGCGATGAATAAACCCGTGCACTACGACGTCGCGATTGCGGGCGGCGGCCTGGTGGGTGCGTCGAGCGCGCTCGCGCTGGCGAAAAGCGGCTTGCGCGTAGGTCTGTTCGAGCGCCGCTTCTGCGGCGCGCAGGCGAGCGGCGTCAACTACGGCGGCGTGCGCTGCCAGGGACGGCCGGTCGAACAGATGCCGCTCGCCATGCGTGCGCGGCGCGTGTGGGATCGCTTGCCCGAGCTGATCGGTATCGACGGCGAGTTCGTGGTCTCCGGCCATTTGCGGCTCGCCCGCAGCGAGGCCGATCTGGCCGCGCTCGAAAGCTGGGCGCAGATGGCGCGTCAACACGGCCTCGATCCGCAACTGATCAGCGGCGAGACGTTCCGCCGCCGTTATCCGTGGCTCGGCGCGGCGGCGATCGGCGGCTCGCTGTGCGCCAGCGACGGTCACGCGAACCCGCGCCTCGTCTCGCCGGCCTTTGCGCGCGCCGCGCGGGCGGCCGGCGCCGAGGTTCGTGAGCAGACCGAACTGACCGACATCCGCCACGACGGGACGCGCTTTCACCTGAGCGCGGGCGACCTGCGCTTCACCGCCGACTGGTTGATCAACTCGGCCGGCGCATGGGCCAATAAGGTCGCCGCGTCATTCGGCGAGACCGTGCCCCTGAAGCCGATCTATCCGAACATGTGGGTCACCGAGCCCTTGCCGCTCTTTATCACGCACAACCTCGGCGTGTATGGCGGCGGCATCTACGCGCGCCAGGTCGCACGCGGCAATTGCGTGGTCGGCGGCGGTCGCGGTCATGGCGACGGCGAATACGGCCAGCCCTCCACCGAAACCACCCGCGCCGTGATGCGCGACGCCTGTGCCCTGTTGCCCGCGCTGCGCGACGCCCTGCTGATCCGCACGTGGAGCGGCGTCGAAGGCGAAACGCCGGACAGCAATCCGATCATCGGCGCGAGCCGCACCGTGCCGCGCCTGCTGCACGCCTTCGGTTTTTCGGGCGGCGGCTTTCTGCTCGCGCCCGGTGTCGGCGAAGTGCTGGCCGACCTGGTCGTCCACGGCTCGACCGCCACACCGCTCGAGGCGTTTTCGATCGAACGCTTTACGTCCGTCCCTACCCCTAGCTTGCACGCTCTCTAGTCAAACCCAGGAGATCCACCATGAAATTGTTCAGAACGATGGCCGCGCTCGCCGCCTTGTGCGCATTCGGTGCGGCCGCGCCGGCGTGGTCGCAGACCAAGACGATCTATATCGGCATGAACGGGGGCCCGATGGAAAAGGCCTATACGAGCCAGGTGCTGCCCGACTTCGAAAAAGCCAACAACGTGAAAGTGGTGGTGGTGCCGGGCACGTCGTCGGACATTCTCGCCAAGCTGCTCGCCAACAAGGCGAATCCGGGGATCCACGTGGTGTTTCTCGACGACGGTGTGATGGCGCGCGCGGTCAGCATGGGCGTCTGCCAGAAGCTCGATGACGCACCCGTGCTCAAGGAGCTCTACCCGTTTGCGCGCATGAAGGACGATATGGGCGCGGGCGTGCAGCTCGGCATGACCGGCATTGCGTACAACAAGAAGCTGTTTGCCGAAAAAGGCTGGGCACCGCCCACCTCGTGGATGGACTTCGCCGATCCGAAGTACAAGGGCAAAGTGGTGTTCCAGTCGGAGTCGAGCAGCACGTTCGGACTGCACGGTTTTCTGGCGATCAATCGTCTGATGGGCGGTAGCGAGCAGAACGTCGAGCCGGCCTTCACGAAATGGTCCACAACGGTGGGGCCGAATGTCGCCGAGTATGTGCCGAACTCGGCGAAGATTTCGGAAATGGTGCAGACGGGCGAAGCGGGTCTGTTCCCGCTGACGCCGACCGGCGTCAGCGATCTGCAGGACAAGGGCCTTCCGGTGGCGTATGTGAATCCGAAGGAAGGTCCAGTGCTGCTGCTGGTCGACCTGTGCGTGGTGAACAACAACTCCGACCCGGCGCTCGCCCAGAAGCTCGCGCAATTCCTGCTGTCCGCCCCGGCGCAAACCAAAGCGGCCGATGCCGGCAAGCAGATCCCCACCAACCGTCTCGCGAAGATGCCTGCGGCGATGCAGCAGAGCCTCGGCAATATCGACGATCTGCTGCACAAGGTGACGGTGGTGGATTGGGATGCGATCAATGCGCACCGCGCGCAGTGGGATACGCGCTGGAACCGGCAGATCGAGCAGTAAGCCCGACGCGCCTCGGTTCGCCGAGGCGTGCCCCGATAGGCTTCAGTTCACCTCAGTTCACCTCAGTTCACTTCACGACGGAGAGCGTGACCGCGAGCCAGATCGCGCTCACGCCGCCGAGAAACAGACGCCGGGCGACGCGGATTCCGGCGTCGCTGGTTTCGGTTTCGACCGGGCGGGTTGCCGTCCACGGCACGAGGCCGAGGCAGGCGAAGCCGCCCAGTGCGAACAGCACCACCAGCACGTCGGTGAATCGCCACGGCGCGGGCTCATGGACGCCCCAGTAGCCGAGATACACGATACCGAACGAAAACGCCGTCGCCGACGCCGAACTCAGCGCCACCACCGACCCTGTTGGACTCGGCATGATGCCCTCCTGTCGCCCACCTGCCGCCGCAGCGCGGCTTGAGCGATTCTACCGCGTGGCGTGCGCCGCCCCGAGCAAGGCGCCGTGAGACGCGGCCAACGGTCTATGCGGTACGCGCCTCGCGTGCCTCATAGGCCTTCAGGTGGTTATAGGCGATGCGCAGCAGCGACAACCCCGCGTCGCGCTGCTGTGCCGAACCGCCGCGCTGGATCAGGTCGCCGAGAATATGGTCGGCCTCGGTGCGGGAATGGTTCTCGACGTCGCGCAACATCGACGCCGTCAGCGGCGAAGGCGTGAAGAGCGTCTGATTGGCGCGGGCGTCGAAATGCGGCCCCATCGTAAAGCCGTTGTGCTGCGCGATTGCGCGGCATTCGCCCAGCACGCCTTCGATCGCGCGACGGCCATCCGGTGCGCTGAGAATATCGGCCACCGCGCCGCGGAACAGGCAGGTGCTGGCGGCCAGCGTCGCGAGGAACACCCACTTTTCCCACATGCTCAGCAGGATATGGTCGCTCGGCAGGACGTCGAAGCCCGCGCCCGACATCTGTTCGCCGATCTCCCGCACCCGGGCCGACAGGCCGCCTTCCAGCTCGCCGAAGGAGACCGCATGCATTTCGTTCAGATGGACGATCTCGCGCTCGCGATTGAGCGTTGCCGCGATCACGCATTGGCCGCCCAGCACGCGCGGCGCACCGAACTTTTCTTTCAGGACATCGATATGACGCATGCCGTTGAGTAGCGGCAGGATCAGCGTGGACGGACCAACGAGCGGCTCGAACGACGCGATCGCGTCGTCGAGGTTGTAGGCCTTGCAACTCAGGATCACCAGATCGAACGGCTCGACGGAGTCGCCCGCCTGCACGGTCTTGGGGTCGCGCAGCGTGAAGTCGCCACGCGGACTCTTGATGACCAGCCCCGCGCGACGCAACTCTTCGGCCCGGCCCGCTCGCACCAGAAACGTCACGTCACGCCCGACCTGGGCCAAACGCCCGCCGAAGTAACCGCCCACCGCACCTGCACCTACAACCAGAATTCGCATCACATTGTCTCTCGGGAGGAGTTGTTGTTCCGCTCACGGGCGCCGTGCCGCCTCCAGCCGGAAAGAACCGGAAGGACGCGGGACGCGAACCGGGCATCTGCGTCAATGTAGCAAAAAATCCCGGTTTGCACGGGCTTGCCCGACGGCGCTCCTGCGTGCGCGTCAAAGTCTCGTCAAAGAATTTCGAGCGCCAGTGCGATGCCTTGCCCACCGCCGATGCACAGCGTGACGATGCCGCGCTTGAGTCCATCGCGCCGCATCGAGTGGATCAGGCGTGTGGTCAGCACTGCGCCGGTCGCGCCGATCGGGTGGCCGTGGGCGATCGCGCCGCCTTCGACGTTGACGAGTTGTTCCGCCAGCCCAAGCTGGCGCAACACCGCAATCGGCACGGCGGCAAAGGCCTCGTTGATCTCGACGCGCTCGACATCCTTCAACTGCCAGCCCGCGCGAGCGAGCGCCATCTGCACGGCGGGCACCGGTCCGAGGCCGAACATGCCGGGCTCGACCGCCGCGACACCGTAGGCGACGAGCCGCGCAAACGGTTCGATGCCGTGTGCCTCGGCAAAGCCGCGCTCCGCGACCACCATGGCGGCGGCGCCGCTATTCAGACCCGGCGCGTTGCCGGCGGTAATCGTGCCGTCGGGGCGAAACGCAGGGCGCAGCCGCGCCAGCGTTTCGACGGTGGTATCGGCGCGCGGTTGCTCGTCGCGTGCGAAGTGCTGCGGGCCTTTGCGTCCTTCGATGGCGACGCTCACCAGTTCGGCGTCGAACCGGCCGCTCTCCTGAGCCGCCACGAAACGCTGCTGCGAACGCGCGGCCCAACGGTCCTGCGCATCGCGGGTGATGTCCATCTGCGTCACGAGGTCTTCGGTGTGCCAGCCTGAATGCTCGCCGGAAAACGCGTCGACGAGGCCGTCGCGCAGCATGCTGTCGTGCACCTGCGCATTGCCCATGCGGTAGCCCCAGCGGCCGCCGTCGAGCAGATACGGCGCGCGGTCCATGTTCTCCATGCCGCCCGCCACCGCCGCGTCGCCGAGGCCCAGCCAGATTTCCTGGGCCGCCGACGCAATGGCCTGAGCGCCCGAGCCACAGACGCGGTTCACGGTCAGCGCGGGCACCGCGACCGGCACACCGCCGCCGATTGCGGCCTGACGCGCCGGGTTCATCTTGTTGCCGGCCTGGATCACATTGCCCATCACCACCGAGGCCAACTCGCCTGCGGCAAGACCGCTGCGGCTCAACGTCTCGCGCACGGCAAGCGCGCCGAGGGCGGTGGCCGGCACGTCTTTCAGCGTGCCGTTGTAAGCGCCAATCGGCGTTCTCACAGGATTGCAGATCACTACGTCTCGCTTGCTCATCATCGTCTCTCCTATTCAAGTAACGCTTGCCTGCGCCGCCACTGCCGCGTCAGTTCGCGGCCAACGCAGGTTGTGCATCCCATCCCCCGCCCAGCGAGCGGTACAGCGCCACCGCCGCCAGCGCGTGCTCGCGCTTCGCCTGGTTCAATGCTTCGGAATCGCGCAGATACGCCTCTTGTGCAGCCAGTACGTCCAGGAAGCTCGACGCGCCGTCCTTGTACAACTCGGTGGACAACCGCAGCGCGTGATTCGACGCATCCAGCGCGCCGCCGAGACGGTCCACCTGCACGGCATCGTTGACCAGATCGCTGCGGGTGTCTTCCACTTCCTTTAGCGCCTGCAGCAGGGTCTGCTGCAGGCCGAGTTGCGATTCGCGCATCTTGCTTTCGCTCTCGTCGATGCCGGCGCTGATCCGGCCGGCGTTGAAGATCGGACTCGTCGCGTTCAAGGCGGCGCTGAACAGGTTGTCGGTCAAGGTGGGCAAGCCGAGATACGACGAAGCCAGCAGGCCGTCCGCGAGATTCAGCTTGAACTGCGGATAGCGCTGCGCCTTCGACACCCCCACCTCGGCCGCGCGCTGTTCGACGCTTGCGTAGGCAGTGCGCACGTCGGGCCGGCGCAGCAGCGCTTCGGACGGCAGGATCTGCGGGACGCTTTGCGCCGGCGCCGGAATGTCGCGCGCCTCGGTGAGCAGCAGGTTGCCGACGCTCTCCGGCGTACGCCCCGAATACACGGCGATCAGGCTGAGCTGATGCTGGATCCGCGAATTCACCTGCGGAATCTGCGCCTGCAGATCCTGCAACTGATTCTGCGCACGGGCGACGTCGAGCTGCGTCGACAGGCCGTAGTGCAGCCGCTCCTGCGTAAGCTTGAGCGCGCGACTGCGGATCTGCTCGTTGTCGTTCAGGATCTGCAGTTCCGACTGCGCCCAGCGCAGGTCGATATAGGCAGAGGCCGTGTTGGCCGCCAGGGCGAGCCGCAATTCGCTCAACGCGGCTTCGCGGCCCGCGACCTGGGCCTGCGCGGCCAGCACCGCCAGCCGTTCGCCACCGAACACGTCGGGCGTCCAGCTCGCCGCCACGCCGACGCCCGCCTGGCGCACATAGCCGAGCGGCGGCGGCGCGTTGAGTCGCTCATCGGTCGCCGTCGCCGTGGCGTCGAGCTCGGGCAGCAACACCGAACGCTGCTGCGTGGTAATCGCTTGTGCCTGCTTGACGCGCTCGACTGCGGCCTGCACATCCAGATTGCCGTTCAACACGGACTCGACCAGTTGATGCAGCACCGGGTCGCCGAAACGCGCCCACCAGGCGTTCGCATCCACGGTGTCCTGCGGCGCGTCGACGCTCCACGCCGCGGGCGCGACGGCCTGCACGACGTGCGGCAGGTCCGCATGCGTTTCCGGCTGAACGGCACAGGCCCCCAGCCCGAGCAGCAGAAACGCGCTCACACCAGTTTTGGCGACGATCGATTTCATATCGTTATCCTTATGAATTCATCAATGAGCGTCGGGAGGCGGTGTGCTCAAACCGAACGGCCGCGAAAACGCCACGCTCAGCAAACCCACCACAAAGCACAGCGCCACCGCGAGAAAGGCGTCGGAGAAGGTCAGCACCAGCGCTTCGCGCATCAGCAGCGAATGCAGCAGGTCGAGGCCCGCATGGGTCGCGTTGAGCGTATTGCCGCTTATCTGCGCAAGACGGCTGGACTGCTGCTGCAGCAAGCCTTCGACCACCGGCCGCCCGGCGGTAAGGTGTTCGTCGAGGCGCTCGTAGTGCAGATTCAGGCGGTCGTTGAGCATGGTGCTGCTTACCGCAATACCGATCGCGCCGCCCAGGTTGCGCATCAGATTGAACAGGCCGCTCGCCGAGCGCAGCCGCGACGGCGGCAGCGAGCCGAGCGCCATGGTCACGATAGGCGGCACGCAGAATTGCTGGCCGATGCCGCGCAAGGCCTGCGGCAGCAGCAACTCCTGCCAGCCCCACTGACTGGTCAGGGGCACATAGAGATAGCAGCCCAAACCGAAGCACACGAGACCGAACACCATCAGCCAGCGCATGTCGATCACGCGCGCCAGCGTCGAATAAGCCGCCAGCGCCAGCAGTTGAAAGCATCCCACCGAGAGCAGCGCCAAGCCGATCTGCAACGAATCGAAACCGCGCACACGGGCGAGAAACACCGGCGTCAGAAACACCGAGCAGAACAGCCCTACCCCGGTGATGAACGACAGCAGGCTGCCGATGCCGAAGTTGCGGACCGCCAGCGCGCGCAGATCGACGATGGGCTCTCTGGCCGTGAACGCGTGCACGATGAACAGAAAGCCGCAAATCGCCGAGATCCACGTGCACAGCACGATCACATCGTCGCCGAACCAGTTCTTGCGCGGCCCTTCTTCGAGTACGTATTCGAGGCAGCCGAGAAAGCCCGACATCAGCAGGATGCCCAGGTAATCGCCCTTTTTGAGCAGCGACAGATCGACCTCGTCGATGTGCACGAACTTCGGCACCATCAGCGTGACGAACACGCCCGGCACGAGGTTCAGGTAGAACAACCAGTGCCAGGACCATTGCGACGTGATCCAGCCGCCGATCACCGGGCCGATGGTCGGCGCGAGCGAAGCGAGCGCGCCGATGGTGGTCGAGGCGATCAGCCGCTGTTTGCCGGGAAACAGCACGAACGCGGTCGTGAACACCGTGGGAATCATCGCCGCGCCGAGGGCGCCCTGCAGACCGCGGAACAGGATCATCGAGTTGATGTCCCACGCGAGGCCGCACAGCATGCTCGTGATCGTGAAGCCGAGGGCGGAGAACGCGAACAGCCAGCGCGTCGAGAACACGCGCGTGAGCCAGCCGGACATCGGAATCACCAGAATTTCCGCGATCAGGTACGAGGTCTGCACCCACGACAGCTCATCCTGACTGGCGGACAAACCACCGCCGATATCCCTCAAGGAAGACGCGACGATCTGGATATCCAGCGTCGCCATGAAAAAGCCGAGGCACATCAGCGCGAACGCGAAGGCCTTGGTGCGGGTCGGCTGATCGGCGGGATTGAGCGGTGGGTGGGTCATGGTCGGTCTGGACTTGGCGAAGGCGAAGGCAAGCGCGGGGGGGCTCGGCGGCTTGGCGCGGTACGACGCGTTATGGCGCGGTGCTGCCGTTACGAACGCGCCGGCTCGTTGCCGGTAGCGCTGTTGCTGCTACTGCTACTGCCGCTGCCGCCGTCGAGATGAACCTTGACGGTCGCCGACAAGCCCGGCCGCAGCACGCCCTGCATCTCCTGCGGCACCTCGAGGCGAATGCGCACCGGCACGCGCTGCACGATCTTCGTGAAGTTGCCGGTCGCGTTCTCCGCGGGCAATACGCTGAAGGTCGCGCCGGTTGCGGGAGCGAGGCTCTCCACCACGCCGTGCAGCGACTGGCTGGAGGCGTCGAGCGCGACGTCGACCGGATCGCCGACGCGCATCTTCTTCAACTGGTCCTCCTTGAAGTTCGCATCGACCCACAGCCCGGACGACGGCACCACCGTCAGCAGCGACACACCTGTGCTGGCGAGCAGCCCCAGCTGGGCGGTGCGATTGCCGATGTAGCCATCCACCGGCGAGCGGATCGTTGTGTATTCAACGTTCAACTCGGCGACACGCTGCGCCGCCTGCGCCGTCGCGACGCGCGCCTCGGCCGCGCCGATCTGCGCATCGAGCACGCTGATCTCGCGTTGCGCGGCGAGCAGCGCCGCGCCGCTGCGATCCACTGCGGCGTGCGCCTTGACGAGGTCTGCATCGGCCCGCTCGACGACCTGGTTCGACACCGCCTCGTCCTTGACGAGCTCACGGTAGCGTGCCTCGTCCTGCGCGCTGCGCGTCAGCTCCGCACCCGAAGCCTTCACCTCGGCGGCTTGCTCGTTGATGGTCGCCAACTGCAGCGACTTCTTCGCCTGCAACTCGGTGACCGCGGCCTGCGCGCTCTGCACATCCGCGCGCGCCTGAGCGAGACGTGCGTCGTAATCGCGCGCGTCGAGCCGGATCAGCACCTGCCCGACCTGCACATGCTGGTTGTCGTGCACCAGCAGGTCGGTGACGAAGCCGTTCACCTTCGGCGCCATCACCGTCACGTCCCCGCCGACGTAGGCATCGTCAGTGCTTTCGACAAAGCGGCCGACGACAAACCAGTACGACAGCGCGGACGCCAGCACCACCAGCACGACGATCACCGCGAGCAGCATCCACGGGATGCGGCGGGCCGGTTTGGCGACACCGGCGGCGCCAGCCGGTGCAAGAGTAGAAGGAGTCGTGGACATGATTGGGTGTGCGTATGCACTAAATAATGGTCAAAACAGGCGTGAAAGGCACGCCAACCCTTACCTGCTATTCCGCTAAGTCAGGCTTTCGTCATCGCAAACAATTCGCTACGCAACGAGGCTGCGCGTTCGACGCCGAAGCGCCGCTCGAACGCTTCCTGCGCCGCGTGCCACCGAAGGCGCGCCGCGACGAGCTTCGTCTCACCGGCCTCGGTCAGGCTGAGCGCCAGTTCCCTGCTCTTCACTTCCGTGCTGCGACTCAGCAACAGGCCATCGCGTTGCAACGGCTGCAGCGCACGCACCAGCGTGGTCCGCTCCATCACCATCTCATCGGCCAGTTGCTTCATCGTCATGGGCGCCGCCCGCTTGATGCGCCTCAGGATCGAGAACTGCGTGATCGTCAGGCCGACCTGCGCCATATGCCGGTCGTACAGTTGCGACACGTAGCGGGCCGCCTGGCGAATCGCAAAACAGTCGTCATCGGGTAGCGCCTGCATATCGTCCATGAGTGTCCCGAAACCGAGTGCATACACACTTATTAGGGCAAAATATTACCGCCAACCTTACAGCGATTCACAACATCATCCGTCCGCGCGCTCACTCGGCCGTCATGCCGAACAGCTCTGCGCGTAGAGCTTTGGCCCGGGCATGGCCGAATTTGCCTTCGAACTCGGCCTGCGCATTCCGCCACGCGGCGGCCGCCTGGGCAAACGTCGTCTTGCCGCTCGCCGACAAGCTGAACAGATAAGTCCGGCCATCGTGCTCCGACGCTTCGCTCACCACCAGGCCGTCGCGTTGCAACGGTTTGAGCGCGCGCACCAGCGTCGTACGGTCCATCACCATGGCGTCGGCCATCTCGACCATGGTGGCAGGCGCGCGCCGTGCCAGCTTCGCCATGATCGTGAACTGCGCGGCCGTCAGCCCCACCTCGCCCAGATGACGCTCGTAGATCTGCGTCACGTAGCGCGCGGCTTGCCGCAGCGCGAAGCAATTGCACTCGTCGTAGGTAAGAGGACCGTTCATGCGAGGCAGTATATGTGTGCGTACACACAGAGTCAACAGGCAAGGAAAACGTAAAATCTTTGTAATCTTCATATCTAAGTTATTACAATATGTTACCGTCCGATCCGATCGGGCTTGAGACCAGCATGAGCGCTTGCCCTGGGGCCTGCCCGAGCACCCGCTTCATGCCGTATTCCAATCCATTTTGCTGACGCGAGGGGCCAACACGTCATGTCAACGGTAACCAGCAGCACCGCATCCAGTTCTGCGAGCACGTCGATTCAGGAAGCCGCGCAGTCGATCATCAGCGGCTCGACCAAATCGAACACGGACGTGAACGCCCTCGTCACCGCGCTCGTCAATGCGAAAGTGGCCGGCAAAAAGGCCGCGCTCACCAGCCGGGCCACGCACGACAACAATCAGTTGACCGCGATCGGCACGGTGAAGTCGGTGCTCTCGCTGCTGCAAAGCGCCCTGACACCGCTCGCGAACGGCAGCGCCTTCACCACCTTCACAGCATCTGCCGGCGGCAAGGGCCTGACAGCCTCGGCTGGCAAGGGTGCGGTGGCGGGCAGCTATGCCGTGGACGTCAAAAGCATTGCCGCCTCGCAGTCCATCACCTCCGGCGCGTTCACCAGCAAGACGGCCCTTGGTGCGGGCTCACTGACGTTGTCGGTGGGCGGCAAAAGCACCACCATCAATATCGCAAGCGGCAAAAGCACGCTGACCGATATCGCCGCGGCCATCAACGCGGCGTCCGGTAATCCGGGTGTCGCGGCGACGGTTGTCAACGGGGTGGACGGCGCGCATCTGCTGCTGCACTCCAGCGCCACCGGCCTCGCGAACGGCATCAATGTGCAGGTCCAGTCGGAGAGCGCGGACCTCAACAAGCTCAACGTGAAGAGCACCATTTCGACCACCACACCGGCCACAACCCAGGTGGACGACTCCGGCAACTGGAAGCAAAGCGTCGCCGGACAGAACGCGCATCTCACCCTCTCCGGCATGGAGATCGAGAACGCCAGCAACACCATCACGTCCGCTATCGAAGGCTTGACGCTGAACCTGTCGGCCGACGCGGTGGACAACCCGCAGACGCTCACGATCGCGCAGGACGTCACGGATCAGAAGACCGCGATCAGCGCGTTCGTCACGGCGTACAACAACTTCATCAGCACTTCCGCGTCGTTCACGGGTTTCGACGCCACCAGGAAAGCCGGCTCGCAAGGCGGCGTGCTGCTCGGCGATTCCACCTTCAACGCGATCCGCAACACGCTGGCGAGTGCGATGAGCGGCGGCCTGAAACAGGGCAGCAGCACGGCCAACCTCGCGGCCATCGGCATCACGTTGCAGAAGGACGGCACGCTCAAGACCGACGACGTCAAGCTGACGACCGCGTTGACCACGGACTCGACAGCCGTCGCCGCCCTCTTCGACTCGAAGACAGGCCTGGCTGCTTCGATGAACACGTCGCTGACTTCGTTCCTGAAGACGGGCGGCATGCTCGATGCCCACAGCGACGCGCTCACTGCCGACC
This sequence comes from Paraburkholderia sp. GAS38, assembly GCF_050434965.1. NCBI lineage: Bacteria > Pseudomonadati > Pseudomonadota > Betaproteobacteria > Burkholderiales > Burkholderiaceae > Paraburkholderia > Paraburkholderia sp. GAS38. Next base: position 262,817 of record NZ_JBNDJO010000007.1, on the reverse strand, counting down.
TGAAGGCGATCAGCAGCCAGCAAACCCAGTTGACCGATTACACGGACAAGCTGACCAAGGGTTACAACGCGCAGTTCACGGCGCTTAACAAGCTGATGACGCAGACGAGCCAGAACGGCGACTATCTGACCGCCCTGTTTGGCGGGAAGAATAGTGCTGGGGCGATGGCGAACAACAAGTAGGTTCGCGGCATGGGGAGGCGGCGCCTCCCCGCTCACAACAAGCGATGCGCGAGCCGCGCCGCCACCCGCGCGGTGCGCTTGTCGTGATCGAGCAAGGGGTTGTACTCGGCGATATCCGCCGCGCGCAGTTTGCCCGAAGCGCGCACGCGCATCGCCATCGCTTCGACAACCGCCAGCGGCACCCCAAGCGCCGCGGGTGCCGATACGCCTGGCGCGGTCGAGCCGGGCAGCACGTCCAGATCGACGGTCAGATAGATATCGTCTGCGGCTTCGAGCCACGCGTCCAGTTGAGCCAGACGGTGCGGCAATTGCGATTCCTGCAGTTCCGTATCGAGCACATACCGCACGCCGAGTTCCTGCGCCCGTGCGAACAACGCCGCGGTATTGGCGAGATCGCTGATCCCCAGGCACACGTAATTGAACGGCACGCCGCGCGTCGCGCAATCACACGCCATCTGATCGAAGGGCGTGCCGGAATTCGCCGGACGCGTCTGGCGCAGATCGAAGTGCGCATCGAAATTCACGATCAGCAGTCGGCGCTCGGCCGCGTCGCCTAGATGAGCGCGCAAACCGCTGTACGTCCCCCACGCCACTTCATGACCGCCGCCGAACACCAGCGGCCGGCCACCGCATGCGAGGATCGCCGCAACAACCTCGCCCAACGCGTGTTGCGCGGCTTCGAGATCGCCGTCGTCGCAGAGTACATCGCCGGCATCGTACAGTGCCGTCGATGCCTTCGCCGGCAGGCCGGCAAGCGCTCTTCGCAACTCCTTCGGCGCATGCGCCGCCCCCGTGCGTCCCTGGTTGCGGCGCACGCCCTCATCCGAGCCGAAACCGACGATCACCGGCGTATCCCGAGCGAGCCGCTCGCCCGCAAACCGCGTGACCTGGCTGAACACGCGCCGCGTATCGCCAGGCTCGCCGTCGTCGCGGCGGCCGCTCCACACCTTTTCGTCGAACGGAAGGTTCATGCGCGCGACAACACGGCTTGCAGAAAGGCACGCGTACGCGGTTGCGTCGGCGCCGAAAAAATCTCCGAAGGCGGCCCGGCTTCGACAATCACGCCGCCGTCCATCACCACCACGACGTCGGCGACTTCCTTGGCAAAGCCCATTTCGTGCGTGACGACCACCATCGTCATGCCTTCGCTCGCCAGCAGCTTCATGACCTGCAGCACTTCGCCGACCAGTTCCGGGTCGAGTGCCGAGGTGGGTTCGTCGAACAGCATCACGCGCGGCTGCATGGCAAGCGCCCGGGCAATCGCCACGCGTTGCTTCTGGCCGCCCGAGAGGCTGGCGGGCATCACATTGGCCTTGTGCGCGAGGCCCACCTTGTCGAGCAGGGCCATGGCCGCGGTTTCGGCCTCGGCCTTGCTCGCGCCGCGCAGCATGCGCGGCCCCACGGTGATGTTATGCAGCACCGACAGATGCGGAAACAGATTGAACGACTGAAACACCATGCCGACCTCGGTGCGCAGCGCATTGAGCGAGCGCTCCTTCAGCATGACGCCGTGATCCACCAGACGATGACCGCAGATATCCACGGTGCCGCCTTCGGCCTGTTCGAGACCGTTGCAGCAGCGCAGGAACGTGCTTTTGCCCGAGCCGCTCGGCCCGATCACGACCACCACCTGCTGCGGTTGAATGTCGAAATCGATGCCGTTCAACACGACGTGCGCGCCGAACGACTTGGTCAGCCCGCGAATCTGAACGATAGGTTGCGACGCGTTGTTCATTGCACCATGCCTCCTGCACGCAAACGACGCTCGACGCGATGCAGTGCGTAATTGGTCGCCTGGGTCAGCACGAGATACACCAGCGCAATGGCCAGGTACACCTCGAGCGAACGGTACGACACGCTGATGATTTTCTGACCTTCGTGCATCAGGTCGTCGATGGTCAGCAGGGACACCAGCGCCGAGTTCTTGATTAGCGCGATGAATTCGTTGCCGAGCGGTGGGATCATCCGCACCACGGCCTGCGGCAGGATGATGGCGCGCATCGCCTGGCCCGAGGACATGCCGATCGACCGCGCCGCCTCCATCTGCCCGCGATCCACCGACTGGATCGCCCCACGCACGATCTCCGAGACGTAGGCGGCCGAATACAGTCCCAGCCCCAGCACGCCGCACACGAACGCGGGCAGCAGGATGCCGAACTGCGGCAGGCCGAAGAACAGCAGAAACAGTTGCACGAGCAACGGTGTGCCGCGGAAAAACGTCAGGTAAGCGGTGCAGAAGCCGTACAGGACGCGGCGCTTCGGCGTAAGACGGCCAATGCCGATCAGGAGACCGAGCACGCAACTCAGTGCAAGCGCCGCCGCGGTCACTTCCACCGTGACGAGCGCGCCGTGTGCGATGTCGGTCCAGCCGGCGATGACCGGCGAGAAATCGAGTTCCATCTGTCTGACTCAGCCGGTTATTGCGCGTCAGCGCCGAACCACTTGTGGACGATCGCCGCATAGGTGCCGTCGGCCTTGATCCTGGCGAGTGCGGTGTTCAACGCACCCTTCAGCTCAGGCTCGTCCTTGCGCACGGCAACGCCGTACTGCTCGGTGGTGAGCTGCTGGCTGATCACGCGAAAGCCGCCGCGCGTCCTGGCCAGTTGATACGCCGCAGGTTTGCCAGTGACGGCCGCATCGGCCCGGCCGATACCGACCAGATCGAACATCTCCTGGTTTTTCTCGACTTCGACGCGCTGTACTTGCGGGTAGTTGTCGCGCAGGAAGTTGACCGATTTCGTGCCCACCTGCACCGAGACTTTTTTGCCGTTCAGGTCGGTCAGCGCCTTGATCGGCGAATCGGTTTTCACCAATGCGACGAGGCCGCCCGCGTAGTACGGGTCGGTGAAGTCGACCACCTTGGCGCGGTCGTCGGTGATGTAGATCGCCGAGATCGCAGCATCGAAGCGGTGAGCGATCAGGCCGGGAATCAATCCCTTGAAGTCGATGTCGGTCCACTGCACGGTCTTGCCCATCGCCTTCGCCAGCGCATTCATGATGTCGATGTCGAAACCGGTGCGCGCGCCGTTTTCGGTGAACTCCATCGGCGGGAAGGTGGCGTCGGTGGCGACCTGCAGCACATTGGCGCCTTGCGCCGAGGCTGGGCCGGAGAAGCCCGCAAAGGTGACGGCGAGCGTCAGGCAGGTGAGGGAGAACAGGCGTTGCAGTTTCATGGCGGAGCTCCAAAAAAGGACCAAGGCAAGGATCAATGCGGAATCGGGACCGGGAGAATCGTTCGGGTTCGGGTTCGTGAAAATCATTCGGACTGCAGATGCTCGGAGATGGCGCGGGCCGTGCGTAGCGTCCCGTCGATAAACTGGCTTTCGCGGCCGGCGGCGCGGGTCGACGGCGCCATCAGCGTGATCGAGGCACTGCAGCCCGCCGCGCGGCCGCCGCGATGGAAGATCGGCGCGCTCACGCCCCACACGCCTGGGTCGACTTCGCTGTCGCTGACGGCGTAGCCTTCGGCGCGGATGCGCGCCAGTTCAGCTTCGAGCGCGGCACGCCCTGGCGCGTCATGTTCGAACGTGCTGTCCAGTACTTCGGTGCGTGCCTTGTCGCTCATGAAGGCGAGCAACGATTTGGCCGAGGCGCCGGCTTTCAGGGGCACGGCCCGCCCCTTCTCGAACGAGCAGCGCAACGAATGCTGGCTCTCGACCATTTCGAGGCACATCACCTGGTTCTTCACTGCGACGACGAGCCCGATGCTCTCTTGCGAGACCCGCGCCAGCACCTGCATTTCGCTGCGGCTCGCTTCGACGAGCAGCGAATTGACGTCGAAGCCGAGCGCGAGTTGCAGGCTAATCGGACCAGGGGCGTAGTGTCCGGCGTTTTCCGCGACGAAACCCCAGCGTTTGAGGAGCGCGATCTGCCGGTAGAGGGTGCTTTGTGCGAGTCCGGTGATGGCCTGCAGGTCTCTCACGGAAAGCGCCTTGCCATGACTGGCCAGCGCCGCAAGGACGAGCAGCACACGTTCTGCACCGGTGACATTCTGTTCCGCGTTCACGACCACCACGACACGACGAATAACGATGAAGTGAGGATGCCAGAACGTTCTCAGATTTCAAAAATCGATTTCCCATGGCGTGAGAATCGATGACGAGGGTTTTCCCCTGAACAGGAGAAAACGACGCGCGTGAGCCGCGAACCTCACAACGGCAGCACGCTCACCCCCACTTCCACACGATGCGCGCCACCGCCGAGAATCATCCCGCGCAGCAACGACACGTCGCTGTAATCGCGCCCAATCGCGAGCGTCACGTGATCCATATCGGCGAGCACATCATTCGTCGGATCAAGATCGATCCAGCCACTCCCCGGGCAATGCACCGACACCCACGCATGGGACGCATCCGCCCCAATCAGGCGCGGCTGGCCCGGCGGCGGATCGTTGCGCAGATAGCCGCTCACATAGCGCGCCGGCAGCCCGAGCGAACGCAGACAGCCGATCATCACCTGCGCGAAATCCTGACATACACCGCTCTTCAATTCGAACGCGCGCTCGGCCGGCGTATCGAACATCGTTGCTGAAGGCTTATACGCGAAGTCGCGGTAAATGCGATGCATCAGATCGATCGCACCGGCCGCGACCGGCGTGCCGGGCGTGAAGCTCGGTAGCGCATAGGCGCGCAACGCGGGCCGCAAAGCAATATTCGGCGAGGCAAAACAGAATTCGACCTCGGGCCGGAACTCGCCGCCCACGTGAAAACGCAGCGCGTCGGCCACCTCCTCCCATGCGGGCGTGGTGTCGGGATCGAGCTTCGTCCAGCGCGGCGTCAGTTGCACCGTGGTTTCGCTGACCATCTGCAGACGCTCGTGCGGCGCGTCGAGCGTGAAATACAGCACGTCGTTGCCGAACGCATCGATGCGGCTGTGCATATACGACGGTTCCGGCTCGATCTTCTCTTCATGCGAGATGACGCGCTGCCAGGCGCACACCAGCGGCCGGATGGTCGCGAGATGCTGCGCGGTTTCGACGAAGGTCGAATAACGGTAAGTGGTGCGGTGCGAGACCGACAGGATGGTCTGTGCGGTCTTCATGACGATACCTGCGAAGCGAGCGTGTTGGCGTGGCTGAAGTAGCGCGCGCTGATTTCGTTGGCCGCCGCGGCGGCGAAAGCGCCGAGGTCGTCGCAGACCTGGATCAGCACCGTGTAGGCGCCGTTCTCGTCCGTCTCGCACAGGCTTTCGAGCGACGGCAACGTGTCGGGCGGCGGCATCAGATCGACAAACGCGCGGTGGCGGGTGCCGCCCGCCGCAATCGTAATCTCGTCGAGCTTGCCGCACAGCCGTTCGTAGACGCCGTACAGGCCGCGCGGATTGGTCGGCTCGACCACCAGCAGGTCGATCAGCGCCGGCACTTCGAGACGGCCCGGGTAGAGCGAGCGGTAAGTCAGCGTACTGTCGAACAGTTGCAGCAGCAGGTCGAAACCGGCCGGCGTGGCGAGTTGACCCTTGTCGGCCACCACGCGCAAGGTCGACGTCATCGAGGCGACCCGTTCGATATGCCGGCCGGCAAACAGCAGGCGCCACGCTTCGTCGCGGGTCATGCGGTCGCCTTGCGCGCCGCTGATCGCCGAGAGTTGCGTGGCCAGATGTTCGAGCGCGTCCATCAAGGTGACGCGATCGTAGCGGTCATGACGGCTGCTGCCCGGCGCGGCGGCGCCATTGCCGTTCGCGGCGCTCGCACTGGCGGCGGGCATCAGCTTCTGCAAGGCGTCGCGGAAGTCGTTACGGGCGGCGAGAATCGTCCGCCAGTGGTCGTTCGAAAGACGGCCGCGAATCTCGCCGCTCGCCCGCACCTGCGCGTTCAGCACCTGGCCGATGCTGGCGGGCCCCGTGGTCTCGTGCAGATTCGCCACCAGCGTGCGTTCGAAGGCCTGCAGCGAATCGTCGTTGCGCACGTCGCCGAATTGCACCAGCCCGCAGTACAGCGCCAGTTCGACCAGCGTCTCGAACATGGCATCCGCGTCGTTGCTCTCCAGCGAACCGAGGATCAGGCGCAACAGCCGCACGTTATTCTCGGCGCGTTCGCTGTAGCGCCCGGCCCAGAACAGATTCTCCGCGGCCCGGCTCGAGACCGTGCGATGCTTGCGCGCGAGGTCGGCGGGCTGCATCGGCGAAGGCAGCAGCGTGAAGGTGGAGATCGGCTGGCTCGACAGCACCCAGGTATCGACGCTGCTGCCGCCGAACTGCATCGACACCGTCGCCTGCCGTTCCGCGGCGAGACGCGTGAAGCCGCCCGGCATCACATGCCAGCCGCCGTTGAAATCGGCGATCGCATACACGCGCAGCACCGACGGACGGCGCCCCAGCGTGCCGTCCTCATAGCGCGGCGCACACGAATACGGCAGCGGCAGTTGAATCGTGAAGTTATCGGGCAGCGCTTCGATCCGGCCGCGCCATGCATCGAGCGGCTGAACGCCGTGCGCGAGGCCCGGCGGACTGTCGCGCTGCGCGGTCGGCCAGGTCGGCACGAGAAAGGCTTCGTCCAGATGCGCAAAGGCGTGCTCGCGCGCCGCCTCTTCGCCGCACCACCAGGTCGGCACGCCCGGCAGCAGCAGGTCTTCGTCCAGCAGCGCCTCGGCGATGCCCGGCAAAAAACCATGCAACGCCGGGGATTCCACAAAGCCCGAACCCGGCACGTTGGAGACGATCACGTTGCCGGCCCGCATCACCTGCAACAGGCCCGGCACGCCGATGCTCGAATCCGCGCGCAGTTCCACCGGATCGCAAAACGCGTCGTCGAGGCGACGCAGCACTACATGCACCCGCTCCAGACCGGCGAGCGTCTTCAGATACAGCATGTCGTCGCGCACCGTGAGGTCTTTGCCCTCGACGAGCGTCACGCCCAGATAGCGCGCCAGAAAGACATGCTCGAAATAGGTTTCGCTGAACGGCCCCGGCGTGAGCAGCGCGATATGCGGCGAACTGTCCGCGGCATCGCCATGCATCACGGCACGGGCCGACTGCACGAGCGTGGCGATCAGTTGCGAATAGGTCGGCGCGAGGCGGCTCACGTGCAGCGACCGGAACGGCTCGGCGAACTGGCTCGATACGATCAGCCGGTTCTCCAGCGCGTAGCCGAGGCCCGAGGGCGCCTCGGTACGATGCGACATGACCGTCCAGTTGCCGTTCGGCGCACGGGCAAGATCCACCGCGACCACCTGCAGATACTGGCCGCCCGGCGGCGTAAAGCCGCGCACGGACCGCAGATAGCCCGGGTGCCCAAACACCAGCGCGGGCGGCAACTGGCCGCGCTGCAGCAGGGTCTGCGGACCGTAGACGTCGGCCACCACCGCGTTGAGCAACTGCGCCCGCTGCATCACGCCGGCTTCGATCTCGGCCCACTCGGCCTCGTCGATCAGCAACGGCAGCAGATCGAGCGCCCACGGCCGTGGCTCGCCCTTGTCCGCGTAGACGTTGTAGCTGATGTCGTTATCGCGGATCTGCTGCGCGACCGAGGCCGTGTGGTGCTCGAGCGCGGCAATGCCGTCGTCGCCGAGCAGTTCGAAAAACCGCCGCCACGGCTCGCGCAACGACCCTGACGAATCGAGCAACTCGTCCCAGTGCCCATCGCGGACCGGCAGCACCCGCAGGAGCGACAGCGCATCCGCGTGAGCCGCGGTTGCCTCGAAGGGAAAAGTCGATTGAAAGGCCAAGGTCGTATCGGGTTAATTGTTTTTCAGGTCACCAGTAGCGTAAGTCCAACGTGAACGGGAATTCCAGACTGCGTTGCGGCGCCTCTGCCACGAGCGGTCCAGGCGTATGACCCATCGTAAAGAAGCGCGCGCGCCGCCGGCTCTCGGCCTCGTACGCGTTGACCGGGAAGGTCTGGTAATTGCGCCCACCCGGATGAGCCACATGATACTGGCATCCGCCAATAGAACGGCCAGTCCAGGTGTCGACGAGGTCAAAAGTAAGCGGAGCATCGACGCCGATCGTCGGATGCAAGGCCGACGGTTGCGACCACGCCCGATAGCGCACGCCCGCCACAAACTCGCTGACGCGGCCTGTGGGTTGCAGCGGCAGCGGCACGCCGTTGACGGTCACCACATGACGGTTCTCGTTCAGACCCAGCACGCGCACTTCAAGCCGCTCCACCGAGGAATCCACATAACGCACCGTGCCGCCCGGCGCGCCCTCCTCGCCCATCACATGCCACGGTTCGAGCGCGCTGCGGATGGTCAGCGTCACGCCGCTGGTCGTCGTTTCGCCCACCAGCGGGAAGCGGAACTCGAAATGCGGCGCGAACCACGAGCGGTCGAAGGCGTAGCCTGCTTCGGCCAGGTCCGCGAGGACGTCGTCGAAATCCATCTCCACAAACGTGCCCAGCAGGAAACGGTCGTGCAGTTCCGTACCCCAGCGCGTCAGACGCGTGGTGTACGGCGTCTTCCAGAAACGCGCCACCAGTGCGCGCAGCAGCAACTGCTGGACAAGGCTCATGCGCGCGTGCGGCGGCATTTCGAAGCCGCGCAGCTCCAGCAGACCGAGGCGGCCGGTCGGGCCGTCGGGCGAATAGAGCTTGTCGATACAGAACTCGGCGCGGTGCGTGTTGCCGGTGACGTCGATCAGGATGTTGCGCAGCGAGCGGTCGATCATCCACGCCGGCAATTGCCCGCCGTGGCGGCCGCCGAGCAGATCGATCTGGCGCTGCAGTTCGCGGAAGGCGATCTCCAGTTCGTAGATCTGGTCGTTACGCGCCTCGTCGACGCGCGGCGCCTGGCTGGTCGGTCCGATAAACAGCCCCGAGAACAGGTACGACAGCGACGGGTGGTTGAGCCAGTAAGCCACCAGGCTCGCCAGCAGATCCGGGCGTCGCAGGAACGGACTGTCGGCCGGCGTCGCGCCGCCGAGCACGAAGTGGTTACCGCCGCCGGTGCCGGTGTGGCGGCCGTCGGTCATGAACTTCTCGGTGCTCAGATACGTTTCGTGCGCCGACTGGTACAGATACTCGGTGTGGTCGACCAGTTGCTCCCAGCTCGACGCCGGGTGGATGTTCACTTCGATCACGCCCGGGTCCGGCGTCACCTGCAGCATCTTCAGACGCTGATCGCGCGGCGGCGGATAGCCTTCGATGACGACCTTCATGCCCAGTTCGGCGGCCGTCGCTTCGACTGCGGCGAGCAGGTCCAGATAGTCGTCGAGCTCGGTGAGCGGCGGCATGAACACATGCAGCATCTTGCGGCCGCTGCCGAAACTGTCGGTTTCGACCTTCGGACCGGCGGCGCGAGCAGGATCGCGGGCTTCGACGCACAACGCGGTGCGGGTGATCCAGCTTGCCGACTCGCCCCGTTCGGGTATGCGCAGGGTGGCGGGCGTGGCGCCGGCCGCCCCTGCGCCGGTGCCCGTACCTGTGCCGCCGGCGCGCAGTGCAGCCGCACCGCCCACACCGTGACCATCCGCGCCGCCACTTGCCTCGCCTGCCACACGCCCCGCCCCCGTGCCGCCTTCATACTGCATGCGCAATTGCGCCGCCGTGCGCAGCGGCGCGGGCGGGGCGAACGGATCGTGCGCGTGCTGGTACGGATAGTCCGTCTCCGAGACCCACGGCAGCGCATCCAGCGGCAGGCGGTAGCCCATCGGCGAATCGCCCGGGATCAGATACATGCGGTCGCCGCGGAAATACCACGGACCTGTGACCCAGCGCGGCCCTTCCAGCGGCAGGTCGCGTTCGCGCGAAAGCGGCAGCACGTAGCCCGTCACCGAGGCGAGGCCGCTATCGTAGACGCGCCGTAAGCGCACGCGCTCCATCTCGTCGTCGAGGCGCGAATCGAACGGATCGACGTTGACCGGCAGGCGCCGCTCGCGCCACAGGTAGTACCAGGTGTCCTCGTAGCCGGCCTTGATGAACTGCGCGTCGAGCGCGAGCTTGCCCGTCAGGTGGGTCAGGAAGGTACGCGCGTCTTCCGCGGTATAGCTGCCCGGCTGGCGCTCGTCGGCGAACAGCGTCGGATCCTGCCAGCACGGCTCGCCATCCGCCCGCCAATAGAGCGACAGCGCCCAGCGCGGCAGTTGCTCGCCCGGATACCACTTGCCTTGACCGATATGCAGGAAACCGTTCGCGCCGTAGCGGGAACGCAGCTTGTCCATCAGCCCGACCGCGTAGCTGCGCTTGGTCGGCCCGAGGGCGTCGGTGTTCCACTCGGCGGCGTCGCGATCGCGCACCGCGACGAAGGTCGGCTCGCCGCCCATCGTCAGGCGCACGTCCATCGCCTCCAGTTCCTCGTCCACGTAGGCGCCCATCTTCAGGACGTCGGACCAGACTTCCTCGGTATAAGGCTTGGTGACGCGCGGCGTCTCCAGCACCCGCGAGATCGACATCGTGTGTTCGAACTCGACTTCGGACTCGTCCACCGCGCCCGAAATCGGCGCGGCGCTGCCCGGCTCCGGTGTGCAGGCTACCGGAATGTGGCCTTCGCCCGCCAGCAGGCCCGAAGTCGGATCGAGCCCGATCCAGCCGGCGCCCGGCAAGTAGACCTCGCACCAGGCGTGCAGGTCGGTGAAGTCGACTTCGGTGCCGCTCGGGCCGTCCAGCGACTTGGTATCCGGCGCCAGTTGCAGCAGATAGCCGGACACGAAGCGCGCGGCAAGCCCCAACTGCCGCAAGGTCTCGACCAGCAGCCAGCCGGAATCGCGGCACGAGCCAGCCGCCGTGGTGAGCGTTTCTTCGGGCGTCTGCACGCCGGGTTCCATCCGGATCAGATAACGGATCTCGCGCTGCAGGCGCTGGTTCAGTTCCACCAGAAAGTCCGCGGTCACCTTGGGCGAGCGGTCGATGCTCGCCACGAACTCCTTGAAGCGCGGGGTCGGCTCGCGCTTGATCAGGTAGGGCGCCAGCTCGGCGGCGAGGCCGGGCGCGTACTCGAAGGGGAATTTCTCGGCGGACGGCTCGAGGAAGAAGTCGAACGGGTTGTAGACGGCCATTTCGGCCACCAGGTCGACGGTGATCTTGAACTCGCGGGTTTTCTCGGGAAACACCAGCCGCGCCTGGTAGTTGGCGAAGGCATCCTGCTGCCAGTTGATGAAATGTTCGGCCGGCTCGACCCGCATCGAATACGACACGATCGGGGTACGGCAATGGGGCGCGGGACGCAACCGCACGACCTGCGGCGACAGCGCGACCAGGCGGTCATAACGATAATGTGTGACATGGTTCAACGCGACACGTATAGACACACCGGACTCCTGGGCGAAGGATGGCAGCCCGCCAAAAAGCAAGCTTCATGCCGTTGGTAGAAAAACTTGCCGGGTCTGGCCTCGCGGCCGGCAAACAAACTCCGTATGCGCATGCGTGGACCTTGCAGCCTCCCGAAGCCTGCAAGAACCTGTCGACGCCTCACCTGGCGCACCCGTCGGCCAGCCTCGCACAAGGCTTTCCCGGCTGCACGCACCAAAGCGGCGCAGAGCGCATGCCCCATCATGCACGTAATGTGCGTTAAACCAGTGACGTCTGGCAAATGCGGCATGAAGATTGCGGTGTATCCGGCGCCCGTCAGCCCACCTTCAGGTCCCCCATGAGAACCTTCCACTGCAACCGCTGCGAGCACCTTGTGTTCTACGAAAACGTCCTCTGCGAGCGCTGCGAGGCGATGCTCGGCTTCGTGCCGGAACTGGGCGAGCTGAGCGCCTTCGAGGCGGCCGGCGGAGATGCCGGCGAGGGCCTCTGGCGCAGCCTGCATCCGCAGGCCGCCGGCGCGCTGTACCGGCAATGCGGCAACTACGCGCTCGAACACGTCTGCAACTGGATGATTCCCGCCGGGCAACCGGAGACGCTATGCCGCTCCTGTCTCCTGACGCGCACCATTCCGAACCTCACGCCGCCCGATAACCGGCTCTACTGGTACCGCCTCGAAGTCGCCAAGCGGCGCCTGCTCTATACGTTTGCGACGCTGGGCGTGAAGGTCGAGTCGCGCCGCGACCATCCGCAGGACGGGCTCGAGTTCGAGTTTCTCGAGGACACCGGCGACGGCGGCCAGGTCATGACCGGCCACGACAACGGCCTGATCACGCTAAACATCGCGGAAGCCGACGACGCCTATCGCGAACGCACCCGCACCGCCATGCACGAGCCCTACCGCACCCTGCTCGGGCATTTCCGGCATGAGACGGGACACTACTACTTCGACCGCCTGGTCGCCGGCACGCCCTGGCTCGAGCCGTTCCGGGCGCTGTTCGGCGACGAGCGCGCCGACTATGCAGAGGCGCTGGAAACCTACTACCGCGACGGTGCGCCGGCCGAGTGGCCGCAGTCGTACATCAGCGCCTACGCGACGATGCATCCGTGGGAGGACTGGGCGGAGACGTGGGCGCACTACCTGCTGATCGTCGACGTGCTGGATACCGCCACCTCCTATGGCGTGGCGCTTTTGCCGAGCGATCCGAGCGAGCCGACGCTGACCGACCAGACGCCGGTCGAAGACGCCAGCTTCGATAACCTGATGAAGCGCTGGTTTCCGCTGACGTACGCGCTCAACAGCCTGAACCGCAGCCTGGGTATGCCCGACGGCTATCCGTTCACGCTCGCGCCGCCGGTCGTCGAGAAGCTGCGGCTGGTGCACCGGGTGATTGCCGGACAGCCGCCGCCGACACTGTCGGCGCCCCCGCCCACTGCACCGCCACCCGGCCCGGAAGCGGTTACGCCGTCGTAAATTTTTGTGACGGCTGGTAAACTTTGGTAGTGAAACGGCGGCTATCCTGCTCGTTCGAGCGGACAGCCGCTGCTCCGGCGCGCCCGCCGGGCCGGCTCCGCATCCCTCTCGCTACCCTTTCGGATCAAGGCAGGACCTCGATGCGGACCGACCAGTCTCTGGCCTTGGCCAAAGAGCGCCACCTCGCGGGCGACCTCGCCAGCGCCCGCTCGCTCTACGAAACCGTCCTCGCCGACGAGCCGGCCAATGCCGACGTCATGTTTCGCCTTGGCGTGCTCGGGCTGCAATGCGCCGCCTATAACGAAGCGCTCGACTGGCTGGACCGCGCAATCGCGCTGGCGCCCCACGAAGCCCGCTATCAGTTCGCGCGCGGCCAGGTGCTGTCGGCAGCGGGACGTTTCGACGACGCCATCGACACCTACCGCGCCCTGCTCGCCTTCGACGCCACCTCCGCGGACCTGTGGTTCGCGCTCGCCGGCGCGTTGCAGTCGAACGGCGACGCGCGCGGAGCGGCCGCGGCGTATGAGTCGGCCGCCGCGCTCGATCCGGCGCAGGTCGATGCATTGAACAACCTGGGCAACTGCCATCGTCAGCTCGGCGCGCCCGAACGCGCGCAAGACGCGTATCGCCGCGCCCTCGCCGTGCAACCCGATCACGCGAACGCGCTGACCAACCTCGGCACGCTCCTGCAGGAGAGCGGCCAGCTCGACGCCGCCATCGACCTGCTCAGCGCGGCAGTGCGCAGTGCGCCGGACTCCCCGACGTGCCTGCTCAACCTCGGTGTGGCGCGCTGCGCGCGGCGCGAGTTCGACGAGGCGGTGACCCTGCTCGCGCGCACGCTCGCACTCAACCCGCACTTTCCCGAAGCCGCGTACAACCTCGGCAACGCGCTGCATGCGCTCGGGCGGCGCCACGAGGCCCAGGCGCAGTACCGCCATGCGGTCGCGCTCGATCCGCTGCACGCCGACGCGCATAACAACCTCGGCAACGTCAGCAAGGAGCTCGGCGAATACAAGTCCGCCGCGGCGGCGTTCGACGCCGCGATCCGCACGCGTCCGGGCTTTGTGGCGGCCTATAACAACGCCGGCAATCTGATGCGCACGCTGCGCCGCACGGGGGAAGCGGAGGCGCTCTTCGAAGCCGCACTCGCAGTCGACCCGGATCACTCGGTCTCGCACAACAACCTCGGCAACGTCCTGAAAGACTGCGGCGCGCTCGACGAAGGCATCGTCCACTACCGCCGCGCCATCGAGTCGGATCCGGACAACGTGGTCGCGCACAGCAACCTCGCCTATGCGCTGACGTTTCAAGCCGAAGCCGGCGAAACGGTGCTCGCCGAATGCCGGCGCTGGTCCGCGCAGCATGAAACGCCGTTACGTGCGACGCGCCGGCCGCATCCAAACGACCGCACACCGCAGCGACGGTTGCGGATCGGCTACGTGGCGGCGGACTTTCGCGACCACTGCCAGTCGCTGTTTACGGTGCCGTTCTTCTCGCATCACGATCATGAGCAGTTCGAAATCTTTTGCTATGCGAGCGTCGAACGTCCCGACGACCTGACGCGCCGGCTGGCCGGTTATGCCGACGTCTGGCGCGACGTTCGCGAACTCGACGACGAGCAGCTTGCGCAGCAGATTCGCGCGGACGGTATCGATATCCTCGTCGATCTGGCCATGCACATGGCCGACGGCAGGCCTTTGCTGTTTGCGCGCAAGCCCGCGCCGGTGCAGGTGGCATGGCTGGCCTATCCGGGCACTACCGGGATCGAGGCGATCGATTACCGGCTGACCGATCCGCATCTCGATCCCACACACGACCACCACTACACCGAACGCTCAGTGCGCCTGCCCGACTCGTTCTGGTGCTACGACCCGTTGGCGAACGAGCCCGCGGTCAACCCGCTGCCGGCGTTAACCGCGAACACGTTCACGTTCGGCTGCCTGAACAATCCCTGCAAGCTGACCGACCGCACGCTCGCCATGTGGAGCGCCGTGTTGCGCGAAGTCGGCGAGGCGCGTCTGCTGCTAATGGCGCCGGCCGGCAACGCCCACCAGAATCTCGCGCGGCGGATGGAACGCCAGGGCATCGATCTGCAGCGGGTCGGCTTCGTGCCGTTCCAGCCGCGTGGCGATTATCTACGCACCTATCACCAGATCGACCTAGGCCTCGACACGTTTCCGTACAACGGCCACACGACGAGCCTCGATTCGCTATGGATGGGCGTGCCCGTTGTCACGCGGGTCGGCGAGACCGCTGTGGGACGCGGCGGCCTGAGTCAGCTCGTCAATCTGGGACTGCCCGAACTGGCCGCATACTCGGACGACGCGTTCGTCCGCATCGCCGTCGCGCTGGCTGCGGACCGTACGCGTCTCGCGGACTTGCGGCAAGCGCTGCGGCCACGTATGGAGCGATCGCCGCTGATGGATGGCGCGCGCTTTGCCCACCACGTCGAAGCGGCTTACCGGACGATGTGGCAGGCGTGGTGCGCGCAGTAAAGCGAGCGAATCAGTAGGCGACATACGGCCCGGTACCGCCCGGTGTCGCTTGCTGCTCGACTGCCGCGTAGACGTTGCGGCCGTAGAAGAACGGCAAACCCCAGTCGAAAATCGCGGACGTCACGAATGCCGGTCCCGCAAGCAGCGGCATCACCGAGTCGCCGCCGGAACTCTGCGTCAGCGCCGTCGCGTTGCCCACATTGAACGACACCGCACTGTTGACGCCATTCACGCCTTCGATCATCGCGCTCAACTGCTCAGTCGAGGTTGGGCAGTAGTACGCACTATTCGGACTCGCGCAGGTGGGCAACGCGCTGGTCTGGAAGAACAGTCCGGTTGAACCGCTGTCCATGATGCTCTTCGTGTACGTCAAGCCGTTTTGCACCGTCGAGAACGTGCCGTTCGACGGACTGACGCCGATCACCTGCGCACTGGCCAGGCCATTGTTGCTTTGCGTGCCGATGCCGAACACGAGTTGACCGGTCAGCGTCACTTCGCTATTCGAGCCGACCGCCGGCAGCATCAGGATCGAACCGTTGTTGTCGGTCGTGAAGTAGGGAATCGGATTGGCCACCTGCAGCGCTTCCGCGATCGCAAGCGACGTGCAAGTGGTCCCCGCACATCCGTAGTAGGTCGCGGGCACGGCCTGCTGCGCGCAGTTAGCGCCGCAATCGTGCTTGAACACGCCGATGCCGAGCACACCGTTGGCCGCCAGCGCGACCGGGGTGTTGCGCGAGGCGCCGACGCTGCTGCAGTTCGACGGCACCGCGCTGTAGCCCGGATCGATCACCTGGATCGGCAGCGAAGCGGCTTTCTCGCCGCCAACCTGCACGTCGGCGATCCGCACCGCACCCCACGTATAACCGTCGAAGAACTGCATGCATTCGGCGAGCTGATTGCCCGAGGCATCCTGCTCCTGCGGCAACGCCACCGAGGACGGCAGTTGCGAAGCGAACACGCGCAGCCCCCACGAGCCGGTATCGACCAGCACGTGATTGATGGTCTGACACTGCGTGGTGCCCGGCGCGCACACCGTAACGCTGACGAAAGGCATGTTCGGCACGCCGCTCACACCGGAGTCGACCGTCACCGCCACCGCGTTGGCCGCCAGCACCTGGGTCGCCGGCGACGTATTGGTGACCGACTGCGTAGGCGCCGACGCGTTCGACGCGCTACCGCTCGAGCTGCCGCCGCCACCGCCGCCGCATGCGGCGAGCAGCACCATCAGCAGCGCGGCAATCGCCAGCTTAAGAAACGAATCTGAATCGCGCATGATGGCTCCGTTATTGAATGACGTTGACATCGACGCCCGCCGGCACGGCTTGCGGCAGGTACGCATGACCGGCGAACGCGCGCAGGTGGCCGCCCGAGAACACCACCAGGTCGCTGTTCGAGACCGCGAGCGGTGTGCCGCGGCGCGTCGCGGTTGCCGCAACGTAGGAGTCGAAGGCTGCGCCGAGCGTGGTCTTCAGATCCGGCAGCGTCGGGCCTTCCCATGCCACGCCGAACACGATCCCGCCGGGCGCCACATACTCGCGCACGACCGTGCCCGAAGGCAGCGTCAGCAGATGAACCGTGTACGCGGCTTGCGAAGTCGCGCTGTGTGCGGTGGCGTGCATGAGCACCTGGTCGTTGCCGACGGTGCTGACGTTCTGGCCAAGCGTGGCCTCCGCGGGCAAGGAAAGGACACAGGTTGCCCCCAGCATTGCGCAAGCAATGCCTGTATGAAGCATCGTTTTCAAGTGAATTCCTTCGAGGTGAAAACGCTCGCGAATCGCCCGTGGCGATCGAGAACGACGAATTAGGGGCGCACTCCTCGACCGGTGGAAACCGGTGCTGCAATCACGCCGGAAGAGGTTGCGTGAATGCGTCTACGGAGCGGCGGGGCGAAACTTTAGCGAGGCAAAAAGCACCCTCGCAATCGTTTGGCTGAGCGTGTTAAACGGCGTGACAGCACATGCTGTTTGACTGAAGAAACCAGTACCTGTACTGGCGGTGCATCCCGGCCCGTTTAGGTCGTTTCTTGCGTTTTAAGCGAACAGCATCAGAAAAATTAAGGGCGGCAGCAAAAAATCCGGCAACGCGGAAAATTTTGCGGATCGTATTAAATGGGCGCTACATAATCGACGTTCAGCCTGTTTCCCTCATACATTTCGTTATGCGAAGCTTTTTATTCGTCTGAGGAAAACGTTGGGCGGTTTCGTTGCGAAGCCGGGACGGAACCCGCGGAGCCGCAAACCGTGTCATCGTCGCGCCGCGATCTGCAAATGAAAATGCCGGCGCTGACGGAGTATGTCCTGTCAGCACCGGCATCGTGTTCGACCCGGACGCGCCAGACCCGAGTTCAAATGGAATTCGAATCGGGCGCGTGGGCTACCGCCGCCGATCTGTTACTTCTTCGGTTGCAGTAGGGTTTTCAGCTCCTGCACATTCTCTTCGACGCGTTTGGCGATCACGGCATACGACTCCGCCTGCGACTGATATGCCGCCTGCGCGAGTTGCTGCATGTCGGCCAACGCTTTGTGCAAGGTCTGCTGGACCAGTTCGGCCGTTTGCGTGGGTGCCCCACCCGAGGCGGAGAATTGTCCGGCCAGCGACTGCAGTTCGCCCAGAGTCGAACGCAGCATGTCGGCCTGCTTCTGCGCGAGCGACTGCATGCCCTGCAGCGCAGCCTGATTGGCCGTTACCAGCGCCTCGACGTCCTTGCGTCGCGCTTCCATGATGGCGGGCACGTCGAAGCCGGGTAGCTTGAACTGCTCCAGCATTTTGGTGAATTCGCCAAACGGATTGGCGGCGTCAGGTCGTTCCATGCTCATTCCTCCTTGGGGCAGATGGGTCCACGCCAATCGCTGCATCACTGATGACCCCCAGGGCCGATGAATGTGCCTCGATTGACCTCCGGTGTGCCGTGGCTCGCTGTTGCGCCGAAACTGCTGCCTGCCGGGCGCCTGCGGGCCATGCCGCTACACGGCTCAATCATGCGCCTTCTGCACACATTGCGCCAGCTAAGGGACAGAAGTGACCGCTGCCCTGCGGCGTTGCTCGACCCAGACCGCGCTCGCTGCGCCGCATCGCACGTGCCTTACTGCGCGTTACCTGATGCCTCGACATCATGGGCCACTGCTACGCTCGCGCGAGGTGTCAGCGAGATGCCGCCGAACCCGTTTGGTGCATGGTTGAAGTGTATTTCGCAGGTTGCCGTAACCCGAATGAAATAAACCAAACCCTTATCGGCACAAGTTCACGCAAATGTGCCATGCACACCTTCAGAACTCATAGCGCATGTCGTTTACACACCTACACCCCTGCGCAGCGTGAGGTTTTTCTCAGACGAAATAGCTCACGCGCCCCGCCCTCCGCAGAGATCGTTTTTCCCCATCGTGTACAGGTATCCGCATGAACAAGCTGACGAACACAATCAAGTTCAAGATCATTCTCGCGCTCGGCGCGTGCATCGTCTTGATGATCGCCATTGGATTGATGGGCGTTCGTGGGCTCGCAACCTTGAGCTCGGACATGAACTCCATGTATGGAGACAGCACGGTACCGATTGAAGACCTCGCGGCCACTCAGGCTTACGCACTGAAGATTCGCCTCGCGCTGAGCCGCCTGCAGGTCCTCCACGATCCGAGCGAGGTCAAGCAGGCATCGGAGCAGATCCATGGCTTGCAGAAGAAACTCGACACAGCGTGGACCGACTACTACCCGGGTAAAGTTTCCGCGGACGACGAGCGCAAAATCGCCGACCAGATCTCGGCTCAATACGCCGACTTCAAATCGCTGGTCGACTCGCAACTCGCGGCCGCCGACAGCGGCACGCCCGATACCGCCGCGGCGGACCTGGAGAACATGCGCAACGTGGGCACCAAACTGTCCGACACCATCGATCAGGACATCGATGTGAATGCGACCCAGGTCAAGCAACTCGCCGGCCAGGGTATCGACACGTTCCACATGCTGCTGTGGATCGCAATTGGTGGGATCGTGCTGGGCCTCGCCGTTGCGATCGCCGCATCGGCGTATCTGCTGAAGGCGATCATGAATCCGCTCCAATCGGCGGTACAGCTCGCGCAACGCATCGCCGAAGGGCAGCTTGAAAACGAACTCACGATTCATTCGAAAGACGAATTCGGTCATCTGCTCGGCGCGCTGAAGCAGATGGATACGCATCTCGCCGAAATCGTCCGCGGCATCAAGACGTCGAGCGAATCGATCATGGTCGCCTCGAGCGAGATCGCAGCCGGCAACATGGACCTGTCCTCGCGCACCGAAGAGCAAGCGGCTTCGCTCGAAGAAACGGCCGCCAGCATGGAAGAGCTCACTGCAACCGTCAAGCAGAACTCCGAAAACGCGCGCCAGGCGACGACGCTGGCAGGCAATGCGTCGGACGTAGCCGACAAGGGCAATACGGTCGTGGAACGCATGCTGGTGACGATGGGCGATATCACCGCGAGTTCGGCGAAGATTGCCGACATCACCACACTGATCGAGGGCATCGCCTTCCAGACCAATATTCTCGCGCTGAACGCGGCGGTCGAAGCCGCCCGCGCCGGCGAACAGGGCCGTGGCTTCGCGGTGGTCGCAGGCGAAGTGCGCAGCCTCGCGCAGCGTTCGTCGAGCGCCGCGAAGGAGATCAAGGACCTGATCCAGAGTTCGGTGGCAACGATCCACAACGGCTCGTCGCAAGCGGAAGAAGTGGGCCGCACGATGGCGGAAGTGCAGCAGGCCATCAAGCGGGTGGCCGATATCAACGCGGAAATCTCGGCTGCATCGGATGAGCAAAGCCGCGGCATCGAGCAGGTGAATCAGGCGGTGGGCCAGATGGACGAAGTGACGCAGCAAAACGCGGCGCTCGTCGAAGAGGCGTCGGCAGCCGCGCAGTCGCTCGAACAGCAGGCCGCACAGCAAAAACGTGCCGTCTCCGTGTTCAAGGTCACTGAGAGCAAGTCGGCCGGCGCCGCGCCGCGTACCGTCGCCGCCGCGAGCAAGGCAAAGGCGCGTGCTCCGCTGGTGCGTCCCGCGCCGAAACGCGCGCCG
The DNA here is from genome assembly GCF_050434965.1 of Paraburkholderia sp. GAS38. NCBI lineage: Bacteria > Pseudomonadati > Pseudomonadota > Betaproteobacteria > Burkholderiales > Burkholderiaceae > Paraburkholderia > Paraburkholderia sp. GAS38. Next base: position 242,453 of record NZ_JBNDJO010000007.1, on the reverse strand, counting down.
GTCGCCCCCGCTGCAAAACCCGCAGCCGCGTTGGTCGAGGGCGGCTCCGACAATTGGGAAACGTTCTAACGCGTGAGAACAACGGCGGTACGCGCTCGAGACTTCGTACGATCGCGCACCGTCCGGCACGGTCGATCCGCACGCAAGCTCCGCTTCCCTCCTCGCTGCGAGTGCGGCGCATCAGGCGCGCCGCGCAGCCACGCCTCGATGCCTCCGGCTTTGCTCTGCCCTGCGCCGCATCATGCAGTCACCACGTCCGACGTCGCATCCGGACGCCACCCTATCGCCGCAGGACGTTTATGTAAGATTTGGCCGATATACTCGCCACGCCTCGCTAACCGGTGTTTCACCTTCCTTGTCGAGCCGTGAGATGTGAAGCGCTCGCCATGAGCCGGCCCATCCGATCCTATGCAAACCAGTGACCGCGCCCCGCCGCCACCCGTGCGGGGCTTCCAACATCTGCGCCATGGCCTCGCGGCTCGCATCAGCCGGATTGCCGTGCTGGCCGGACGCCATCCGCTGACCGTCGGTGCGCTGGGAACCCTGCTGTCGCTGGGCGCCGTGGGTCTCACGCTCGTCACGCTGGCGGCCGGCCGCCAGGACGCGATCGATCACGCGCGCGACACCTCGCGCAGCGTCATTTCCATTCTGAGCAGCGACGTCCAGCATAATTTCGAACTCGCGGATCTCTCGCTCCAGGCGGTCGCGGCCGGCTTGCGCGATCCGGTCGTGATGAATCTCGACCCCGGCATACGGCATAAAGTGCTGTTCGAGCGCACGGCAACGGCGCGCTATATCAGCGCGGTAACCGCCCTGGACGAAGATGGCAACGTCGTCGAGTACGGTGCAGGCACGCCGCCTCAGGCCAACTTTGCAGACCGCGATTATTTCTACGTCCACGAACAGAGCCGCGACCTCGGCCTCTATATCTCCAAGCCGTACCACTCGCGCCTGCGAAACCACGCAGGGTCGATCGCTCTCAGCCGCCGGATCGAGAAAGCGGATGGCTCGTTCGGCGGGATCGCCGCGGTTGCCATCGACCTCGACTATTTTCAACAGCTACTCGACAAACTCGACGTCGGCACGCACGGCATCGCCCTCATCCTCCGCAACGACGGAACCCTGGTGGCCCGCAGCCCGGCGCTCGACGGCCCGACGCAGTTTGTCGTGCTGCGCTCGCCGATGTTTCGCCGCATGCTCGAGGGAAAAAGCGGATCGTACGAAGCGGTGTCGCCCGTGGACGGCAGGACGCGGCTCTACACCTTCGCACGCATTCCCGGCACGACGCTGATCGCAGCGGTCGCCCCCGCAGAAGACGATATGCTCGCCGAGTGGAAGGGGCGCTCCGAGATCGTCGGTGCGTCAGCGTTGTTCGTGAGCGCGACCTTTGTGGTGGTGATCTGGCTGCTGGCGTTCGCCTTGCGCGACCGCACCGCGATGCAGTCGCGCCTCGAACACATGGCGCAGACCGATTCGCTGACCGGTCTCAACAACCGGCGCACGCTCGACAAGGCGCTGCTCACCGAATGGCAGCGCATGCAGCGAACCGGACGCGAACTGTCGGTGCTGTTCATCGACGCCGACCATTTCAAGAAGTACAACGACGAGCACGGTCACGCCGTCGGCGATCAGGCGCTCAAGCGTATCGCCGCCGGTCTCGAACGCCACCTGCGACGCCCCGGCGACCTGGTGGCGCGCTACGGCGGCGAAGAGTTCGTGGCCGTGTTGCCCGATACGGGCGAACGCGGGGCGCTTAACGTCGCGGAAGCGATTCGCCGCGAGATCGAGGTATGTCATCACGCCGAGGGGGTACGGCGCATTCCGGCGCTCACCGTGAGCATCGGCTGCGGCACGGCGGGCCAGGCGGGCGACGCCTCGCTCGACGCTTTCATGCGACGCACCGACGCCGCGTTATATGCGGCGAAAACCGCCGGCCGCAATCGTGTGGCGCCAGCCGCACCCGTCGATCTCTAAGTTGTGCGATACGCTGTTGGCGTACGCTTCTGCAAGGTTGTGTAAGTTACTTTCAGATTTCCGTAACCCTGCAGAAGGCGGCGTCGACTATCGTGTGGTTATGTTCGGCGCACTGTCGCGCCAACGCTGACCCGACGGGATCGACAACATGAAAAAGACCCTTCTGAGCGCGGCACTGGTTGCGCTCCTGACCGCCGCCACCTCGTCCGCCTTCGCACAGCAGGACGGCCCGCCCCGTTTGCCCGCGCAAGACCACGGCCAGCCGCCGCACGACGACCTCATGCCCCCGCACGGTCCCGGCTTCGCGGTCGTCAACGATCTCGAACAACTGCGCCGGCTGTACGCGATGACGGGCCACGAAAGCGACATCATCGCCGTCTACCACGACGTGCTGAACAAGACACAGGATCCGATGCTGCGGCACTTCGTTTATGACTCGCTCGCGCGCGAGCAACTGAAACCGTCGAACCCGGATCAGGCCATCGCGACGCTGCGCCTGAGCCTGGCCGAAGATGTGGCCGCGTCCAACCGCGTACCGCACGGCGACAGGCCGGGCGCCGATGCGCCGCCGGCACAGAATCAGCCGCAGTAGTTCCGGCGCTCGCGGACCAAGGTGCAATTCGTCCGACGGCACGCAGACCGTCGTATCATCTGCACCTTGGCCACCCACCGTCGAGCACCATGCCGTTTGCCGCGTCACCCCGTTTCGAAGCCGCTCTTCCCGTTCCGCGCCGCATTGGCCTACCGCTTTCGTGGGCTCACACCCGCGTCCTGACGCGCCTGTCCACCGCCGCGCTATGCATCGCGCTGGCCGCGTGCGCCACACCTCCGTCTTCGTCGTCCTCGCTGCCCGGGCAGCAGGCGCGCATCGATCCGGTCAGCGTGTTCCCGATGGACGCCTACGACCAGAACGTCGATCACTGGATCGATCCTGCTGGCGCAAACTACGATCAACCGTTTCTGAGCGCCGCAGACCAACGCACCCATTTTGAAGCGCTGCGTGCGCGTTACTTCGGCACCGCTGCGGACGATGCTTCGCCGTGGAACCGCGCTTACGTCGAGACGCGTGTGTACCGCAACGGCGGCGCCGATATCGCCGCGCTGCAGCGCCGCCGTCTTGCCTGGTTCGACAACACCGGCAAGGCCGCCGACGAGATCGGCTACGGCCAGAATTTCCGGCCACACACGCAGACGTGGATCGATGCGATTGCACAGAACATGGACGTCGGCCAGTTCGAGCGCGCGCCCACCTATGCCGCCGCGCACCGCGCCATTGCGACCGGCAACGTCCTGGTACGCGAACTGCCGACCATGGACCCGTCGTTCTACGACCGGCGCCTCGCCGGCGAGGGTTACCCGTTCGACAACCTGCAGGTCTCGGCAGCGCGCCCCGGCACGCCGCTCTACGTGCTGGGCAGCAGCGTCGACGGCGGCTGGTACTACGTGCAGACGCCGGATGTGCAGGGCTGGGTGCGCAGCGACAAGATTGCGCTGGTGAGCCCCGCGTTCGTCGACATCTGGCGCAGTGCGGCGCGCAATGGACTCACCGCGGTCATCGTGGCCTCGGCGCCCGTGCGCGACAGCCAGGGCGCATTCCGTTTCGACGCGCCCGCCGGCACCTTGCTGCCGGTCGCGCCCGGCGATAGCGCGGCCCAGCGCGTCGTGATGGTCCCCGCCCGCGACGAAAACGGCAATGCCGTGGCCCGCATCGCGCAACTCGGCGACACGCAAATCGCCGACGCGCCGCTCGCCGCCACGCCACGTCATCTGGCGATGCTGCTCAAGGCCCTGATCGGGCGACCATACGGTTGGGGCAATACCGGCTTCTATAACGACTGTTCGTCCGAAACGCAAAGCATCTTCGCTGCGTTCGGCATCTGGCTGCCGCGGCATTCGTCGACGCAGATGAGCGCCGGGCGCATGACCGATCTGTCTTCGTCCACGCCGGAACAACGCATCGACTACCTCACGAAACATGGCGTGCCGATGCGCACGCTGATCTATATCGGCGGTCACGTGATGCTGTATCTGGGCAACACCACGCGCGATCGTCAAGTGGTGCCGCTCGTCTATCAGGACGTGTGGGGCTTGCGTCCGGCGGACAACAGCCGGCGCGCGGTGATCGGCGGCTCGGTGATTTTCCCGCTGCTCGCGCATATCCCCGAAGACCCGAGCCTGCAATCGCTCGCCGCGACGCCGATTTTCCAGATCAGCATCATCGGCGCGCCGGCTGAAGGCACGCCCGTTCAACCCGACGACGACAATCCTGCCGGCTGAATCGCCGGGCCCTCAGCGGCTGCCAAGGCGGCCTGACCATGCCTGCCGCGTTGCGGGCATGCGAATTGCAGCATACGTCTCCAAGCGAGGGGCTCCGGCCCCTGTGACTATCCATCACATATATTCGGAGGCGTTATGTTGGGAACCATTCTTCTGATTGTCTTGATCCTGCTGCTTGTCGGCGCCTTCCCCGCATGGCCGCACAGCCGTTCCTGGGGCTACGCGCCGACGGGCACCATCGGGATTGTCGTCATCGTCGTGATCGTCCTGGTCGTCATGGGACAGATATAGGCTGAAGCGACGACGTAGCTCGCAGAACGCGGACCGCCAGTTTGACCGCATCGTTTGTAAAACTGGCGGTCAGCTTCCCCGTTTGCCACTCCCCCGCCCGTCTCATCCCGCCCCGCAGCTGGCGTCCAGCCACGCGTCAGTTCGACCTCAGCCCGGACCGTGCCTTCGGCGTGCAACGCCACCCACTCGCCGGCCCGTTTCGACGCGGCACGCTGCTTGCGGCCGAAACGCGTGAGCAGACGGACTTCCGTTTGTGTCGATGACCTAATTTCTGGAGGATCCGGAAATGAACAGCACTGCGAAGAAAACTAGTAGCCGCCGGGCGAATGTCTAGCAACTGATCAACGATTGATCCACGCCGGGGGGCGAAGCAACGACGCACGAGCGGCGCGGCGCGCCATTCGAATAACTAAACCACCACGGAGAAGCAATGAATCATCATGACGTGGAACTGGAACTCCTGCACCTTGAATACGTATTCGCCCATCTTTCGGCGACCCATACCGTCCCGCCCCTCAGCTATTGGCGCGGCCGGCTCAATGCGCTGCGCAAGATCCCGGTTGTGCCGCAGCAGCGAGACCGCATCAACCGGTTGGAGCATTTGCTCGGCGCACTTGAGGTCTCACGTCCATCGAGTCCAGACGCGACACCGCAAGAAGGCCCCGCGCGTGTCGCGATTCGCGCCCGTCGTTAGCTTCCGCGCGGATCCTCTTCGAGCCGCAGGCGGTCGAACGAGCGCAGCACGCTGCTGCCGGTCAGCGCCAGTTTCCAGTAACGCTCCTTGAGCGCACCGACCACGAACAGGTTATAGGGCAGCACAATCGCGCCGCGTCCCCAGTTGGGCCGCCACGTGCGCGCGATGCCCCGGCGCATGAACAGCGAGAGCGTCGGCACCCCCAGCGCGGACGCCAGGTGGCCGAGCCCGGAGTCGTTGCCGATAAACCAGCCGGACTCGGCGATCCACGCGGCCACATCCGCCAGCCGCTCGAACGAATGCAGCCGTTGCGCGGCATCTTTGTCCATCAGCCAGGTTTGCCGCTCGCAAGGCGCGACCAGCAAGGTGGGCTGGAAATCGCGTTGCACGAGCTTCTGCGCGAGCGCGACGAATTTTTTGCGCGGCCACATTTTCTCGATGTGACTGCCGGTCGGATGAATCGCCACGCGCCGCTCGTAAGCGCGAAAGCGAATCCAGTTCGGCACGGTGATGCCGTTGTGGCGCGTGATGTCGGCCAGACCGAACTCATCGCGAGCCACCGCGACGATCATGTCGATCATATGCCCGGGCACCTGGAAGGCGTCGAAGCCAACGATCTCGCAGACCTCGCCGCTCGCAGCAAGCGCCTTGCCGCACGGCGTTGCGCGCAACTGGATCACCAGCTCGAATTGCCCCGCGGCGGCCTGTTGTTCGCACTCGCTGCGTACGTCGATACCTGGAAACCAGTCGGCCAGATCCTTCACCACCCAACTGAACACGGTGAGCCGATAACCGTTCCTGATCAGGTTGTTCACCAGCACCATCATCAACAGCGTGTCGCCAATGGCCGTGGGCATCACCACAGCAATCGACGCGGCACCTTCGAGCTTCGCCTTCATCTTTCCTGCATCTCCGTTGAGCCCATCTGCGCCGGCTGCCCTGTCACGCGCAACCGCAGCGCACGAAACGCGTTCAGCACGCGTTCGACCGTAATGCTCTCGCGCCACCAGCGCTCTTTCAGACCTGCCGTCGGCACCCACCATGACGGCAAGACGATGTCGCCGGTCGTGAAACCCGGACGCCAGCGCTGCGCCACGCCGCGGCGGCGAAACAGCGTCAAGGTGGGGATGCCGAGCGACGACGCCAGATGTCCTACACCCGAGTCATTACCGATAAACCAGCCGGATTCGTAGAGCCATTCCGCCAGCAGCGCCGACGAGGCGAACGAACGCAGCGGCGGCAGTTCGCCGGCGAGCGTCTCCCAACGGGCAAGCTCGCGCGTTTCCACCACGAATTCAACCTGCAGGCCACCGGCTTGCAGACGGCGCGACAGTTCGAGAAAGCGCTGCGGCAACCAGCGCTTATCCGGCGTGCTGGCCTCGGGGTGAATCGCCACCCGTGAAGCGTGCTTGCGAAACCGCAAACCGGCAGGAGGACGCATGCCGTTCGACGTCACCGCGTCGTAAAGCTCGAAACGCGCTGCAGCAAAATCGGCGAAACGCTTCGCCATGCAATAAGGATTCTTCGCGTACTCAACTTCGTGCAAATCGATAAAACCCGCATGCCAGTCGCCGACCTGCGCGAGCGGCCGGTCACGATGCATCTGGATGACATGGAGATAGTTCGCCAGCACGCTACGGGCGCGGTCCGGCGCCAGAGCGGGCCCGATGCGCAGACGGGGAAACCACTCGGCAAGCGCGTGGGCGTGGTCGCCGAAGACGTCCACTTGCCAGCCTGCGAGCGAGAGATTGTGCGCAACGATCAACAGGTTCAGCGTATCGCCGAGGGCAGGCGACATGATGAACGCGGCGCGGCGCGCGGCGAGGTGAACGTCAGGTACGCCGCCCCCGATCGAATCGGTGCGATTCGCCTGTCGCGTCTGATCGTTCGCCATACACTCAATCCAGCCTAAGTAGATTCGACCGCATGTTGCCACACAATCGGTAGACGACGGATTTCGAAGTCTTGCCGCATATTTCGGTTGACGACCTGCGCGAGCGAACCGCGCAGCCGGGCTGCCCGGCGACCCGGCCGGTTTGATTTCGAAGCATTTCTTCGCGGCTTTCCGAACACTCCGCCGAGCCGCACACGGCGCGCGCGGCAGCGCCAGCGCCCAAGCCGTTCCGCCTCGCGAGCGCCCTTCGACGCCGGTTCTTTTGCGGGCAGCGCCGTGAAACTTTCGGTAAGAGTCGTGACAGCGCATCCGCTCGCGCTTCATGCACTATGCCGGTCAAATTGACCCATGGCGGTGCCCGCCCCTTCAATCATGCAAGTCGTCGTGTGCCTGACCTCGTTCAATCGTATCGATTGCGCGCGCATCTCCATGGAGATCATCAAGCTGAACTGGGCTCACAAATGGCCGGTGGTCCACGCCTGTTCGGATGCGGGCTATACGCGCTATATCGAGGACGCGCTGGTGAAACGCGAGCCTCGTCCGCTTACCGCCGGCGCCCTCGACCTGTTGGTGGCCTCCGTCAGTGCTGCCGTTTCGCGCTTCCACGCGGAGTACGTGATCCATCTCGAGGCGGACACCTGGGTCTTCGACCAGAAAGTCATCCAGCGGTATCTGGAACAGCTTGCAGAGAATCCCGCTGCGGTCATCGCCGCTTCCTCGTGGAGTACGGATTGCGTGCCGGCGTGGAAACGCTCGCCCTTGCTGGGACGGCGGCTGCGTGCCCGGCTCGCCGGTGTGCTCAGGCCGTTCGGTTCGAGCTATGGCGTTCGCGAGAAAAAGTCGCTTTCCACGCAGTTTTTCATCGCCAGGGCGACGCCCGAATTTCTGGAGATCCTGTCCGGCCTCCGCGTGAAAGACGACCATTTTCTCGAGAAAGTCCTGTATACGGCAGTGGTCGAACGCTTCGGGACGCGAGGCATCGTCAACATGCCCGAGCGCGAGCCGGTCCATCCGCGCTTTCGTCATGCCTGCGAGCCGCTTAGCCTGTTCTGTCAACATTGGCCGAGCGCCGAAGACGCACCTTCGGCGAAAACCCATCCGGACCTCACGCAAGACGATCGGCTGCGCGGGAAAAAGGAATGCCTGCAGGCGATGCCGTTAATGCGGCACGGTCCGTATATGGACAAACTGCTGAACAGCGACAATCTCGCTTATTACAACGGCAATGCCAAGCGGTCTGGGTAGGCTTGGCTTTGCGGTGCCAGAGAATCAGAAGCTGCTGTGAAACCCACGCTAGCGTGCCATCAACTATGCCCCGCCGCTGCAACGCCGTGCGGCTTGACGTACCAGTAGTCGATCACCCAGTCCGGGTCATGATAGGACTTCGGCAACGTAGACGGATAGGCGAGTGTCGACCGGTAGGCAATGCGCGAATTGGGCGCGTAAAACTCCGGAACCAGGTAGTACGAATTGACCAGCACGCGGTCAAGCGCGCGGGTGGCCGCTTCGAGATCGTCGAGCGTGGTCGCGGTTAGCGCGGCGTGAATCAGCGCGTCGACCACCTTGGAATGCACGCCAACGGTATTTTCCGAGCCTACCTCCGAGGCGGCGGCACTCCCGAAGCGGCGCAGCAGTTCGACGCCCGGCACGGTGACCGGCGGATAGCCTCCCGTGGTCATATCGAAGTCGAAGCTGTCGAGCCGTTGCTGATACAACGCACTGTCGACCTCGCGCAGATGCGCCTCGATACCGAGCATGTTGAGCGCCTGCATATACGGCAGCAGCAAACGGTCCATGCCGGGTTGGTCGTCGAGTACCTCGATGCTCATAGGCGTACCGTTCGCGTCGCGTAACGCACCGTCGCGGTAGTGCCAGCCCGCCTGGCCCAACAGATCGCGCGCTTCACGCAGATTGTTGCGCAGCGAATCCGGCGGCAGCGTCGACGGTTGTTTCAGCATCGGACCGAACACCTCGGGCGGCAGGCTCGCCCGGTACGGTTCGAGCAGTGCCAGCTCCTTTGTACCGGGCATGCCGGTGGCGCCAAACGAACCCGGATCGAAATAACTGTTCGAGCGCCGATACTGGTCATAGAACATCATCCGGTTCATCCAGTCGTAGTCGAATGCGAGGGTGAGCGCGTGGCGCACCCTCACGTCCTGAAACATCGGCCGGCGCAGATTCATCAGAAGGCCCCGCATATACGCGGGACCGTTGGCGAAGGTGCCTTTCTGCAGCAGACCATTACGGAAATTCTCGCCAATGTACCGGCGCGCCCAGATCGTCGCACTGCCTTCGATGTTGACGTCGATATTGCCCGCCTTGAATGCTTCAAGCAGTCCGAAGTTGTCGAAAAAGAGCTGAAACGAGATGCGCCCGAAGCGAAACATGCCGCGCCGCGCGGGCAGATCGGCAGCCCAGTAGTCAGGATTGCGCCGGTAGGCAATGTCCTTGTCGTTCTTGCGACGCTCGATCAGGTAGGGCCCGCTCGCGATTGGCGGCACGTTGGCAATCTGGTCGAACGGCGGACGCGTGCCATCGGGCCGCATGCCCCACTTCGGCGAGAACACCGGCAGATCGCCCGCGATCAACGGCGCGTCGCGTTCCGCGCGCTTGAAGTCGAAGCGGATCGTCGACGCATCGATCACGGTTGCGCTTTTGATGACCGAGAACTCGGAGTTATAGAGCGGCGAGGCTTGCGGGCTGGTGAGCGTATCGAACGAATACTTGACGTCCGCTGCCGTGATGCGATCGCCATTGGAAAAGCGCGCCGCGGGGTTGAGGTGGAAGGTCGCCGAAGCGAGGTCCGGTTGGACCTCGACATCGTCGGCGATCAGCGGGTATTCCGAGGCGAGCTCGTCCCAACTGCGCTGCATGAGCGTGTCGAACATCAGGTTGCGGATGTCCGGCGCCGGCGCGCCGCGCAGCAGGAAAGGATTCAGCGAATCGTAGCTTTGCAGTTCGTCGTAGTTGCCGAAGTTCAGCGTACCGTCGGCGGGGGCACCTGGGTTGGCGTAGTCGAAATGGGTGAAGCTCGCGGGATAACGCGGTTCGCCGAATTGAGCAAGCGAGGATGCGGCGTGAACGGGCATCGTGAACAAAGCCAGCGCAGCCACGGTCATGGTGTTGTGTAGTGCGACGCAAGCCAACCGTCTACTGAGATCCATCAGTCCCTTCCCTTGGCAATTGCTGCCAAGTTTAGCCGCCTTCTCCAGCAACCGGAATCCGACCAATATCTTAGGACTCTTCCGATGGGGGAGCATTAGCCCACAGGCGCCTCGGGCAGGAGTAGATAGGTGCAAAACCGCCAAGCCTCATGAGAGAATCGCGGCAAACCACAACCGAACGCTGACGATTGAGGCCCTGCCTCGCGTCGCGCACCCGCTGCCATGGTTCATCCTTCACCGCGCCAGTCGTCGTCCGAACGACCCGTGTCCGCACCCGACCCGCTGACCGTCGAGCAACAGGCGCTCCAACGCCGCCTCGAAGCCTACTCGCCCGATACACCCGGCGTCCCGATGCCGTACAGCCGACGCCTCGCCGAGCGTGAGGGCTGGTCGCATGCGCACGCCATGGCAGTCATCGCCGAATATAAGCGCTTTGCATATCTCGCGGTTTCGAGCGGGCATGTCGCGACGCCTTCGAAGGCTATCGACGCCGCATGGCATCTGCATCTCGAGTACACCCGCGAATACTGGGACGTTTTCTGCGTCGAGGTGCTCTGCGCGCCGCTGCACCATACACCGGGCAATGGTGCCCCTGACGAAGCCGCTGCTTATGCGCGGCTCTATGAGCAGACGCTCGACAGCTACCGGCGCGCATTCGGCAGCGAACCGCCCGCGACGATCTGGCCACGTCCGTCGACCAACCGCGTGCAGCACGAGACGGCACCAGGTAATGCACCCAGCCACGCGCGCGGCGAAGAAGGTCTGGCTCAACGTTTGAAGCGCCGCCGGACTGCCCTGCGTCCGCGCCGTGCACGCTTCGCATGGCTAGCCTGGCTGAGCGGCGCCGTCGCGACCTGCGCGTACGCGCAGGAGCTCAACGTGCTGAACTACGCCGGTCCACAGTTCCTGCAGTTCTATCTGCTGCTATGCGCCGGCGTGCTGCTGCTGATTTTCGCCATGCAGCGCATCACGTACCATCGGCATGCATGGGGCATCTGCCGCCATCAACCCGCCCCGCGCGAGTTGCCGCCTGACGAGGTGGCCTTCCTCGCAGGCGGCGCGGCACGAATGGCGCATGTCGCCACGCTAGCCCTGGTCGAGTCTGAAGCGATCCGTTTTACGCCGATTGCAAGCCGCCACCCCTACGTGACGGTCAAAGACTCATTCAAGGGCGGACGCTTCGTCGACGAATGCGAATGGTTGCGGCGCCGCAAGGACGGCCGGGCCAACTACACCACGTTCCGCGCGCGCCTGATGATGCGCGAAACAACGCTGAGCCGGGACCTTTGCGCCGAAGGTTGGCTATGGGCGCCCCACAGCATGCGCAAGCTGCGGTTCGCGGCCCACATGCTGGCTTTGCTGACACTAGGCACAGGCTGCGCGAAGACCATCGTCGGTTTGAACCGAGACCGGCCCATAACGTTCCTGGTCATGGCGATGGTGCTGTTCCTCGCCGCGTATCTATTGTTGACGGTACGTCTGCCAGGACTCGGAGGCAGAGGACTGACAAAGGCCGGACGCACGGCGCTCGACGCACAACGCGCGCGCTACGCAAACCGCGAGCCGGGACGCGACGCCCCGCTTTGGAAGCTGGCGTTCGCCGGCGTGGTCGCGCTCCAGGGCACCTCATGGTCGATCTATGCGAATGCGCTCGAAGAGCCCTCACCCGCGATAAGCAGCTCATCGCAGTTCGATGCCTCCACGGACTCGTCCAGTTCGAGTTCGAGCAATTGCAGTTCGAGCGGGTGTGGTGGATGTTCGAACTGAATCCGTGCTGACCGCTTAACGTCCAAGGCATTGACGAAGGCCGAAACGGCCTCATGTCAAAGCGTCGATGCGTCAAACGGCGCGCTGAACAGCTACGCATTTGATCTCGACGAGCAAACCCGGATGAGCCAGCTCCGAGACGCCAATACACGTCCACGCGCAGGCGCCGCGCGGGAACACACGGTTCTTGACCTCGCGGAACACGTCCATATGCTGGCTCATCGCTACGTGGTAAGTGGTCATCTCCACCACATCCTCAAAGGTGCAGCCGCCTGCGGCCAACACTTGCCGCAGGTTTTCCCAGCAAGCGGTGAACTGCGCCTCAGGATCATGGATGACTTCCAACTCTTGCGTCCGCCCTACTTGTCCGGCACAAAACAGGAGCTGACCGACCTTCACGGCAGGGGCATAACCCGCGCGCTCAACGAGCGCACGCATGGCTTCGGGCACAATGATTTCGCGGTCTGGCATGGGTTGGGCTTCTCTATGCGCTATACGTGGCAGGTGATTGGCAGGCGGGTAGCATTCTGGCACGAGTTCCGTTTGTATCGCGGACGAGCGACTGCGGCGATCTGACGCTCTCCTTCGAAATAATAGTTGCCATGCTAATCATCTTGCGCTTTAATACCTCCCATGTTCGATCATTGTCTCTACTTCAACTCCGTCGCGCTTGCCCGCCTGGTCGAGCGCGAGTGGACCGCCGTCTATGCCCGCTTTGGCCTGACGCCGGCGCAAGGGTTCGTGCTGCGCGTCGTGCTGGCGTCGCCGGGGAGTCTGAGCAGTCAGGTGGCGGATATCCTCGGCATCGCTCGCCCCACTGCCACGCGTCTGATCGACAATCTCTGCGACAAGAACCTGGTCGAGCGCCGTCAGGGCGAAGAGGACGCCAGGGAATGGGGCGTGTATCCCACCCGCTCGGGCAAGGCACTTGACCGGCCCATCAACGAGGCCAGTGCGGACATCGCCAAAGCGTTGCGCCGGAAAATTGGCCCTGACCTGTTCGAATCCACTGTGTCCGGCATGCAGAACGTGAGAAAGGCGCTGGATTAAGCTGCCCGCCTCATGCTGCCAATCGCGCGGCACAGATGGTTGTCTTGCTAATCGAATTGGGAATCGGAAAATGGACAAGCTTGCGACACAAGGCATGCCCGCCTGCGAGGCAGCGCAACGGTATGCGCTCAAAGCCAAAGAACGACTGCATTGGGTGGTCGGCATCGTGATTACGCTAGTGGTGCTTGCGCTGTTTGCGATGGCTGTCGCGTTTGCGCCGTCCAGCGTCCGTGCCAACACGTCCCTTTGCCTTAAGCAGGTCGCGAACGATGAGCACGTTAGCCTCGAAGCGTTCTTTCAGAGCCCGGCAGAACAGGATGCGTTCGCAGAGGCCATCTCCGCTTGCTCACGCTAGGCGAGGATGGCCTCATTGCTTGTGCCTACCCAACGTAGTTCGCAGCCACGCGTTGCCGTGAGCCTGGACCGAACGTGAGAGCGCTAAACAAGGCCAGGACCCATGCGCCCAGGCCGCCATACAGCATCACAAGCCCGAAGCCATGCACCAGTGCGGCATGAGCGATCGCCGCTTGCGGATCCATTGCGGCAAGCGGCGCGCTTCCTTGACTCAGTAACGCCATATCGCCGGCAGCGACCTTTTCGGCGAGCAAACGCACCTGCCCGCGATCCACAGTAGCCGGCAGTACGCGCGTCAGGTAAGACAGCACGCCTTCAAGAAGAATGAAACCCATCATGGCGATATTGATAGCCAACGTAATAAGCCGCGCACTCATGTCGATCCCCGAAGCCATGCCCGCGCGGTCCGGCGAAACAGCGCCTGTCGCCGTATTCGTCACCGGCGTGTTGGTCAAGCCGAGGCCGATGCCGCACAACAGGCAGCCGGGCAACATCGTGAGCCAATCCGCATGCTCCGCGCCGCTGCCGAACTTCATCAGAATGAAGCCGAGGCCAATCGTGAACATGCCAAGCGGAATCACCCGGCGAGCCTCGATCCGGAGCACGAGCCGCTCGGCCAGCGGCGGCACGACCAGCGTGGGCAACGTGTACGCAAGCAACGACAGGCCCGCGCTCACGTTGCCATAGCCAAGCGCACCGTGAAAATAGATCGGCAGATAAATCATGAACGGCCAGAAGCTGAAGTTCATGCCCATCGATCCAAACAGCGCGCCCGAAAAACTGCGGATGCGCAGCACCGAAAAGTCGAACATCGGCCGGGGGCTGCGCTTTTCGATCACCAGGAAGGCGATGAAACTCAGCACCGTCACCGCCAGAATGCTCAGCGCTGCGAGACTGCCGAAGCCGAGATCCGGGCCTTGCGTGATGAAATACACGAGGCCGAAGCACGCCACCGAGAGCGTGACGACGCCGGGAACATCGAGGTGCTGCGCATGCGGATCGCGCGACTCCTGCACGCCGGCGAAGACCAAAGCCAACGCGACGATCGAGACGAGAATATGGATCAGGAAGACCCATTGCCAGTTCGAGACCGCGACAATCACGCCGCCGATGATCGGCCCGAACCCGAGGCCGATACCGAAGATGATGCCCCACGCCGCAAACGCCCTGCTGCGCTCGCGGCCTTCCTGGAACTGGTGCGACAGCACGGCCACCTGGCAGATCAGCATCGCGCCACCGCCGATGCCCTGCAAAAAGCGGCTCGCGATCAGCACCGACGTGCTTTGCGCGAGTCCACAAAGCAACGAGGTGATCGCAAACAGCACGATGCTGGCGACGTACATGCGCTTACGCCCGAAGCGGTCCGCGAGCGCGCCGGTTGCCATCAAAACGGTTGTGCACGCAATCGTGTACGCATTCATGATCCATTGCATGGACTTGAAATCGCCATGCAACACGGTTTGAAGCGTAGGGAGAATCGTCGGCACGCTTGAGATTTCAAGGCCGAACATCAGTGAGGTCAGGCACACCGCAGCAAGTGCGAGCGCGTTTTTTGGAGAACGGGAGAGCGTCATGGATATCGCCGGAAGGTGGATAGAGTCCTGTCGCGCATGCGTACGTCCATAGCGGGTCGCCCTTCACATGCAGAGCCACTCGATTCGCGCGACTTCGAGGTTTAATATATCGGGAACGAGATTCCCGATTGACGAGAGTTTTTCCCGTGAATTATTCCTGTGGGGACCCAATATGACGGACCGGCTCGATGGCGTGTCGACCTTTGTTCAAGTCGTCGACGCGGGCAGTTTCACGCTGGCAGCCGAACGCATGCATCTCACGCGTTCGGCCGTCGGCAAGGTGATTACGCGTCTCGAGGCGCGTCTCGGCGTGCGCCTTTTGCAACGCACGACGCGTAGCCAGACACTGACCGAGGCCGGTCAGGCCTATTACGACCGTTGCGTGCGCGCGCTTGCCGAACTGGAGGCCGCGGAGGCCGATCTAGAAAGCGAGCGCACCGAGCCGCGCGGCCGTCTGCGCGTGAGCGTGCCGGTCGCGTTCGGGCATCAATGCGTCGCGCCGGTGCTGTTCGAACTCGCACGCAAGCACCCACAGTTGCAGATCGACATCTCGTTCACCGACCGCGCGGTGGATCTCATCGAAGAAGGCTTCGACCTCGCGGTGCGCATCGGCGATCTGCACGACAGCACGAGTCTCGTCGCGCGCCGTCTTGGCGTGCAGCATATGAGCATCGGCGCGGCGCCGTCGTATCTGGCGAAATATGGCCTGCCCGTAGACATCGACGATCTCCATGGTCACGCCGGCATCGCCTATTCGCGCGGCGGTGTGCTGGCGCCCTGGCGCGTGCGGGACGGCGAGGGCCAGCCGCAGGAATTGCGCATCGCGCCGCAACTGAGTCTCGACGACGTCCAGGCCATTGCGGGTGCTGGCATTGCCGGCTTCGGGCTGGTGCAGTTGCCGTGCTGGCTGTTGAGCCGCCATGTGCAGACGGGCGAACTTGCGTTCGTGAGGGAACGCTGCGGCGTGCGTGCGCAGGACATTCACGCCGTGTGGCCGAAGACCCGCTATCTGCCGCTCAAGACACGTTGCGCGGTCGATGCGCTCGTTGCGGAGATTCCGGAGATGATTCGCGCTTGAGCCGACGCTTAACGCGGCAACGCCACGCGAATCGCCGCAAGCCACAGTCCCACCGCATGCGCCCCTGGATCGGCAAAGCCCAACGCGCGCTTGCCGACATAGCTGGACCGGCCGAGCCTCGGGCTCATCGATGCCGTCTGCTCCGCACCGGCCACAGCTGCGTCGACGGCGCTCTGCAATGCTGCGTGGGCGTCGACATCCGCGTCCGCAGATTGCGCGAGCGCGGCTTGCAATGCATCGACCGCCGGCAATAGCGCATCCACCATGGTGCGATCGCCCGGATGCGCGCCACCCAGTTCCATCAAGGCCGTAACGCCCGCGCTGAACGCCTGCGCCCAACGCTTCGCAGCAGGTCCGCTCGCTTGATCGAGCACGCTGCCTGCGCGCAGCAACATCACCGCATAGAGCGGCCCCGACGTGCCGCCCACCACACGTCGAACGGTCGCGGACATGGCGCGCAACACGGCACCCGGTGCCGTCTCCGCCGGATAGGTATCGAGTTCATGCAGGATGCCCCGCGCGCCGCGTGCGAGGCTAATGCCGAGATCGCCGTCGCCCACGCGCTGATCCATCTCGGTCAACACCGCTTCCGCTTCGATCAGGCGCGCGCACACCGCTTCGATCACCTGACGCAACGCCGAACCGCGAGCGAGGCGCGCGCCGCTCGTGTCGACGGGTGCGACCGGCGCGTCCTTGACATAGGCCTGCGCCACACGGCCGCTCAATGCCGGCCACGCGGACGTGTGCGCGGCAGCATCGAGCCATGCGAGCCGCCGATCGTCGAGGCGCAATAAAGTCAGCGACACGCCCGCCATTTCGAGCGCGCTCAGAAAGGTGCCTGCCCATGCGCGCTCCACCTTGATGCTGCGCGCGGCGAGAAACTGCAGCGCCGCAGCGGCGACAATGCTCAATTCGCTCTGCGGCGTGCCGCCCAGATTGTTCACCAGCAAGGCAACGCGCGCGTCCGCCGGCAAGGCAAGATCGTCGACGATCCTGGTGAGCAAACGCGCAACGATAGCGTCAGCCGGCTCGAGCGCGCCGCGTTCGATACCGGGCTCACCGTGAATCCCAAGCCCCCACTCAATCTCGTCGTCGGCCAGTTCGAAGCCCGCCTTCCCTGCCGCCGGCACCGTGCACGGCGTAAGCGCAACGCCCATCGTGCCGAGCATGGCGGCCGCCTCTCGTGCGGCCTGTGCCACTTCGTCGAGCGGCCGCCCTTCGGCGGCAGCGGCGCCCGCAATCTTGTGAACCAGCACCGTGCCCGCGAGACCGCGCCGGCCCGCGTGTTCGCCGTTCGCGGAGAGCGCGACATCGTCCGCGACGATCACCATCTCCACGGCAATGCCTTCGGCGCGGGCAATTTCAGCGGCGAGTCCAAAGTTGAAGCGATCGCCGGTGTAGTTTTTGACGATCAGCAGCACGCCGGCAGGACCCGCGACCGCGCGAATCGCGTCGAGCACGGTATCCGTCGAAGGCGACGTGAACACTTCGCCCGACACTGCCGCGCTCAGCATGCCCGGACCTACGTAGCCCGCATGGGCCGGTTCGTGGCCGGCGCCGCCGCCGGAGATCAGCGCGACTTCACCGCGTTTGGCCGCGGCTTCGCCGTCGGCCCGTACGATGATCGTGCCGCCCTGCAGCAACGACAGACCGGGATTGAGCGCGGCGAGTCCGTCCAGCATCTCGGGGACGACCGCGGAAACATCGTTGATGAGCTTCTTCATGTGCGCCAGCTTCCTTGTGAGCCGCGGGCCGTGCATCGCGAGCCGTTGCGGCTGGGGTTGCGAGACTGCTATGGGATGGCTATCGGATGGTTGCAAGCACATCGCCGCAAACCCGACTTTACCGCGCCTCGGCGTGCAGCGTCGCATCGCGTTGCGATGTCTGGAGAAGCAAGAGGGAAATACGTGGAATGGTCGCGCTATTGGCGCGCAAAAAAGAATGAAGCGAACAGCGAAGCGAGACACGACAGTAGACAGAAGCCGAAGCCATTGATGCCTCAATAGGACAGCTTCCGTCTGCGTCGATTGTGCGTTGGTAGGCTCGATTGGATTCGAACCAACGACCCCCACCATGTCAAGGTGGTGCTCTAACCAACTGAGCTACGAGCCTTTAGAGGCGCGAATTATAGAGACTCTCTTTGCACAGCACAAGCCCCGCGCAAGCCGGGCGCCGATCCCATCTTCAACACATCGCCGCCGCTAATGAAGAGCATTGCGTGCGCGCGCCCTTGGGAAAATTGCGCTTATCATCACGGTCAGACCAGCCCCGTCAACAGGACGCACCGTGAACACACCCGAATTCCAGAACGACCTGGCGCAGATTCGCGACATCATGCGTCAGTTCGTCAGCGAGCGCGACTGGGACCAATTCCACACGCCGAAGAATCTGGCGACCGCGCTGAGTGTCGAGGCAAGCGAGCTACTCGAACCGTTTCAATGGCTCGTCTCCGGCAACGCAAGCGAACTCGACGAAGCGAAGCTCACCGCCATTCGACACGAGATGGCCGACGTCCTCGTCTACCTCGTGCGCCTTGCGGATAAGCTGGACGTCGACCTGTTTCAGGCCGTGCAGGAAAAGATGGTGCTCAACCGGGCCAAGTATCCGGCCGACAAGGTGCGCGGCGACTCGCGCAAATACTCGGAGTACAAGGACAAGGATCGCTAGCAGTCAGCGCACCATACTCACCGATACATCTGCGCGGTCGACGACCACTTGAACGTGCGCCGCCACTTGCCCCCCTGCTGTCGGAGCTGGATATCGTGGAAGCCGTCGGTCGCGCCCGGCAGGATCACGAGCGAGTTGCTGGCGTCGTACTCGTCGTGATCGCGCGTGCCGTCCTTGTGCCAGTCGCCGGCGATCAGCTTGTCGAAGGTCATGGGGCGTGCGAACACGACCCGCAATGCTTTGCCGTCGACCCGGAACAGATACAACGCTTCAAAATAGCCTCCGCCGCCGGCATAGCCCTCGCTCCAACCGGCGCGAACGCCGAACGCATACTCGCCGCTTTTGATCTGGTACGGCGCGAGGTCGAATCGCTTCCAGCTGGCCGGCATGGCCAGTTTGGCGTCGTTGGCGTCCTTTGCGTCCAGCGCCTCAGGCAAGTCGAGATCCGTGTCGCTCCAGTCGGTCTGCGTATCGACAGGCGTTTCGGTGCGCGCCACCAGCCTCGGCGCCCCGCCGCCGGTCGCGTCGAAGACCCCGAACCACACCTGCCTGTTTTCCGAATCGCTGCTATCGAAGCTCTCGCATTGGCCGCGAGCGTATTGCTGCGCATCAGCCGCGTCCTCAGGCGTGTCGGCGAGGCAAATCATCGCGACGTACGCGTTTGCGCGTTGCGGCCAGGGCTTGGCGCCTGCAAGAACCACGCGTTTCGGATCCTGGCCGGGCGCCAGTTGCTGCACCAGATACGGTGTGCTGAAACCTGCGGGCAACGCTGTGCCAAAGCCGTCGGGCTGCTTTGCTCCGCTCATGCCGCTGTCGGATAGCTTCCGCGCGTCTTGCGTCTTGATGGCGCCGGGGACGGCGTCGAGCGAGTGGACGGTCGTGTCGGCCATGACCGTCGTGGCGTGAAGGACACTTATCAAAGGGCACAGGACCACGGCGGCGAGGCGGATTTTCATTTGATGCGATGAAAGTTTCGATGGCGGAATTATGGCGAAAATTTTCCGGCGACGGGCGCGTCAAGCAACCGGGACAACGCGCGAGGCCGTCGGGCCAAGGTCGCCCCATGCGCATTAAATATTCCCGCCGGCGAATTTTTATTGAATTTTGCTTCAATATTTTTCGAGGACACTTATCGCTGCACATCCACGTTGATTCCCACCGCGTTGTGCACCGGGCCGGGCCACCCACACTGCAAGCAGGGAACAGATCAATGAAACATCGTGTGCAAGAGCTGACGGGATTGCGTGCCATCGCGGTGACGATGGTCGTCGTGGGTCATGCGCAGCGTTTGTTCGCCGGCGGCTATACCGGCCTGCTCAAGCCGCTGCGGCTGTTTGCCGATGGCCGCCTGGGCGTGCTGGTGTTTTTCGTCCTGAGCGGGTTCCTGATTACCAGCATCCTGCAGGCCGAGTTGAAGAGCACCGGCAGCATCAAACTGCTGCCCTTCTATGTGAAGCGGGCACTGCGGATATGGCCGGCTTTCTATACTTACCTCGCGGCTGTCGTCGTTCTGTCGATGATCGGATGGATCGACCTCGACCGTCGCCAGGTCCTGTTCGCGGCGTTGCATGTGTGGAACTACTCCGCGTTGGCAGGCATGTCCGCCGACAATGCGCTTCATGCCGACGGCGCCTGGTACCTCGGCCACTTCTGGACACTCGCGCTGGAAGAGCAGTTCTATTGGTTGTGGCCGCCACTACTTTTTTATATCTGGCGGCGCAATAGCCAGCGCGTGCTCGTGACGCTGATCTTCGCCGTGCCGTTGATCAGAGTGGCCACCTATTTCGCGGCGCCGCAATTGCGCGGGCAACTGAGCATGATGTTCCATACGGGCATCGACCCGATCCTGATTGGCTGTTTCGTCGCGCTCAACAAGGACCGCCTGGACGCCTGGGTTCGCTCATGGCCTGGCGGCCCGCTTATTCCTACCTTGATGGTGCTCGTGCTGTTCGTTCTCATGCCGGTCGCCGAATCGCGGCTCGGCGGATTCTGGAGCGCGACCTATGGGACGACCTTCGAAGCGGCGCTCGTCGGCCTCGTGATCGTAGTCCTCTACTATCAGCGCGATTTCTGGTGCTCGCGACTCTTCCGGACAGCGCCGTTCGTTTTCGTCGGCACCATTTCGTTCAGCCTGTATCTCTGGCAGCAACTGTTTGCGAATGTGAACCTGCCGATCGCCCATGCGTTCCCGCTCGGCATTCTGGAGGCCCTGGGGATGGCAACCGCCAGCTACTATTTCATCGAAGCCCCGTTCCTGCGCCTCAAGGACCGCGTGGCGAGCCGGCTGCGGCGCCTGCCTGCCAACGACGCGGGTCTGCTGACGCCCGCCTCGGACGGCATCGGGCCAAAGGCGCTGGAATAAGCGCTGAGGTGCGAGGTGCGCGCCGTACGCGCGACCTTTTCCCTACCAACGCGCAGGCACATGAAACTTGCCTTGCCTGCCGGATTTCTCCACCGCGGCGATCAATTCGCGCGCGGCGGCACCCTGGATATCCGCTCGAGCGCCGAACCGGGTCCCTGCTTCACGGCTCGCCTTCCGGCCAGCCAGGCCGCGTACGACAAAGCGACGGAGGTACCCGATTCGCTTCGGCGCACGCCCTCCGCTCGTGCGTCGTTACAGATAGCTGCAGACGTAGTCGAGCGTTTCGATCACGTCGATATCGAAGCGGCTCTTGCCCGGCACCGAGAACGTCTCGCCCGCGCCATACGTCGTCCACTCGTCGCTGCCGTCGAGACGGATACGGCATTGGCCGGCCTGCACTTCCATCAGTTCCGGCGCGTCGGTGCCGAAGTTGAGCGTGCCGGGCAGAATCACGCCGAGCGTCTTGCGCGTGCCGTCGGCAAACAGCACGGTATGCGAGACACACTTGCCGTCGAAGTAGACGTTGGCGCGTTTGATAACGGAAACCTGATCGAATTGCGTTGCGGCCGTCATGGCGGTCTTCCTATGGGTCAACGTGAATGGATGCGTTGGCGCGATCTGTCGGGCCGGCGCCAGCCCGCCATCATACAGGCACAACCGGACACCAACGGCCCGAATCCGGACACACCGTGACCGCCTCGCCGTGCAGCCGCACGCCCTCTTCATCGGGTTGCAGCGAGCCAACAGGGGCAACGTCGAAGGCAATCTTCAGTGCGCTCGCAACGCAAGCCTCTTCGATGGGCAACTCCCACGTCAAAAATATCTGGATGCAGTCCCGATCCGGCGCGAAGTCGGCCGCGTTAAAGCCGCTGCTGCCGCGTTGAATCACGCCATGGGGTTGACCCGTGTCGAACAGGATGACCGTGCCCCGCGTCAATGGAATGCGCTGGCCCGACGAAGGAAAGTGCACATCCAGTCCCTTGTCCTCGCTCAGGAACAGATTGCAGAAGGCGGCGCCGCCATATTGCGCACCGTCGTGGTGATACCTCGCGCCGCGACAGGCCATGAGGGCAACGTCGCTGCCGGCGAGTATCCCGGGCAGTCCAAGCGCGCCGGCCCAATCGGACACCGCTTGCACGCAGCGCGTGTAGTCGGGCCAGCGCGCCCGCGCTCGCGCCAGGGGCATGACCTCGACGTCGCCGGGCTCGAGATCCATGTGCGAGGCGATCTCGCGGTCCCAATCTGCCAGCAGGCGTGCGGAGGGCATCGGCACGTCGACCATGCCCGACAGCACGACGTCGCTCACGCACCGACTGCGGATGGCGTCGTCACTCCAGAAGTATGAGGTCAGCATGTGTTGCGCTTGATGCGGCCGATGCGGTTGAGGGGTGCATCTGCGCCATTGTAATGATTCCAGGGGGGCGCTTCGGCGTAAGCCGCGCGGGGAACCCGCCGCCAGCCATGCTGAAACCACCGGAAGATATAGCACGCGACATGGAGCTAATGTGAAGATAACGCCTCGTTCGGCATGCGCGTGTCGGCCTGCACGAGAAACCGCGCACACAGCAACGAACCGACACCCGCGAGGGCGATGACGCAGCCCATCGGCCAGGGCGTGCCGTCGGTGAAGATCCCCACCAGTGCCGATCCCAGGATGCCGGTTCCATACTGAATCGCCCCGATCAGCGCCGACACTGCGCCCGCGCGCTCCGGGAACAGGCCCAGCGCACCGGCAATCGAATTGGCCACGATGAAACCGGTTGCAGAGATAAACAGAAACAGCGGAATCACCAGACCCGCCAGGCCGCCCCAGTCGGTGCGTGCATCGACGGCAAGCAACATGCCCGCGAGCGCGGCGCCGAGCGTGCCGACACGCATGAGGCGGTCACTGCCGAGTCGTCTCACGAGCCGCGAGTTGAGCAGATTCGTGATCATGATGCCGACAATGCCCGCACCGAACAGCAGCCCATAGAACTGCGGCGAAACGTGATGGTAGGTGATGTACGCGAACGGCGTGCCCGCGATATAGGCATACATGCCGCCGTAGAAAAACCCGCCTGCGCCGGCATAGCCGAGCAGCCGGCGATGCCGCAGCAGTTCGCCGTAGCGGCCTAGCGCGCGCGTGAGCGATTCATGGCTGCGGCGCTGCGGCGGCAAGGTTTCAGGCAGCGCATAGAGCGCTGCCAGCGTCGCCAGACCGACGCCCACCAGCGTCCAGAAGATAGCCTGCCACGACGCCACATGCAGAATCTGTCCGCCGAGACTCGGCCCGACCAGCGGAGCGATCGCCATCACGGTCATCAGCGTGGACATCATCTGGGCCGCACGGTGTCCCACATAGAGATCGCGCACCATGGCGCGGGCCAGCACCACACTGGCGCATGCGCCCACCGCCTGCAGCGCGCGCCAGCCGATCATCATGGCCGCGCTGGTGGACACGGCGCACCCCGCCGAACCGGCGATGAACAGCACGAGTCCGATGGCCACCGGCAAGCGGCGGCCGTAGCGATCGCCGATCGGCCCCCAGAAGAGTTGCCCCACGCTGAAGCCGATCAGATACCCCGAAATCGTCAGTTCGACGGCGCCCATACTGGCATGCAGCGCCGTGCCCATGACCGGCAGCGCGGGCAAATACAAGTCTGTCGAGATGGAGGCGAATGCCATCAACATACTCAGGATTGCCAGGATTTTCAGGCTGTGCCCCTGCGCGCCCCGCTGCATGGATGCATCGGCGCCGAACACGGCCGGCTCGTCTGAAGCGGCGGAATGCGTGTGCGGCAGAGCCGATGGCGGTTCTTTCACTGACATGATTCGAAGTTCCATTTTTCATAAACGCGGCAAGCCGCCGGCGCCAGACTCGCTGGCAACCGGCGGCTTGCTGCGACAGGTCAAGCTAGTCGATCAGCGATCGACGCGCTGCTGCAAATGCGCCGGATAGCGATCGCCGACCACCTTGATCTGCTCAAGGGCGGCCTCGATCGCGGCGAGGTCCCCGGCCGAGAGGTCGACCGCCGCCGCGCTGATGTTTTCCGTCAACCGGTGCAGTTTGGTGGTGCCCGGAATCGGCGCGATCCACGGCTTCTGCGCCAGCAGCCAGGCAAGGGCGATCTGCGCGCGGCTTGCGCCTCTATCCTCGGCGATGCCGCCCAGCACCTCGACGAGCCCCGCATTGGCCTTGCGGTTCTCCTCGGAGAAACGCGGCGCGATGTTGCGGAAATCGGTTTTGTCGAACGTGGTGTTCGCATCGATGGCGCCGGTCAGGAAGCCCTTGCCAAGCGGACTGAAGGGCACGAAGCCGATGCCCAGTTCCGCGAGGGTCGGCAGCACCTTCTCTTCCGGCTCGCGCCACCACAGCGAATACTCGCTTTGCAGCGCCGTCACCGGCTGCACTGCGTGAGCGCGGCGGATGGACTGCACGCCCGCTTCGGACAAACCGAAGTGCTTGACCTTGCCCTCTGCGATCAGATCCTTGACCGTGCCGGCGACGTCCTCCATAGGCACGTCCGGATCCACACGATGCTGGTAGAACAGATCGATGCGGTCGGTCTTCAGGCGCTTGAGCGAGGCCTCGGCCACCGCGCGAATGTTCTCGGGACGACTGTCGAGTCCCTTGAGGACTTCACCGTCCTTGAAACCGAACTTGGTGGCAATCACGACCTGATCCCGAAACGGCGCTACCGCCTCGCCGACCAGTTCCTCGTTGAGAAACGGGCCGTAGGCCTCGGCGGTATCGAAGAACGTGACGCCCTGTTCGAAAGCAGTCCGAATCAGTTTGATGCCTTCCGCCGTTTCGGTGGCCGGGCCATAGCCGAAACTCAAGCCCATGCAGCCGAGGCCGAGTGCCGATACCTCGAGACCGCTGTTACCTAGTTTGCGCGTTTGCATATCCTTTCTCCTTTCGTTAGGCCGCAAGCGGAGCCTTGCGCCGACCGTTCAATGCGATCGATCTTATGCCGTTGCACACGGCTCAACAATCCAGCTAAACTTGCACGGGCTATTGAGAGAATTTCAACTATGCTGCGCGCCGGACTTGCCGAACTGACTGCTTTCGTCGCTATCGCCGACCAGCGAAGCTTTCGCGCGGCCGCCCGCACGCTCGGGGTGTCACCGTCGGCCCTGAGCCACTCCATGCGCGGCCTGGAGGGACGGCTGGGCGTGCGGCTGTTCAACCGCACTACCCGCTCCGTCGCGCTGACCGAGGCCGGCGAACAACTCCTGTTGCGCGTGAGGCCGGCCATGGCGGACCTCGAAGATGCGGTAAATCAGGTTGCGTCCGCGCACGACCGGCCGTCCGGTTTGATTCGCATCAGTGCTTCGGAGGCCTCCGCGCGGCAGATCGTCCGTCATGTTCTTCCGGGCTTTCTTGCCGCCTACCCCGATATCCACGTGGAGTTTGTCGTCGACACGCGGCTCGTGGATATCGTGGCCGACGGTTTCGATGCCGGCATCCGGGTCTTCGAAGACGTGCCGCGCGACATGATCGCGGTCCGCTTCGGCGCCGACATGCGCTTCGCCGCCGTGGCTTCGCCCGATTACCTGGCGCAGCACGCGCCACCTAAAACGCCGGACGATCTGGCGCAGCATCGCTGCATCCGTTTTCGCTTCGAGAGCGGTGCGCTCTACCGGTGGGATCTCGAACGCCGTGGCAAGAGCGCCAGCATCGACGTCGATGGGCCGATGACGCTCGGCAACCTCAATCTGATGATCGAAGCCGCCTTGGCCGGCATCGGCATTGCCTGGATCCCGGAAAATCAGGTCACGGAGGAACTGGCATCGGGCCGGCTGGTGCATCTGCTGCCCGAGTGGAGTCCGTCCTTTGCCGGCCTGTGCCTCTATTACCCGGCAAACCGCCATCCGCCTACCGCGCTGCGCTTGTTCGCCGACGCGGTACGCGAGTGGGCCCGCAGCCGTTAAGCAACCCGTCGCCCTTCGATCGGATACCCCGGATCCGTATAGCCCGGCGTCGACGCGTGGCCCGGTGCGACAAGACTGTCGACGAGCTTCTCGTCTTCCGCTCCGAGTTCCAGCTTCAACGCTTCGCCATAGCTGTCCCACTGCGCTTCGGTACGCGGCCCCGCGATCGCGCTGCTGACCAGCCGGTTTTTCAGCACCCACGCCAGTGCAAAGGCAATCGAAGTCGTCCCGCGCTGTGCGGCGTGAGCGGCGATCGTCTGAGCGATCTTGAGCGACTCAGGCCGCCATTCGGTCTGCTGGATCCGCTTGTCGCCGCGTCCTGCGCGCGAGTCGGCCGGCGGCGGCGCATCCAGCGCGTATTTGCCGCTGAGCACGCCGCGAGCGAGCGGGCTATACGGCACCACGCCGAGACCGTAGTGGGCAGCCGCCGGCAATTGCTCGACCTCCGCCGTGCGGTCGACCACGTTGTAGAGCGGTTCGCTTGCCACCGGCCGGTCGATGCCGAGTTGATCGGCCAGACGCGCGATCTCGGCGATACGCCAGCCGCGGAAATTGGACACCCCGTAGTAGCGGATCTTGCCCTGGCGGATCAAGTCGGCAATCGCCCGCATGCCCTCTTCGAGCGGCGCATCCGTGACGGCGCGGTGAAAGTAGAGGATGTCGAGGTAATCGGTGCCGAGGCGCTTCAGACTCGCGTCGACCGACTGCATGATCCACTTGCGCGATTGCCCCTGCTCGTTAGGGCCCTGCGTGGTCGGATAGCCGAATTTCGTGGCGATCACCCAGCTATCGCGTTGCTGCGCCACCGCGCGTCCGACGATCTCCTCGGAACGCCCTGCGTGATAGACGTCGGCAGTGTCGATGAAATTGACGCCCTGGTCGAACGCCTTGTCGATGATGCGCTTCGCGGTTGCCTCGTCCGTCTCGCCGCCGAACATCATGGCGCCGAGGCACAAGGGGGACACTTTGAGCGCGCTACGGCCCAGATATCGATAATCCACTGTGTATTCTCCGTTCGGGCCAAAGCCCGCAATAGACATTGCGAAAACATTGGCGGGTTGCAGCCGGTTCGACTGCCTATACCGCGCAATTTAATGGCTGCAGCCGGACGTGACTAGGCGGTAGAATTGGCATGCACATATGAATTGGATTCATGAATGGCACGCGAAAATTTTAACGACCTGCTGGCGTTCCTCGCGGTAGCGCGCGAACGCAGCTTTACGCGGGCGGCGGCGCAGCTCGGCGTGTCGCAGTCGGCGCTCAGCCACACGATCCGCGGACTCGAATCGCGCCTGGGGCTACGCCTGCTGACACGCACCACACGCAGCGTCTCCCCCACTCCGGCCGGCGAACGTCTGCTCGCAACCGTGGGACCGCGCTTCGAAGAAATCGACGAAGAGCTCGCCGCGTTGAGCGAGTTGCGCGACAAGCCAGCCGGCACGATCCGCATCACCACCGACGAAAACGCCGCGCGCAACGTCCTGCGCCCCAAGCTCGCGCAACTGCTGCGCGAGTATCCGGACCTCAAGGTCGAGCTGATGGTCGACTATGGCCTGACCGATATCGTCGCGCAGCGCTTCGACGTCGGCGTCCGGCTTGGCGACCGGGTGGCGAAAGACATGATCGCGGTCCGCATTGCGCCGGACATGCGCATGACGGTGGTCGGCGCGCCTTCGTACTTTGCGAAGCGAACGCGGCCGAAAACGCCGCAAGACCTGACCGACCACAACTGCATCAATCTGCGGCTGCCAACGTATGGCGGCCTCTATGCCTGGGAGTTCGAAAAGTCGGGCCACGAGCTCAAGGTGCGTGTCGAAGGCCAGTTGGTGTTCAACGCAAGCACTCAGATGCTCGATGCCGCTGTAGATGGTTGCGGCCTCGCGTATGTGCCGGAGGAGATGGCGCGACCGTATCTCGCCGACGGCAGCCTCAAGGCGGTACTCAAGGACTGGTGCCCGGCGTTCCCTGGCTATCACCTGTATTACCCGAGCCGACGTCAATCGTCGCGGGCTCTCGGTGTGCTGATCGATGCGCTGCGCTATCGGGCGTAGTGGTGCGTGCCGTCAGGTCAATTAACCATCCTTAACAGATTCAGCGCTTTCCGGCGCCGGGCTTCCCTTTACACTGGTTCGCCTGCTCGAACTATCGACAGGGCAATGCTCCGGTACCGGCCTTTCCTGTCCCCCGCCTGATCCACTCAAGGCGCAGCGATGCAGACAGCCCGATAGGTCGATGACGCCGATGTCACCGTGCATCTCGCCTTGATGCCTGATCGCTTATCGCCATCATGAATACACTGCCGACTTCAATCGCCCCTGCGGCAACCGTGCTACTGGTCGACGATCAGCCGATTGTGGGCGAAGTGATCAGGCGGGCGCTGGAGAGCGAAAGCGGTATTCAACTGCATGTCTGCATGGATGGACGCGAGGCCCTCTCTACAGCGTCGCGCGTGAAGCCGACGGTGATCCTGCAGGATCTGATCATGCCTGGCGTGGACGGCCTGGATATTGTGCGCAGCTATCGCGCCAACCCGGTCACGGCCAATGTGCCGGTGGTGGTGCTGTCTTCGAAGGAGCAGCCGACCGTCAAGAGCGAGGCCTTTCTTGCCGGCGCCAACGACTACCTGGTCAAGCTGCCCGACGCGATCGAACTGATTGCGCGGATCCGCTATCATTCGGCTTCCTATATAAGTCTGCGTCAACGCGACGACGCGATCGACTTTCTCTCGCATGACATGCGTTCGCCGCAGACGTCGATTCTCTCGCTGCTGGAGAGGGTCCGGCTGGAACAGGGCACGCTCACGCCCCTGCTCGAACGGATTGCCACGCACGCCACCCACGCGCTCGAGTTGGCGGACGGTTTTCTGCACCTGGCGCGCGCGCAATCCGAATGGCGGCAGTTCGAAATGATCGACCTGAACGAGATCGTGGTCGTTGCGGTGGATCAGCTCTGGGAAAAGGCGCTCGCCAAAGGCTGCCGCATCGCCATCGATGCGCCCGCCACTTCGCTGACGCTGTTCGCCGACCCGTTGCTGCTCACGCGCCTCGTCACGAACCTGCTCGACAATGCCCTGAAGTACGGACCCGACGCTTCAACCGTGCGCTGCATTCTCGCGGATACGCAAGAGGGTGTGCTGATCGGGGTCGAGGACGAAGGGACCGGCATACCGGCACGCGAGTCGGACCGGGTCGCGGAACGCTTTGTCCGGCTGCCGTCGGGCGTGATCAATGAAGGCAGCGGCTTCGGACTGGGCCTCGCCTTCGTCAACTTCACCGCCACGAAACATCGTGGCCGCGTGATCATGAACCGCACCGAGCGAGGATTCATGATCGGCGCGCTGTTTCCCAAAGCGGAGTCGCCAGCGCGAGCCACTGTGGAACGGTGAGTTCAGGTCGAAACGCCCGGCTCGTACATCGGGCCATGGCGAACGAACGGGCACGCCAATTTCCGACGCTAAAGCCCCGCTAACTTTCGAAGTCTTTCGAACCCTCAAGCGCGGGCAAACTCAGGTCGTTATGCGAGTGGTCAGAGCAATGCACAACAGACCTACGCCGATCAATCCATGGCCGCAGCGACGGCCGGAGATGCCAGGATGAAACGTTCAGAATCGCTGTCACGCAGGAAGCGCGCACTGTCGACGTTGAAGCTAACCAAACTGCTATGGTATTTCCGGCTTCGGCTCAACCTGCACGACCTCGACGCCATACTGCGCCGCGCGCGGCGTCTGAACCGCGAACCGGCGGGACAATGAAGCCGCTCAAGCTACCCACATCGCCATTCGTACCCAGGCCGCGGACGCTCAAAACGGCCTGACCTCAAGAATACAGCCCTAAGGTCTGGCGCTGCCGCCATTGCGCGCAGGTCTGCAGGTCCAGGTCGACCTCACGCGGATCGATCCGGCTCCAGCAATAGAACGCACCTGGCCAGTCGGGAATCGGTACCGGCGACTCGAAGCGGATGTCCGACAGGCCGGCGCGATAGGTCTGGGACGGCCAGAACAGCGGCATCACCCGGCGCGCCTCCATTTCCCTCAGCAGTTGGGGGGCGCCGCCCTCGTCGGTCAGCACACCGCACTGGAATCGCCAGTCGCCCTCGGCCCACGCGAGAAAGAGGCCTGGATTGCCGTCGGCGTCGAACATCAGCACGGCGTCCTGCTCCGGGCGCCAGTAATATTCCGCAATGTGTTCGCGGGCAACGATCTCGTCGAGGGCCTTCAAGGTGCGCGGATCGCAGTAAGTCGAACCGACATCGTGAACGCTGATGTAGCCACGCTGCGCGCAGTGCCTGGCTTTGGCTTCCGCCAACGCGCTGAGCAGTTTGCGCGTCATCCCGGCATCGGTCTTCTTGAGGTAGAAATCGATCAGCCCCGCATTGAACGCGTCGACGGCCTCGGTCTCTCCGGCCGCTCCGGTTAGCAGGATCTTCGTGCACGCGATGCCGCGAATCGAGGCGAGAAACTCGATGCCGTCGATTTCCGGCATCTCGTAGTCCACCACCACGGCCGCGACCTCTTCGAAGCGCCCGTCGTCGATCAACACGTCGCGCCCAAGCGCGCTTCCCCCCTTCTTCTCGAACTCGGAATAGTCCGCGCCCGACAGCCGGTTAGGCAAGCTCGCCTGCGCACGCGACGAGATGAAATTGAAGGCCTCGCGAGGCCGCGTGAAAAACCGGTTCAGATGTCCGTCCGGGACAATCCCTCGCAGCGCATGCAGGAAGTCAGCACTGTCGTCGAGAAAAACAGCGGACACAGGATAGAGGACAGGCTGCCTGACAAAGCTACTCATACATTCCTCGAAGAACGTGTTTATAGGCACAGATAAAACGCTTGGCATACCAAAATAATGCATTCCTCCACTCAGGAGGAATGCGTGGCTGCCGCTAGCAGCCATTACGATTCAGGAGTTTTTCATGTTCGTTCGAGATGCAATCCCCCAGGTTCTCTCTCGCGGTACCGCACTGCTTTCGCAGGAAATGCTCAACGCCACGACCGAGAAAACGTTTCACCACAGCATCGACGTCTATCTCAAGGATTCCAATGCCTTTATGAACACCTATTTCGCTCGTTACTTCGAATGGCAAGGCGTGTGTCGCGAACGCTGGTTCCATGATTGCGTGCACAACAATCTCCTTGCCGCCGGCGGCATGTTCGTGACGAAACGCGCCCACCAGGAATATGTCCAGGAGACTTTTCCGTTCCAGCGCGTGGACTGCTACCTCAACACTTTCCAGGTCAGGCAGTGTTCGGCCTACCTGCTGTTCCGCTTTTGCGTGGACGGCAAGCCCGTTTCGATGGGCTACCAGCAGATCCTGTTCGCCGACACCAACCGGCGCATTCAGCGTTTCCCGTCTGGGATCGTCGAACGGGTCAAGGAATATGAACTTCTCATGCCGTCTAATGTGAGCTAACTGACATAGTCCTGCCTTTTGCTGTACCAACGGTGGGACCTGTCCGGCGGGCCGCGCTGCGCGCGGTCCGCCGACGAGCCTGGCTCCGGCAACCTCAACGTGAAGGTCGTATGCTCGCGCGGCACCGATTCGCACGAGATGCTACCGGAAAACACCTCGCAGACGCGCCGGCAAAACACCAGCCCCATGCCCGCGCCGTGTCCATGCGACTTGGTCGAGTAGAAGGGATCGAAGATATACGGCAGCACGTCCGCCGCGATGCCCGGACCCGTGTCGCGAAAGCTCAGCACGCAGAAGCCGTTTTCCTGCTGCGCGCGGATCTCGATCTTTCCGTCGCCGCTCTCACGGATCGCGTACAAGGCGTTCTTGAGCAGATTGAAGATGACGAAGACGATCAACGAATCGGAACCGGAAAAACGCAACAGCGGATCGATGGGCGCCACGAACACCAGATTGCGCTCCCCAGGGTGAAAGGGAAAACGTTCCAGCGCCGAGTCGATGCAGGTGCGGATCGAATGCGGCGCGAAGCTTCGGGGGTCCAGCCTGTCCAGCGTAAACGACGCCAGCGACATCTCGACCACCGTACTGGTACTTTCAACCTGACGGCGAATCGCCGAGGTGAGACTGGCGAGCCGCTCGGATTGACCGGGGTACAGGCCTTCACTGCACAAGCGGTGCTGCACGGCCAGATGGTAGCCGCGCAGCAGTTCCGGCAGAACGGTGCCGATTTCCTCCGCATGCATGCCAATGGCCGCAAGCGGCGTGGCGACCTCGTGCGCCACCGTAGCCGCCAGCAGAAATGGCCGCATCAGCCCGTGACGAACGATCGTGATGCCGAGAATGCCCAGTCCTGTTGCGATGAAGATGACGCCCGGCGGATAGAACGTGTAGCCATAGTTCACGGCGTAGTCCACCGCCGCGAGCGAATACAGGCACAGGCTCAGCAGACACAGGTCGAGGAGCCGGCGTTGCGACTTGCCGCGCACCTCGCGCCGCGCCGTCACCAGCAGCCAGCCGCTCCGGCAGGCGAGGAAGAGGGTCTGCAGGACGTGCACGGGATGGAGAACGCCGGCCTTGGGATAAGGGCCGAAGAAATGCATCTCGAAGCCGGCCACTACCCCGTCGCCCGTGAGCAGCAGAATGGCCAGCAATACGCTCAAGCCGTAAGAAGCAAGCAGCAGGCGGCGCTCGGCGCGCCGCCCCGTCACTTCGGTGACGAAGTGATAAAAGGTGGTGGGTAAAAACAGAATGAACAGGTAGCCCAGCTTGACGAGCGGCGCGGCGACGTCGGCGCTGGTGGTCTGGAACAGGAAGGCCCACGTACCCTGCCAGGCAAAGGTGGTCACGCACATCAGCGCAAAGGGCACGGACAGGCGCGTCGCGCCCTCGGTGAGCAGCACGTATAGCCCGAACCCCAGAAACAATGCGGAGACGAAGGCAGGCAATATCGAGTACATGGCGCTCTGTTTGCGTGTTCGCTGTTTACCAGTCGTGATCGTTCAGGAGCGGCCGCCACGACGAATCGACCCCGGTTCGTCACGGGCCGCGGCGCAAATCGTATCATCCCGGCCGTCAACGCCGACCGCGAAACCGCCGCCAACCCCGGGCGGGCATTTGCAGGAGCGTATTACAGCCACATAGTGGTGAGGTAACTGTCAATGTTGACAGGGAACACCCGTGCGGCCCCTTTTTACATGGTTTGCCGCAGCCTTGAATGGAGATTGAAAACCGCTGCGATTTTGTTTATAAGTGAACTTTGGCGTGGTTTATGCCGAAAAGCGCGCGCAACGCGCGTTCGGCCCGATGGTGAGATACTCGCTGTCATTCTGCGCTGCCACGCTGTTTAACCGGTGTACCGGGCGCCCATGGCGCCGCCGCGCCGGTCTGCCGTCAGTCTCATGTCTACGGTCGATTACACGTGAATCAGCAGCAACCCGGTCAGCGCATGCCCGGAAACAACTACAGAGCCAACAGGCAACAACGGATGAAGGTGTATTGGCGAGGGTTTTTTGCGGGCACTGCACCTGTTCGCGGGATCTGCGGCGACCCACTGCAACTCGTCGTCGCTACGGGGAGGTGATGATGGACCCACGCTTTCATGATGCTTACCAGCGGTTTCTCGCTGCGAAAGACGAAGATCAGCTGTTCAAGCAGATCGCGTCGTTCGCGGAACAGCTCGGGTTCGAATATTGCTGTTACGGCATCCGCATGTCGGTGCCCGTATCGAAACCCGTGGTCGCCATCTTCGATACCTATCCGCGCGGCTGGATGGAGCACTATCAGGCGAGCAGCTTTCTGGACATCGACCCGACGGTCCGTGCCGGCATGCGCGGCTCTGAGCTCATTCTCTGGCCGGAGTCCGAGCAAGGCGACGCGGCGCGGTTGTGGAGCGACGCGCACGATTTCGGCCTGAAGGTGGGCGCGGCCCAGTCGAGCTGGGCCGCGCAAGGCGCTTTCGGCCTTCTGACGCTGTCGCGCCCGGCGGATACGTTGACGGGAACCGAGGTCGATTCGTTGACGTTGCCGATGAGCTGGCTCGCGAATGTCTCGCACACGCTCATGAGCCGCTTCCTGATGCCGGTCCTCGCCCCCGAAAGCGCCGCGACGCTGACGCTACGCGAACGCGAGGTGCTGTGCTGGACCGGTGAAGGAAAAACCTCGTACGAGATCGGGCAGATCCTCAGTATTTCCGAGCGCACCGTCAATTTTCACGTCAATAACGTGCTGCTGAAGCTCGCCGCGACCAACAAGACCCAGGCGGTCGTCAAGGCGATCGCCATGGGCTTGATCTATACCACCTGAGCGCGCCTGAACCGCCTGGGCCAACTGACAGCTCCGCCCGGAAGCGGTGTTGCGAAACTTGACGTCTTGGTCGAGCACCTCAGTATGGATCGGGATGTGCCGCCCGTTCCACTCGCCCCGGAGCGCCGGCGCGAAGGCGGCGACTAACCCTGATCCGGCGCCATGCGCATCAATGTCAGCGCTGAGATCCCGGATCAGCCCTGGCACGGCCTGGCGGGACGCCGGGTCGCGGCTCTTGGGATAAACCGTCAATACCGGCCCAAACACGGAGCGCATCGGCAAGCCGCGTTACGCCCCTTCTAGCGTTGCGTCGAGCGTCATTGCAAGGTCTCCATGTGCTCGTGTGCTGCCCGTTCGGAATTTTTATGTCGCAACAAAGCCATCGCCCGGCACGCTAAAACGATATCAGCCAATCTGAAATGGGGGTGTTCTGCGAATTGCGTCAGACGACATGGAATGACTCGCCGCAAGCGGGTCATTCCGGCGCGCGGGCATTATCTGCAGCGGTCGCGCGCGAGCAATGCAAGGCGCGAGCGGGCGGCCAGCTCCTGGTCATAGTTGGACAGGCAACCTTCGACGTTGCGCGTGACGGGAAATGTCGCCACGGCGCGGCTATCCACACCGCCCGATTGCTGCGACTCGGGCAGTTCGCGTGTGAAGTGGATGACCCGTGAGTTGGTGCGCGTGACTTGCAACTGGCCTTCGTCGACCAGCGCACGCAGCATGCCGAGAACCGTCACCCGCGAGACAGAAAACAAATGGGACAGTTGAGTGGCGGTGTATTTATGCCCGCATTGCATGCGGTTTAGCAGCGAGATTTTTGTCAGTGTCATGGAGCCTCGAATCCAACTGGTGATCCGGCAACGCGAGAACCGCGTTGCCGCTAGACCAACAACATGACCGGCTCTGCTGAATACCAGTCAATCCGGAAAAAGGAGAAACCCTGCCACTTTTTCGCGTATCGAGACACGCGCATCTTTACAAAACACCAACAGCGGCGCGATCCGCGCATTCCTTCTTGCGGCTTGCCCGTCGCGACACTCGTCGCGCGGGCCTGCTCGCGTTTCTTATCGTGCTCTCAGGTTCCAGCAGCCCTCGGTAAGGCTCAAAACTCTTCTTGGCGCCGCGGGGCACAGCGCCATGCTCGCGGGGCGGTACAGCGGAGCCCTTTGCTACGCAGGACCGGCTTTCACCATCCCGGAGCGCACCGACCGATCCACGAAATCCGATTATGCGCGTCGACTATCCGGCGGGTAACTGTCAGAAATGACAGTGCCGTTGTAGGGCTGGGCGTGGTGTGGGTCAGAGCTCGGCCGGGTCACGATGACTCGATCCGCTCGCTCTCTCTGCTGCCGCCATCCATTGGCCTAAGACACCTTTGCCGCCGTCACCGTCACCTCGACCAGCCAGCAGGGTTCGACGAATCGCACAGTCAGGGCCACCAGCGCGGCGTAGTTGCGACGTTGCAGTTCACGCCATCGCATTCGCGAGCTGGACCTCGACCGTAACATGCGACAGTCCCTTGAAGCGCTCGAGCACCGCATGATAGAAACGGGAATCCCGCTGTGACTCGCTGGTCGCCACAGACACAACCGCGCTCATGTGACCTGGGCCCACCCGCCACACATGCAGGTCGATCACCTTGTCGCCACCGTCTTCGATAGCATGGCGGACGTTCTCCGCCATGCGCCGGTCCGGATTGATGTCGAGCAGGATTGCACCGGTATCGCGCATCAACCCATACGACCAGTTTGCAATCACCAGAGCGCCAATGACGCCCGCGAGCGGGTCCATCCAGAGCCACCCGAACGCACGCGCCAGGACGAGCCCAAGGATTGCCAACACGGAGACTGCTGCATCGGCCATGACGTGGATGTAGGCCGAGCGGATATTGTGGTCCCGGGTCGCGGCGTCGTGGGCGTCATGGGCGTGGTCGTGCTCATCGGATTCGACCTCATGCTCATGCCCGTCATCACCATGAGCATGATCGTGGCCATGAGCATGGCTATGCCCATGATGGTGGCCGCTCAGCAGCCACACACTCGCCAGATTGACGAGCAGTCCGACAACCGCGATGGGAATCGCCTCGCCGAAATGAATCGGCACAGGCGACAGAAAGCGCGCCACTGCCTCATACCCTATCAGCACGGCGATCATGGCCAGCACGATGGCACTGGTGAAGCCGGCCAGGTCGCCCAGCTTGCCGGTACCGAACACGAAGCGGGAATCGGCGGCATGCTTGCGCGCATAGGTATAGGCGAGGGCGGCAATCAGCATCGCACCCGCATGCGTCGACATGTGCAGACCGTCGGCGACCAGCGCCAGCGACCCGAACATACCGCCGCCGACGATTTCAACCAGCATCATCGCGCTGCACAGCGCGATGACCGCCCATGTTCTGCGCTCGTTCTGTTCATGGGCCGCGCCCAGAAAGATATGGTCGTGGCCCGCCCCAAACGCAGCGTCTTTGAAATCACTCATGGTTTGCTCTACTTGAAATAGCTGTGCACGACTTCGATGAGCTGGTCCGTCGCACTGACGCCCGGCTCCTTGTGGGATTCGGCGTCGACGAGATGCGAGCGGATATGGTCTTCGAGCACGACGGCCAGCAGGCCGTTCATCGCCCCGCGGCAGCCGGCTATCTGCTGCAGCACATCGACGCACTCCCGCTCTTCCTCAAGCGCACGTTCGATGGCCTCCACCTGCCCCTTGATGCGGCGGACGCGGTTAAGCAGCTTCTGTTTCTCGCGAATGGTATGGCTCACTGATCACCTCCGATATACCCGGGGGGAGTATATATCAGATAGGGGGGAGGGGTATATGATCAGGGCCGCGCAGGCGGTCAGTTGTAATTCAGTCCGCTGCTCGAAGTGCAGGCGTCGCCGTCGCCGCAAACGCTCTCGCTGCAGCAATACGTGCTCGACAACCGGCATGTGAATCACACCGTGAGCACGCTCGCCGACTACTTATCGCCAACCTAACTCCCATACTTCTCCGCAAACTCCTCCGCACCGAGCGCGCGAAAATCGGCCAACGCCGCGTCGATCTGCTGAGGACTCCAATCCCACCACGCAATCTGCTGCAGACGCTCCGCAACATGCGGCTCAACCCGGAAGCGCAGCACCCGCGCCGGCACGCCCACGACGATCGCAAACGGCGGCACGTCCTTGGTCACAACGGCTCCCGACCCAACCGCCGCGCCCGTACCAATCTTGACGCCCGGCATGACGATGGCGTTATGCCCAAGCCACACGTCATGGCCGATCTCGACCTGATCCTCGGCGCGCCATTTGAATATGCCCGCGTCGTCGTCGAGAGACAGGCCATAAGAACGCGAGCGATAGGTGAAGTGATGATGCGTCGCGCGCCACGTAGGATGATTGGGCGGATTCACCCGCGCCCCGGTGGCAATGTTGACGAACTTGCCGATCACCGCATGAGCGATCTGATTGTCGCCCATTGCATAGCCATAATCGCCCATGACCGTTCCGGCAACGTAACTGCGTGGACCCAGATACGTATAGCGGCCAAAGTCGCTGGCCCGAACCACCGCCGTCGGATGGATCTCCGGATCTTCCGACATGACGCGACCTTGCGTCCACGGATCCACCGCGACGCCATGATTGATCAACATAGCAGTACGAATTTAAATAATGAGGTATTGAAGATGGCCTTCGCCGCGCACTCACAAAACGAGGCTGCGCAGCCAGGCGGAAACGCGCTCGGCGCACGCCACCAGCAGGAACGTGGCGATCAGCAGAAACGACACCGTCTGGTACTGGAACAGGTTCATTGCAGTCAGCAACTGAAAGCCAATGCCGCCCGCGCCGACAAACCCCAGTACCAGCGAAGAGCGCAGGTTTTCATCGAAGCGGAACAGCCCAATGCCGAGCAGCGACGGCAACACGCCCGGCACCACGGCATGGCTCAACACCTGCAAGCGGCCGGCGCCGGTGAGTGTCAGCGCTTCGACCGGCCCCATGTCCATGTCTTCGATCACTTCCGCAAACAACCGCCCCAGCATGCCGACCGAGTGCACGGCCAGCGCGAGCGCACCCGGAAACGGTCCGAGCCCGACGGCGGTCACGAACAGCAGCGCCCACACCAGATCGGGCACCGCGCGCGTGACGCCGATCAGCGCGCGCGAAACGACATACAAGGGCTTCGCCGGCGTGACATTCGCGGCGGCCAGAATGGCTAGCGGGAAAGCCAGAATGACCCCGAACACGGTGCCGAAAATCGCCAGGTCGATCGTCTCGAGCACGGGCCAGAGATTCGGCACGAACTGATCGAATGCCGGTGGCATGGCGCGCGAAATGATGTCGGCCATCCCGTGGGCGCCGGTCACCAGGTCCTGCGGACGCGCCTGCACAACGATCCACGCCTGCACGAACAGCGCAAGCGCGACGACGATCACGCACACCGTCCAGAATGGGCGTGCGCCCGGCGAGCCGGTCGGCGCGCGCATTGCCAGAGCCTTGTTCATGAGGCCTCGTCGACGTAGAGCTGCGCGATCTGCTGGCTGGAGACCTGCGATGCCGGCCGGTCGAATTCCATCCGGCCACGCCGCAAGCCAACCAGCCTGTCGGCATAACGCGCCGCCAGTTCGGGCTGGTGCAGGACGCAGACCACGGCAAGACCGTCTTCGGTGGCGAGGCGGCGCAACAGCCGCATGACTTCGTCGGCGGCTTCGGGGTCGAGGCTCGCTACCGGCTCGTCGGCGAGCAATACATGCGGACGTTGCGCGAGCGCGCGTGCGACCGCCACCCGCTGCGCCTGTCCGCCCGAGAGCGTGCCGGCGCGCTGGCCGGCCAGATGCAGCAGGCCGACTTCGTCCAGATACGCGCGGGCCGGTTCGATTTCCTCGCGCGGCACGCGTCCCAGCGCGGTCCCCAGGGTCCGATGACGCCCCAGCGTGCCGCAGCACACATTAGCCAGCACGCTGCGTCGCTTGACGAGATTGGCGTTCTGCGAAATCAGCGCAAGCGGCAGACGCGCGCGGCGCAGAGCCTTGCCCGAGAGCGCGGCCAGATCGCGTCCGGCGACCTCGACCGAGCCGGACGTCGGCCGGTTCAGTCCGACCACGCACTTCATGAAGGTCGACTTGCCGCTGCCGTTGCTACCCAGCACCACCACCATCTCGCCGCCGCTGACTGAGACATTGAAATCGCGCAGCGCGGTATGACCGTTCGCGTAACGCATCGTCAGGTCGTGGACGGCCAGTTTCTCGCCGGGAGCCAGCGTGGTGCGCGGCGCCATCGCGCGTGAGCTGGACCCTGCGACGCCGAATGCGGCCGCGGGGTCCAGCGGCAGATCGCCGGATGCGCTGATCGAGGTATTCACAGTTTTGCCAGATCGATATGGAGCGTGGACACCAGATCGCGAATCTGGTTGTAGGCGGCATCCGATTGCGGCACCGTCTTCAGTTCCGGGTTTTCATTCGACGCCAGGAACTTCTGATCGGCCTCCGGCAATTGATGCAGATCGAGCGAACTCAGCACGCTAGCCAAACGAGCCTTGAAATCAGCGGGCAAATCGGCGCGCACGGCCAGCGGATCGAGCGGAATGGGCTGCGACTGCCACAGCGTCACGTAAGCGGCGGGGTCGTACTCGTTGTGCAGCTTGGCGCTGGCGATTTCTTCGCTGTTCAGTTCGCCCGCGTCGACCTTGTGGTTGCGCAACGCCTCGAACGATGCCGTGTGGCTGCCCGCATAGATGGCCTTGATGCCCTTGTCGGGGTCCACACCGTTTTTGCTCAGACCATAAGCCGGAAACAGATGGCCCGAAGTGGAAGCCGGATCGGCGTACGCGAAGGAGCGACCGTTGGTGTCGGCGAGCGTCTTGATGCCAGAGCCGGGCCACGTGACGATGGACGCGTAATAGGTGGCCGGCTTGCCCTGTTCGCCGGCGAACGTCGCCACGGCCTCGGCATGCGCGACCTGATGGGCGAGCACGTAGCCGAGCGGGCCGAATTGGCCGAATTCGAGCTTGTTGTTGCGCATCGCCTCGATCTCGGCGTTATAGCTGGTTGCCACATAAAGCTGTACCGTGCAGCCGAGCTTGTCGCCGATCATCTTGGCGAGGTCCGTGTAAACCGGCAGCATGCGTTGCGCCGATTCGTACGGTTCGACGCCGAAGCGAACCACGCCGTTGTTCGGGCAGGTGCTGTCTGCATGTGCCGCGCCGGAGGCGAGACCCGCCGCAAACGCCAGGACTGCGAAAATTTTGGATACCTTCATATTGTCCTCAAGTCATGTTTAAAGCGTAGCGTGCGATTCAACGACGTTTTCCCGCTTCCGCGCGAACCGGCCCGTGACGGCGGTCGGCGCGGCCCTGCTGTCCAACCTGGCGCATTCTAGAAATCGCATGTGACACATCCATGTCTACATGGAGACGTCTAGATGAATGGAATGCCGTTGCGCTACCTGACTGCCCTGCCCGTGTGCATGATTCGCCGCATGACGTGCTTCAAACGACGCGCTCGCCGGCGCGCCAGGTTTCGCGCGGTACGGGCAGCACATCGTGCATCCGCACGCGCACAAAGTCGGCCCGCAAGCCGGGCTCGATCGCACCGCGGTCGTGCAGTCCCGCTGCGCGAGCCGGTTCCGCGGATACGGTTGTCATGGCGCGCGGGAGCGTCCAGCCGGCCTTGTCGACGAGCTCAAACGCCGCCGTCAGCAGACTCGAAGGCACGTAGTCAGACGAAAGGATGTCGAGCAAGCCGGCCTGCGCGAGTTCGAGTGCGGAGATGTTGCCCGAGTGCGAGCCGCCCCGCACGATGTTGGGCGCGCCCATGATCGTCGCGATGCCGTGCTCGCGCGCGGCTTGCGCGGCGACACGGGTGGTTGGGAATTCGGCCAGCGCGACGCCTTCGGCGGCCGCCTGTTCGACGTGCTCGACCACCGTATCGTCATGGCTCGCCACCGGAATGCCGAGTTCGACGCAACGCGCCACGATGTTTCGGCGGTGCTGATCGGCGTAGCGCTCCTGGCCGTCCGCAAGCTCGGCCACCACGGCGGCGAAGCGTTCGTCGGTCAGCTTGCCGTGACGTTCCTGCCAGCGGCGCCATTGATTGGCATCGTGCCATTGCCGCTGTCCCGGCGTGTGATCCATGACGGAAACAAGCCGCAGCAGCGGATGCGCGTAAAGCGAATCGAACACCTCGACCACGTCCGGTGCGGCGATTTCGCAGCGCAGGTGCAAGAAATGTTCGGCACGAAGCAACTCGCTCTGCGACAAGCGCGCGAGTGCCTGCGTGCACTGCGTCTGCAGTTCGCGGTGGTGCATGTCCACGTCGGAGCGCGCACCAATTCTGAGCGAATCGAACACGGTGGTAATGCCGGCGGCCGCGACCTGCGCATCGTGAATCACAAACGCCGCGTCGATATTCCACCGCACGCCGGGGCGCGGCGCGAGATGCTTCTCGAGATTGTCGGTGTGCAGTTCGATCAGGCCCGGCAGCAGATAATCGCCGTCCCAGTCGACGGCATCGCGCGCGGCCGTGCTGCCGCGTTCGACGTCGCGGATGACCCCGCCTTCGACGCGCACGGTCCCGATAAACTCTT
Source organism: Paraburkholderia sp. GAS38 (assembly GCF_050434965.1). Lineage (NCBI taxonomy): Bacteria > Pseudomonadati > Pseudomonadota > Betaproteobacteria > Burkholderiales > Burkholderiaceae > Paraburkholderia > Paraburkholderia sp. GAS38. The sequence goes on along the minus strand of NZ_JBNDJO010000007.1, from coordinate 200,620 downwards.
CGTCTCGCGTCACCACGCGAGCGTTACTGATCAACATCGACTGACTCCGTATGCGAATCCGCCCCGCGGAGCGTTGCCGCAGGGCACAGTAATAGCGGTTGCAATTAGCGGCGGCGCGGCGCTCAGAGGCATCCCGATCTTCCAGAGCACGGTTATCGCGCCCCTAATATCATCTAAACGTCTAGACGTATAGGGATGAACTGATAACGCCGGTAACGCGAGCAATCCACGTCACATATCCGTCACGGCTCGCGCACGGAAATGCGCAGGCAGCACGATCATTTGATCCGTTGGGAATGACAACACAATGACATGGGCCGAGAAAGTCGCGCCACGCATCGTGAGCGGGCCGCGTCGCCGGCCCGCCGGGTTCAGTTCAGAACAGGTTGCCGTAGAGCGGCACCGTGGCGGCGCCGAGCGCAGCCGAGATCTCCCGGTTGGCGCGCCCCTGGTGGAAGGTAAGGCGCCCCGGTCGGCCGTTCATCTCGTACTCGGCCGCCACCTCGCGCGTGCGCGCGAGCAGACGCTGCAGCAACTCGGGCGGCAGCAGGCCGTTGACGATGATGTCGGACACGTCGACCACATTGGATACGCCGGCAAGCACCCGGCCCAGGTCGGTGCCGGCCTGTTCGACCCATGCATCGAACGCCTCGCTGTGCCTGGCGTGCAGCGCGGCAAGATCGAGTTCCGCGACATGGTCATGCCCCAGCGCATGGGCCAGTCCGCGCAAGGACACCACGGTTTCGAGGCAGCCGCGTGCGCCGCAGAAGCAAGGCTTGCCCTCTCGATGGGCATTGACGTGGCCGATCTCGCAGCCGTTGCCGGTGAGGCCGCGCACCGCGCGGCGATTCATCAGCAATGCGCCACCCAGGCCGTTGCCGATAAAAACATGGAGATAGCTGCCGAGGCGCCGGCCATCGCCGAACCAGTATTCGCCGAGGCCCGCGGCCGTGCCGTTGTTCTCGATATGGATTTCATGGTCGACCAACTGGGACAACGCGTCGCGAAAGCCGAACTCGCGCCACGCAGGGTATTCGGCTGACTGGCAAACGAGGCCGCGCACGGGGTCGATGGCGCCCATCACCGACACGCCCACGCCTAGCAGTTTGCCGACGCGACGCGGATGGTCGCGCAAGCCGTCGTACAGCTTGGCAAGCACTCGCACCGCGCTGGCGGGATCCTCGATCGACAATTGTTGGCGTGCTTCATGAATCACATTGCCGGCCACATCCACCAGCACGCCGGTCGCGAACTCGTGGTCGAAGTGCAGGCCGATCGTAGCCGCATAGCCGGGGATAATGCGCAGGCTGCGCACCGGCTGACCGGTGGTCCGTGCTTCGCGTTCAGCCGCTTCTTCGACGGCGCCCTCCCCGATCAACGCGGTGACGATATTGGTGATCGTCGCGGCGGTCAGGCGCGTAGATGCCGCGATCTCGGCACGCCCGATGCCCGGGTCCTGGCGGATGGCTTCGAGCACGAGCGCCCGATTGAGGTCGCGCACACGAGGCCCGTTGAATCCATGCTGATGTCGGGAATGCTTGATCGACACGCGAATATGCTCCGTTGCAGTTGAGCCCGTCGCGAGCTTGCGCAGTACGAGGGCGGTACGTTTCGGCAGGTAGTATACCTACCGTCAAGCATCGGCACTTCGCCGGTGGTCACGTAGCGGGCGCGGGCTGACAGGCGTCAGCCCGCGCATGCCACTGTCGACCAGTGGCTGACTTCCGCATGACTTCTGCTTTACTTCTGCTTTACTTCTGATAGCCCGCCTGTTTCACCGCGCGATCCGCGGCGGCCTGACCCGCGGCCAAGGCCTGGTCGACCGTCAACTGCCCCGCCACCGCGCCGGAAATGCTCTGCCCGACCACCGTACCGAACGACTGAAACTCCGGAATGCTAACGTATTGCACGCCGGTGTACGGGACCGGCTGCGCGCTCGGATGGGCCGGATCCGCGGTCTCGATTGCGTTACGCACGAACTCCGAAAACGGCGCCGCCTGTTTGTATTCAGGCAACTGGTAAGTCGAGAGACGCGTACCGGGCGGCAGCGAGGCCCAACCAATATCGGCGCCCACCAACTTGATGTATTCCTTCGAAGTCGCCCACTCGACAAATCGCTTTGCCGCATCTTGCGAGCGCGACGTCTTCGGGATCGCGAGCGCCCAGGACCACAACCAGTGCGAGCCCTTGGGCGTCGCCTGAATCGGAGCAGCGGCAAATCCCACTTTGTCCGCCACCGTGGATTCGTTCTTGTTGTAGAGAATGCCGGCAGCCGAAGTGGCATCGACCCAGATCGCGCACTTGCCGCTCGACATCAGGGAGAGATTTTCGTTGAAGCCATTCGAACTGGCGCCAGGCGCACCGTCCTTCTGCAACAGGTTCGTATAGAAACTAATGGCGCTCTTCCATTCGGGCGAATTGATCTGCGCATGCCACTTCTCGTCGAACCAGCGGCCACCGAACGTGTTGACGAGCGTACCGACGTAGGCCATGTTCTCGCCCCAGCCTGCCTTACCACGCAGGCAGATGCCGTAGATGCCGTTGCTCTTGTCGGTCAGCTTGTCCGCGAAGTCCTTGATCTGTTCGTAAGTGGGCTGATCGGGCATGGTCAGGCCTTTTGCCGCGAACAGATCCTTGCGATAGAACGTCATCGAGCTTTCTGCGTTAAACGGCAGCGCATAGAGTTTGCCGTCATAGGACAAACCCTCCCGCACGGTCTTGAACATATCGTTGAGATCATAGTCTGCCGGCAAACCGCTAATCGGCACGAGCCAGCCGCGTTTGCCCCACAGCGGCGCCTCGTAGGTTCCGATGGCCAGCACATCGAACTGGCCGCCATTGGTCGTGATGTCCGTCGTCAGGCGCTGCCGCAAGACGTTTTCTTCGAGCACGACCCATTTCAGCTGAATGTCCGGGTTAGCCTTCTCGAACGCCGTTGACAGCTTCTTCAGTTCAATCTGGTCGTTATTGTTGGGAACGCCGACCGTGACGGTGGTTGCCTGCGCAACGTTGCTTACCGCCATGACACTGCACATGGCGGCAGTCATTGCGACACCACGATATAACGTGCGCAGGATTCCCTCTCTGCGATAGAGCTTTGCTTTCATTTCGTCTCCTGGAAAATTATCTAGCACCTAGATCGAACAGAGAACTTCAATCACGATGAGTCGTGCCGGGCTCAAGTGATGGTGTAACCGCCGTCAATCAACACGTTGGCTCCGTTTATCATGGCGGCGTCCGTGCTAGCCAGATACAGAATGGCGGAAGCGATTTCAGCAGGCTTGGCAAACCGGCGGGTTGGAATGGCGGCTCGGGCGCGCACTCCCGTCTCCCCTGCCCATCCGCTTAGTCCTAACTCGGTCTCGACCACGGTCGGTGAAATGGCATTCACGGTGACGCCATGAGGTGCCCATTCGAGCGCCATGCAATTGGTCATGCCGAGAATGCCGGCCTTGCTGGCGCAGTAGGCAAGATGGCCTTCGATGCCGATCACGGCAGCTTGCGACGCCAGGTTGATGATCCGGCCGCTTTTGCGCGCGAGCATGCTTGACGCGAAGGCACGCGCAATTAGAAACGCTCCGGTCAGATTAACGGCGATCGTTTTATCCCAGGTCTCCAGGGGGAAATTCTCTGCGGGCGCGAGCGGCCCGATACCCGCGTTATTGACCAGCACGTCCACGTGGCCGAAGCGCGTCAAAATGTCGTTCGCCGCCGCAGTGACGGATGCAGCATCGCTCACATCGACAATCCAGCCGGCGTGTTTGGCGCCGAGGCTCGATGCCACTTCCGTCACCGACTGGGCGCGGTCGATCAGCGCCAAAGTGGCGCCCGCCTCTGCGAAGAGCTCTGCGGTCTTGCGCCCAATTCCGGCCGCCGCGCCGGTGATGACGACGACCGCATCCGTAAAGTCATAAGTAGTGTTCGACTTGAAAACCATGATGGTTCCTCGATCATGTGATCCGAAGGCTGCGGTCAGCTCATCCAGTTGCCGCCGTCGACATTGAGCGTCTGGGCGGTGATGTAATCCGCGTCCGCCGACGCGAGGAACACGGCGGCACCCGTCAACTCGGACGGACGACCCATCCGCCCCAAAGGCACGGCCTCTCCGACAAGACGCTTCTTCTCGCCGACCGGACGGTTTTCGTAGCGCGCGAAGAGCGCGTCGACGTCCCTCCACATGGGCGTGTCGATCACGCCCGGCGCAATGCCGTTCACGTTGATGTGATGAGGCGCGAGCGCCAACGCGGCCGACTGGGTGTAACTGATCACGGCAGCCTTGCTCGCGCAGTAGTGCGCGACCAATGCCTCACCACGGCGTCCCGCCTGCGAGGCCATATTGATGATCTTTCCGCCGCCACCCTGCTCCACCATCTGGCGGGCCACACGTTGCATCAGAAAGAACATGCCCTTCACATTCACCGCAAAGACACGGTCGTAGATCTCCCACGACTCCTCCAGCAGCGGACGCATGTCAAAGATGGCGGCGTTGTTGAAGAGGATGTCGATACGCCCGAAGCGCGCAAGGGTGGTGCGGACAATCTCCTCGATACCCTCGCGCGTCGTGACGTCGGCGCGCATCAGTACGATCCGCTCGGCAGGCACGTCGCCATAAGTTGTTTCGAGCTCGGTCTGCGGCTTTACATCGACGACCACCACCTTGGCGCCTTCATCCAGATAGCGACGCACCACGGCTTCGCCAATGCCGGCCGCCGCACCTGTCACGATCGCAATCTTGTCCTTGAGTTGCATTTACGTCTCCTGTCAAAAATTCGTACCGTTCACACTCACGCGCGGCATGCCAACGCATACATCCCGATGACGTCTCTCACCTTGCTTTGAATGATGCTCATGGGAGAGCCGTCGATAGCGCCGCGGCGCAATGCCCAGTATTGGGCGGGAAGATAGCGGCTCAGCAGATTCTCCGGAATCGCGCTTGCCGTAAGGTTGTCGATCAGTTTTTTGGCCGCGGCTTCGATCTCGGGGTCGGCCCAGTAGTAACGCACCCGGTCGCTATAGCTGTAGGTGCGGAGAAGACGGCGATCGTGGTCGTCGCCGTGGTAGTACTTCTCCCAGTTCCCGGGTTTGGCGAGCATGACCGCTTCCACCACTTCGCGCAGCTTCGAGCATTCGCTTCCATTGATAATCTCGGCCTCGATGTCCGCCAGTGCATACAACGCCTCGCGTAGCGCAAAAGTCACGCCCGGGCCAACCTTCAGGATTCCGAACCCATCACGAACGAGTTGCCGGAGCGCTTCGGGCTTCTGATAGTCCGTCGAGTGCGCCTCGAAGACCATGCCCGGCAGTTGCGTGAGTACGTTGGAAAGCTCCGTCGCAAGCTCGGGCTTGTAATCGATCACCTTGGTGTGATCGAACTCGACACCCGGTTGAACGACCAGCGCAATCACGCGCTCCCACGCTTCATCAAGCCCCCGTTCACGCCACGCGTCGCGATGAACGGCGACGGTGTCGAGCGCCCCTTCCCAGCGTGTCACCTCCACCGCTTCCAGCTCTTCGCTCGCGCCGCCCGGAACAGGGACTTCGGTGCCGATAACATACACTGGCTTCGTGGCTGTGCCCTCGCGCGCGGCCGCTCGCTCCGCAACAGCGCATAGACGCGAGGCGCGCTCCGCAACGACGCCATCCGACAGGCGTGCGGGATCGCCGCCGCAGCTCATGCTGGTATCCAGATGGATCTTCGAGAAACCCGCCGAGACATACGCGTCGATCAGCGCCTCCGCGCGCTGCATCGCTTCTTCGGCGGCAAGACCTCGCCACGCATTCGGTCCAAGATGATCTCCGCCGAGAATCAGACGGTCGCGTGACAAGCCGACCCCATCCGCGATTCGATAGACGAAGCGTACGAAATCCGCGGGCTTCATTCCCGTGTAGCCGCCGAACTGATCCACCTGGTTCGAGGTCGACTCGATCAAAAGCGGCGTGCCGTCGTCCAGTGCCTGCTTCATGGCGGCGCCCAGCACCCATGGATGCGCCGAGCAGATCGAGTAGATGCCCTTCAAGGTTTGCGCCGCAGCGCGATCGCCGGAAAGGCGTGCAACGACGTTATGCATGATGGTGCTCCGACGCATGTCCAATGAACTCGTCCAACTCTGCGAGCGTCGCGGTTCCCTCCATCGGCCCCTTGGCGGTCACCGCCAAGGCTCCACTAGCGCTGGCGTAGCGCAACGCCCGTTCGACTTCCATGCCCTGCGAACGGCAGGCAATGTACGTCGCGCCGAAGCAGTCGCCGGCACCGGTTGGGTCAATCTCTTCGACGCAGAAAGCAGGAAGATGCCTCTCCATCGTGCCGTCGTAGAAACTGCAACCCTCCTTGCCCCGCTTGACGACCACTTCGAGCACACCACGCTCGAGCAGCTCGTCGATTGCCTCCGCCTCCGAGCTCGCCGTAGCAAGCATGGTCACTTCGTGGCCACTGGGCAGAAAGACGTCCGTGTAGTCGAGAACGAAATCGAGTGCCTCACGCATCTCAGGAATCCGTAGCATTTCCTTGCGGACATTCGGATCGAAGCTGACGGTGCCGCCTTGCCCTTTCACCGTCTCGATCACCTTCTTCATCGCTTCGATGATGCGCGACGAGAAGAGCGACGACCCCATCACGTGGAAGTGCCGGCAATCCTTCAGGAGATCGTCACGAAGGTTGTCGACCGACAGCAGGCCCGACGCACTGTTGGCAATATTGAAGATGAAATCGCGCTCGCCATCCTGCCGGTAGGTGACGAACGCGCTGCCGGTCGTCGCGGTTTTGATGACGGCAATGCCCGAGACGTCGACACCGTCCGCACGCAGTCTCTCCACATTCAGGATGCCGAAATCATCGTCGCCGACACAGCCGATCATCGCGCAGCGACTACCTGCATGGGCCACCTGGTCGATGAAGATCGCCGGCGCACCGCTGGCGTACGGACCGATAAGCGTGCCGGGCCGGCGAAACGACTGTCCGCGCTCGACCGCCATAATCTCGACGAGTATCTCTCCCATCGTCAGGATGTAGCCGGTGTCGCCGGCCCTGTACAGTTCGGAATTGACCATAAGACGTTTTCACTTGCAGTGAGCCCCCTGCCGTCTCGCAGCGCGAGGGCGATAGATCTCAGCGCGTCGCTCAGCGCGTCGTATAACCACCGTCGACGACCAGCACTTCGCCCGTCACATAACTTGCGGCCGGAGAGCAGAGAAACAGTGCGGCGGTCGCGACTTCTTCCGGCTGGCCGACCCGCGCCATCGGAGTCATGTCGCGCCAGATCGGGAACCACTCGTCATTGGCCATGCCACCGCGCGACATGTCCGTGTCGATGTAGCCGGGAGCCACCGCGTTCACGCGGATGTTTTCGGTGGCGAGTTCGCTGGCGAGGCTCTTCGTCATCATGTGAACCGCTGCCTTCGAGCTGTTGTAGGCGACCTGGTTCTGCGGAATGTTGGAGATGAAGCCGGAGATCGAGCCCACGTTGAGAATCACGCCGCCGCCTTGCGCACGCATCGGCGCAAGCACGGCCCGGCAACCGCGGAACACCGCGTCGACGTTCAGGCTCATGATGCGACGCCAGCGCGTTTCGTCGAAGTCGCCGGTATCGCCGTGAATCGCCACGCCGGCGTTGTTGACCAGCACGTCGATGCGTCCGTGGCGCTTGAGCACTTCGTCGACCAGTTGCTGGGGCGCCGCTTCCTGCTCGAGGTCGGCTGCGATGAAGTCGACCTCATAGCCGGCCTCGCGCAGACTGCGTTCGGCTTCGGGCACCGGACTGCGGCTGCTGATGACGAGGCGCGCGCCGGCTTCGCCGAAGGCATGCGCGATGGCGAGCCCGATGCCGCGCGTACCGCCGGTGATCAGCGCGAGCTTGCCGTCGAGGCGGAATTTTTCAAGGATCATGACGTGTCTCGTGAAGGGTTGATAGATCGACTGCTTGACGATGGCGTTCGGCGCAGGGCGCGGGTACGCATGGTTTTGCCTGCTGTTCTTTTCAGATTAAATCAATTGATTTAACTACGTCAACGGCATTCGCCCTACTTCGGGGAAACACTGATGGGGAGGGAGTTACGGAGAGTCATGCAGCGCCGGCATCACGCGCCGAGTGTGCCGATTTGAGGCAGACTGAGGCGTTGTGCGGCATAATGGACCCTCTCAGGTTCTGGCACGGCCCTCGGAATAGCCAGAATCCTTTAGCCGACCGGAATACGGTCGGCTTTTTTTTGGGGCGGATGGTGATGCCCACGAGTGACGCGTCGTGGTTGCATACCGTCGTACGCAAGCCTGTGCCCCCTTGAACAGCGAGCAGGGTCGTACATGGCCAGCATGTAACGACTGGCTACATCTACGGCGCCCTTCTACCATCCGGGACATCACCCATCAGGCTTAACACCCGCTCCAGTTTCTCGATATGCGGGAAGTGCCCCGCTTCCGCAGACTGCTGCTCCGTGCTTAGGCCGAGGGAACGGCGCGCGCCGATATGGATGTCGGCGCTCGGCTGGCTCGTCGACCAACCCGCATTCGCGCCACGGGCCGATCATCTCTTTCACGTTATCGCGAGCGCCATCCTGGCGAATCGGCCTGGCGACGATATCAGGAAGGCAACGTAACAGAGCGCAACGAACGGTTGTCTGCAGTGCGTAGGATCGCGTCCTCTATGCCCGGCAGGAATGACAGTTATGCATTCGTGCCGTCTTCTCTGCGGCTTTGAGTTGCCCGACTATCTGGTGGATCTGTACAAGAACCGCAAGGCACGTTGCCGGTTCTCCGCAAGAAAGTCGCTTCGGCGTCTTGACCCGGTCCTGCTTCGTTCCCAGCCACAAACCGTCGGGAACGATTGGACAGGCAATCTGATACATCACCATCAAGGCAATATGAAATCACGTACTTTTCTCGTAACCGGTGCCAGCAAAGGCATCGGCAGGGCCGTCGCACAGCGGCTGAATGCGGACGGGCACCGCGTAGTGGGGCTGGCACGTCAGGGGGACGACCCAGGATTTCCAGGAAGGCTCGTTTCTGTCGACCTGTCCGATCGCGCGAAAACGCAGGCCACACTCGACAGGCTTGTGGCGGAATACAAGTTCGACGGCCTGGTCAATAACGTTGGGCTGGTCAAACCGCAAGGGCTGGGCGCCATCGATCTGGAAGCGCTTGACGCCGTCATGTCGCTCAATCTGCATCCAGCTATCCAGGCGGCGCAAGCACTCCTGCCCAATATGAGCGCCCAAGGCTGGGGGCGAATCGTCAACGTATCGAGCCTCACTATCCTTGGCATCGTGGAACGTACGGCTTATGCCGCCGCCAAATCCGCCCTGGTGAGTTTTTCACGCTCCTGGGCGCTTGAATTGGCGACCACCGGCATCACAGTCAATTCCGTCGCTCCCGGCCCCACGGAAACCGAACTGTTTCGAGCCAACAACGCGCCGGGAAGCGCAGGGGAGCAGCGCTATCTCGCCTCCGTCCCAATGAAACGCTTCGGCAAGCCAGACGAGATTGCCGCAGCCATCACTTTCCTGCTGTCCGAAGACGCTGCGTTCATCACGGGCCAAACGTTGTTTGTCGATGGCGGCGCCTCGATAGGCAAGGCTTCAATTTGAGGGCAGAACATCTCCTCAATCCAGGAGACGAAAGCGCGTGCTTTTACGCTGACCATGCGCCCACTGGGAAAAACGGTCCACAGGTCGATACCCGCGGTTCGCCGGCTTGTGCGAACCAGGTTCGCGTGCCGACGACGCAACGCCGACCGTGAGTGACCTTGCGTGCCGTCGTGCTCGAGTCGCCAGGCCCCCCATCCTGAGTGCTACGTCGATGCCGCGTTCCGGCAGACCGGAGTGAGGTCCACCCGATATGCCCCCAGGGAATGACTGTTATGCCGTCATGCTGCCTACCCCGGCCAGTTCATTTCAACGACGATGTTTCCATGTCTGGCGAACCGCTACCAGGAGCTCGTCTGACAGCAAGTCGTCGTTGTGGCTCTCCCCGCAGTCGCAAGAGCCATCGAACGTGTTACCGCGCTCGTCCTGCTAGCCGGTACTAACCGATCCGCAAGGAGTAACTCCATGAACAAGCTGTTTTCAGCCGTCAAAGTCGGCCCCTACACCCTTTCCCATCGCGTCGCGATGGCGCCATTGACACGTATGCGTTCGGAGCCGGGTGACGTGCCGGGCGATCTGATGGTTGAGTACTACACGCAGCGCGCAACCGAAGGCGGCCTTATCGTCACGGAGGCAACCCCCGTTTCGGTACAGGGCTACGGCTATGCAATGGCCCCGGGGATCTACTCCGACGATCAGATTGCAGGATGGCGCCGGATCACCGATGCCGTGCACGCTAAAGGCGCTCGCATCTTCCTCCAGTTGTGGCATGTCGGCCGTCAGTCTCACCCCGATCTTCAGCCCGGCGGCGCGGCGCCCGTCGCTCCGTCCGCGCTGAGAGCCGAAGGCCATGCCTATTCAGTGAACGGCGAAGTTGAATTCACGATGCCCCGCGCGCTTGAATTGCACGAAATCCCCGCCATTGTCGAGGACTTCCGCAGGGGGGCCGAACGGGCGCTGCGCGCGGGCTTCGACGGTGTGGAGCTGCACGGCGCAAACGGCTATCTGCCGGATCAGTTTCTGCAGGACGGTTCGAATGCTCGCACCGACGAGTACGGCGGCCCGATCGAAAATCGCGCCCGTTTCCTCCTCGAAGTAACGGACGCACTGATTTCCGTGTGGGGAGCGGATCGGGTTGGCGTGCGCATTGCACCGAGCGGCACCTATGGCTCGATGCATGACAGCGATCCGGAAACCACCTTCGGTTATGTGACGGAGCAGTTGGACAAGCGTGGCATCGGCTATCTCCACGTGGTCGAGCCACGCGTCAAGGGAACGGAAACGATCGGCGAAGTTCACGATCCGGTCGCGGCGCGCCATCTGCGCCCGAAGTTCACCGGCACGCTCATCGCCGCAGGCGGCTTCACGAAAGAGACTGCGGACGCGATCATCGAAGCGGGCCACGCGGACATCGTCGCGTTTGGCCGCCACTTCATCGCCAACCCCGATCTGCCCGAGCGCCTGCGGTTGAATCTGCCGCTCAACCGGTACGACCGGAGTACTTTTTATGGCGGCGACGCACGCGGTTACACCGACTACCCGTTCCATGCCGAAACGCAGGCGGCGTAATTCTGCAGCCCACCATCGGGATCCGGAAGAGCGGATTCCGGTACTTGACTCCCTTCACACAAGCACGCCCTGAAAGACGCAGCGACCCGCGCTAACGTAGCGCCGGTCGTTGCGTTGGCCGCTACGGCACGGCAGGGCGAGCGTTTCCAATCTATCTCGCAGGACTCGATATGAGCATTCTGGTTCCGTATCCTCGCGGCTTCGCCTTCGACACGGACGTCATTCAACCCGTCTCCCGCGCTTCACCAGACCATCCCGCCCGCCTGTAATCGCTCGGCGACACCCCAGACACCCGCTTGAACGCGCTGCTGAATGCGCTTTCGGATGCGTAACCCAACCTTGCTGCGAGAACGGCAATGGGTGTTTTCTCGTCGATTAACGCCTGCTTTGCCATGCGCATGCGCCACTGCGTAAGCCACGTGAGCGGAGCCACGCCCGCGACAGACCTGAAATGCACGCAGAACGCCGTACGCGACATTGCCGATGCGGCCGCAAGCTCATCCAGCCGCCACACCCGGCCGGGATCGCCATGCATCAACCGTAGCGCGGGCGCAAGCCGCCTGTCGCCGATAGCGCGCAGCCAGCCGTCGGGGACTTCCGTGCCGCTGTCGAGATAGACGCGCAGCATTTCGACGAACATCAGTTGTGCCAGGTATGCCGAAGCAAGGCCGCTGCCCGGCAGACCCGAAGCGAACTCATTCACTAGCCGCGCAAGCAGCCATTGAAGGACGGTCGCCTGCTCGCAGTCCGCGCGGATGTGTATCAGCGGCGGCAGGACGTCGACCAGCAGCGCATCATTGGACGGTGCGAGCCTGATGTGCCCGCCGATCTGCGTGCAACCGTTGCCGTCGCCAATTTTCGCGGTCCGGATCCCGTCACCGGAGAAGACGGTGGCCGCATCGACCGGTTCCGCGTTCGGATCGCTTGCGAAGACAAACGAACGTTCACCCGTCAACAGAAAGACGTCTCCTTCGCGGACTGACACGGGTGCAGTCTGCGCATCGAGGCAAAGCCAGCAACTTCCCTTGACCAGCGCAAAGAATTTGATCTTTTTCGGCCGCGGAAAGCGGATCGCCCATGTGCCACCGGCGGAGAAGCCACCTGCCACGACGGGTTGGGCGCCGAGCAGGCGAAGGATGTCCGACAGTGGATCGTTGTCGAATTTTGAACTCATGCGACAGTATCCCGTACTTTTGATTATTCATCGTACCGGAATTTGAGCCCACACTGTGCGCATCATTGTTCGTCCAGGAAGACGCCATGCTGACGCCACAACAACCGCTTAGTTCGGGTTTCGGAGCCGCCACCACCGCCGATGAAGTCATGACCGGCATCGATCTTTCCGGCAAGACCGCGATCGTGACCGGAGGCTACTCAGGCCTCGGGCGTGAAACCGCGCGAGTCCTGCGAGCCGCCGGAGCACGCGTCATCGTTCCCGCGCGTGACCTGAGCCGCGCCCGCGAAGCACTGGCCGGCATTGACGTCGAAATCGCGCCGATGGACCTGCTCGATCCCACGTCTATCGACGCCTTTGCTGCATCGTTTCTCGAATCGACACCGGCGCTGCACATCCTCGTCAACAGCGCCGCGATTATGGCCGTGCCGGAATTGACACGCGACGCGCGAGGGTATGAGTATCAGTTCGCGACCAATCATCTCGGCCACTTCCAGCTCACCACGCGGCTCTTGCCGACGCTGCGCAATGCGAATGGCGCTCGCGTGGTGTCGGTCTCATCGATCGGTCACCGCTATTCGCCGGTATTTCTCGACGATCCGCATTTCGAGCGCCGTCAGTACATCCCATTGGCAGGATATGGGCAGTCGAAGACGGCCAACATCCTGTTCGCCGTTGCGCTTGACCAGCGGGAGAAGGCCCATGGCGTACGCGCATTTTCGCTGCATCCGGGCGCCATTGCGGATACCGGGCTGGGGAAATACATACCGCTCGAACACAGGGTGGCAGCGGGCGTCATTGATGAACAAGGCAAGCCCGTGCGTGATCCGGCAAGACAACTCAAGACCATCGGGCAGGGAGCGGCCACGCAAGTCTGGTGCGCAACAAGCCAGCAACTGAACGGCCTGGGCGGCGTGTATTGCGAAAATGTCGACGTGGCCTCGGTGATGAAGGAACAACCGGAGAAGATCGATATGGCGGATGCCATGAGGCTTACGGGCGTAGTGCCCCATGCCATCGACCCCGCCTCCGCCGATGACCTTTGGGAACTCAGCGAGCGGCTTCTCAACTGGTAGCGTGAAACCCGGCTCAGGCGCCGTGGACCCGTATCGCAGCCAGTAGCGGCAGCTCACGCCGCATACGCCTCGAAGCGGACAGGCTTATACTCGGTTGACTCCCACGGACTCACACCTCAGGCATGCCAAAGCACACCGCTCATCCTGAGCGGCATCCATCCGAATTACCGCTCGCTACGCCGAGCTTCGCGTCGGTGTCGATGGCCTCGCTGATTGCGGTTCTTGCGTGGCTGGCCTTCGTCGCGCAGACCGACATCACGATTGGCAGAATGCTGATGCGCGGTCTGGGCGTGATCGAGGGTATCGAGCGCATCAGCAGCTATCTGACCAACCTCACGGTCCTCGCCGTCGCCATCGGTTTTACTTGTGTGGCACTGCGAGCACGCTCCGCGCCCGGGCGGTTTTTCCGCAAACCGCCGGTGCTCACCGCTGTCGTCGTGTATATCGTGTTCGTCGGCATCGCCTATAACACCCTGCTGCGCCATCTATGGACGCCAGCCGGCTTCCGCTCGCTGCTCAACGAATCGCTGCATACGGTCATCCCGCTGCTGTGCGCGCTGTACTGGCTGCTGTTCGTTCCGCGCTTTCATCTGCAATTGCGCCACTGCCTCTTCTGGCTGGTCTATCCGCTCGGCTATCTGTTCATGACATTTTGGCGCGGCAGCGAAACCGATTTCTATCCTTATCCGTTCATCAACGTCAGCGAGCTCGGTTACGAGCGTGTGCTCGTCAATACCCTGTTGCTGCTGCTCGGCTTCGTCCTTTTGATGGGCGTCTTCATCGCGATCAATCATCGCCGTCCGCGTCCGGTGCCAGCCGTCGATGCTCGCCAACCTGATGGCAGCGATCGCATCAAGGACCGTTCACTGAACCCTTGAGCCGCGACTCGGCAAGTTCTTCGCACTGCATCGCATTGGATTGCGACGAAGGCGGCCACGCCGCACCAACGCTACAGCTTCAAATACCGCTGCGGCGTTTCCCCCATGGTCCTTTTGAACATCGTGATAAAGGCACTGGAGTTGGTATAGCCGAGTTTGGTGGCGATCGTCCCCACCGCCACGCCCTGCGCAATCAGCGAAACCGCCTCGACCAGTCTGAGCTGTTGCCGCCATTGTCCAAAGGTCAAACCGGTCTCGTCGCGGAACAGGCGCGCAAGCGTGCGCTCGCTGGCGCCGGCACGCTCGCCCCACGTGCCAAGCGAATCGCAGTTATCCGGCTCGTTGAGCAGACGTTCGCAGATCTGCCGCAAGCGGCGATCGTTCGGTAACGGCAGGCCGCCCTCCGTCGCCTCCGGTGCATCCAGCATTTCCTTGAGCAGCAACGGCGTGATCAGCGCGGCGCGCCGGTCGGGATCGTCCTTCTTGTCTTCGATCATGGCCGCGACGAGTTCGCGCAACAGCGGCGAAATCGACAGCACCCGGCAGCCGGCCGCGGGCCACGGCGAGGCTTCCGGTTCAAAGTAGACGCTGTGCATCAAGACCTCGCCCGTCGCCCACAACTCGTGGCCGATACGCGGTGGGATCCACAGACCGCGACGCGGCCCGAGCGTCCACATGCCGGTCTGCGTCACCACCCGCAGCACGCCGCGCACGGTGTAGACGAATTGCGCCTGCTCGTGCGAATGCCACGCCTGCCTATCTCCATCTCGATAATCATAGCAACTGGCTATGATGTCGCGCGACTGCCGCGGATATTGGATGTCGGGGGTTAAGCGCCACGCCTGGTCCACCTTCTACGCTCCTCGAAAAACCGCCAGAAATTGTCTGTTTCACGAAGTTTGTTGGCGATACCTCGTGAGACCTCATCGGTTATCTTATTTTGCACTTGATGGGAACGAACTGGCAATGCAAATAGTAATGATTCTTAATAGCATTGGCAGGCGTTTGCGGTCTTTTAAATTAAACCAGGAACAGGAAATGACTCGGGGAAAGGAACACACCGGCCAGCCGGACACGGCGGGCTGCCTGCGCACACGGAAATTCACATGCTTCCGGCTGATGCCGATTGCGGCAGGCCTGCTGCTCGCGAACGCCGGCCACGCTCAGTCGCTGCCCGCAGGCGCCGCCCCGGCAACCGGCGCGTCCGAGCCGCGTGCCGCCTCCGCTCATGCCGCAGAGGATGCGCAACTTCCCGTCGTCCGCGTGACCGACGCCCTTGCGGCCGAGACGGGCACCGGACCGGTAGTCGGCTATGTGGCGCGCCAGAGCACCGCGGGCACCAAGACAGATACGCCGCTCATCAAGACGCCGCAGGCGGTGTCCGTCGTCACGCGCGACCAGATGGACATCCAGGACGCGCAAAGCGTGGCGCAGGCGTTGCGCTATACGTCCGGCGTCAATCCGGAACAGCGCGGCACCAACACGGATTCGCTGGAGTATCTGTATGCACGCGGCTTTCTGATCGACGAGTTCTGGAATGGTCTGCGCACGCCGGGGCCTGCTGGCGGCTTCGGGTTCAATGTGACCAGTTTCGATCCGTATATGTTCGAACGCATCGAGCTCCTGCACGGCCCGGCTTCCGTGCTGTATGGGCAGGGCTCGCCTGGCGGCGTCGTGAATCTCGTGAGCAAGTTGCCGACCGCGGAGCCGTTGCATGAGATCGGCTTTCAAACCGGCAGTTATGGACGTGTGCAGGGTTTCTTCGACTTCAGCGGTCCGCTCGATCAGGACGGCAAGGTCCTCTACCGTTTGACGGCCGACGGCTTCAACACCGGCACGCAGACCGACTACGTGAACCAGCAGCGCTTCGCGATCGCCCCCACCATCACGTGGCGGCCGACGAAGGACACCACGCTCACGGTCTATGCAAACTACCAGGCCGATCCGGAGGCGGGGCTCTACAACACGGTGCCGGTGGTCGGCACAATCCAGACCGGTGTGTCGCAACTGCCCCGCAGTTTCAATCCGGGCGAGCCGACTTTCGACAGCTTCCGCAAGACCCAGGAGTCGATCGGCTATCAGTTCGACCAGCGTCTGAACGACATCTGGTCGCTCAGGCAAAGCTACCGGTTTCTGCACAACAGCCAGACCGTGCAGTACGTGGCCGACGACCTCGGCTACGTGAACAACGGCACGGAGCTCGCGCGCGAGGCGTACCTGAACTACGGCATGGTCAACTCGAACACGATCGACAATCAGGCGATCGCCCGATTCGGTACCGGACCTGTGTCGCATCAGGTGACGGTGGGCGTCGACTACCAGAACATCCAGTTCGATCACCACTTCTACGGCTCGGCGGACAACAACGTGCCGTCGCTGAGCATCACGAATCCGCAATACGGTCTCGCGATTCCGTATCCGACGTTCCTGTTCGGCACGTCGCAGGCGGAGTCCGTCAAGCAACTGGGCACCTATGCGCAGGATCAGTTCGATATCGATCGCTGGTCGTTCCTGCTCGGCGTGCGTGAAGACTGGACCAACGAAGATTCGACGTCCTACGCGAACGGCTCGTCCACGAGTCAGTTCAACCGGGCATTCACCTGGCGCGCCGGCGGCACGTATCAGTTCGACAACGGCATCGCGCCCTATGCGAGCTATACGAAGTCGTTCCTGCCGCAAGTGGGCGCCGACTATAACGGCAAGGCGTTCGATCCGACCACCGGCGAGCAATACGAAGTCGGCGTGAAATTCCAGCCGAAGGGTTACAACAGCTTCGTCACGGTTTCGGCGTTTCACCTGACGCAGAACGACGTCCTGACGACCGACCCGGTGCACACCGGCTTTCAGGTCGAGACCGGTCAGGTGCGTTCGCAGGGTTTCGAAGTTGAAGCGCATGCGAGCCTGACCAACAACCTGCAACTGATCGCGAGCTACACCTACACGAATCTGCTGAACACCAAGAGCAATACCGCCGATCTCGACAAGGTGCCGGTCGGCATTCCGCGCAATACGGCCTCGCTGTGGGCGGATTACACGCTTCATGCCGGTCCGCTCGCCGGGTTGCAGTTCGGCACGGGCGTGCGCTATATCGGCGGTTCGTATGGCGATACGGCGAATACGCTGCTGACGTCGTCCGCGACGCTGGTCGATCTCGCCGTGCGCTATGACCTTGGCCAGGCGTTCAGCAGCTTGCGCGGCTGGACGGCGTCGCTCAATGCAAGCAATCTGCTCAATCGCGAATACATGGCGTCCTGCAGCAATGGCTCGTGTTATTGGGGCGAAGGACGGCTCGTACTGGCAGGGTTGAAGTACCAGTGGTGATCACGCTGAGGCAAGCGGTTCTCGAGGGGTTGCGGCGATGAACCGCCGTACATGGCTGGCGGCGCTGCTCGGTGCGGTTTCGACAGCGGCGCTCGGCGCGTCCGGCGCCGGCGCGCGGCCGCCGCAACGCATCGTCGTACTCGACTGGGCGCTGACGGAGATGCTGTTGTCGATCGGCGTGGCGCCGGTCGGCGCGGCAAATACCACGGGGTTTCGCCACAACTTTCCGGCTAGCAATCTGCCAGCTACCGTGGTCGATCTCGGGCTCATGTTCCAGCCGAACCTGGAACTAATGCGTTCGCTAAATCCGGACCTGATCGTCATCTCACCGGCTCATGCGGCATTGCGCGCGTCGCTTGAGCGGCTCGCACCCACGGTCACCTTCGGCCAATACCGGTCGAGCCCGACACCTTACACGGCCGCACGTAACGAAGCGCTGCAACTAGCGCGGATGCTCGCTTGCACACCCCGTGCACAGGTCATGCTGGCAAACGCCGACCGTTCGCTCGACGACGCGCGCATCCATCTCGCCGCACGACATGGCGCGCGCAACATCGCGCTGTATGTCGTGCGATTTCTCGATGAGACGCATCTGCGTGTCTACGGATCGCAGAGCCTGTTTGGCGAAATTCTGACCACACTCGGGCTGCAAAACGCGTGGCAAGGCGCGCCTCGCGCGGGCGGTTACTCGACCATTCCATTTGAGGCACTGGAGCCGGCGCCGGGTACCGCGTTGCTCTATCTGCAGCCATTGCCGCTACCTGTCGTGAACATGATGAAAACCAGTCCCCTGTGGGCCGCCATGCCGTTCGCAAGAGCCGGCCATATGATCGGCGTGCCAGGCGTCCCTCCCGAGGGCGGCGTGCCCTCAGCAGTTTATTTTGCCAACCTGCTGGTCGACGCACTCACGCAGACAAGCGCACGCTCAAGCCTCACAAGTACGGTGTCCTCCCTGCCTGGCAATGCACGTGACGATGCAATGGAGGACCTCGCGTGACCTCTCTCGCGACCACACCCGGCGCGTCGCTGCGGCGCACGCCGTTGCTCCCAATCTGTCTTGTGATGGCGATTGCCGTCCTGTTGACGCTGCATCGGCTGGAGCACCGTCTGCCTGTCTCGCTATGGTGGCAGGCGCTGCTCGCCCCGGACCCTGCAGATATGCGGCAACTGCTGGTGCATTACAGCGAAATGCCGCGCATCGCCGTCACATGGCTATGCGGCGCCGCGCTGGGCATCGCAGGTGTGGCCACTCAACAGGTCCTTCGCAATCCGCTGGCCGAGCCGATGACACTCGGCGTATTCCCCGGCGCCTATCTCGCGCTTTCGCTGGCGAGCGTCTACGCACCGGGCCTGCTTGGTTCGGGGCGCGACGGCGTGGCGCTCGCGGGCGGCGCGGCAGCGCTGGCGATCGTGTTCCTGCTCGCGGCGCGGCGCGGGATCTCACCGCTCGCGTTGATATTGGGTGGCATGATCGTCAACCTGTGTTGTGGCGCATTGAGCCTCGCGCTGGCAATTTCGCACTACGATCTGTTGAGCGGCCTGATGATCTGGGGCGGGGGTTCGTTCGTCCAGCAGGATTGGCACATCACACTCGCCCTCCTCGCCCGGCTCCTACCGTGCGCGGTCTGCTTGCTGCTGTGCGTGCGCCCGCTGACCGTGTTCGATGCGGGCGACATCATCGCCGGCAGTCTTGGCGTTTCGCTGCGCGCGACGCGCGGTGTGGCGCTTGGCTTGACGTTGCTCATTACGGCATTCGTGGTGAGCGCGGTCGGCGTGATCGGCTTTATCGGCCTCGCGGCGCCTGCGCTTGCACGTTTGAGCGGCGCACGCCGCCTGCGCGACCGGATGTTATGGGCGCCATGCCTTGGCGCCGCGCTGCTATGGCTGGCCGATCAACTCACGCAACAGATCTCCAGCCTGTACGGCACGACGATCCCGACTGGCGCCGTCACCACCTTGCTCGGCGCACCTCTGCTGCTGATGTTGCTACGGCGATTGAAAGGGCGTCCGGACATCGCCTCCGCTTCTGCGTTGCAATCGGGAACGTTATCGCCACGAGCCACACGCGTGACGATGGTAGGCAGCGTCACGCTGCTTCTACTTTTGACCGGCGTATCGCTCAGCGTGGGACGCGACCTGACAGGCTGGCACCTCGACAGCCCGGACGAGATTGCCGGCTTGCTGTTTCTGCGTCTGCCGCACGTCGTCGCGGCAGCGGGAATCGGGACACTCCTCGCGCTTGCCGGCGGCATCATCCAGCGCATGACCGGCAATCCGATGGCGAGTCCCGACCTGCTCGGCATCGCCGCGGGCGGCGCGTTCGGGTTGACTGCGGCACTCTTCCTGACCGCGCATCCCACGCTGCCCATTTACCTTGTCTGGTGCGCGTGCGGCTCGCTGATCACGCTGGGCGGCCTGATCGTGTTCGCTCGTTCGTCCTCCTACGCACCGGATGCGCTGGTGCTGGCCGGCGTCACGATCAGCGCGGTGTTCCAGGCCGTGTCGACCCTTGCCATGGCAAGCGACGATCCACGCGTGATCGTCCTGTACAACCTGCTCGCCGGATCCACTTACAACGTCAGCGCGACGTCCGCAGGCATCGTCGCCACCGTCGCGCTCGCGGCGCTCGCTATCATTCCGTTTTGCCGACGCTGGCTGGATATCCTGCCGCTTGGCGGCGCCGTGTCAAGCGGTCTCGGTGTCAACGTCACCGTAGCCCGCTTTGCCTTGCTGGTACTGAGCGCGTTACTCACAGCAGCCGCGACGCTTGTGATCGGGCCGCTCTCGTTCATCGGCCTGATGGCGCCGCACATGACGCGCCTGCTCGGCGTGCGCCGTCCCATGCCGCTGCTGTGCATATCGGCCGCTATCGGCGCGGCGTTGATGGTTGCGTCCGACTGGCTCGGTCGCTGGGTTCTGTTCCCGCAGGAAATGCCGGCGGGCGTAATGGCGACGCTAATCGGCGGCGCGTATCTCATCGTCGCCATGTTCATGCGCGGCGTACGTCAACAGCCCGCTTCTTGAGCCTTACTTTTCAGGAGTTCCATGTCTGTCCTGCTGCAACTCGCCCGCAATGCCCGCGGGATCCTGCTGGTCGCGCTCGCAACGAGTCTGATCAGCGGTTTCGGTAACGCCGGGCTCGTCGCGCTCATCAACCAGGCACTCGGCGCCTCGCGCACGCGGCTCGGCGAACTAGGCCTGCAGTTTCTCGTGCTGGGCGTCGTCGTACTGCTCACCCGCACGTTGTCGCAGACGCTTTTCATGTATCTCGGCCAACGCGCCAAAGCGACACTGCGGATGCGCACGATCCACCGTATCGGCGAAGCGTCGTACCGTCATCTGGAGCAGCAAGGCGCGGCGCGTTCCATTTCCGTGTTGACCGGAGACCTGGACCAGATCGTGATGTTCTTCGTCAGCATGCCGGCGCTGGCCATGCAAGGCGCAGTGATCAGCGGATGCCTGATCTATCTCGGCTACCTGTCCTGGCAGATCCTGCTGTTCGCGCTGCTTACCATCTGTATCGGCGCAGTGGGCTTCCGGATCGCGAACGGCCGCGCACTGTTTCATCTGCGAGCGTCGCGGCGTCGCGAAGACGATCTCGTCAAACACTTCCGTGCGCTATTCGACGGTGCAAAAGAATTGAAGCTGCACCGCGAACGCCGGCGGACGTTCATTGCGGATACGCTGGCGACAAACGTCGAAGCGGTGCGCGTGCAGCGTACCCGTGGCTACGTGCTGTATGCCGCTGCGGCGAGCTGGGGCAGTTTCATCCTGCTGGCGTTCATCGGCATCACGGTATTCGTTCTCGCTCGACTGTACCCGGTCAGCCTGCATGTGGCGTCCGGTTACGCGATGGTGTTCCTCTACATGATCATGCCGATCGAAGCGCTGCTCTCGGCCATTCCGAGCGTCAGTTCGGCCCGCGTGGCGCTCGAACGGATCGAGCAGATCAACGCCGACTTGCCGGTAGAGCGTGCGGACGCGGCGACGGATGCGGCTGCATCGTCATTCACCAGCATCGCGCTCGACGGTGCGACGCATCGCTACTTCCGCGAAAAGGAAAACGAAGTATTCACGCTGGGGCCGATCGATCTGTCGTTCCGGCCCGGCGAAATCGTCTACCTTATCGGCGGCAACGGCAGCGGCAAAACCACGCTCGCGAAGATGCTGGTGGGCCTCTACAAGCCGGAGAGTGGCCGCATCTTACTCAACGGCAAGACCGTCGACGAAGGCGCGTGGGACATCTATCGCCAGCATTTTTCGGTGGTTTTCAGCGACTTCTTTCTCTTCGACAGCCTGCTGGGCATGCGCGACGCCAATCTCGACGACAAGGCGCATGACTATCTGAAGCATCTGCAACTCGATCACAAGGTCAGCATCAAGGATGCGGCCTTCTCTACACTCGATCTGTCGCAAGGACAGCGCAAGCGGCTCGCGCTACTCGTTGCGTATCTCGAGGACCGGCCCTTCTATGTGTTCGACGAGTGGGCCGCCGACCAGGACCCGCTGTTCCGCGACGTGTTCTACCAGCAGTTGCTGCCCGAGCTGAAAGCGAAGGGCAAAACCGTGCTGGTGATTACGCACGACGACCGCTATTTTCATCTCGCCGACCGCTACATCAAGCTCGATTACGGTCAGATTGTCGAGGCCGGCGCGGGCGCCGAACTGACCGCGCACTAAGTCGCACAACGAAGCCTCACCGCTCCCGCCTCTCCGCTTCCATCCATCGCCCGTGTGCACCACCCATATCTCTTACATATGGATGGTGCATCACATATGTATTTTACATTTGCGACAGCCGCCACTACGATCTGCTCCATTGCGTTGTTTGCCTCCCGTTGCCGCCATGTCATCCGGATCGCGACGCAAAAGAAAATAGAAATTTCAGGAGACTGTTCAGTGAAAAAGCAATGTCTTGTCGCTGCGCTTGCAGCGACCGGCTGTGTCTGTGCGCACGCGCAATCGTCCGTCACCCTCTACGGCGTAATCGACACCAACATCGAATATCTGACCCATGCCAGCGCGACCGGCGGCTCGCTCATTCGAGAAAATTCAGGTGGACTGAGCAACTCCCGGTTTGGTTTTCGCGGCACGGAAGATCTGGGCGCCGGCACGACGGCCTGGTTCGTGCTGGAGGCCGGCTTTAACAGCAACGACGGCACGCCCGCCACCGCCGGCACACTGTTCAACCGTACGGCGGCGGTGGGGCTATCGAACAAGCTGGGCTCGCTGTCGGCTGGCCTGCAGTACACGGCCATGTACGATCTGCTCGAAAAGTACGATCCGATGGGCTACGCACCCCAGTACACGTGGTTTCCCACCACGGGTTCGTCGGACGACTTCTCTTATAAGGCGCGTCTCGACAATTCCCTGAAGTACACGGGCCAGTTCGGCGGATTGAAGGCCATTGCCGACTACAGTTTCGGCGGCGACGCAGGTTCGTTCCAGAGCAGCGCGGCGTATGGCGGCGGCCTCGAATACGACGCCGGCACCTTCTCCGCAGCGGTGGCCTACGACTATCGCAACGGTGCGGTCAATTCGAGCGGCACGTGGACCAAAAGCCGTAACCTGAGTCTCTCGTTCCTGCAGCGGATCGGCGACGGCGAGATCGTCGGCGGCTATGAGCACTACCTGTATAACCCGACCAAGAGCGCGTCGGTTTCGGCCGCGCTGTGGTTCGGCGGCGTACGTTATCGCTTCACGCCTGGCTTCCAGCTGACGGCCGCCACCTACTACCAGTCCAACAAGACGGCCGACGTGTCGAACTCGTGGATGGGCGTTCTCAGCGCCGACTATTCGTTCACCAAGCGCACCGACGTCTACGCGACGGTGGCCTATGCGGCTGCCACACGCTATGCGAACGGAACCTATACCCCCGTCGGCGTCACCGACGCGACCGCCTTTGCCTCCAACCAGACGGGCTTAACGCTGGGCATCCGGCACCGCTTCTAGGCATTGCTTGCGTGACGGCAGTCGGTTTTCCGGCGCAGATCGAATCGGTATTATTCAGGAATCCATATGATAAATCAAAGATCCTTGTTGAATCCGGGTTGGGTGGGAGCGCGTTTGCCCTACCCGGGGGCGCACGTGACGCGTACCGTGCGCCCGGCGGCGGTATTGGCCGCCCTGCTGCCGTTCGTGGGACCGCACGCCTACGGCCAGGCCTGCAACAATCAGATCCTGCCGGGCGGCGCATCGTGTGCGGCGACGGTATCGGCGGGCAGCACCGTCACCAACACAACGATCAACGCGGGTGGGGTGCAGAAGGTCAAGGGCGGCACCACGCAGTCGATCGTCAACTCCGGCGGCAGCCAGACCGTCTCCAGCGGGGGTGTCGCGACCGGCACGGTACTGAATCCAGCCGGCGTACAGATTGTCTATTCGCGCGGCTCCACCCTCGGCACGGTGATCTCCGGCGGCACACAATACGTGTCGGCCGGAGGCACCGCGGTCAATACGATCGTCAATTCGGGCGGCAGCTTCGGCGTATCGAACGGCGGCCTTGCCGTCAATGCGGTGGTCAGTTCCGGCGGCCTGCAACGGGTGTATTCAGGCGGCAGTGCGTCCGGCACCACGGTTGCGGGCGGCAAGCAATATGTGTCGGCGGGCGGTTCGGCGTCGGGCACTACCGTGAACGGCGGCTTCCAGGTGGTCTATACGCGCGGCGCGGCCACCGGAACCGTGGTCAATATGAGCGGGAATCAGACGGTGTCCAGCGGCGGCAAAGCAGCCGGAGCGTCGATCAACAATGGCGGTACGCAATTCGTCTTGCTTGGCGGCTCCGCCGCAAATACCACGGTTGCAGCGGGCGGCACGATGGTGGTCAACGCCGGCGGCACCACCGCGAGCGGCACGGTCGCCGCACTGCCGGTCAGCGGCATTACGCTCGCCGGCACATTGAGTGTGATCGAGTCGCCGGGCGACGGTCTGAGGGGTGCAGCGGCGGCCACGCTCAATGGACTCGCCATCAACGGCGGCACCGTGACGCTCGGCGCGCCAGGCACGGGAGGCTACAAGACGTTGACTGTCAACGGTTTGTCCGGCAACGGCCAGTTCATGCTGAACACGAATATCGGCGCGATGCAGTCGGACCAGCTTGTGGTCAATCAGGGCTCGGGCAGGTTTGTTCTCTCGGTACACGACTCCAGCGTGACCGCGCCCACGGGTCCAGGCGAACGACTGTTGCTCGTCAACGCTACCAATAGCACCGCGACCTTTTCGCTTGCCGGCAGCACGATGGACGTGGGCGCCTACAAGTTCGGCCTGCAGGATTCCGGCAGCCAGTACTACCTGTACAACACCGGTCGCGAGAGCGACATCGCCTCCGTTGTGCAAGCCGCGGCCAGTGTGCCGACCATGTTGTGGTACCAGCAGCTCGAACAGACCTTCGCCCATCTGGCGGATTACCGCGACGGGGCGGCCGATGGTCAGTTCTGGGTACGCAGCTACGACGAACGCATGCGCACGAGCCCCGGCGACACGTCGACGACCACGGATTTCTACGGCGTGCAGGCAGGTCGCGACTGGCGAATCTCTAGCGCGCTGGGAGACTTTCACGTGGGCGCAACCGGTGGCTTCGCACAGGCGAGCGAGGACTTCGATCCGGTCGGCAACGGTACTGCGCGGCCATGGAACCTTGGAGCGTACGGCGGATTTAACGGCTTCGGCGGGATCTTTGCCGATGCCGTGGTGCGCTACCTGGGCATGAAGCAGGAGGCCAGCGTGAGCAGCGCGGCTAACCCGGCCAGTGCCGGCTACGATCTTTCGGGTTACTCAGCATCGATCGATGGCGGCAAGCGCTGGCAGCTCGGCAGCCACTGGTGGGTCGAGCCGCGCGTCGAGCTGACCTATCAGCGCAGCGGTAGCGTCGAGTATCAGACCACATTCGGCACGCTAGTCGGTCTGGAAGCGACCAACATGGTCATCGGCAGTGCCGGCGCAACCGTAGGCGCGTCGCTCGCAGTGGGGCAAATCACCCTCGTACCGTTCCTGAGCATCGCGGGCACCCATGTGTTCAATGGGAACGTGAGCGATACCGTCGGCGGCACGCTCCTCACCACCTCCGTACCGCAGACATGGGTGGTGGCCAACGCCGGCGTAAGCGCCGCGCTAAGCCGCCGCGTACGCGTGTACGGCGCCTTCGAATACGGCAAGGGGCGCGACTATACGCAACCGTGGGCAGTCACGGTCGGCCTGAGCTACGTCGACTAACGCGTGGTAAGAACGGGGCGGCGGGTTCGTCGCCGGAGAAACCAAGTCATGCTAATCGAAACTGAAGCCGAAGCCGAGGTCGTTGCCGTACCGGCCCCGTCCCTCTCCGCCACGCCTGACCACCCGGCAGCGGCCATGCCCGGCGCGCCTTCCATGGTCGATACCGGCCCTCCGTCATGCGCAGGACCATACGGCATCCGCTACGACTTCAACTACGGTTGCCGGGTACAGGTCCCCGCCGGCGACTGGCGTGTGCGTTTGAGCGATATCGAGGCAGACGTCGTATTGTTCGACGAGATCGTCAACGACGGCACGGTCAATAGCCTGAAAAAGTACTTCGTGCGCTTTCGCATTGAAGTATTCCGCGGCGACGAATGCGTGTTCGAACACGACTATGACGCAGCCGGACAGCAGGTTTACATGCGGCTACCGGTAGGCACCCTCGGCGACATCATTGCCTGGTTCCCGTATGTGGACGAATTTCGCAAGAAGCATCGCTGCAAGATGCTGGTCTCGATGGGCAAGGATATCTGGACGCTATTCGCAGCCTGCTATCCAGAACTTCACTATGTCGCGCCCGAAGATGAGAGCACATTGCGGCCGCAGTGCTATGCGAGCTACTTTCTGGGCATCTTTTTCCCATGCGACGACCGTACGCATCAACCGACCGACTTTCGCGTCAGCGGCTTGCAGAAAACGATCCCGTTCCTGCTCGGTCTCGCGCCGGTGGAGCGTCGTCCGCGCATCGCGATCGAGGATCCGACGCGGCGCATTACCGAACCCTATGTGGTGATTGCCGCGCAGTCTTCGTCGCAGTGCAAGTATTGGAATCATCCGACCGGCTGGTATGAGCTGATCAAGCAGCTCAAGGCGATGGGTTACCGCGTGCTGTGTATCGACCGGCAGCACGCGCACGGCGAGAAGCTGTTATGGAATCTGATCCCCTATGGAAGCGAAGACTTCACCGGCGATCTGCCCTTGCAGGAGCGCGTGAGCCTGCTGCATCACGCGGATTTCTTCATTGGCCTGTCGAGCGGCCTGTCCTGGCTCGCCTGGGCGCTGCACAAGCCGGTGGTGATGATCAGCGGCTTCACGCATCCGCACAACGAGTTCGAGACGGCCTATCGCGTGATCAACTTTCACGCCTGCAATAGTTGCTGGAACGACACGGGCGTCGAGTTCAACCACGGCGATTTCGCCTGGTGTCCACGTCATGCCGGCACTGAGCGGCAATTCGAGTGCTCGCGTCTGATCACACCGCGTCAGGTGATTCGAACCGTGGAAACGTTGATGACGGACCTTGATCTGGATCCACGCCGAGGACCGGAGCGCTCGCTTTAAAGGACCCGAGATGAGATTCAGGAAGCGCAACTGTGTCGTTGAAGCTGTCCAGTGGCATCAGCCCGGCGATCATCCTGCAGTCGAATGGCAAAACGCCGGGTGGTGCATGGCGACGCCGGACGGATGGCGCAAGGTTCTGCCAGGCGACTGGATCGTGACGGGCTGCGACGGATCGCTATACCCCATGAGGAATGAACTTTTCTGCAATCTGTATGAGCCGGTTGCGAGCGGCGTAGCGGGATGAGAAAACTCACGCAGGCGCGAACAATGTCGCGGCCCAATCCGCAAACACCCTTACCTTGGTGCTATACCTTCGGCTGGGCGGATACGCGATATAGACGTTGATTGGGTCCGGTCGCCAGTGCGTGAGAATGGGTACGAGCCGCTTTTGTTCGATGAACGGGCGAACCATGAAGTCCAATGTGTGGACGATCCCCAAGCCCGCCAGTGCCGTTGCAAGGTGGGCATTGCTCTCGCTCACCAGCACTTCATTGCGTATGTTTTCCAGGGTGATCGTCTCCTTGCCCCGGCAAAACATAACAGGCTGCGTCAGACCGGAACTTGCAGAAAAATACCCCACCACAGGCATGTTCTTATCCACGATGTCCTGCGGATGCTTCGGGGTGCCATACATCCTGAGATAGGCGGGACTCGCACAGGTGGTCCACGCAAGCGTGCCGATCGGATGCGTCACGAGGTCCGGGGCGTCGGCGGTACTTCGAATCGCACAGTCTATGTTCTCTGCGACAAGATCCACGGTACGGTCAGTGACGCTTAGCTGAATCTGTATGTCCGGATAACGGGTGCGAAATGCCGGCAATGCAGGAATGAGGATGCCGCTTGCGACCGACCCTCCCGTATCCACTCTCAGCACGCCACGCGGGCTCGCCTGCCCCCGACCGAGCGTGGCTTCGATGTCATCCAGGTCGCTGAGCATCTGCCGGGTGCGCTCATAGTAAGCGGCGCCATCGGTCGTCACGCTGACGCGCCGCGTATTTCGCTCCAGCAATTTCACGCCAAGATGCGCCTCCAGCGATTGGACCCATTTGCTCGCTGTGGCATTGGGGATGTTCAGAGAAAGCGCCGCCCGCCCGAAGCCGCCCGTCTCGACTACACGGACAAAGATACGGATTGCCTGCAAATGGTCCATCGATCAGCCTCGCCCATTATCCACATGCATGAATAGATAAACCACAATATACCGATTTATCTGCACGGGTGTTTAAACTAAGCTGAGGTCATTCATTCACGCAGGCAAGCCAAGGAGCCCTGAAATGCCCCCCTCTCTTTACGACAACATCCATTCGACCCGACATGCGGGAAAGGTAGCGCTTGTGACCGGCGGTAGCACCGGAATCGGTCTGGCGACGGCCAAGCGCCTGGCACGCGAAGGTGCGACGGTGTTCATTACCGGCAGACGCCAGGCGGAACTGGACGCGGCAGTCTCCGAGATCGGCCACGGGGCGCGTGCGATTCGCGGCGACATTTCGTCGGCTGCCGATCTTCAGACCATCGTCGACAAGGTGTCCGCGGAGCACGACCGGATCGACATTCTCTTTGCCAACGCCGGCGGCGGCGAATTCGTGCCGCTCGGCGAAATCACCGAAGCACAGTTCGACAAGTACTTTGGCATCAACGTGAAGGGCACCTTGCTGACCGTGCAGAGCGCATTGCCGCTCATGCGGCCAGGCAGCGCCATTGTGATTACCGGATCAATCGCGTCGATAAAAGGGACGCCGGCGTTCGGCGTCTACGCGGCCACCAAGGCGGCCCTGCGCTCCTTCGCGCGCACCTGGGCATCGGACCTCAAAGGGCGGGACATCCGCGTCAATGTGGTCGCGCCGGGTGTCGTGGTCACACCGGCATACAAGTCTGAACTCAAACTGAACGACGAACAGATTGAAGCGTATAGCAAGGAAGTCTCTGCAACGACGCCGCTTGGCCGGGTGGGTCAGGCCGACGAGATCGCCAAGGCCGTTTCCTTTCTCGCGTCCGACGGTGCCAGCTATATCACCGGGACAGAATTGTTCGTCGATGGTGGGCTCGCGCAGATCTGAACGACTGCGCCTCGACGGCTCAGGATAACGGGCAGGCTTTTTCTACTGTTCGCTCCGTGTATCGGAAGAGGCGCTCGGCGCAACGACGTCGTCCGCCTTTTCCTTCGCATCCGATTTCAGCGCCTTTGAAGCGTTCTTCGTGCCCTTCGAACGCGTCTGAAGTCGCTCTGCAACGAGCGCATGGAGCTTGCGCTTCACGCGCACGGCCTGAGCAAACAGCAAGGGCAGTTCGACGAGACGGCCACGCGCGCCAAGCACGATCAGGTGTTTCTCATGCCATGTCTGGCAGTTGGCCCAGCGCGCCTTGTAGTCGCCATGCAAGGGACGAAAGTCAAAATCGCGGCCATGCGCGTGCGACCACTCGACCACGAAGTCAACCAGCAAAGCGCCGACCGAGTAAGTGCCGAATGCCTCGTCATAGGTGGTGATGAAATACTCGACCGATTTCGAGCCGACCAGATTCACCGATGCCGCAACCGGAACCCCCTCCATCTTCACAAACGCGACGAACGGCGTCGCCGCCAGGTCCACCCGTTGCGCCAGGGCGATAAAGAAATCGCGCACCTGATTGTCCATCAGGTAGGGCGTAGCGACGCCGCGACTGATGGCCCATTTGCGTTTGTTGGCGAATAGCCATGTCAGCACGGTCTCGGCGTCGCCGGTCGTCTTGCTCCAGCCGCATTCGAGTGTGCCCTTCGCTTCGAGCCGCTTGCGGCTATAGCGCAGACTGGAGCGAAGCGACTTGGGCAGCGTCGCCATGAAATCGTCGTAGCGGGGAAAGTCATGCAGGCGAATCGAGTAGCCATCCAATCCGCGCCATCGTGCCGGTAGCCGCGCCAACACCCACGACTGCGGCATGCCTTCGAGCGATTTGTACAGGAGTCCGTCCTTTTGAACCATCCCCATCTCAAGGACGTCGGCATTCACATGCATCACCGCAGCGGTTGCCACAGCGTAAAGCTCGATGCTCGCGCTTCCCTTGAGAAGCGGACCACCGTATTCTTCGTCGCTGCCGCAGGTCAACGCCTTGGCGACGCGCAGCACACCTTTGCGGACGATCGAAACGGGCCATAAGGCCAGCAGTTCCCCATTGCGCCACACGAGCGCCACATTGACCACGCCACCCGCGACGATGACATGGGTCGCAGCAAGTTCGCAATACGGGAACATCAGACCTGCCGGGCAATTTTCGGCGGTAGCGGCGAGTGCGCTCCACGGCTGACGCAAAGCGCTAAACGCAGCCAGCGTGTCGATCACGATCACTTCTTGCCGAAGCGCAGCGCCCTCACCTGATTCGGACAGATCGCTCCCCGCGCCAGGAGCCCGATCGGTATTGACCTCGTCCATTGCCGCCATATGAGCGCCCTCTTCCGACGAAACACCCTGAACCACGCACTACGACTGCGCCGGCCACCATGCCCATCCGCGAGCCGAGCGCCGTATTTCGACCACCGAGAGCGGCGCGATCTCAATGTGAGCGAACGACACCGCCGGTGCGTTCAACGCATGCAGCAAAGCAGCCCGGATGACCGGGGCATGGGTGATAGCGACCACGCTCGCCGTCTCGTCCAACGCATCGAGCCAGCCGCCTACCCGCACAAGCACCTGCGCAAACGACTCGCCACCCTGCAGCGGCGCATCGGGATTGCGGCTCCACGCTGCAAGTTCGTGCGGCACGTCTTCCGCAAGCTCGGCGAGCCGCCGGCCGCACCACTCACCATAGTTCATGTCCGCCAATTCGGGCGTTACCTGCACCGCAAAACCGAGTGCCTCTGCCGTCTCGCGTGCGCAGGCCGCAGGACTGCTGAGTGCGATCGCAGCACCGAGCGAGGGCATGCGTTCGCGGCAGGCCCTGGCTTGCGCGATGCCGCGCGCGTCCAAAGGATCGTCAGCGGGAAATCGGCCCTGACGCATCGCAGCGGTCGCGGCGTGGCTGACGAGTAAAACACGTGTATCCATTCTGCCCTTTCAGTTGAAAACCCTGCCCACGATGCGTACGGCAACTTGCATTTGCCCAACCATTGAAAGCTTAGCGCGTAGAATACGCCTTAGCGCGGAGCACGGAAGCCGGTGCAAGCCCGGCGCGGTCGCGCCACTGTAAGCGGTTCATCGCTGAACCGAAAGCCAGACCCGAGCTCCGCGCAATTTCAGCCATCCAATTATCGGGGCGCGTAACCCCTGGAGAAAACCCATCATGACTGACGTTGTACTGCATCCGGCCGCCGAGCCAACCCCCATTCCCCTGCGTGAACTGCTGCCATGGATCGTCTTTGGCGGCTTGATCATGCTGCTCGCCATTTACTTCGTCGGCGCCGAAGAGGGTGCAACCTCGCTCGTCCCCGGCATGTACGTCCATGAATTCGTTCACGACGGCCGCCATCTGCTTGGCTTCCCCTGCCACTAACGCGGAGTCCATCATGGTCGGTAAATTGTTGGTACGCGGCATGCTCGCAGGCATCGCCGCAGGACTGCTCACGTTCAGTTTCGCCAAGCTAGTCGGCGAACCCCAGGTAGATCAGGCGATTTCCTTCGAGGAAAAGGCCGACGCGGCAAAGGGCGAAGCCCCTGAGCCGGAAATCGTCAGTCGCCACACGCAGGCAGGCCTGGGTCTGCTGACCGGTGTGGTGACGTTCAGCGCAGCGGTGGGCGGTCTGTTTGCCCTGACGTTCGCCTACGCGTTCGGCCGCGTCGGCAAACTGGGGGCGCGGCCCTTGTCTGCCTGGCTCGCCCTCGCGGCGTTCATCACGCTGGTGATCGTGCCGAACATCAAGTACCCGGCCAATCCCCCCTCGGTGGGTGACCCCGAGACGATCGGCATGCGGACGGGTCTGTTCTTCCTCATGATTGCGATTTCGATCGTCACCATGGTGTTTTCGCTCAAGGTGCGCAAGTACGCCATTGCCCGTCTGGGTCAATGGAATGCGTCGATCGTGGCGGGCGTCGTCTTCGTCGCGATCATCGGCGTCGTGCAGTTGAACCTGCCCGTGATCAACGAAGTGCCGGCGGCTTTCCCGGCGGTTCTGCTGTGGAAATTCCGGGTCGCGGCAATCGGCATGCAGGTGATCCTGTGGACCACCATCGGCCTGCTGTTCGGCGCGCTCGCCGAGCGCGTCCAACGCGCGGCATCGACGGGGCGGATCACCGGCAAGTCGGCTTACCTCTAAGGGGCGGCAACCGCTCGCGCGGTTGCGCCCTTCCACCTGCATCCGCAGACGTGTGCGGCATTCCGGCGAGGCCCGTCCCGTCGCGACAGGGCGCCTCAACAGGCACGCCGGAATGCGCCGTCGAAGCGGCGCGAATGCCTTAAGCGGACGCGCGCAGCTTCTTCGCAGCGGCCACCATGTTGGTCAGCGCCGGAATGACTTCTTCCCACTGGCGCGTCTTCAGGCCGCAGTCCGGATTCACCCACAGGCGTTGCGCCGGGATGCGTTCAGCCGCTTTCTTCATCAGTTGAACGATATGTTCTTCGCTCGGGATGTTCGGCGAATGAATGTCGTACACGCCCGGGCCGATTTCGTTCGGGTAGTTGAAGTTGTCGAATGCGTCGAGCAACTCCATATCCGAGCGCGAGGTCTCGATGGTGATGACGTCGGCGTCCATATCGGCGATGGACGCGATGATGTCGTTGAACTCCGAATAGCACATATGCGTGTGGATCTGCGTTTCGTCATCCACGCCGTTGGCGGTAATGCGGAACGAAGTCACGGCCCAGTCGAGGTATTCCCCCCACTGCGACTTGCGCAGCGGCAGGCCTTCGCGCAGCGCGGCTTCGTCGATCTGGATCACGCGCACGCCGGCCTTTTCGAGGTCCAGCACTTCTTCGCGGATCGCCAGTGCGAGCTGATAGCACGATACCGAACGCGGCTGGTCGTCGCGCACGAAGGACCAGTTCAGGATCGTCACCGGGCCGGTCAGCATGCCCTTCATCGGCTTGCTCGTGAGCGACTGGGCGTACTTGATCCATTCGACCGTCATCGCTTTCGGGCGGCTGATGTCGCCGAACAGAACAGGCGGCTTCACGCACCGCGAACCATACGACTGCACCCAACCAAACTGGCTGAACGCGTAACCATCGAGCTGCTCGCCGAAGTATTCGACCATGTCGTTACGCTCGGCTTCGCCGTGCACCAGCACGTCCAGACCCAGCGCTTCCTGCTCGCACACGCTGCGTTCGATCTCGGCGCGCATCGCGGCCTGATAGCCGGCTTCATCCAGCGCACCGCTCTTGAACTGGCTGCGCGCATGACGGATCGTGCCGGTCTGCGGGAACGATCCGATGGTCGTGGTTGGATACGGCGGCAGCTTCAACAGCGCAGCCTGCTTGTCGGCACGCGCCGGGTAGGGGTTCTTGCGCTGACCAAGGGCCGGGCTGATCTCGGCGAGGGCGGCCTTGACTGCCGGGTTATTGACGCGCGGCGACGCACGACGTGCAGCGATTGCGGCGCTGTTCGCAGCCAGTTCCGCCTTGACGGCGTCGCGGCCCTCGTTCAGCGCGGCGGCTAGCACCTTCAGTTCGTCCAGTTTCTGCAGCGCGAATGCGAGCCACGAGCGGACTTCCGTATCCAGATTCTGTTCGCTTTCGAGGTCCACCGGCACGTGCAGCAGCGAGCACGACGGTGCGATCCACAGACGCTCGCCCAGTTGCTGCGCGACCGGCTCGAGCCAATCGAGTACGCTCGCCAGATCCGTCTTCCAGATGTTGCGGCCGTTGATCACGCCCAGCGACAGCACGCTATCCTTCGGCAATTGCGCAATCACCGCCTCCACTTCGGCGCGGGCGTTGATCGCATCCAGATGCAGGCCCTGCACCGGCAGTTTGCAAGCCAGTGGCAGGTTGCCGAGCAATTGGCCGAAGTACGTCGCCAGCAATAGCTTGACCTTGCCGTTCGACAACGCTTCGTACGCCGTAACATACGCCTGCTGCCATTGTGCGGACAATTCGGTGACGAGGTTCGGCTCGTCGATCTGCACCCATTCCACGCCTTGCGCCGCGAGCGTAGCCAACAGTTCCGCATAGACCGGCAGCAGACGCGGCAGCAGAGCCAGCTTGTCGGAGTCGTCCTTGGTCTTGCCGAGCGCCAGATACGTCACCGGGCCGACAATCACCGGCTTGACCTTGAGGCCTTGCGCCTTGGCCTCAGCCAGTTGTTCGAGCAGGCGCGACGGGTCGAGCTTGAATTCGGTGCCTGCGCTGAATTCGGGGACGATGTAGTGATAGTTGGTATCGAACCACTTGGTCATCTCGCCGGCCGCGACGCCGCCGCAGCATGCGCTATGGTCTTCGGCACCCTTGGCCGAGCGGCCACGGGCGACGCGGAAAGAGTTGTCGAGGGCGTCGCCATGAAAGCCCTGCACGCGCTCCGGCAGATTGCCCAGCGTGAAGCTCATGTCCAGCACCTGGTCGTAGAAGGCGAAATCGCCTACTGCAGCCAGCCCCAGGTCAGCCTGGTGCGCCCAGTGACGCTGGCGCAACTGGGCGCCCAGCGCTTTCAGTTCGCCGAGCGAGGACTCGCCTTTCCAGTAGGACTCGAGTGCGAACTTCAGTTCGCGCTTCGCGCCGATGCGGGGAAAACCCAGATTATGTGTCGTTGCCATCGTGTCGCCTTGGTTCGATCAGGTTGCAGATGCGTGGATCGTAGCGAAGGCGGCATATGAAGTAAAATGGTGATAATTCAACGAACCATTAATTTTGTTCATACATCATCATGCTTGAGAGAATTCATCTGGCCATCGTCCAGGCGGTGGACAAGCACGGCTCGCTCACCGCAGCGGCGGATATCCTGTGCGTGACGCAATCCGCCCTCAGCCACTCCATGAAGAAACTGGAGCAGCAACTGGGCACGGACATCTGGTTGCGCGAGGGGCGCAGCCTGCGCCTGACCCAGGCCGGTCAATATCTGCTGGCCGTAGCGGGCCGCGTGCTGCCGCAACTCGATCTCGCCGAGGAACGCCTGGGCCAATACGCGCAGGGCGAGCGTGGCGCGCTGCGCATCGGCATGGAATGCCATCCCTGCTACCAGTGGTTGCTCAAGGTGGTTTCGCCCTATCTCGCGCGCTGGCCGGACGTGGATGTCGACGTCAAGCAGAAATTCCAGTTCGGCGGCATTGGCGCGCTGTTCGGCTATGAGATCGACCTGCTCGTGACGCCGGATCCGCTCTACAAACCAGGCTTGCGCTTCGAACCCGTGTTCGACTACGAGCAGGTGCTGGTGGTCAACCGCGAGCACCCGCTGGCCGGGGCCGACTATGTGAAGCCCGCGCAATTGACGAGTGAGGTGCTGGTCACGTACCCGGTGGAAATCGACAGGCTCGATATCTACAATCAGTTTCTGATGCCGGCCGGTGTCACGCCCCGGCGCCACAAGGTGATCGAGACCACCGACATCATGCTGCAGATGGTGGCAAGCGGCAGAGGCGTCGCGGCGCTGCCGCGCTGGCTGGTGGAAGAGTATGCCGACAAGATGAACGTGGTGCCGGTACGCCTGGGGCGCAAGGGCATCGCCAAGCAGATCTTCCTCGGCGCCCGCGAAACCGATACTGACGTCGACTACCTCAAGGCCTTCGTCGAACTGGCGCGCATGCCGGCGGCGGCATAGGGCGCCGCGACACGGCGCTATACCGCGACGTAGCGCTCGCGCCTCCCTGTTGTTCCTTGCGGCATTCTATTTCGACGTGGCCCGATGAGCGGACAACGCGCCGCCCAGTTCTTCGTCGGTCAGTGCGGGGGCCGTGGTGAACGAAAACAGATCGCCCCATTGAAGCACCCATGCGGCCAGTCCACTGGCATCCGTTGTTTCGACAATCGCGACGCCGCTCAATTCGCCGATCGCATGCCAGCGTCCTAGCAGTTGCACATTCTCCGGCGGACGGCCACCGGTTGCCATGAAACGCTCGATTGCGGGTTGCTGCGTCGGCGGCAGGCCCTTCCATTGAACAATGAACTTCATTTCAGCCTCCAGAACGGAGATTGAGGACGCCGGCTCGTGGCGGCCCAGCATCACCGCTCACACCGCCGCCTCGTGACGCTTCGACGACTCTTTGCCAGGGGGTGTTGCTTCGTTCACGTGATCGGCATGAGGCTGCGGAGCGCATGAATCATCATAGGTGGCCTCGCGCAACGGGGACTTCCTAAATACAGCCGCGAATAGCCAAGTGTTAAAGCAACGCCGCCATCCTTATCGTCTGAACATAGCTTGGCGTCGCGGAGCGCCAGGATAGTCTGGAGACCGAACATCCTGGCGAGCCGTCGCGTGCAGACAAGTCGTGGACACTGTCCGGGGCACCGGTGCACTGCGTGTACTATTCGATTTGAACGCAGCGGATGATCGCTACCTATGCAGCAACATCCACAGTGTCATTGCAGCTCGTCGCGAAAGCGGTCCAGGGAGACGATGGAATGCGCGTACTGATCGTCGATGATCACGAGCTGTTCAGGGCCGGATTGGCGCTTTTACTAAGAGAGCTGTATCCGGGCATCGAGTTGTTGCACGCGAGTACGCTGTCGCAAGGCTTGCATCACGCGCGCGGCGAACTCCTGAACATCGTTTTTCTCGATCTCGATCTTCCCGATGGTCACGGTTGCGAGGCGCTTGCCGAACTGAAGGAGTCGCGACCGTCGTTACCGGTGATCGTGATATCGGCTGACGAGAGCATGGAAACCATTAGTCGATGCATCGAACTCCGTGCCATGGGATACGTGCCCAAGTCGTCACCTCCTGAAGCGCTTCATGCAGCGATAAGCGCGGTACTTGTCGGAGGTGTGTTCCTGCCCGCCTCCAGCATCGCGAGGTTCAGGCACGACATCGGCACAAGCGAAACGCCGGCAAATGAACCAGGGCACGAGCGGCCCGGCGGCAGTTCGGAAATAAGCAACGCAGCCGGGCTAGGACTCACGCCGAGAGAGTTCGAAACGTTGACGTGGCTGGTGCGCGGACTGCCATCCAAGGCCATTGCCTTGAAGATGGGACTCGAGGACGTCACGGTACGGAAATACGTCAGTCATCTGCTTGCGCACTTCAATCTGCGGCGCCGTACGGAACTCATCGTCATGCTGGCCGATAGAGGGATCAAACTCGGCGTCCCGCCAGTCACGGATCCCGAGCATGATCGAAGCCTGTCGGCTGTTGCGCGGCAACGAACCGACTGACTTCCGCAAGCGTACTCTCCGGCGCGGAAGACTTTCGCAACAGCACGAACGGCTCGGGAAAATCGCGAAGTGCGTGAGGCGACACCAGTTCGCCCGTGATGAACGCAACGGGAAGCACGCCTGCCCAGGCGAAATGCTGCCTGATCCGTTCGGCGACCTCGATGCCGGTCGGCCCGTCGCGCAGTCTGATATCGGTGACGATGATGTCGGGTGCGCGGCCGTCGTCGGCGAGAATCGCTTCGAATCCCGCCATCGACTCGGCGGTATCCACCAGTGCGCCAGCACTGAGGAACAACCGGCGCAGGCCCTCGAGAACGGCCGGTTCGTCGTCGCAAAGCAGGATGTACTTGTCCTTGAGGATCGACGTGAACGCGTCGTTGCTCCGATTGTCTGTCTCGACGACAGGTGTAATTTCCGATATCGGAGCGTACATGGAAAAGCGCGACCCGCGCCCTTCGACCGACCAGAAACGCATGCTGTGCTTCGGCAGAATCCCGACAACCCGATGGACGATAGACAACCCGAGTCCCAGGCCCTTCGAGCGATCGCGACCCGGGTTGCTGATCTGGTAGTACTCGGCGAATATCGCATCCCGATGCTCGGCCGAGATACCGACGCCTGTGTCCCATACGTCGATGCGAAGCCGTTCTCCGATCTCCACCCAGCCGATTACAACGCCTCCCGCAGCGGTGTTCTTGATCGCGTTCGATACAAGATTGGACAATGCCCGCTTGAACAAGGCGCGGTCGCTGTCGATGGGCGGCGGCCGCCGCTGCCGCACGCTGCTTCTGAATTCGATGCCCCGCGACCTCGCCGGTTCAAGGTATTGCTCGAAAACTTCCGTCAGCAGATCCTGCGTATCGACCGGCGCCAGGTGCGGGACGTATGAGCCTAATTCACTGTAGTCCTGGATATCCTTGAACATGTCGAGAATGTCGCGTGCCGTTTCTTCGATGACATCGAGATCATGGCTTGCGGCGTGTTCGTCTTCGAGTTTTATCCGCGCGCTACGGATGAAAAGATTTATCGCGGCGAGGGGCTGCTGGATATCGTGGTAGGCCGATGAAAAGAACCGCTCCTTCTCTTTGACGAGTTCTCTCATGCGTTCGTTTTGTTGCCTGACCACGCGGGACGCGGCGTCGACGCGCGCCTTGGCTGCGTGCAAGGTGCGCCGGAATATAAATTCGCGCCGGGCAGCGCGTTCAAACTGAATGCTGACAACCGTGCCGACGATATACATCATCGGCACCATACGTCCACGGGTAATCCAGTCGTCCCACTGCGTGGCAGCGCTGCCCCGAGGCCAGAGGTAAAGCGTCATGCGGAACGTGACAACGCATAGTCCGACTAGCCACGCCACCGTGATTGCACGGAGTCGGAACGACGTGAATATCACGAAAAGGGTCAAATATAAGAAGGGGAAGACTTCCCGAATGGCCAGGTCAATCGGGTAAGTTACGATCATCCTCATAAGGGCGAGCCAGCAGCTCAGCGTCCAGACGCACATCAATCCGACCGCCCATCGCTCGTCAAAGGCACGCGGCCCCCACGTCAACCATACCGGGATCGCCATACCCACCGCGCCGGCAAGCTGCACGAGGCCAACGTGGTTGATGCCTCCGGGATCGAGCCTGTCCAGCCGCCAATAGTCGTGGATGGAAAACGCTATCCACATCAGCGTGAAGATGGTGCCGGCCAGCCTGCGTTGGCCCGCGTAGCGACGCGCATAGTCCATACGGAAAGCACGCTCCACAGCCTCCGAGCCGAACTTGCGTACTACGAACTGTGACCATCTCATGAGGCTGCTCGATCGGAAAGCCACCGTGGCTGGATGGTGCGCGGTATCAGGCGTAGCCCCCTCGTGCGTAGCCAACGTGCGGCAAAAGCAGCATAACAGGTCGCCATCGGCGCCATCAGCCACAAATGTATCGGCACCGTGGTGTGTAACTGCCCGCGTCGTCCTGGGTCAGGAAGGTGCTCCGGCACGCGAGGTGACGACCGAGCACGTCACCCGGCACGTCACCCGGACCGGACAACAGGAGTGCCTACATCTTTCGCCGGTGGCACGCCTCCGTTGCCTACGCATGTGCGTTGCGACAGTGTCTCGTCTGACGAAGAATAAGTATGACAGCAACGCTGAAAGGGCACGCGTCCGAATGCACCCAGACCGGTTGATCGTCGCAACTAGCCGAATCTGCTTTGGCCCCTGCGAGGACTGCTGTCGATCAACGAATGATGCACGGACCCATCCATCGGACTCCGAAGGAGAATTTTCATGAAATTTTATCGATCGATCCCTATCTGTCTTGTCCTGATAGCGGGAAGCATCGCAGACGGATGTTTCGCCCAGACCGCGATCAACCCGCAAGAGTCCGTGGCGGATAGCAGCGCCCCGACGGTTCCAGCGGTCGCGCTTCCGTCTGTCGCACCGGTCGCCTCTGTTTTCCCTGGAAAGACACGCGAGCAGGTGACGCGCGAGCTGGAAGACTTTCAGCATAGTGGCCAGGCGGCGCAGATGCTGGAGCTTTACAAAGGTGGCAGCTAACGAACCGTCGGACCGTCCCGGGTCAGAAGAAGGGGTTTTCTACCAATAGCCCGCCACCGGATTCGCTCCGGCCCTCACGCCTCAGCCGCGCGATGTATCCGCAGCGGCAGCAAAGTCGCCGCCCCAAAAGCCAATAGATGAAGGCAGGAGAGCATCGCAAACGCCATCAGAAACTGCTGTGGCTGAGCGCTCATATGATCGTGCATGCTCAACGAAATGACCACGGCGAGGAGCGTGGTCACCACCGGCCCGCCTACCCTTTGCGCAATGTTCAATGCCGTATTCGCCACCGCAATCCGTGCTTTCGGAATCGACGCATACGCTGCCGATATCGACGGTATCGCGATCGTTCCTTGACCCACGCCGGCGAGGAAAAGACTGATCACAGCCCATGTCGACGAGAACTGATGCCCTGGCATCCAGAGGAACGCGATCGTGCTCAAAAAAGCCAGCAACGCCCCTCCTGCCGAGACCGCGCGGCAGCCATATCTTTCGGTCAGGAATCCCAGCAGCGGAAACGAGCACATCATGCCGACGCCCGTCGAAGCCACGAGCCAACCCGCTTGCGCCGCGGACAAGCCACAACCTGCGATCAGGTACAAAGGCACCACCAGTTGCCGGCCAAACAGAACACCGTTGGCGAAAAATTGCGTGACCGCGGCGACAGAGAAGGTTCGCTCCGCGAAAACCCGTATGTCGATTAGCGCCGAACTGCCCTTGCGGAAGGCGTGCCGCAAGAACCCCGCAAACAACACCGCGCCGGCGAACAATACCCACCGCCCCTCTGCCCGCGACGCATTTTGCAGCCCGTAAATGAGCGCGACGAGGCCAGGTGAAATCATCGCGAAGCCGAGAAAATCGAACGGACGCTTCTGTACAGATACGGTATCGCGCGCGAGCAGCCACGCAGCCAGTCCGACACCCAGAATGCCGACAGGTACGTTGAGGTAGAACAGCCAGGACCACGCCGCGTGCGCAAGGATCGTCCCCGCCAATACCGGACCGAGAATAGGGCCGAGCAGAATGGGCAGCGCGGCGTAGCCCATCACACGCGCCATGTTTTTTCCCGCTACGCGCGCAATCATCATCTGGGTCATGGGGGCCAGCACGCCGCCCACCAGCCCCTGGAATACGCGCGCACCAATCAGTTCGCCCATCGTGCGGGACGCGCCGCATAAAACCGACGCCAGGGTGAACGTCGAGAAGCAGAGAATGTAGAGCCGCTTCGCGCCGACGCGGTCCACGAGCCAGCCGTTGAGCGGCAACATCAGCGTCATGGCCAGCAGGTAGCCGCTCACGATCCACTGCGCAGTCGCAATCGGTGAGGCCAGCGTGTGACTGATAGTCGACAGCGACACATTGACCACGGTTGAATCGACCTGGGTCATAAACGGCCCAATCACCGCGACGATGGCCACCTTCCAGACAGACGGACTGATCCCGTCGGACACGCTAGCGTGCTTGTCGATATGGGTCATTGCTCGCTCACGTCTCGGCCAGCCGCTTGATGATCCCCGCAGCCCTGAATAGCGTGTCGCGCTCCTCGGCGTCGAGTTCGGCGATCACTTGCGACAACCACATCAGCTTCGCTTCGACATTCTTTTTGCGCAACTGGACACCCTTCGGTGTCAGTTCGATCAGCATCTGACGACCGTCGGTTGCGTGCGGCGT
The DNA here is from genome assembly GCF_050434965.1 of Paraburkholderia sp. GAS38. NCBI lineage: Bacteria > Pseudomonadati > Pseudomonadota > Betaproteobacteria > Burkholderiales > Burkholderiaceae > Paraburkholderia > Paraburkholderia sp. GAS38. The sequence continues at coordinate 159,058 of NZ_JBNDJO010000007.1, read as the reverse complement.
GCGCGTGACGATGCCCATGTCCTCAAGCGAGGTAATGGTCGTGCCCATCGACTGCGGCTTCATCTTTTCGGCACGCGCGAGTGCTGCAGTCGTGGCGGCCCCGTCTTTAGCCAGCCGTGACATGACGAGCGCCTCCGTCATGGAGAGTTCTCCCCCATAGGACTCGTTGCGGGTACGTCGAATCAGCAGGCCTAAGGCCTGCATGAGATCGAGAACGGACTGCTCGAAGGTACTGGTAGGCATGATCTTTCAGCGGCAAGTGAATTGAGCGTGCGGCAATAGTGAGGGTAGACAGCCAAACTTGCAAGTTAACCTTTTAAGTTTGACTGTCTAGTTCGAGTCGCTATGCGTGCTGGCGCATACCATTCATGACGGTTCAGGCGCGCTTCAAATCCTGGCGCTTACGGCGCTCAAGCGGATTGGGTGCGTCTGCATCGATTTTTCTCGCCTTCCATGTTTACATTTTATTTTCATTTGCATTACACTTACTCTCACTTACTCCGACGTAAGTGCACTTGTCAGTGTTTCTCGACCTGCCTCCTTCCCTTGGGTGTGCAGGTCTTTTTTTGTCCACTCGTCTCGGACACACACCCTCCCTCTCCTCAAACTGCGCCCTCACCGTTCGCTCAACGCCCCCGCCCACGGGCTTGACGGCGCGCTGGACGCGGCGATCGCCCGGGCCCTCAGCGCCACTGCGGGCGTGTCGTCGGAGAAAACATGTGGCCTATTCATGTTACGAAAAGCACACACTTTATTTACCTATCTCAAACAAATTTTGACGAAATATTTCTGCCCTGATATGTTTCCGTACACGAAATGAAAGACAGATGCAGCCCTGTTGTTGGGCGGCAAGAGCAGTAGGGGTCGCAAGCGGGCGCAACGCATCGTTGCCGGCATTGCAGAGACACGAGAGGCGCCCGGCAATTCCATTCATTGAGGATAACTAATTCCATACCCTGATAAACGGGGTGAGGTGGGTATTGCTCGTTTGAAAAACATCCAGGGCTTCCTTCCATGGAAGCTGACACGTCTCATGCCAGATCAGGCCTATTAATTAGTATACCTACTCAAATTATCGAGAAACCAGGCAAGGCGGTGGGGTACCGCGAACGAAGGGGCTCGCCAGGCCTCTTCGTATAACAACCGGCGTTAGTGGCAAGAGAGAGAAACATGAGACAGAAGGCTTTAGGTTCGGCCATACGAAAAATACTTTGGGCCGAAGTGGCTATAACGGCTGTGGTGGGCAGTTCCGCCTTCGCCCAGAGTCAGCCATCGGCAGCAGGGGCTGTGGCTGCATCGAGCGCGACGGTCGCGCAGGCGAGTACGCAAGACGGTGCCACGGCGCCTGCTGCTGCAACGGACGCCGCAGGTACGCCGGGTGTCAAGCAGCTCAAGAAATTTGAAGTCACGGGTTCGCTGATCCGCACGTCGGACAAGGTCGGCAATATCGAAGTTCAAACCATTACGGCGAAGGACATCCAGCAAAGCGGCTACACCACCGTCTCCGACTTCCTGCGCGGTACCGCGGCCAATTCCGCGAGTAGCTGGTCGCAGTCCACGATGAACAGCTCGGCGCCGGGCGGAGCCGGCATTGCACTGCGCGGCCTGAGCGAAAAGTACACACTGGTGCTGGTGGACGGACAACGGGTCGCCAACTACGCGCAAGCGGTGAACTTCACCGACACCTTCTTCGACGTCAACTCGATTCCGCTGAACATCGTCGATCATATCGATATCGTCAAGACGGGGGCGGTGTCGATTTACGGCTCCGATGCCATTGCCGGTGTCGTCAACATCATCACCAAGAAGAACTTCCAGGGCCTGCAGCTCGACACCCAACTGGGCAAGGCACAGCACCCGGGCAATGGCCAGGGCAGCTTTAGCGTGCTGGGCGGTTTCGGCGATCTCAACTCCGATCGCTTCAACGTCACGGCCGCGGCCAGCTACTACCGCGACAGCGGCTCGACACTTGCCGATCGCGACATGACGTCGGGTCAGGATTTCACGCAGTACGACGGCGGCCACGCAGCGCCGCTTGGCCCGAACCAGCAATCGTACTGGGCCACTCCCGGCGGCAATGTGGCGTTGAACCCCTGCCCGCCCGGCAGTACCGCGGCGAAGAACGCCGGCCAGTCATGCACGTACAACGTCGCTGCCGGCACCTCGTTGACACCCGCCGTAACGCGCCTGAACGCAAAGGTTCGCGGCACCTTCAAGCTCGACGAAGACACCGAAGCGTACGCCGGCTTCTGGGTGAGCCGCGACGAAAACGTGCAGTTGCAGGGCCCTGCTTCGATCAGCAGCACCACCAACGTGTTCAACCCATCTGCGGGTTCCGTCTCCCCGCTTCCGCGCACGGTGCCGGCCTCGAATCCGTTCAACCCGTTTGGCGTGGCGACGCCGATCAACCTGACGTTCCCGAACAACGTCGGCGTGGCGGATACCGTATCGACGTTCTGGATGGCTTCGACCGGCGTCAAGGGTTCGTTCAACACCGCGAAGCTCGGTAACTGGGACTGGTCCGCTGATTACGGCCACTCGCAAAGCACGGTCGACACGACGTACTCGAACCGCCTGAACGTGGCGGGCCTCGAGAATATGCTGATGAACGGCACGTATAACTTCGCGAATCCATCTTCCACGCCGAACGGCCTGAATGGCGTGTTCACGGACGACAATCAGCAGTCGATTTCGAAAGTGGATAGCCTGACCGCCAAGACCTCGACGGCGAACCTGTTCACGTTGCCGACGGGTAACGTCGGTCTCGGGTTCGGCACGGAATTCCGTCATGAGTCGTCGGTGATCAATCCGCAGACGCTGTCGTCGCAGGGCATCACGGCGCCGGCCAACGTGCAGTCTGTGGATAGCTCGCGCAATGTGGCCGCGGCGTTCTATCAGATCGATATTCCGCTCCTCACCAACCTGACCTTCACGCAAGCCTCGCGCTACGACCACTACAGCGACTTCGGCGGCGCCTTCTCGCCGAGCTTCGCCCTGCGCTTCCAGCCGATACGCATGCTGACCACCTACGCATCGTTCAGCCGCGGCTTCCGCGCGCCGACGGGCGTCGAAAACTCGCAGGCGGTGTATCTCGGTCACCAGAACCTGGTCGATCCGTACGATCCGAGCGGCGTGCCGACGAAGCACTTCACCACGGAGCAGACCACCGGCAATCCGGATCTGCAACCCGAACACACGAAGAACTACAACATCGGCTTCCAGTTGTCGCCCGACGCGCTGACCGATATTGGTGCGGCGTTCTACAAGGTGCACATCGACGGCGTGATCGGCACGGCAGATCCAAACGCGGAGCTTCAGGCGAACGATCCGTCGACCGTGGTGCGCAATCCGGATGGCACGATCCGCTATATCGTGCAGCCGTTCGTCAACCTCGGCTCGCTCGACACCGACGGCTTCGACATGAACTTCCGTAAAGCGCTTCGCACCACTTACGGTACGTTCACGCTGACCGGCGACTGGGCTTACGTATGGCACTACAAGCTGCGTAGCCCGGGCGCGGCGCCGCAGGACTTCGCCGGCAACAACCTCGCGTATCTGCAACCGTTCGGCGCCAGCACGCCGCGCTGGAAAGGCAATACGACGCTGGCCTGGGACTTCCACAACCTGACCACCTCGTTGACCTGGCAATACACAGGCCCTTACACGAACGCGGTGGCGGCGGAGTTCGGCGACGGCGGACCGGGTTCGGTGGCGTCGTACAGCCAGTTCAACTTGATGGCAAGCTATCGCGGCATCAAGCACTGGACGATTTACGGCGGCATCACCAACCTGTTTGACCGCAAGCCGCCGTTTGACGTCGAGTGGCAGGCGACGCCGGACATCACGGGTTACGACCAGTCGCTGTACACGGACCTTGGCCGCTTCTTCCAGGTCGGTGCGACATACCGCTTCTGACGGTCTGACTGAAGTAGTAACGACTGAGTAGTAAGCTGCAAGCTGCGCCGCTTCCTGTGCGATTTAAGCAGGAAGCGGCGCAGCGCCCCGCAGACCTGTCACGTTTGTCCATTGCTCGCCGCCTCGGGCGAGCGCTGCAATTCGCCCTCAACGACGCGCCAGGTCCCGCACCTCTACAACGTGGCCGTAACCCCGCCATCGACATACAGGATGTGACCGTTCACGAAGTTCGAAGCGCCGCTCGCCAGAAACACGGCGGCGCCGACCAGATCTTCGACATCGCCCCAACGCCGCGACGGTGTGCGGCCGATCAGCCACTTGCTGAACGTTTCATCCTTGACGAGGGCCTCGGTCAACTCCGTCTTGAAGTAGCCTGGGCCGAGACCGTTGACCTGAATGCCATGTTGCCCCCAGTCGATGGCCATGCCCTTCGTCAGCATCTTGACCGCGCCTTTGCTTGCCGTGTAAGCCGCGATATTCGGCCGGCCCAGTTCGCTCTGCACGGAGCAGATGTTGATGATCTTGCCGCGTTTGCGCTCGATCATATGCCGCGCCACCGCCTGCCCGACCAGAAACACGCTGTCGACATTGGTCTTCATGAGCTCTTGCCATTGCGCATGAGTGAACTGCTCGAGCGACGCGCGGCGCTGCATGCCGGCGTTGTTGACCAGAATATCGATCGCGCCGATCTCACCTTCGATGCGCTCGATCGCTTCCTCGACGGCGCCTGCGGACGTCACATCGAAGCGCGCCGCGTGCGCGACCGCGCCCTCGGCCTGTAACCGGCTCACCGCCTCCGTGAGCGGCGCTTCGCTGCGGGCATTCAGGATCACCTCGGCCCCTGCGGCAGCAAGCCCTCTTGCCAGCGCATAGCCAATCCCGGCACTCGAACCCGTGATCAACGCACGACGTCCCGATAGATCGAACATCTGCAGAATGTTTTCCAACTTGAATCCTCCTGATTTTCGCTGCCGGCGGCGCGCGTCAAACGTCGTTCATCGCCGTCGACACACCCCGCCTGCGGCACGTCCGCCAGTTTACGCGCAAACGTCGTCTTGCCGCAGCCGGAGACCCATTCGTCCTCAGGACACCGGCGTGAACTTGAGCTGGCCGATCGGCGTCACCTTGTCGGTGCGCACCAGACCATAGGCCGTCTTCGGGCCAAGCCACTTGTCGAAGATGGCGCTCATCTCGCCGCTCTGCTCCATCGCCTGGAGCGCCTTGTTGACCGCATCGAGCGCGGCCGGCTCGTTCTGGCGCAGACCCACGGCGATCGGCTCGATCAGCATCGGCTCCGCGGCAATCGCCACCGCGCCGTCAGTGCCGTCGACCTGCTTCGCGATCTTGGTAGCCGTCATCTGGTTCGTGACAAAGCCTCGCACCTTGTTCTGCTCGAGCGCGAGGAAGGCAGAACTGGTGTCGTGGAAGGTGACAGCCTGGCCGTCCTTGATCGAGAGCGGAATCGACTGTGCGGACGTGGAGCCGTCCGCCGCGCTAATCTTCTGCCCGGTGAAATCGGTCAGCTTTTTGCTCGCATCCGCCTTCTTGACGACCAGCACTTCCTTCGTCGAATAGTAAGCGTCGCTAAAGGCGATCTGGGTCGCACGCGTTTTGGTGTACGCGAGGTTCGCCACCACCAGATCGACCCGCCCCAACTTCAGTTGCGGAATGCGCGCTTCGACGGCGAGCGGTTCGAGCTTCGCCTTCACGCCGATGTGCTTCGCGATGGCGTTGCACAGGTCCACGTCCATGCCTTCGAGCTGACGCGTCTGCGCATTCGGATACGAAAACGGTTCGACGTTCGAATAGACCCCACAGGTCAACTCGCCGTGGCTCTTGATATCGGCCAGTTGATCCGCGTAAGCCGGGGTAAAACACGCGGCGGCGCCACCAAGTACCAGCATCCCCGCCACCATCTTCTTTACGTGCATTGTTTTGCTCCAGAGGTATATGAGTAACGCAATCAAACCGGATCAGTGCGTGCGCAAGTCCGAGAGGAATCGCTGCGCGCGTGCATGCTTCGGCGACGAAAAGAATTCGCCGGGCTCCGCTGTTTCGAGAATCTTGCCGGCGTCCATGAACCAGACCCGATCGGCGACCTCGCGTGCGAAACCCATTTCGTGGGTCACGCACATCATCGTCATGCCGTCCTGAGCGAGGCTTTTCATGACGTTCAACACTTCGCCGACCATCTCCGGGTCCAGCGCGCTGGTGGGTTCGTCGAACAGCATCGCGGGAGGATCCATCGCCAGGGCCCGGGCAATGGCAACGCGCTGCTGCTGGCCGCCGGAGAGTTGCGGCGGATACGCCTTGCCCTTGGCGGACAACCCGACGCGCGACAGCAGATCCGCGGCCTTGCGCTCCGCCTCTGCCCGCTTGAGACCGTTCACACGCATGGGCGCGAGAATGATGTTCTCCGTCACGGAGAGGTGCGGGAACAGGTTGAACTGCTGGAACACGAACCCAATGCGGCTTCGGTAAGCGTTCAGACCGAGCTTGCGGTCGTGGATGTTCTGCCCATCGAACGCAATCTGCCCGCGGTCGATTTCCTCAAGCCGGTTGACCGTCCGAATCAAAGTCGACTTACCCGAACCGGACGGACCGCACACGACGACCACTTCGCCTTTGCGGACCTCCGCGTTGACGTCCACGAGCGCGTGATATTCGCCGTACCATTTGTTGACGCTGGAAAACTTGATCATGGGGATTCCTTCGAAATGCTGAAGCGCCTAGTTCTCGGTGGGCAGCGGGTGGTTCATCGAAGCACTCGCCGTCCTGCTGTTCTTCGCCGCCTTGCCAGCCCGCTTGCGCGTGACGCGGCGCTCCAGATACTGCGCGAATTGCGTCAGCGCATAACACAGGACAAAGTAGCTCAACGCCAGAATCAGATATACGGCGAACGGTTTCGTCAGCAGGCGGTTGTTGATCTGATCCGCTGCGAAGGAGATTTCCTGAACGTTGATGATGTAGCCAAGCGAGGTCTCCTTCACCGTCGAAACGAACTGCGTGACCATGCTAGGTACCACGTTATAGAGCGCCTGCGGCAGGATCACCGCGCGCATGGTCTTCAGGTAACTCATACCCAGCGCACGCGAGGCTTCGGCCTGTCCTTTAGGCAGTGCTTCGATACCCGAACGAATGATCTCGCCCAGATACGCCGAGTCGTAGATCACGAGGGCGCACAGCATCGTCACGAAACCCGTGACGGGGTAGCCCGTCAAGACGGGCACCAGAAAATACACCCAGAAGATCACCATCAGGAGCGGGATGCCCCGCACCATGTAGACGAGTCCGGTAGCCGGCGCGCGCAGGAACGCGAACGGACTGATCCGCGCGAGCGCTACCAGAATGCCGAGCGGGAAGGCGATCACCAGCGCCGATAGCGACAGCAGAATCGTCAGCACAATCCCGCCGATCGGACCATGCGGATACTGCCCGATCAGCAGCAGCGTCCAGTTGTCGCGCAAGATAGCGAACATGATCACTTCACTCCTGGAATGCGGTAGTACGTAGCGAGCTTCGCTCCCAGCAGCATGATGACGAGCGAGATTGTTAGGTAGACCACCGTCGCCACAAAGTACGATTCGAAGGACAGGAAAGTTTCGTTCTCGATCTGCCGCGTCACGTAGGTCAGTTCCGCCGCCCCGATTGCCATGGCCAGGCTCGTGTTCTTGAAGAGCACGACCGCGTGATTGACCATCTGCGGAATTGCATTGCGCAAGGCCTGAGGCAAAATCACAAAGCGCAGACCGTCTAGAAAGTTCAGCCCCAATGCACGCGACGCCTCGTACTGGCCATAGGAAATCGCGCGCAAGCCGCTGCGGATATCTTCGGAGAGGTAAGCACCGCTGCACAAACCGATCGCGACGACGGCAAAGATAAACTGGCCGTTGTAGTCGTTCAGAATCGTCTGCAATCCGGTGGGCAGAATGTACGAGATGCCGAAGTACCAGAACAGGATCTGCACGAGCGTCGGGACGTTGCGATGGTAGGCAACGAAGGCCGCCACGAAAGCGGTCGCGACTCGATTGTGGGTCAGGCGGATCAGCGTGAGCAGAATGCCTACGAACAACGACAGCAGCCACGCTAACGCGGCCATCGCCAGCGTAAGTTCGACCCCGTGCAGAAAGAGCGCGCCGTAGTCACCTTGCAGCACGGTTGCCAGGTCAAAATGAAGTTTCATGTTGCACGCCCCAATGATTCGGATCGGACCGGTGCCGCGCGTTAGACAATCAGCGGCCACACCGTTTTCAATGCGAAGACACCGTTGACTCCTGCATTGATTTCATACTAGCTCGCGAAAATTCAAGGTTGCAGACGCCTTTCTTCTGGTCCAATAAGTTTCGCGAATGATGCGGGTGAGGCCCGTGGGACGGCCCTCTGGGCGAGGTTGTGCATGTCTTTTGTCTCCGTTGGATAGCGCGTTTTGCGCCACCCTTATTTTTAGACGCGCTTTGGCATCGAGGCCAAAGCGCGTACCGAATCGAATCGGATCAAACGCGAGCAAGCGCGCGCAACGCGCTCAGACAGCGGCCGGTGCGCCCGTCAGGACTTGCGGATTGACCGGTGTCGGCGGCTTGCCGGGCGTGGCGCCAAGACCGAGCGCCGCAAGCAGGTTGTCGACGCACAGCGAGGCCATAGCCCGCCGCGTGCTGACCGAGGCGCTGCCGATATGCGGTGTGAGCACCACGTTGCTCAGCGCCAGCAGCGCCGGGTTCACGGCCGGTTCGCCTTCGAACACGTCGAGCCCTGCCGCCGCGATGCTGCCCTCGGCCAACGCCTCCGCCAGCGCGGCATCGTCGACCACGCCGCCGCGCGCGATATTCGTAAGCGTCGCCGAAGACTTCATCTTGCGAAGTTCCTGCAGGCCGATAGCATGGTGGGAACTGGCCGAATACGGTACGACGATAACGAGGTGATCGGCTTCGAGCAGCAACGTATCCTTGTCGACATAACGCGCGCCGCAACTCGCCTCGATATCCGGCGAGAGCTGCGAGCGGTTGTGATAGATCACCCGCATGCCGAAACCGAGCGCCCCGCGCCGCGCAATCGCCTGACCGATGCGGCCCATCCCCAGGATCCCCAAGGTTGAACCGTGCACATCGCTACCGACGAACATGTCGTAGCGCCCGGTCTTCGTCCACTCTTCGCGGCGCAGAAAACGTTCGGACTCCGTGACGCGCCGCGCGGCCGCCATCATCAACGCAAAGCCGAAATCGGCCGTGGTGTCGGTCAGCACGTCCGGCGTGTTGGTGACCAGCACGCCACGGGCCGTGCAGGCTTCGACATCGACGTTGTTATAGCCCACGCCGATATTGCAGACGGCCTTGAGCTGCGGACAGGCGTCGAGCAAAGTTGCGTCGATCCGGTCGCTGCCGGCCGTCAACGCCGCGCTCTTGCCTTGCAGGCGCGCGATGAGTTCGGGCTGGGTCCAGAGGGTGTCGTCGGGATTGTCGGTAACGTCGAAATGAACCCGCAGGCGCGCCACGATATCGGGAAACGACGCGCGGGTAACGAGGACCGATGCTCGCATGAAAAGGCTCCTGGTAATGCTACTCGGATGATGTTCTCGCGGGCGAGCCGCAGCTTGCCCGACTTACTCCGCCGGCTCGCGTTTGATGGTCGTCAGTCCGCCCGGCACCTGCAGCGTGGGCAGAATTTCCATATTGCTAATATTGACAGCGAGCGGTGCGGCGATCGCGAAGGCGATGGCGTCGGCGATATCCGACGGCAGCGGCAATTCGAAACCGTCGATGAATTTCTTGCGCGCCTCTTCAATATCGCCGTGGACGTGGCCGAAGATATCGGTAGCCACGCGCCCCGGGCAGATCTCCGTGACGCGCACGCGCCTGCCGGTCGCATCCACCCGCAACTGCCGCGACAAGGCATGAATCCCGGCCTTGGTCGCGTGATAGATCGAATTGCCGTTGAAGTTGTAGATGGCCGCAATCGAGCTGATGTTGACGATATGCCCGCGATCGCGCGCCACCATGCCCGGCATCGTGAGGCGGACCAGGTGCAGGACCGCCTGCAGATTCACCTCAACCTGCACGTCGATATCTTCAACGCCCGCATCGAGAATCGAGCCCTTGCGCGACACGCCGGCATTGTTCACGACGATATCGAACGGCACGTCCTGAGTCAGCTTCGTCACGGCGTTCAGATCGCAGACGTCGATCGCATGCGGAATGCAACCCGTGCGCTTTGCCAGCTCGCCCAGACGGTCGGCGTTGCGTGCCAGCGCGTGCACCTCGAGTCCTTCGCGGCAGAAGCGCTCGACGATCGCTGCGCCCATTCCCGTCGAAGCGCCAGTCACCAGCGCGGTCTTATAGTCTGAAAACGGCATGAATTACCTCTATCTGGAGTTCTACGAAATGTCGTACCCGCGAAATAACGTCCTTCGGGGTAGACGACTGCCTTACTGATCAATGTATACGGCGGGGAAAACCGCCGCCAAGACGAGTTGGGTTTGAAGGGATAAGCCGGGCTTATGACGAACCGCCATGGCCTTGCAGAACCGAACGAAGCCCATTGAAGCCGCTCACCGCACCAGCTTCGATATCGGCACCACCCGTCCGCCCGCGGCTTCGATTCCGCCCCGCACCGTGCGTGCGAGCTCGACTGCGCCAGGCGTATCGCCGTGCAGCAGAATCGACTGCACGGTGACCTTGAGCTTGTTACCCGCAATCGTGGTGATCGTGCCGTCCTCGAGCAGCTCCTTGACGCGCGCGAGCACGGCGGCGCGGTCCTTGATCACCGCCCCTTCCAGCTTGCGCGAGACCAGCGCGCCCTGATCGTCGTAGGCGCGGTCGGCGAGGAAGGTATTGGCCGTGCGAATGCCGATGCGCTCGGCGGCCCGTTCGATTTCCGTATTGGTCGACACGCTGATGATGAGGTCGCGGTCGAACTCGGCGACCGCCCGCACGAGCGGCTCGGCCAGTTCATACGACGCCGCCGCCATATTGCCGAGCGCCCCATGGAAACTCATGTGTGTGACGCGGTGTCCCGCAGCCTTCGCAATACCGGCCAGCGCGCCCATCTGATAGAGCACGTACTTGGCCAGCTCCAGCGGGTCCGCCTGCATCTGCCGTCTGCCGAAACCCAGCAGGTCGGGAAAGCCGACATGCGCGCCAATCTCGATCTGCCGCGCCAGGGCCATGCGCACCGTCTTGTCCATGATGACCGGGTCGCCCGCGTGATAGCCGCACGCGACATTGGCCGACGAGACGATATCGAGCATCGCTTCGTCTTCGCCCATGGTGTAAGGCCCGAAGCCTTCGCCGAGGTCGGCGTTCAGATCGATTTCCATCGTCCACTCTCCGTTTGTCTGATCAATCGATGTCCGGTGAAGCACCGCCGCGCGTCATCAGCCGCAGCGGCATGCGCGTATGAAGCCGTTTCCTAGGTCGACGATGCTGACGATGCAGCAAGCTCCAGCAATGGCGTGCCATAGCCGACGTGGCCGGCGTGCGGCGCGAGCCATCGGATCACCTTGCCGTCCACGGGGGCGACGACCGGGACACACAACTCCGCGATCCGCAGCAGACCTACGACATCGCCCCGCCTGACGTGAACGCCGACGGCTGCAAGCGGAACGGAGGAGCGCGCGGGGTGTGTAGTGAGAAAGACCCCGACCGAGGATGCGTTCACCTGTGTCGTCTGCTTCCGCGAATCCTGTGCATCCTGCGCGCGAGACGCACCATGCGCAGCGGGCACCGGGCACACGCGCTCCTCGTCATCAACTTCCCGCTCCATCGACAACCGCACCACCGTCCCGGGCCGGCTGATTTCGATGAATTCGATATCCACCGCCGCCAGCCACGAAGTGATTTGCCGAAGTTCGCTGAGTTCCACTTCGATGTTCTGTGTCATGTGTCAATGTCTGGAACTGCGAAAAAGGCCAACGAGGTTGCGGACCTTGAGCAGGTAGCGCTCCACTTCTTCGAGGGCCGCCACCGCCTCCGGATAGGTCGTCTGCACGAAACGCAGCTTCGTGCCGATCCGTGCCTGCGCGAGTCGCCACAGGTCCGCTTCGATCACCGTGCCGATCTTCGGATAACCGCCGGACGGCTGCGCGTCGCGCAACTGGATGATGGGTTGGCCGCTATGCGGCACCTGAATCACGCCGGGGACGATGCCGTGCGAACGCTTTTCGATCGTGTGCGTCGCACTCAATACCGGCCCCGCCAGACGATAACCGTAACGATCGCTCTGCGGCGTCACCTTCCATCCTTCGCGCCAAAAGGCATCGAGCGATTCCGGCCGGTAGCAATCGTATTCCGCCGCCGGCAGCACGCGCACCACCGTTTCCGCCGCATCGGCCACAGGCGTAGCAAGCGGGCCCGGCAGCGAGTACTCGGGCGGCACGGCGCCAAAACCCACCTCGGGCAACGCCGCACAGCCGTCGCGGCCGAGCGCCTGCACCACGTCCCCTTTCTGAAGCTGGCGACCGTCGTAGCCGCCGAACTGCCCCCGCAACTGCGTGCTGCGCGAGCCGAGCACCACCGGCACGTCCACGCCGCCCGCGAGCGACAGATAGCAGCGCGTGCCGCTGGCCGGCACGCCGATCGTCAGCACGTCGCCCTTCTTCGCCTGCGCGGTCCACCAGGGGAGAATGGGACGGTCGCCGAGCCGCACGGAACAATCGGCTCCCGTAATGGCGAACGCCTGGTCGTCAAGGAAGCGCACGCGAAACGGGAACATCGGAATCTCGATCCCCGCCGCGTCATCAGGATTGCCAAGCAACAGGTTACCCACCGACAGCGCCAGCCGGTCCATCGCCCCGGCCGTGCCGACGCCGTAACGCAGGTAGCCCTCGCGCCCCTGGTCCTGCACGGTGGCGAGCGCCGATGAAGACAGAATCTCGATCATGGGACGATCCTCTCGACGCGAAAGCGAATCATGTCGCCGGGCGCCAGCGTGGCCGGGTTGTCGCGGGTCGGGTCGAAGAACGACATCGAGGTGTGGCCGATGGTGTTCCAGCCGCTCGGCCCCGCCGATGCCGACACGCCCGTCTGCACGCCGCCTATCGACACCGCCCCGCCCGGCAAGCCGAGTACCGGCACCTTGCGGCGCGGCGTGGCGATACGCGGATCCATGCCGCCCAGATAGCAGTAGCCGGGATGGCTGCCGAGCGCATAGACCGTATAGAGCGGCGCGCAGTGCATCCGCACGACTTCGGCGACGGACAGGCCGGTGTGCGCCACTACGTCGTGCAGATGCGGCCCGAACTCGCCGCCATAGGCCACCGGCAGCTCCACCACTTTCCCTTCGACCTGCAACTCGGCGGCCGCATCCCATGCCTCGCGCAACGCGGCGCCGAGCGCATCGGGGTCGGCAGGCGGCGTGGAAAACGTCAGCATCAGATTGGTCACGCCCGGTACTGCCTCGCGCACGCCGGGCCACGCCTCGACCTCGCGGGCAAGCGTCCAGATACGGCGTTGCACACGCAGATCGAGCGCGCCGGGCGCCTCGAACAGCATGGCCGTCGTGCCCAGCATGCTGATACACAGTTTGGCGTCCGAATCGTCCTGTTTCATTACGGTGGCGGTCCTGTTTGAATCCGGTCGCATCCATCCGGTGATGTCGGCGTGCGTGATCGACGCCTGCTCAATGGTGGGCGTCATGCCTGTTTCCTCTTTGCCAGCCAGCGTTCCAGATGATGAATGTCGACGCCGCCCGCACAGAATCCCTCGTCCTCCAGCACCGCCCGATGCAACGGCACATTGGTATGGATGCCTTCCACGCGCATTTCCGCCAGCGCGAGCCGCATACGCACGACGGCCTCGTCGCGAGTGGCCCCATGCGTGATGACCTTGGCGATCAACGAATCGTAGTACGGCGGCACCACCACCCCGCTGCTGACATGCGAATCCACCCGCACACCGTTGCCACCCGGCAATTCCCACGCCGTCACCTTGCCGGGGCAAGGCGCAAACGTAAACGGGTCTTCAGCGTTGATGCGGCATTCGAGCGAATGTCCCACTGCGCGAATCTCCGGCTGCCGCACGGTCAACGCGTGGCCTTGAGCAATGCGAATCTGTTCCCGCACGATGTCGATGCCGGAGGTCATCTCCGTCACCGGATGCTCGACCTGCAGGCGCGTGTTCATTTCGATGAAGTAGAACTCGCCGTCTTCAAACAGGAATTCAAACGTGCCGGCGCCGCGATAGTTCGTCTGCCGGCAGGCCTCCACGCAGCGCTCGCCGACCTGGCGGATGAGCGCCGGGTCGATGCCCGGCGCGGGCGCCTCTTCCAGCACCTTCTGATGACGCCGTTGCATCGAGCAGTCCCGCGAGCCGAGCCACAGCGCATTGCCGTGGGTATCGCAGAGCACCTGGATTTCGACGTGGCGCGGATGCTCGAGGAATTTCTCGACGTACAGTTCCGGCTTGCCGAATGCGCGGCGCGCTTCCTCACGGGTCACGGATACCGCTTCCAGCAGTTGCGCGACACCGTGCACGACCCGCATGCCGCGGCCTCCGCCACCGCCCGCCGCCTTGACGATGACCGGATAACCGATCTCTTCCGCGACCCGCAGGATCGCTTCAGGGTCATCGGGCAAGCTGCCATCCGGACCCGGCACGCACGGCACACCAGCGGCCCGCATGGCGCGTTTGGCCGCCACCTTGTCGCCCATGGTACGGATGGATTCGGGTCGCGGGCCGATGAAGCTCAACCCTGCGGCTTCGACCTGTGCTGCGAAATCGGCGTTCTCCGAGAGGAAACCGTAACCGGGATGCACGGCCTGCGCGCCGCTGACATGGGCCGCAAACAGGATCGCGGCGATGTTCAGATAGCTCTGGCCCGGCGCAGCGGGACCAATGCACAGCGCCTCGTCCGCGAGGCGCACGTAGCGCGCCTGCGCGTCCGCCTGCGAGTGGACCGCCACTGTCTTCAGACCGAGTTCGCGGCAGGCACGCTGGATGCGAAGCGCAATCTCACCGCGGTTAGCAATCAATACCTTGTCGAACATCGTCATTCAACCGAGAAAATAGCCACGTCGTCACATTCGAATGGCGATAGGCGATTCAGCTCACGCATCGTCTTCACGCCCCCACGCGGAACAACGGCTGGCCGAGGTCCACTTCGTCGCCCGGCTTGACGAGAATCTCGACCACCGTGCCGCCGAATTCGGCTTCGAGCGCGTTGAACATCTTCATGGCTTCGATCGTGCACAGCACCTGGCCTTCTGCGACCGTGTCGCCGATGTTCACGAACGGCGCTTCGCCCGGCGCCGGCGTCAGATGGACGATGCCCGACATGGGTGAGCCCACCAGCCGCGATTCGCTCACGGCCGCAACCGGATGAGGCATGGTTCCTTCAAGCGGAGACGGCGATACCGTGCCTGTCAGCGGCACCGCTATACCCTCATCCTCCACCGGATCTGGACCAATCGCGGCAGCCCGATCGCGACCATCGCCGGAGCGCGCCACCCTGTCGCGCCGCAGCGCTTTGACAAGCCGGATCTTTTCCTCGCCCTCGATCAGTTCGAGTTCGGCGAGCGGCGAGTCGGCCAGCAGGTCTATAAGGCCCTTAATCTTCTGAAGATCCATCTTTGAGTCCATGCCCCGTTAGACGCATGTCGCGCCCACCCATCTGGAGCCGGCGCGACTGACGATGGACTCAATGTATCCGGCGCATAAAAAATGCGCCAAGACGGTTTGGGTTTGTAGCGATAAGGCGCGCTTATGTATCGGCGCCGGACTCCGAGCGCACGTCGAGCGCGAGGTCTCCCGCCAGCTCCAGCAGGATGTCCTTGACGGCCGCGGCGGGCTCGGAAAGAGGAAGGTGGTCGGACAGGCAGACCGACAGCGGGATCTTGATCACGGGGGACACGATGCGGCACTGCACGACGTCGCCGGCCGCCGCCACCACGCGAGCGGTGGAGTCCGGCAGGATGGTCGCGCCGATGCCCGCACTCACGGCCGCCGACAGCGTCGATGCCGATTCGATCTCGGCGACCACGTTCGGGATCATCTGCACGCGGGCGAATCCCTCGTCCACATACTTGCGCAGGTAGTTGTAGGGGCGCGGCAGCAGCAAGGGCACGTCGCGCAAGTCGGTCACGTTGATCTGATCCTGCGCGATTCCCATGCTGCGCGGCGCAACGAGGAACAGTTCCTCGTTCATCAGCAACTGGAACGACAACCCATGGACCGGCTTGTCGCCGTAGAGGACCGCCATGTCCATGCGACCGTTCATGATCAGCTCGCTCAACGTGGTGCCGAAGTTCTCGTTGATGTAGAGAAGAATGTCCGGATGACGGGCACGCACCGTGCGCAACAGAGGCAGTGACAGCGCAGACGCACCCGTGCCCGGCGCCAGGCCAACCGACACCTGGCCCGATAAGGTCTGCCCCGCGCTCTTCACGTCGGCCTGCGCCTGCTCATACTGACGCAGGATCAATTGCGCGTGGCGATACAAGGTGGCACCCGCCTCCGTGGGCGTCACGCCGCGTTTCGTGCGGACCAGCAACTGCTGCTGAAACTCGTCCTCGAGCGTGATCAACTGCTGACTCAATGCGGGCTGGGCGATATGCAACACTTCGGAAGCCTGGGTCAGGCTGCCGATATCGACGATCTTCACAAAGTACTTCAAACGCCGCAGGTTCACGCTGGTCGCATCCATCACTGTGTACGGGATGCAACAATCATAAGGCAAGCGCTACGTCGCGCACAGCCCGAAAAAAACCCCTACACCGACGTTTCGCCGAGGCGAGCATGCTGCACCGCTGCGCAACGGCATCAACGACAAGGCGTGCGATCTGGGTGCACTGCGGCTAGAGCACGCACGTCATCGCGTCATAAGTGGATGTTATTACCCCAGCGGAAAGACGTCTTAGCGTCAACTTTTTCGCACGCTTACTGTTAGGGCTCGTTAAACGCCGTCGAAGGAGTCCAGTGTGAGTGCATCGCGTATCGCCGCCCGTGTCCAGCGCATCAAACCTTCGCCTAGCAGTGCCGCGGCCGACCGTGCCGCCGAACTGCGGCGCCAGGGCAAGACCATTGTGAATCTGGTGGTGGGCGAGCCCGACTTCGATACGCCCGAGCACATCCGCCGCGCCGCCTTCGAAGCCATGGAGCGCGGTGAAACACGCTATACGCAAACCGCCGGCACGCCTGCACTGCGCGCCGCGATCGCCGACAAGCTCAAGCGTGAAAACGGGCTTTCGTATGATCCGAAGCACATCATCGTGACGTGCGGCGCCAAGCACGCCATCTTCAATGCTCTGGCCATTACCGTCGAAGCCGGCGACGAAGTGCTGATTCCCGCTCCCTACTGGGTCTCCTACCCGGACATGACGCTGGCCTGCGACGGCGTGCCGGTGGTCGTGCCCTGCACCGAGAAAGACGGCTTCAAACTGACACCCGCGCTGCTCGAAGCCGCCATTACGCCGCGCACGCGCTGGCTGGTGATCAATTCGCCCACCAATCCGACCGGCGCAACCTATACGTCCGCTGAACTGCGCGCACTGGCCGACGTCCTGCTGCGCTATCCGCGCGTGCTGGTGATGATGGACGATATCTACGAGCATATTCGCTTCGATGGCGACGCCCCTCAACACCTGCTGTCCGTCGAACCTGCGCTGGCGAACCGGACCCTCGTCGTCAACGGCGTGTCGAAGACCTATGCGATGACCGGCTGGCGTATCGGCTACGCGGCCGGCCCGGCCGATCTGATCGCGGCTATGGATACGCTGCAATCGCAGTCGACCAGTAACGCCAGCTCCATCAGCCAGGCCGCGGCACTCGCCGCGCTCGCCGGCGACCAGAGCTTCGTCGCTCAATCCGTGCGGACCTATCGCGAGCGGCGCGACCACGCACTGGAAGCGCTCAACGCCATTCCGGGCATCAGTTGCCGGACGCCGGGCGGCGCGTTCTATCTGTATGTGAATTGCAGCGGCATGATCGGCCGCACCACGCCGCAAGGAAAACTTCTCGAGGGCGACGCCGACGTCGTGCTTTACCTGCTCGAACAGGTCGGCGTAGCCCTCGTCGCAGGCTCAGCCTATGGGGTATCCCCCTACTTCCGCATGTCGATTGCCACCCGCGTGGAGATCATCGACGACGGCTGCCGAAAAATCGCAGCCGCGGTGGCCGCACTGAACTGAGAGAACAAGATAGGACGCGGCAGCTCGCGTCACATCTTCGAATAAAAACACGCCGCGCCCTTCCGACGCGGCGGTTGACCTGAAATTTTCCATTCTTTCTCAAACGGCAAGGGGATCTTCTCGTGAAAAATAATACATTAGGTGTACTGACTGCATTGGGATTTGCATTGTCGGGGTCGGCCTATGCGCAGTCGAGCGTCACGCTGTACGGCATCATCGACGAGGCCGTGCGCTACGACAACCATCAGACCAAGACGGGCAGCGGCTCGCTCTTTACGATGGGCAGCGGCGGCGAAATTCAGGGCAGCCGTTGGGGCTTGCAGGGTAACGAGGATCTCGGCGGCGGCATGGCGGCGATCTTCCAGTTGGAGGGCGGCTTCACACCCAACACCGGCGCGACCCAGCAATCCATGCCGTCCGGCACGGCACGGCTGTTCGGCCGCACGGCTTTGGTTGGCCTCACCACCTCGTACGGCACGGTGACGTTGGGACGCCAATACACCCTGGTGCACGAAATGGGCTGGACGCATGACATCTATGCGTTTGCCAATTACACCGGCACGGTGGGCTTCCAGGGCGCCGGCGAAACCGGCGGTGGACGTCTCGACAATACGGTTCGCTACACCTCACCGACCCTGGCCGGCTTTACCGCCAAGACCGCCTATACGTTCGGCCAGACCGCCGGCAATTTCCACCAGTACTCGTCGCCGGCCGTCAGCCTCTCGTATGACCACGGCCCCTTGAGCGTGGGCGCGGCCTATCAGGTCATCAACGATATTGGCGGCCTGACGCCGGCCACGACCGAGTATGGCAGCACCTACTTCGGTCTGACGATTCCGGACAGCTCGCAAAAGGTCTTCACCGCGGGTGCAACCTATACGTTCGGCGCGGCAAAGGTTTACGGCTCCTATATCTTCAGCCACGTGTATCCGGCGGACTACCGCAACGACTCGTTCTCCACGGCCCTGATGTACTACATCACGCCTGCGGCCGTGCTCGATCTGCCCGTCTATGTGGACTTCGTTCATCACGCCGGACAGAGCGGCACGCGCATCACCGGCGGCCCGACGTTCGACTACTTCCTGAGCAAGACCACGGATGTCTATATCGGTGCCGATTACAACCATCTGACCGGCGCATGGATTCCGCTGGCCGCCGCCTCCGGTTCCAATCAACCGTTCTATGGCCATAACTCGCTGTTCGAAGCGGATATCGGCCTGCGTCACAAGTTCTAACGTTCATCCGAGCCACGCTCTGCTTCGCATCGCAGGAGGTGAAGCAGATCTTGCAGCGGGACTCGACCGATTTCATCGATTCACCGACAAGGCCTTTGCCATGCACGCACTCGTCATTCACGCACCGCTGGATTTGCGGATTGAAGACCTTCCGACGCCCGAGCCGGAAGCCAACCAGTTGCTCATCCGCGTGCGGGCCGGCGGGATTTGCGGCTCCGATCTGCACTACTTCAATCACGGCGGCTTCGGCACCGTGCGCATCAAGGAACCCATGGTCCTTGGGCATGAGGTATCGGGTGTCGTGGCGGGCATCGGCTCAGGGGTGACCGATATGCCGGTCGGCACCCGGATCTCGATCAGCCCGAGCCGGGCATGCGGTCTCTGCCAGTACTGCCAGCAAGGCTTGCAGAATCATTGCCTGGATATGCGCTATTACGGCAGCGCGATGCGCACGCCCCACGTTCAAGGTGCCTTTCGCCAGGAGATCGTCATCGACCGTAGCCAGGCACATGTCGTTTCGGATGCGCTCAGCGATGCCGAAGCCGCCATGGCCGAGCCGCTTTCCGTTGCCCTGCACGCGGTGCGACGCGCGGGCCCGCTGCTCGGCAAGAAAGTGCTGGTGACAGGATGTGGTCCGATTGGCGCCTTGATCGTCGCGGCCGCACGTCGTGCGGGTGCGGCGACGATCGTCGCCACCGATGTCAACGCGCTGCCGCTCGAAAGCGCGCGACGGGTCGGCGCCGATCTCGCCTTCAATGTCGCGGAACAACCCGATGCGCTCGCTCCCTTCGCCGTCGACAAGGGCACCTTCGACGTGCTGTTCGAGGCGAGCGGCAATGCTGCCGCCTTGCGTGGCGCATTCGACGTGCTGCGTCCCCGCGCGGTGATC
Source organism: Paraburkholderia sp. GAS38 (assembly GCF_050434965.1). Taxonomy (NCBI): domain Bacteria; kingdom Pseudomonadati; phylum Pseudomonadota; class Betaproteobacteria; order Burkholderiales; family Burkholderiaceae; genus Paraburkholderia; species Paraburkholderia sp. GAS38. Next base: position 138,906 of record NZ_JBNDJO010000007.1, on the reverse strand, counting down.
GTTCAGGTGGGTCTTGGCGGCGACATCACGTTGCCGATCAACGTCGTGGTCGCAAAGGAGTTCGATCTGCGCGGCGCATTCCGCTTTCACGAAGAGTTCGCGGTGGCGGTCGAATTGCTGAACAAAGGCCTGATCGACGTCAAGCCGCTGATATCCCGCGTGTTTCCGTATCAGGATTCGGTGGCGGCGTTTCAAGCTGCCGGGGACCGGAGCAAGTCGATGAAGGTGGTCGTCAGTTTCGAGTAGTGCGCATCGGTCTGCCGTCGCCCGCGGGCGACGGCGGAAACGCTGGCGGAAAGCAAAAAGGCGCCGCCTTACGCCCGACCCGTACCACAAAGGTGTTGGTTTTTGAGCTAATTAACGCTGAGACCCGCGTCCCAAAGGGGATTGCGGGTCTTTTTCATGCGAACTCCGATGCCCTATAGTGAAGCAGAACAGTATTTTTTGCTTCACTATAATGAAGCAAAACTTGTCTTTTGCTAGCCTATAGGCTATCATTTATTGTGTTTTTGATAGCCTATAGGCCAGCAAAATGAACTCCAGAATGAGGCAACTCCGGCTTGAGCAGGTCCAGGCGTCGGTCGCAGCGTACTCGGATTTGACCGACCTTCGGCCCCCGCCGCGTGGATGGCTGAAGGCCATCCGAGAATCGTTAGGGCTCACCGAGCGACAGCAAGCCGACAGATTAGGCATTGCCGGTTCGACCCTGCACAAATCGGAGTTGGCGGAAGCTGAGGAGCGAATCACGCTCGGACAACTGCGCAAGCTGGCTGCCGGGCTGGACTGCGAGCTGGTCTACGCTCTGGCGCCCAGAAAGCCACTGACTCAAGTGGTCGAAGACCAGGCGCGCTCAATCGCCCTGCAGGAGGTGAGCGGAGTTGCGCACACCATGAGTCTGGAAGACCAACGTCCGGCAACCGAGCGACTTCGCAAACAGGTTGAGCAGAGAACGGCGGAACTGCTCCGGGGTCGCTGGTCCGACCTATGGCGATAGATTTAGACGAGCAGGACGGCCAGACACCGCTCGACCCTGACGAGCTTGCAGGTCTGATACCGACGCACCTGACCACCAAGGGCGACCTGAATGACTGGGAGCAGGAGAACATCCTGCAAGCCGTGCAATGGGCTCGCCGTCAACGCAAGGCCGATGTCCTCAGTGAAGTGTTCTGTCGCAACCTTCACAAGAAAATGTTCGGCCACACCTGGTCGTGGGCAGGCACGTTCCGCAAGTCCGACAAGAACATCGGATGCGACTGGACGCAGGTCAGCGTCAAACTCAGAGATCTTTTCGGTAACACGCGGTGGTGGGTCGACAACGACACATTCCCGCCCGATGAGATTGCCGCACGATTTCACCGCGAGCTGGTGTGGATTCATCCCTTTCCAAACGGCAACGGTCGACACTCGCGAATGATGGCTGATGCGCTCTTGCGCAGCATGAAACAAGAGGCGTTTTCATGGGGTGGCGGCGGAACATTGGTTAAAGCGGATAACGCCCGGTCGGATTACCTAACCGCCTTGCGTGCAGCGGATAAAGGCGACTACGATTTGCTCCTGGTCTTCGTGCGAAGCACTGCTTAGCCGTCGTCGCGCCACGCCACGCCACGCCACGCCGCGATCGCGAGCGCAGCAGCGCTCGACAACTCAGTTATTGCATCGCGCTTCGAGTGCATCGATAAAGGCGCGATTCCAGCGCCCTTCCTTCATCGCACGCATGGTTTCAGCCTCCGCCTCCAGAACGGCGCGCGCCTTTTCGATGACCTGCTCCACCTCGTCTTGCGGAATGGCAAGCAGACCATCCTGATCGCCGACGATGATGTCCCCCGGATTGACGACCATGCCGCCGACCGACACCGGCACGTTGATCTCACCCGGGCCATCCTTATACGGGCCGCGATGGGTGACGCCGCGCGCATACACCGGAAAATCGCGCTCGCGGATCTCGGCGACATCGCGAATCGCACCGTCAATCACGAGGCCCGCCATACCCGCAGTGGCCGCGTAGAACGACAGAATGCCGCCGACGACCGCGTTGTTCAGATCGCCGCCGGCATCGAGCACCAGCACGTCGCCGGCACGGCAAAACTCCAGCGCCCGCAGATAGGTGAGATTGTCGCCGCCGCGCGACCTGACCGTAACGGCGGTGCCCGCCATCGTTGCCTTGCCGGGCCGTTGATACGGCTGCAAACCGGTCGTGCCGATATTGCGGTGCATGTTGTCGCTCAGCGCCGACACCGGAATGTCGCGCAAGGCGCTCAGTATCTTCGGGTCGGCTTGAGCAGCAGAAGGATTTTTTCGAATGGCTTTGTACATGATCGGATTTCGTTTCGGGAGGAATTTTACCGTCATAACGGTATGCCCCCGACGCCGTGCGCGCAAAGATGAAATCGATCTGTGGCGATACAAAACACTTATGGGCACCCGGTCTGCGCAGCGGGTGCCCTTGTTACATCCCCTCGCTTATTCGAGTCCGCCCTGGCAGAGATACTTGATGGACAGATAATCGTCGAGGCCATACTTCGATCCCTCGCGGCCATAGCCCGATTCTTTCACGCCGCCAAACGGCGCGGCCTCACTCGCCAGCGCGCCCTCGTTGATGCCGACGATACCCGCCTCCAACTGCCTTGCGACGCGGTCGATGCGACGCACGTCCTGGCTGTAGAAATACGCGGCAAGACCGAACGGTGTGTCGTTCGCCGCGTGGATGGCCTGCGCTTCGTCGTCGAAGCGGAACAGCGGCACGACCGGGCCAAAGGTCTCCTCGCAGCTCAACTGCATCGCGCCGGTGGCATCGGCGAGGACCGTCGGCGCATAGTAGTTGGGACCGAGCGCCGTAAGCCGCTTTCCGCCGGCGAGGACACGCGCACCCTTCGACACGGCATCGTCGACGTGCCGTGCGATCTTTTCGACGGCGCGCGCGTTGATCATCGGGCCGATCTGAGCGTTGGGGTCAGTGGCCGGCGCGACCTTCAGCGCTGCGACGCGTCGGGCCAGCATGTCGCCGAATCTCTCGTACACCGACGACTGCACGTAGACGCGATTCGGGCACACGCAGGTCTGCCCGCCGTTGCGGAACTTCGACACCAGCAGACCGCTGACGGCCGCTTCGAGATCCGCGTCGTCGAACACGATGAACGGTGCGTTGCCGCCCAGTTCGAGCGAGAGCTTCTTGAGCGTATCCGCCGACTCGCGCGCCAGATACTTGCCGACCGGCGTCGAACCGGTGAAGGTGATCTTGCGCACACGGCTGTCGTGCAGCCACGCGGCCACCGCCGACACCGCACTCTCGCGCGACGCCGCAATCAGGTTCAGCACGCCGGGCGGCACACCCGCTTCATGCGCGAGCATCACGAGCGCAAGCGCCGTGAGCGGCGTATCCTCGGCGGGCTTGCCCACCACCGTACATCCTGCGGCGAGCGCCGGCGCGATCTTGCGCGCAATCATCGCCAGCGGGAAATTCCACGGCGTGATGGCCGCGACAATGCCGATAGGCTCCTTCACCGCGCTCATGCGCTTGCCACGCTGCTGCTGCGGAATCAGATCGCCATAGATGCGCGTCGCTTCATCCGCGAACCACGCGACATACGATGCGCCATACAGCACTTCGCCGCGCCCTTCCGCGAAAGGCTTGCCCTGTTCGAGCGAGATCAGGTGCCCAAGCGCGTCGGCGTTCTCGAGCATCAGCGCGTGCCAGCGGTGCAGCACGGCGGCGCGCTCCTTGGGCAGCGCATCGCGCCAGGCGGGGAAAGCGCGCGCGGCGGCATCGGTCGCGGCGCGGGCATCGGCCTCGCCGCCGTCCGCGATGGTGGCGATCACTTCACCCGTGGCCGGATTCGTCACGTCGAAGCGCTTGCCGTTTGCAGAGGCCACCCACTGACCGTCGATAAAGTGCCCGGTGCGGATCAGCTCGCTCAATTCGAATTTCGTTGCCATGGAAAACTCCTTGTTCAGGCGAGCCGCTCGGCGATCGCCTTGCCGACTTCCGTGGTGTTCGCCCGGCCGCCGAGATCGCCGGTATGCGGGCCTTCCTTCAGCACCGCCTCGATCGCGGCCAGCATGGCGTCGTGTGCCTCGCGCTCGACGCCCTGGCCGTTGCCGAGGAAGTCGAGCATCATCGCCGCCGACCAGACCATCGCAATCGGATTGGCGATGTTCTTGCCGTAGATATCCGGCGCCGAACCGTGAACCGGTTCGAACAACGAAGGAAACTTGCGATCCGGATTCATGTTCGCCGAGGGCGCAAGACCGATCGTGCCGGTGCAGGCGGGACCGAGATCGGAAAGGATGTCGCCGAACAGGTTGGTGGCCACGACCACATCGAAGCGGTCCGGATTCAGCACGAAACGTGCGCACAGGATGTCGATATGCTGCTTGTCCCACGTCACATCCGGATACTGCGCCGCGATGCCGGCCGCGCATTTGTCCCACCACGGCATGCTGATGGCGATGCCGTTGCTCTTGGTCGCAACGGTGATCTTCTTGCGCTCGCGCCGCTGCGCAAGGTCGAAGGCGAACTTCAGCACGCGCTCGCTGCCGTGCCGCGTGAACACGGATTCCTGCAGGACGAATTCGCGCTCCGTGCCTTCGAACATCACACCGCCTACCGACGAGTACTCGCCTTCGGTGTTCTCGCGCACGATCCAGAAATCGATGTCGCCTGCCTTGCGCCCTGCGAGCGGCGACGGCACGCCGGCAAAGAGACGCGCCGGGCGCAAGTTGATGTACTGGTCGAACTCGCGGCGAAACTTCAGCAGCGAACCCCACAAGGAAACATGATCGGGTACCGTGTCCGGCCAGCCGACCGCGCCGAACAGGATCGCATCCATGGGTTGCAATTGCGCTTTCCAGTCGTCCGGCATCATCTGACCGTGCTTCGCGTAGTAGTCGCAGCTTGCCCATTCGATATGCCTGAATTCCAGCGCGATGCCGAATCGCTTGCTGACGGCTTCGAGTGCGCGCAGGCCCTCGGGCATCACCTCCTTGCCGATGCCGTCCCCAGGAATGACGGCAATGCGGTACGGCTTGTTCATGTGACTCTCCTCTACAGATAACGAATGGTTCGTGCGGCGGCCCGGCGAGCTTTGCGGAGATCGGCTTCAAGGGATGGGGAAGCACCGAGAGCTATTGTCGCTCCAATACGCGCTTCGTGCCGGCCGATGCCACCTGTCGGCCCACGGCGTCGGGGGGGCGTAGTTCGCCCCTGCTTCACTGCTCGATAAACTCGCGGGCCAGCTTGCGGGCCGCGTTCGCGAACATAAGGATATCCACGCCGGTCGCAACGAACGTGCAGCCAAGCTCGAGATAGCGACGCGCCAGCGCCGGGTCCGAGGTCAAGGTGCCGGCCGCCTTGCCGGACGCAATGATGGTGCGCATCGCCGTCTCGATTGCCTGCTGCACCTCCGGATGACCCGGCTTGCGGCGATGCCCCATCGACGCAGCCAGATCCGCCGGTCCAATGAAAACACCATCGACACCGTCCACCGCGCAAATCGCCTCGAGATGGTCGAGCGCCGTGACGGTCTCCGCCTGCACGAGCAGGCAGATTTCGCTGTCCGCGATATCCAGATAGTCGGTGCGCGAGCTCCAGCGCGACGCACGTCCCACTGCGCTGCCCACACCGCGAATGCCATGCGGCGGATAGCGCACGGCGGCCACGCACGCACGGGCCTGCTCCGCGGTATCGATCATCGGCACCAGCAGATTGCGCGCGCCGATATCGAGCAGGCGCTTGAGCAACGCGGGGTCGCCGTTCACCGGCCGCACAACCGCCTCGGCGCGATACGGCGCCACCGCCTGCAGTTGCGCGAGGATACTGCGCACGTCATTGGGGGCGTGCTCTGCGTCGATCAATAGCCATTCGAAACCGGCCGTTGCACTGACTTCGGCCAGATAGGCATCGGCCATCGAAAGCCAGAAGCCAATCTGCTTTTGGCCGCTGGCAAGCGCCGCCTTGAATGGATTAAGCGCGGACGTCGACGTTGCGTTCATCACGATTTCTAGCCTCCATGGGGATGGGATTGAACTGGATGGGTTCCACCCTGCCGAGCAGGAACAGATAATTGAGCATGGCAATCACAATCAGTGCCGACGAGAACAGCAGCGCGGGAACGAACGATCCGGTTGCGCCCACAATCGCACCGGTAACGACGGGACCAACCACGCCCCCCATGTTCGAGACGGTGTTCTGGATGCCCGCGACCCGCGAGACCATATTCCGTGGTGCGACGTCGCCTGGCAATGCCCAGACCTGCGACGCGGCGACGGTGGTGCCCGACTTCGCCACGCACAGCAAGGCCACGGCCACCAGCGGCGAAGCGGCGAACGCCGCAAGGCCGATGCTTGACGCCATCAACAGGCCGACGATGAGAAACAGTTTGCGGGTCGCGGTGAGCGACAGCCGTCCGGAGGCATACACACGATCCGAGGCCCAGCCCGCCAATATCTCGACGACCATCGAAAGAATGAGCGGCAACGAAGCCATGAAACCCATCTCTATCATGCTCATGCCGCGCGCCTTGACGAGATAGGTCGGCAGCCATGTGATGAAGAAGTACGAGTTGTAGTTGATCATGAAGAAGCCGATGCACATGGCCCAGATGTTTCGGTATCCGAACAGCCTGTACCAGGGTACTTCTGCCAGCGCATTGTCGCGACGCGGCGCCTCTGCGCCGTCGCGGATATACGCGAGCTCGGCCGCGTTGACGCGCCGGTGATCGGCCGGCGAGTTTCTGAACGCCACGACCCAGACGACGCACCAGACAAGCCCCAGCGCGCCGGTGATCGCAAAAGTCACTTTCCAGTCGAAGGTGGCCAGCAACCAGGCGATCAGCGGAAGCGCCACCGCCCCACCCAGTTTCGACCCGCTATCGAAGATGCCCGCCACGGTGGCGCGCTCCTTGCGCGGAAACCATCGCGTGGCGATGCCCGCGTTGCTGGGATAGGAACCCGCCTCGCCGACACCCAGCATCACCCGCAGGGCCACGAGCGATTTGAAGCCGGTAGCAAGTCCCGTGACGGCCGTCGCGAGCGACCACCAGAACACGGCCATGCCCAGTACAAGCTTCTGCCCGAAACGGTCGGCCAGCATCCCGGCCGGCAGTTGCAGCAGCGAGTACGACCAGAAGAACGCCGACATCACGATCCCCATCTCCATGGCGCCGAGATGGAACTCGGACTGCAGATGCGGGGCCGCGGCGGACAGCACAGTACGGTCGATATAGTTGATGGCAATGGCCGACCACATCAGGCCGGCCACCAGCCAGCGCACTTTGCTGCGAGGCGCCTGTTGCAAGGCTTGATTCAATCTCTGTCTCCGGTTTTTTTGTAGTGATGGCGGCGGCTCAGCTCACGATGCCCATATGCCAGGGCACGAATTCGTGGTCGCCCAGCCCGAGCAGTTCGCTACGGGTACGCTCGCCCGAAGCGGCGCGCAGGATGTGCTCGAAGATGTCCTGCCCCATCTCTTCGACAGAGCGTTCGCCATCGAGGATCAGGCCGCAATTGATATCCATGTCGTCGCGCAGCCGCTTGAACATCGGCGTGTTGCTCGCAAGCTTAAGGGTCGGCGCAGGCTTTGAGCCGAACATCGAGCCACGGCCGGTCGTGAAGCAGATCAGGTTTGCGCCGCTGGCAATCTGTCCGGTTACCGCGACGGGGTCGTAGCCGGGCGAATCCATAAAGACGAAGCCGGCGCGGTCGATCGGTTCGGCATACTCATAGACGGCCTGCAGCGGCGTGGTCCCGCCTTTCATCGCCGAGCCGAGCGATTTTTCGAAGATGTTGGCGAGTCCGCCCTGCTGATTGCCGGGTCCCACGACACCGTTGAACTGGCCGTTGTGGCCGCGCGTGTACTGCTCCCACCACGCCAGCCGGTCGAGCAGTTTCTGGCCCACCGCCGGCGTCACCGCGCGGCGCGTCAGCATGTATTCGACGCCGTGAATCTCGGGCGTTTCGGAAAGGATCGCCGTGCCGCCATGGCGCACCAGAATGTCCATGGCCGCGCCGAGGGCAGGATTCGCGGTGATGCCCGAGAAGCCATCGGAGCCGCCGCATTCCAGACCGATCTTCAGATGACTCGCCGATACGGAACGGCGCTCGATGTCGTTGGCCGCCGGCAGCATCTGCTGGATGGCGGCGATGCCCGCCTCGATCGTCGCACGGGTGCCGCCTTCGTCCTGCATCACCAGCGCGTGAACAGCGGCGCCGGTGTGCAGACCTTGTGAATCGAGCAAGGCGCCGACCTGATTGCGTTCGCACCCCAGCCCGACAATCAGCACGCCGCCGAGATTAGGATGACGCGCATAGCCCGCGAGCGTCCGGCGCAACACATCGAAGTGCTCGCTCGGCGAGGACATGCCGCAGCCGCTGGTCTGCGCGAACGCCACCACGCCGTCGACATTCGGATAAGGCGCCAGCCGTTCCGGCGTAAACCACGCGGCAATATTCTTGATGACGGTCGATGAACAGTTGACCGAGGCGAGGATGCCGATGAAGTTGCGTGTCGCGACGCGCCCATCGGGTCGAACGATGCCCTTGAAGGTGGCGCGTTCAGCTTGCGCAACGTACTCGACCGGGCGCACATCGAGGCAGAAGCCCGGATCGCGTTCGAAGTCGATCAGTTCGACGTTATGGGTATGGACGTGGTCCCCCGCCTCGATGTCGCGCGCGGCCCGGCCAATGATGGTGTCGTATTTGCGGATCGCCGCGCCGCGCGGAATACGTTGCGCGGCCACTTTGTGCCCTGCGGCAACCTGGGCACGCATGCGGATGGTCGCATCGCCCAAGCCGAGTAACTGCCCGATAGAAAGCGCCTCGCGCGCAATCAGCACATTGTCCGCGGCGTTAAGCCGGATGAGCGGTTCGTTGACCACCGCGCTCGCCTGCGACATACCTGTCTCCTAACTTATGCACGACCTGCTCTTCGCCTGTTTGATGTTACCGGTTTATGTAACCGGTAACATAGAGCGCATGCTAATATGCTTTTGCGCTAATTACCAGCAACTTTTTTTGGGCTCGAGTGATCCACGTCGTGAGCAAACCGCCTACCTCCCTGCTTGCCCCTGTCGAACGAAGCGCCCCTCGCCGCGCCCGCAAAAACTCTGGCCGCGTCACGCTGAGCGACCTCGCGGCGCTCGTCGGCGTGACGAAGGTGACCGTTTCTCGCGCGCTGAATACGCCGGAACTGGTCTCGGTAGAAACGCTGGAACGTATCCAGGCCGCCGTGCGGCAAACCGGGTATACCCCGGACCTGATCGCAGGGTCGCTGGCGTCGACTCGCAGCGATCTGATCGTCGCCTTGATCCCCGCCATGGCCGGCAGTGTGTTTCAGGAAACCGTCGAGGCTCTGACCACCCAGCTTGCCGCGTCGGGCTATCAGTTGCTGATTGGGCAAAGCGGATACGACGAGTCGCGTGAGGACGCCCTGCTCGATGCGGTGATCGGTCGCCGGCCCGCCGGCATCGTGTTGACTGGCGTCGTCCACTCGCAGAGCGCGAGACAAAAACTGCAGGCAAGCGGCATCCCTGTGGTCGAGACATGGGACCTGACCAGTGAACCGATCGACATGCTAGTCGGCTTCTCGCATGAACAGGTTGGCAAGGCCGCGGCGAAGTTCCTGAAGAAGCGCGGCGTGCGGCGCCCCGCTGTCGTCACGCCGAGCGACCGGCGCGCGCAGGCTCGTACCAAGGCGTTCCTCGAAGCGTTCGGCGGCGCGAAAACCAGCGCTGCGATTCCCGTGGTGACGGTCGAGTCGCCCGCGAATCTGGGCGACGGTCGACGTGCGTTGAGGGGCCTGCTAGAGACGAATGCCGATATCGACGCCGTATTTTGCGGCGCGGATAGTCTGGCGCTGGGCGTGTTGATGGAAGCGGATTGCCAGGGCGTAGCGGTGCCTGGCCGCTTGCGCGTGATCGGCTACGGCGATCTGAACTTTGCGAAGGACACGACGCCGCCACTGTCCACCATGCGAATCGACGGCACCCGTATCGGCTCGCTCGCGGCGACGATGCTCGTCGAGCGCATTGAAAACCGTGCCGGCAACGAGCAAATGGTCGACGTGGGGTTCAGCCTGATCGAGCGGGACAGCGCCTGACGCACAGCACAGAGACGGGTTTGCGCACCAGCCTCAAGCAGGCGTTTTCTTCAGATCGGCCATTTCGTCGCGAATAATCGGCCGTGCGATCTTTGCGAACGCGTCGACCAGACGCGTCTGCGCCTGATACGGCGGGTACAGCAACGCCACTTCAGTGGGAATCTCCACGCTGAACGGACGCAACTCGATCCCTCCATTCAGTTGCTCGTCGCGCGCGGCCAGCATGTTCACCAGACTCACGCCGATTCCCGCCCGCACCATTGCACACACCGAAGAACCCAGGCTGGCCTCGGCCACGATCTGCCGCTTGACGTGCTCGGCGGCGAACACGTCGTCAATCGTCGAGCGCAGCAGGCTCTCGCCGGTCGGCGAGATGAAGGGCTGATTGTCGAAGTGCGACGGCTTCAGCTTGCGAAACCGGCACAGCGGATGTCCGGCCGGCAGCACGGCGACGCATTGCAGCGTGGAGATCCGTTCGACGCGAATCCCCGGCGCATCCCCCGTCAGCAATGCCAGCCCGGTGTCGCAAAAGCCGGAGCGGATCCAGTCTTTGACGTTCACTGCGTTACCCGAATGAATCGACACCAGCACGTCCGGATGGGCCGCGTGAAATTGCGCCACGATCTTGACCAGCAGATCGCCCGCAAGCCGCGGCATCGCCGCCACGCCAAGACGCGCGGCGCTGAACGAGCGGATATTCTCGGCCACTGATTCGAGCTCGGCAAGACCGGCAAAGGTCTTCTCGACTTCGCGGTAAAAGCGCAAGCCGTCCTGGGTCGGACTCAGGCGGCTGCCGTTGCGCTCGAACAGCGAGAACTGGGTGATGGCCTCCAACTGCGAGATCAACCGGCTGATCTGCGGCTGCGAGGTATGCATGGCCCGCGCCGCGACGGTCATCGAACTCGTCGACATCACAGCGCGAAACGCTTCCACATGGCGCACGCCCAGCTTCAATTTTGGCATATCAATTCTGTATTGAAGGATGCTAGACAGGTATTGGACTTTAGCATAATGGCGACTCATATTGAGGCCGTCGGCATGCAGCGATGCCACTCCATTCACGTTTGCAATGCGGCCCGCGAGGCGGGTGCGCCCTTGATCCAGGAACACCACGGATATGAAACCCCTCTCGTTGTTGACGACGGCTGCCTTGATTGCCGGGTTCGGTCTGGTAGCCGGCGCGCACGCGGACACGTCGAGCCGGCTCGACCGGATCAAACAGAGCGGCACCATCTCGCTCGGCTATCCGACGTCGTCGCTGCCGTTCGCCTACCTCGACAACGAGCAGAAACCCGTGGGTTATTCAGTCGAAATCTGCCAGCACATTGCCGACCACCTCAAAACGGCCCTCGGCATGCCGACGCTGAACATCCGCTATGTGCCGGTGACCTCGGCCACGCGCTTGCCGTTGCTGACGAACGGCACCATCGATCTGGAATGCGGCAACACAACCAATACGATCGAGCGGCACAAGTTCGTCTCCTTCTCGCCGACCACCTTCGTCGCGAAGGTGGTGTTGCTGGCGCGCAAGGACAGCGGACTGAATGCCAACGACCCGGCCGCATTCAGCGGCAAGACCATCTCGAGCCTGGCGGGCGGACTCGACTTTCAGGTGATCCAGCAGATCAGCAACCAGCAGCACCTGAATATCGCCGTGCTGCCGGTGAACGACGCCGCGTCTTCGTTCCTCTCGGTGAAGACCGGACGCGCGGCAGCGGTGTCCACCGACGACGGCATCGCCTATGGCCTCGTCGCCACCTCGGGCCAGGCGCAGGACTACGTGATCGGCACCAAGCCGATGATGGTCGCGCCGTACGGCATCGTCGAGCCGAAGGACGATCCGCGCTTCAAGCAGGCCGTGGACGGCGCGGTGCTCGACCTCATCAAGAGCAAGCAGATCTACGCGATCTACGACAAGTGGTTCAACTCGCCGGTGCCGCCGGCCAACATCAACCTCAAGTACCCGATGAGCGCGGAACTGAAGCACGCATTCGAGCATCCGTCCGACTCGGGCGACCCCACCGTCTATCAGTGACCCTCGCTGCGCCGGCACGCCCTATCCACCGATTCCGACCATGCGACGACCATGAAATACCAATGGAGCTGGGCCAGTTTCAACGATCTGTCGCCCGACGGCGTGCACACGTATCTGCAAACGCTGCTGATCGGCGCGGGATGGACGATTGCGTTGTCGTTGTGCGCCTACGCGTTCTCGCTGCTGCTGGGTTCGGTGGTCGGCGTGTTTCGTACGGTCGAGTCGAAGCCCGCCCGTCTCGCAGCCACCACCTACGTCGAACTGTTCCGCAACGTGCCGCTGCTCGTGCAGATGTTCCTGTGGTACTACGTGCTGCCTGAACTGCTGCCGAAAAGTCTCGGCACCGCCATCAAGCAGATGCAGCAACCGTGGGGGCAATTCTTCCCCGCGCTGCTGTGCCTCGGCTTCTACGGCACCGCGCGCATCGCCGAGACGCTGCGTTCCGGCATCCGTTCGCTGCGCACAGGCCAGCGGCAGGCCGCGGTCGCGCTGGGCCTCACCACGTTTCAGGCGTATCGCTTCGTGATCCTGCCGCAAGCGTTCCGGATTGTCGTGCCGCCGCTGACGTCGGAATTCATGGCGACGATCAAGTACTCGTCGGTGGCCATGACGATCGGCCTCGTCGAACTCACCGGTGCGGCCCGCTCCATGCAGGAGTTCAGTTTCCATATCTTCGAAGCGTTCAGCGCCGCCACGATCGTCTACTTCGCGATCAATACCGTCGTGGTGTATAGCCTCGCGCGGCTCGAGCGCAAATCCGCCGTGCCGATCTCCGGTTCGAGTGCGGCGCCCGGTGCGCTGGCGATCGCCGAAGCCGAACAACCCTGAGGGCCGCTACGATGACCGCTTCAGGCATCCATCAACTCGTGACGTCGTTACCGTACCTGTTCAAGGTCGGCATGACGTTCTCGCTGACGCTGACCGCACTCTCCGCCGTCCTCGGTCTTGTGCTCGGCACCCTGCTCGCGCTGTGCCGCATGTCGCCCTCGCGGCTGCTGTCGGTGCCGGCCACGCTCTACGTGAACGGCATGCGTTCGGTGCCGCTGCTGCTGGTGATCTTCTGGTTCTACTTTCTTGCGCCCTACGTCGGCGCGTGGCTGACCGGTGCGAATTCACCCATCGAAGTCGGCCCCTACCGTTCCGCCGTGATCACCTTCACGCTATTCGAGTCCGCGTATTTCTGCGAGATCATGCGGGCCGGCATCGCGTCGGTGCCCACGGGGCAGATGAACGCAGGCGCCGCGCTCGGACTCACCTACGCGCAGACCATGGTCAGCATCGTGTTGCCGCAGGCGCTACGCAACATGACACCCGCACTGCTCACCCGCGTGATCACGCTCTTCCAGGACACCTCGCTCGTCTACGTGCTCTCCATGACCGATTTCTTCGGCGCCGCCTCCGACGTCGCCAACCGCGACGGCAGCACCGTGCCGATGTACGTGTTCGCGGCCGCCGTCTACTTCGTCATCTGCTTCGGTGCATCGCGTCTCGTCAAACGCTTCGACGGCGCACTGCAGGCCCATTAACGCCCCCTCTCTCCTCTTATGATCCAGATCGACAACGTCAGCAAGTGGTATGGCGCCTTCCAGGTACTCACCGAGTGCAACACGCGGGTCGCCAAGGGCGAGGTCGTGGTGGTGTGTGGGCCATCCGGTTCCGGGAAGTCAACGCTCATCAAAACCGTGAACGGCCTCGAAGCCGTTCAGCAAGGCGAGATCCGGATCGACAACATGGACGTCACCGGCGCACGGGCCAATCTCGGCAAGATCCGCTCAAGGGCGGGCATGGTCTTTCAGGGCTTCGAACTGTTTCCGCATCTGAGCGTGCTCGACAATCTGTGCCTTGGGCAGATAAAGGTGCTCAAGCGCAATCGCGACACGGCCCAGGAACGCGCGATGCAATTGCTGCAGCGTGTCGGCCTCGCGGCGCACAAGCATAAGTTCCCGGCTGCCTTGTCCGGCGGTCAGCAACAGCGCGTCGCGATTGCGCGCGCGTTGTCGATGGATCCGATCGTGATGCTGTTCGACGAGCCCACTTCCGCGCTCGATCCCGAGATGGTCAACGAAGTGCTCGACGTCATGACCGATCTCGCGCGCGACGGCATGACGATGATGGTCGTGACGCACGAAATGGGTTTCGCGCAACGCGTCGCCGACCGGGTGATCTTCATGGACGGCGGCCGCATCCTCGAGGACTGCGACAAAGCGGACTTTTTCGGCAACACGGCCGGACGCACCGAGCGGTCCCGCCATTTCCTGTCGAAGATTCTTCACCACTAACTCTTTCAGAGCCAACATGCAGGACTTCCCCCTTTCCGAATCCAGTCACGCGCACCTGATCGATCTGCGCAGCGACACGGTGACCCGCCCTACCCGCGCGATGTACGAGCGCATGCAGAACGCGCCGATTGGCGACGACGGCCTCGACGGCGATCCCTCGGTGCGCGAGCTCGAAGAAGCCGTTGCGGCGCGGCTCGGCAAGGAAGCCGGGCTGTATGTGCCGACCTGTACGATGGCAAACCTGCTGGCCGTGCTGTCGCATGCACAACGGCATGAACAGGTGGTGCTCGAAGCCAACTCGCACATGTACACCACCGAACGCGGCGGCTCCTTGCTCGCCGGTCTCGCCTACACCCCGGTCGAAGGCCAGTCGGGAGCCATGGATCTGGACCGGCTCGCCGCCGCCATCCGTCCCGGTGCGTACCGGCTCGGTGTCGGCCTGATCGCGATGGAGACCTCGCACAACAACGCCGGCGGCGCCATCCTGCCGCCTTCGCACATGCGCGACGTGCATGCGCTCGCCATGCAGGCCGGCGTGCCGGTCCATATCGACGGCGCGCGTCTGATGAATGCCGCCGTGGCGCTCGGCGTGCCGGCCACGACACTCGCCGGACATGCGGAGTCGGTGTCGTTATGCCTGTCCAAGGGACTGAGCGCGCCGGTCGGCGCGGTCCTCGCGGCCAGTCGCAGCGTCATCGCGACGGCCCGTTCGTACCGCAAGATGCTGGGCGGCACCCAGCGTCAGGCAGGGATCGTCGCAGCAGCCGGTCTCGAAGCATTGCAGACGATGAGCGCGCGTCTTACCGAAGACCATGCCCGGGCGCGCAAGCTGAGCGAAAGTCTGAACGGCCTCGGCGCCTCGCTGCAGGCCAGCGAGCCGCAAACCAATATCGTCCAGGTGAAGATCGGCGAGACGGGGATGACGAGCCATCAGTGGGTCGATGCCCTGAGCGCGCTAGGCGTGCTGACGCGGCCGTGGGGCGAGCGGATGCTGCGCTGCGTGATGCATCGTCATATCGACGACTCGGACATCGAGCATGCGGTAGCAGCATTCGCAAGCGTACTCGAGCGCTGCGGGCGTACTTAAGCGCACGTAAGCGCACCATTGAAACCGCCTGCGCGGCGGTCCTGCGACAAGTCGAGATGCGCTGAAGCCGCGGATTCTCGCGACCCGTCCAGCCGTGCTCTACGGCTTCTGAGGCGACGGCCGCTCATTCGGCCGTCTGCCGGTTCTCCGCCGGCTCGAACAGCCAATCATCTCCATAGCGGGTCCCTATCTGCCGCCGCGGCAGAAAACGCCGTGCGCCTGGCAGTGTTGCACGGTCCCTCGTCGTTGCCCGTCAAGGGGCGTTGGCCAATACTGGTCTCTAACAACACGCGCCTGGATGGACGCCATGAAGCAGCCTGTCGACGCACGGCTGCGGCGCTCGCCCATGACTGTTTCGTCTCTTACCCTCAAGGAATATCGTATGACTACCACCATCGCCGGCATCAAGATTCCCGATAGCATCATGGCGCGTGCCGCCACTGAACTGGTACGCGACACCGAACCGGACCTGCTCTACAACCATTCGCGCCGCGTGTTCCTGTTCGGTGCGCTGGCCGGCGAGCGCAAACAGCTCAAGTTCGATCCGGAACTGCTCTATGTGGGCGCCATGTTCCATGACATGGGTCTGATCGAGGCGTACAGCAGCAAGACCGACCGCTTCGAGGTGGATGGTGCGAACGCCGCGCGCGACTTCCTCAAGCAGTACGGCGCGAACGAATACGACATCGAACAGGTCTGGGCCTCCATTGCGCTGCATACGACGCCAGGTGTGCCCGAACACATGAAGCCGGTGGTCGCACTGGTGACCGCGGGCGTCGAGATGGACGTGCTGGGCCTCACGTATCACGAGTTCAGCGAAGAACAACGGATCCAGGTCGTGGCCGCCCATCCGCGCGAGCAGACCTTCAAAAACGACATCATCGACGCCTTCGCACAGGGCACGATCCGGAAGCCCGAAACGACCTTCGGCAACGTCAAGGCCGACGTGCTCGAGCTTCGCGACCCGACGTACAAGCGCCTGAATTTCTGCCAGATCATCCTGGGTTCGGCATGGGACGACAGCAACGCCGGCCATGCGCATCACGCCGGCTGCGGTTGCGCGGACACCGGCAAGGCATAGTTGATTCGCAGCCCGGTTCCCAGTATCTGGTCACCTCAGGACCCCTAAAGTAACTTCGGTGTGCCGACCCAAAGGGCGAGCGCCTCCATGCGCTGGTTATTGTTCCATTGATGCGGCAGCGTAGCCGGGTAATGTGCACTGTCTCCGGCTTGCAAGACAAAGGTCTCGCGCTCCAACGTCAGCGACACCTCGCCGGATATCACGTACAGAAACTCTTCTGCGGCACTCGTGGGCATGTCGGTCGGCTGCCTTTGCCCGGGCGGGAACCTGACGAGAATCACCTCGAGTTGTTGGTGCGGCGATGCCCGCGTGAGTTGCGCAAACAGGTTCTCCGACTCCGCAAACCTGAAGAACTTCAACTGATCGCTGCGACATACCGGCTGCCGATCACGCGGCGTATCCACGAAGTACTGCGCGGCGACCCCGAGCGCGCGGGCGATCCCGTTCAGCGACGCGATCGACGGTTTGGCCAGCCCTCGCTCAACCTGCGAGAGAAAGGGCTTCGAAATCCCCGCGGCGGCCGCCGTGTAGTCGAGCGTGCGTTTTAACCTCTGCCGTAACGCACGAATCTTTCCGCCAAGCACGATCGCCGGCGTCGTTTCTTCAAGTTCGGAGAGCATAGAGTCAAGGCGATGAGTCGATAGTCGTACCCGAATCCGGCAAGGGTTCTCGCGCGCCGCGCACTAGCGCCAGAGGTGCCGTATCAGGCGCTGCAATCGGGCCGCCTGCTCGAGGCGCTCCTGAATCGAAGCCTTCTGTCGTGCATCATCCCGGTTTGCCGGCGATTGCCATTGACTCCGCCAGAGATGCCCTATCCGTTGCCAGAATGGGGGCGCCGGATAAGAACGCACTGTGGCCGGATGCTCCACTACGACATGACCCCGGTTTGAACATAATTGCGGCTGGTTCATGGTGAATATCCCTGGAAGGTAGCGTGGGATCATTTTGCGCATGGGCAACGCCGCGCGATAGAACCAGGCATCGCAATCTGAATCGGGACACTGCATCCGTTTTGCAATCTGTATCCCTCGGTGGATCGATACAGGGGCGATGCCCGACCTCACAGGCCCAGGGCGCACTGTTAGAATTGCTTATATTGTGGCGTTTCGAAAACAGGTGGATCGCGGATGTGGGACCGGACGACTCGTTACGGCGAACTTGCCAGCCAATTGCACGAAGAGATCTGCTCCGGTGCGTTTCGCCCCGGCGACAAGTTGCCGTCGATCCGCGCCTTGTGTTCGCGCTTCAAGGGAAGTAGCGCCACCATCACCCACGCGCTGTACCTGCTCGAAGACGCGGGGCTGATCGCGGCACGCCCGCGTTCCGGCTTCTATGTTCGAGAACGCCAGGCAAGCATCGGTCAGCCGCAGCAACCTCGGCCGGAAGCCGTCGCGCAGCCCGCGCTGCCGGCGCAACGCGCCTTGCTGCGCGAACTGGACCGGCTGGAGGTTCACGAGCAGCCCATGCTGTTTGCCGTGATCGATCCGGATCTGTATCCGGTCCTGGCCCTGCAACGCATCATGACGGCCCAGGCTCGTCGCAATCCCTCGTTTTTTACCTTGGGGGACATGTGCGCTCAATCGCCGCTCGCGGGACAGTTGGCGCGCCGGGGACGATTGATGGGCTGCAACTGGCGCGCCGAAGACGTCACCGTTACGCCGGGCGGCAAATTCACCCACCGCGCGCTACTGCGAGTGCTAACCAAACCGGGCGATACGGTTGCCATTGCGTCCCCGGCCTCGATGAGGCTGTTAAGGGACCTGGATGCAATGGGACTGAAAGCGCTCGAGATACCCGCGCACCCAGAGCACGGCCTGTCCACCGACACGCTCGATTTCGTCCTGAAGCGGGAGAGCGTGGCGGCATGTGTATTCTCGGCCAACTTCTCGCATCCGACCGGAGGGCTGATGAGCGACAACGCCAAGCGCCGTACAGTCGGCTTGCTCGCGAAGCATGGCGTGCCGCTGATTGAAGACGACCAGAACGGCGAACTGTATTTCGGCAAGAGCCGTCCGTTGCCTTTCAAGGCATTCGATCAAGCCGGACTGGTGCACTACATCACGAACCTGAGCGACCTGATCAGTCCCGGCATGTCGATAGGCTTCGCGGTGACAGACCTGCGGAAGGAACTGGATTTTTTCCCGGAGCCAGCGCCGCTGTTTCAGCACACGTTAGCCGCGTTTATGGCTAGCGGACTATTCGAGCCGCACTTGCGACGGCTGCGCCAGACGCTGGCGGGCTATGCCAAGGTGCACCGGGCAGCCGTGCAACGTCACTTCCCGCCGGAAGCCTGTAGCCATGAAGTCTCGGGCGGGCATTGGCTGTGGGTCGAACTGCCGCGCGGTTTCGATACCGTGGCTTTACTGCACAAAGCGCTCGCGCTGGGCATCGCGTTTGCGCCGGGCCAGTTGTTCTGCACCGACGGCAGCCTGAATCATTGCTTGCGGCTCAATATGGGCATGCCCCTGACCGATCGGACCGAACGCGATATTGCGGCCCTGGGTCAATTGATATCCGAAGAGCTGGTGCAACTGCGCACCGCGTCCGCCTGATCTGTACCGGACCCCACCCGCCAATCTGTACAGTTACTGTACCGGCTCCTGTCGATAAACTGCGTTAAAACGCATTGTCACCGGAGCCACCGATGTCCTTCGAATCCCTCAGCGCGCTGCCTGCCGGCATCCTGTTCGCGCTCGTCACCAGCATCACGCCGGGGCCGAACAACACCATGTTGCTCACCTCGGGCGTCAATTTCGGTTTTCGCCGCACGCTCCCGCACCTGTTCGGCATTAGCTCGGGCGTGGTGGTGCTGATGCTGGCGGTCGGCTTCGGTCTTGGCGAGGCGTTTCAGCGCTTTCCGGTGCTGTACACGGTGCTGGAAATCGCCAGCGTCGCGTATCTGCTGTATCTGGCGTGGAAGATCGGCACCTCGGGTCAGGTCAAACTGCGCAACGGTGAGCGCCGGCCCATGAAGTTTTACGAAGCGGCCGCTTTCCAGTGGGTCAATCCGAAGGCGTGGATGATGGTGCTGACCGCTGCCACGACCATTCACGTCAGCGAGAACTTCAACAGCAATGTCCTGTTGATGGCGGTGGTGTTCTACGTGGTCGGCTTTCCGTGCATCTCGCTGTGGGCCGGCTTCGGCACGGCAATGCGGCAAGTGCTCGCGGACCCCAGGCGGCTGCACATCTTCAACGTGGCAATGGCGCTGCTGCTCGTGATGACGCTGTATCCGATTGCAGCGCGGCTGTTGAGCTAAACGTCGAGCCGCGAATCGTGGTCCGTAGGGTTGCCGCGCGATTGCGCCGCTACGGACCACCTCGTTTAGTCAGCCGACACTATCAGCCAATCGCCCAGTTGAGGATGGCAACGCAGTCGTTGTAGTCGCCGTCGCCGCCGTCCTCTGATGCCAGCAGTGCAAAGTTCGCTTTACCGCCCAGGACGACCTGGGTCGATACCAGATCAGACGCACTGCCGTGCGCGCTAACGGTCACCTGAATCGCACCCTTGCCGGAATTGAAAACCTTATGACCGAGTGACACCTCATTGGCCCCGGTTCCCGAGAAGGTTCCTTTCGACACACCATCGACCAGGACGGTCAACGTCTCCGTATACTGGGAATTTGCATACGCCGTCACACCGAAACTAATATTCGCAGGAAGAGTAAAAACACCTTGCTTGGCCATAATAAATCCCTAAAAGTCGTTTTTTAAATCAATCAGATCTGATAATTGAGTGATCAACGCAACGGCCAGTTGAGCTCGATTATGCTGTCATTGAAATCTCCATCACTCCCTTCGTCTGCCGCAACCATTCCGAAATTAACGCGATTGGCTAAAATTGCACGCCCCGAAATCAGGCTGGATGGAGTCGCGCCACCAGAACCGGTACCCACGGTTACCTGAACGGCACCTTTTCCGGAATTCAATACCTGGCTTCCAATGAGGTTATTCGACATGCCATGCCCCGTAAACGTGGCCTTGACCTGCCCATCGATGAGAACTTTGACGGTCTGATCGAACGTCGAATTGGTAAATGCCGACACGCCAAAATTCGTATTTGCGGGAAGTGTGAATTTGCCTTGCTGATCCATGATTAAACCTTCAGAGAGATTTGTTTCTGCAGACCATCGAAGCCAACCAGCATTCATCCGACTTCTGGACGACACCTCGCAGGTATCGGTGCCGTCGCAGCGGACTCGAGTGGAATCGCGCCGCCGGTGAACCCAATTTAAGTCATGCGAACATGCCCATCTAGCTGTCATCGGTTACAGGGTCGGGCATCGTGATCGCTCCAGGCGTTTGCGGCCAATGCGTCGAAACGATGCCACGTTATTCATATCAATAATAAGGAAAATGACAAACCTGCCGACAACTGCTAACACCCTCACAAAGCAGGAAAATTCGCACAAAATACCATTTCACTCCTCCAAACCCCTTTCATCTGCACGTAACCACTATCTCTATAATCAACGTCTCAAAAAATAAAATTAATCCCCCATTTACTTCGCACAGCTCTCCGACCAGAATAGTTATGCCGGGATGCGTAATCAGGTATGGAGATATCGCAATGGAACCTGCCTTTCTGGATATTTACGAGACATTCTCCTCCGCAGGAGACGAATATCAGATTTTCGAGCGAATCACATCATGCGCGAAAAAACTCGGATTTGAATATTGTTGCTACGGCATACGCACGCCAATTCCCGTTTCGAATCCTTCTATCGCAATCTTCGAGACTTACCCAGAAGGCTGGATGAAGCATTATCAGGAAAGCAACTATTTAGGCATTGATCCAACGGTGAAGACCGGCGCTCGACATTCGCGCCTGATGGTTTGGTCCGAATTGATCGCGGCCGAGACGCGTCCGTTTTGGGCCGATGCGCATGACTTCGGCCTCAGGGTAGGTGTCGCCCAATCGAACTGGTCGGCCAATGGTGTGTTTGGGTTGTTGACCATGTCCCGGCACGCGGACACATTGAGCAGAACTGAAATCAATCGGCTACCGCAACCGATTAACTGGCTAGCCAATCTGTCGCACGTCACGATGAGTAATTTCCTTCTACCCAAACTGATACCCGAATCACAGGTCCAGTTGACCGCACGGGAGCGCGAGGTGTTGTGCTGGTCGGGAGAAGGAAAGACCGCCTATGAGGTCGGAAAAATTCTAGGTATCTCCGAACGTACCGTTAATTTCCATATTGGCAACCTGCTGTCAAAACTGGAAGCCACTAACAAGATTCAGGCCGCAGTCAAAGCGAGCGCGATGGGACTGATTCAGTTGGGTTGACGCATGGCCGTAGGGTTGCTGTGCGATGGCTCCGGCATGAGTGTCATCGTCCGCCGGCTTCCCCCACCCGCTCGATAAACCGCCACAACGCATCGTCAGTCGAATACGGCGCGTTGAAGCGGAACCAGGCGCTGGCCGCATCGTCGGGCCTGAAGTACGACCCCGGTGCGAGCCAGATGCCATGCGCGAGCGCCGCCGTCGCCACCTCACCGGCCCGCTCGGGCTCGATGGGCAAGCGCGCCCACAGAAACAGCCCCGCACGCGGCCGGTGAAACAGCTCCAGCCCCAACACATCGAGCCGCTCTTCCACCACCGCATGCGCGGCCTTGAGCCGCTCGTTCACATCCTCCACGTGACGCGCATAGCGCCCTTCGAGCAGCACCTTGTCGACGATCCGCTCGATCGTCTCCGACGAAGTCAGCCCCACCGCCATCTTGGTGCGCGCCAGTTCGCGCAGCACGTCACGCTCGGCCACCACATAGCCGCAGCGCAGTCCGGGTGTGACCGTCTTCGAGAAGCCGCCCACGTAAAGCACGCGCTGCAGGCCCTCCAGCGCGGCAAACAGCGGCGCGCCCGGCGGCGCGAGTTCGCGGCTCACGTCGTCCTCGATCACCCACATGCGCGCCCGTTCCGCGATCTGCAGCAGACGGAAGGCGGCGGCCATGCCGAAGGTGGCGCCGGTCGGATTCTGCAGCGTGGTGTTGACGAACATCGCCTTCGGCCGATGCGTCGCCACCAGCGTCTCCAGCACATCCGTATCGACGCCGGCCGGCGTGCGCGGCACGCCGTACACCACCAGCCCCGCCAGCTTGAGAATCTGCAGCAGGTTGCAGTAGCCGGGATCTTCGACGAGCACCACATCCCCGGCGCGCAACAGCGTGCGTACGATCAGATCGAGCCCCTGGGTCGCGCCCTGCGTGAGCAGCACGTTCGACACCTCGACCGGCAAGCCGTACCGGTCGAGCTGGCCGGCAATCCGCTCGCGCAGCGGCGCAAAACCATACGGATGACCGTAATCGCCCATGCGCGGCCCCGGCACCCGGCTCATCGCCCGCAGCGCATGCTGCAGACCGCTTTCGTTGATCCATTCGTTCGGCAGCCAGCCGCCGCCCGCCTTGATCGGCACCGAATGGTCGGCGAACACGTCGGACAGCAGCCAGGTGGCGGTCAGGCTGGGCGGCTGCCAGTCGGTGGCGCTCGCGCGCGCGGCCTGGGCGCGCGCCGCCACCCGGTATCCCGACCCGCGCCGGGCCACCACCAGCCCCATCGAAACCAGACGGTTGTAGGCCTCCGTCACGGTGAACGTGCTCAGATCCTGGCTCGACGCCAGTTGCCGGACCGACGGCAGCAGCGCGCCGGCCCGCAGCGACTGCGCCTCGATAGCGCGCGCAAAGCCCTGCACGAGCTGTTCGACGAGGGTGGGCGCGGTGCGGCGGTCGCGTTCCAGTTCAAGTTCAATCATGGCGAGGGACGCAAGGTTGCGATGGGAGCCCCATGGGGCAAGGTGCCGGACACTCAAACGACCAACACAGTTGCAGCAACTTCGCCTGCACAGTTAGCAGCGCAGTGCATCAACTGTTTATGTGCGCCATTTAACCGCGGACGCTACAGTTTCGCAACGCCCCGTCCCACAGGGACTTCCTCCGTTGGAAGGAAGTCTCCTTGGGGGATCACTTCAAGGAGAACACCATGACTTCGCGCCCTGTCATCGACGATCTGTCGTCTTTCTGGATGCCCTTCACCGCCAACCGCCAGTTCAAGGCCGCGCCGCGCCTGCTGGAATCGGCCAAGGGCATGTACTACCGCACGACGGACGGGCGCGAGGTGCTCGACGCCTGTGCCGGTCTCTGGTGCGTGAACGCGGGCCATAGCCGCGACGAGATCGTCGCCGCGATCACCCAGCAGCTTTCCACGCTCGACTTCGCGCCGACCTTCCAGATGGGCCACCCGCTCGCGTTCGAAGCGGCATCGAAGGTGGCCGAGCTGATGCCGGCCGGCCTCGACCGGATTTTCTTCACGAACTCGGGTTCGGAATCGGTGGATACGGCGCTGAAAATCGCGCTGGCTTATCACCGTGCGCGCGGCGAAGGGCAGCGTACCCGTCTGATCGGTCGCGAACGCGGCTATCACGGTGTGGGCTTCGGCGGCATCTCGGTCGGCGGCATTGCGCCGAATCGCAAGACCTTCTCCGGCGCGCTGCTGCCGGCGGTCGATCATCTGCCGCACACGCATAACCTCGAACACAACGCGTTCTCGAAGGGCCAACCCGCCTGGGGCGCGCATCTGGCCGACGAGCTCGAGCGTATTGTCACGCTGCACGACGCGTCGACGATCGCCGCGGTGATCGTCGAACCGGTCGCCGGCTCGACCGGCGTGCTGGTCCCGCCGCAGGGGTATCTGCAGAAGCTGCGCGACATCTGCACCAGGCACGGCATCCTGCTGATTTTCGACGAAGTGATTACCGGCTTTGGGCGTCTGGGCAAGGCCACGGCCAGCGAGTACTTCGGCGTCACGCCGGATCTGCTGACCATGGCGAAGGCCATCAACAACGCCGCGATTCCGATGGGCGCGGTGGCGGCGAGCCGCACGATCCACGACACCATCGTGAATGCCGGCGCGCAAGGGGCGATCGAACTGTTCCACGGCTACACGTATTCGGCGCACCCGGCTGCGGCTGCGGCTGCGGTGGCCACGCTCGACCTGTATCGCCGCGAAGATCTGTTCGGCCGTGCCGCTTCGCTCGCTCCGGCGTTCGAGAGCGCCGCACACGCGCTGCGCGATGCGAAGCATGTGAAGGACATTCGCAATCTGGGCATGGTTGCCGGAATCGAACTCGAACCGCGCGACGGCGCACCGGGCGCGCGTGCCTATGAGGCGTTCGTCAAATGCTTCGAGGCGGGCGTGCTGGTCCGCTTCACGGGCGACATCCTCGCGTTCTCGCCGCCGCTGATCGTCAACGAAGAGCAGATCCAGCACATCTTCAAGACCGTGCGCGACGTGCTCGCCACGGTGCAGTAACGACACCATCGGGCAGCGGCGTCGCGCCGCTGCCCGCCTGACGTACTTACGCAGCAGTCCCGACGATGGTATCGAAGTAGAGCTTCAAAAAACCGTCCACGTCGACATCCACACACACGTCCTGCTTGCTCGAGTTGTCCCAGTCCGGCGCAGGCACCCCCATGTTCTCCGGCTTCTGGATGGTCTGGCCGACCGCCAGCCCTTCGACCACCACCCGCACCGCCCCACGCCGGATCCGATAAAGCTCGGGCGCCACCAGATAAGCGACCGCCGACGAATCGTGCACATAGATTCCATGGACGCCCGAGCTGTCGATGTGGAACTGCTCGTACAGACGCGACACGTCCCAGACAAACTGCCCCACCTCGCCGCCGTGCTGACGGATACGGTCCAGGTAGGCGGTATCCATGATGGCCTTTTGCGTCACGTCCAGCCCCACCGCGGTGACCTTCCACGCGGCGGCAAAAACCTGATCGGCCGCCTCCGGGTCTGCGGAGATATTCGCCTCTGCACACGGGCTGACATTGCCCAAAACGCCGTTCATGCCGAACGCGCCGCCCATGATAATGACCTGCTTGACCAGCTGCTGGATCTCGGGGTCTTCCTGCAAGGCCCGCGCGAGATTGGTCATCGGGCCCACGGCGATGAGATTGATCTCGTGCGGGTGCTTGCGAATCTCGTCGATGATGAAGCGATGCGCGGGGCGCGCATCGAGGCGGGCGCGGCCGCCGTCGGCCAGCGCAGGCAGCGCGATGTCGCCGAGGGCGTTGTGTCCGTGAATATGCGGAATCGGTTCGGGGGTCGCGCGGCGCAGCGGTTTGCCTGCGCCACGTGCGACGACTACCGTAGGGTCCGCAAACCGTTCGACGAGATAGACCGCGTTACGGGTCGTGGTTTCGATCGTCGCATTGCCGAACACGGACGTCACGCCGATCAGTTCGATCGCCGGATGACGCGTCTGGAACACCAGCGCCATCGAGTCGTCGACGCCGGGGTCCGTGTCGAAAATTACCTTGTGCATGATTGGGCACTCACCTTGTTTGCGGAGGACAGCGCGGCGTGCGTGCTTATGCAGCCGGCACGCCGCCTGGCTCCAGATAAAACGCGCCGGGCAATAGCGCGGCGGCGCTGGTCACCTCGACCTTGCCCGCCAGGTTGCTCAGTACGACTTCGAGTTTGGGCGAGCCCAGTTCGATCATCACCTGACGGCACGCGCCGCACGGCGCGATGGGACCGTCGGTGTTGCCGATCACGGCCAGCGTCTTGAACTGCCCCGGACGATAACCTGCTGCCACCGCGCTGAAGAACGCCGTGCGTTCGGCGCAATTGCACAGGCCATATGAAGCGTTCTCGACGTTGCAGCCGTGAAAGAGCGTGCCGTCGTTCGTCTCGAGCGCCGCGCCCACCAGAAAGCCCGAATAAGGCGCATAGGCACGCTCACGCGCTTTGCGGGCTTCGTCTATCAGATGTTCGTGTGTCACTACTCCTCCCCATCAAAATCAGGAATCCACCGGTGCTTCGCTCCGCCAGGCGATCATTCGATCACTCGATCAGGCCGTACACGGTGGGCGGCATCGTCGTTGCGGTTGCGGCCAGGGTGAACGCGGCCTGGATCTCAGCGGCCGCGTGTTGCGCTGCGGATCGACCGCGTGCGTGAACCCGCGCAATCGTTGCGCCCGCATCGACGTATTGTCCGAGTTCGACGAGGTCTGTCAAACCGGCCTGATAGTCGATGCCGTCTTCGGGACGGCGTCGGCCGCCGCCCAGCCCCACCACCGTCAGTCCGAGCGCCCGGCAATCGATCCGCGTCACGTAACCCGCATGCGGTGCGGCGACCTCAAGCACAACCGGCGTCTCACCTAGATGATGCTGAGACGCCTCGATCAAATCAGATGGCCCGCCCAGCGCGCGCACCATCCGCGCAAAACGCTCGGCAGCCGCGCCCGAATCGAGCGCGGCGTTCAGTTTGACATAGGCGTGCGCGGGATCGTCGGCGAGGCCGCCCGTGACGAGCATCTGCGAAGCGAGCGTCAGCGTGACTTCGTGCAGCCGTGCCGGACGACGGCGTCCGGTGAGATAGTCGATCGCACAGCGGACTTCCAGCGCGTTACCCGCGCAGGGGGCGAGCGGCTGGTTCATGTCGGTCAGCACGGCGACGGTCTTCATGCCGGCGCCGTTGCCGACGTCGACGATGCTTCTCGCCAGTTCCAGCGATTTCTCGTAGTTCGGCATGAAAGCGCCCGACCCGACCTTGACGTCCATCGTGAGGCTCGCGAGTCCCGCCGCGAGTTTCTTGGAGAGGATCGACGCCGTAATCATCGCCACGGACTCGACCGTCGCCGTGACGTCGCGGATCGCGTAGATCCGCTTGTCCGCCGGCGCAAGCTGCGCCGTCTGGCCGATGATCGCTACCCCAACCTCGCGCACGACACGCTGGAACGCCGCGGTTTCAGGCACTACGTTGTAGCCGGGTATGGCCGCGAGCTTGTCGAGCGTGCCGCCGGTGTGACCGAGCCCGCGCCCGGAGATCATCGGCACGAAGCCTCCGCAGGCGGCCACCAGCGGGCCTAACAGCAACGACGTGAGATCGCCGACGCCGCCTGTCGAATGCTTGTCGATCAACGGCCCCGGCAGATCGAAGTCGCGCCAGCCGAGCACCTGACCCGAGTCGCGTTGCGCGAGCGTCAGTGCGACACGCTCGTCGACGCTCATGTCGTTGAAGTACACCGCCATCGCAAACGCGGCGACCTGGCCGTCGGTGACGCCGCCGTCAGCGACGCCCTGCACGAACTCGGCGATCTCGCTGCGGCTCAACGGTTGCCGGTCACGCTTCCTGCGAATGATTTCCTGTATCAACGACATGATGATCGACCCAACCCAAGGTAGGAGACCGTAGCGTCATTTCACTTCTCGCCGCTCAATGCGTTTAACGCGTTCAATGAAACGACAGGAAAATGCCGGCAATCGCCGCACTCATCAGATTCGACAGCGTGGCCGCTGCGACCACGCGCAAGCCATAGCGCGCCACTTCCGCGCGTCGCTCCACCGCCACCGCGCTAAAGCCACCCGTAAGAATCGCGATCGACGAGAAGTTGGCAAATCCACACAGCGCAAACGAGACGATAGCCAGCGTCTTCGGATCCAGCACTTGCAGGCCGGCCGCCGCGACCGACTGCGCGCCCTTCAGGTACGGCGACAGATCCACATACGCCACGAACTCGTTGAGGATCAACTTCTCGCCGATGAAGTTACCCGCGAGCGGCGCATCGTGCCAGGGCACGCCGATCAACCACGCCAGCGGTGCAAACACCCAGCCAAGCAGACTCTGCAGCGTGATCTGCGGATGGCCGAACAGGCCGGCAATGCCGCTGACAGTGGAATTCAGCAATGCGATCAGGCCGATGAAGGCGATCAGCATCGCGCCGACATTGATGGCGATGCGCAGCCCGATGGCCGCACCCGACGCGGCCGCTTCGATCACATTGGCCGAGCGCCGTTCGTCGAACGTGAGTCCTTCCAGCACGACGCGGCTTGGCTCGGTAGTCGGGAAAATCACCTTGGCGAACAGCAGGCCACCGGGAATCGCCATGAACGAGGCGGCCAGCAGATACTCCAGGTTGACGCCTAAGCCCGCGTAACCGGCCAGCACCGACCCCGCTACCGAAGCCATGCCGCTCGACATGACGGCGAACAACTCGGCTCCGGTCATCTGCTTGACGAACGGTTTGACGAAGGCCGGCATCTCGCTCTGGCCGAGAAAGATGGTGGCCACCGCGGAGCACGCTTCGACGCGGCTCACGCCGAGCAGCTTTTCGAACACGACGCCGAGACCGTCGATGATCCACTTCATCACGCCGATGTGATACAGCACCGCGATCAGCGCGGTGACGAAGATGATCATGGGCAGCACGCGCAGCGCGAACACAAAGCCACCGCCGCCGAACAGCGCGAACATCTTGTCGTCGACGAGACCGCCGAACATGAACGAGACGCCACGGTCGCCCATCTGCAGCACATGATTGACGCCGCGCGCAGCGGCGGCGAGGGCGGCGCTGCCGAGCGGCACGAACAGCACCAGCGCGCCGATCGCCACCTGGGCGGCCAGCGCGGGAATCAGCGTGCGCAGACGGATGCCGCTGCGATTGGTCGAGAGCACAAAGGCGATCAGCAACAGCAAGGCAATGCCACACAGACTACGTACGATATCCACGTTGTGCTCGCTCTATCGGAATGAGGATGATCGGGGGAGTTGCCAGCCGGGCTGACGGCACGAGGCCGGTCTCTCCAGCACGGTGGCGTAGGGATGCTTGGGCCGTCTAGCAGGCCCGCTTTGGGTTCAGTACGAGCCGTTCGGAACGACGGCGCGGTTGACAGCGCGGTTGAAGGAAAATTGGGTGGGATGGGGGACGTGCAGCACGACTGACTTTACTTCGCATACCTATCTTCCTCCTCTTTGTCTCTTTTGTTGGTCCAGCGGGCATGTCGCGGCGGCGTGCCCGTCCGTGCACCGTATAGTGCAGCGCAAAGTGCGCCGCGTCCAGCCTTGGCAGCCGCGCACGGCTCTGCATGTTGAGATGACGCAATGCAGCGATGCTCGCCGTTTTGGCGGGCAGGATGCGACCCATGCATTGCGCATCCCACAGGCAACGCCGCGACTTCACCTTTAATCCTGTCCTATCGGTCAGGTTATAGATGACCAAAAAAATAAAGTACAAGGCTTTTCGTGGAGAGGCGAAGGCTCTGTGCCAAGCCGCATGCGAAATGCGTGAAGTGAGCCCTACGTGTGGAATCACCGAGGTTCACGGTAAGGCTTCCGTATTGTTTACGCGCGGCACGTCCGTATCAGCGGCGTGCGGCATGACGGGCGGCGGCATTGCACCGCCGCCCTCGACACCCGCCTCAAAGCGTCACGACGCATGCATCAATGATGCGAGCGCGCGGCCCGCGTATGCGCGGCCTTTTTCGCCGCCGCCGATCGACCGGCGGCGCCCTTGGTACTGGCCGCCTTCTTCGCCGCCGCTGAGCGGCTCGCGGCCGGCCGGCGAGCGGCAGCCGTCTTCGTCTGCCTCGACAATGCCGCGCTCGACGCACCCTGTCCGCTCTCGCGCTTGAGCGCCGTGGTGGCGGCACGCGCGCGCTTCGTCTTCGATTCGGTGCTGGTACTTTTGGCAGCACTTTTGTGCTGACCCGCCGCGCTATCTTTGGCCGCCTTTTTACGGGTCGCCTCGCTGGTCGTACCCTTCTTCGGCGCCTTCAGATCGACGCCGGCGCGGCGCGCCTTCGACAAGCCGATGGCAATCGCCTGCCTGGCCGATCGCACGCCATGCTTGCCGGCGCGCACGCGGTCGACCTCTTCCTTGACGAACTCCCCGGCCTGGGTGCTCGCGGCTTTGCCGGCGCGCTTGTCGGCCTGGGCACGGTGGATGGTTTTCTGTACTGGCATGACAGTCCTCCCAATGGGTTGTTGGCCTGCATTCATGCAGCAACCCCTGTGCCTTACGAAAAAGCCCACGAATCCGGTGCGCCATTCGCGCGGACGGCG
The DNA here is from genome assembly GCF_050434965.1 of Paraburkholderia sp. GAS38. Lineage (NCBI taxonomy): Bacteria > Pseudomonadati > Pseudomonadota > Betaproteobacteria > Burkholderiales > Burkholderiaceae > Paraburkholderia > Paraburkholderia sp. GAS38. Next base: position 108,485 of record NZ_JBNDJO010000007.1, on the reverse strand, counting down.
TATGGTTACAGCAAGGGCCGGCGCCTGGTGTCCGGCTTGACGGCCGTCCGGCCATCCGGGAGAAGCCGCATGAAGATACCCACCTTACGCGCAGGCGCTCATATTGAGGGAGTGCACTGGATCGCCGAATATGCCGAGGACGTCCACGAAATTCGCGTGTTTCGCGAGGGGCAGGAAGTGGATGTGCACAACGCGCCGTCCACGCTGTTCGGCGACGAAGAGAACGCCGGGTCGAAAAGCTGCGCCGATCATCGCGCGGCGGAGGCGGCAGTGCTGGCGTATTTGCGGCGCTTCGTCGCCGAGCACGACGCGGAAGAATAGCGAGCGGCCAGGGCTAAATCATGACGATTTCGCCCTGGCCAGGGTTTTACGGCCGCCATTGACCAACCCTGGCGGCGCCTGGTTCGACGGAGGCAGTCAGTCAGCAGGACGCAGCTTCTTCACTTCGGCGTCCGAAGGTTGCACGCTCGCGCCGTCGATATAGTGGAACGACGTCATTACACCCTTGCCGTCCTTCACACCCGTCACGCCCACATAAGCGCCCATGGTCGACTGGTTGTCCTGCGCGCGATACGTGACCGGCCCAAACGGCGTATCGACGTTCAAGCCCTTGAACGCGGCGGCAAGTTTGTCGGGATCGGTGGAACCGGCTTTCTTCAGCCCGTCCGCAATCGACATCAACGCGGAATAACCGACCACCGAGCCGAGACGCGGATAGTCGTGATACTTCGCCTGATACGCATCGACAAACTTCTTGTTGGCGGCCGTATCGATCGAATACCACGGGTAGCCCGTGACAATCCAGCCGGTCGGCGCTTCGGCGCCAAGCGGGTCCAGATAATCCGGCTCGCCCGTCAGCAACGACACCACGCTGCGGTCCTTGAACAGACCCGTCGTATTGCCCTGACGCACGAATTTGCCGAGATCCGCGCCGAACAGCACGTTGAAGATTGCATCGGGTTTCGCATCGGCGATGGCCTGGGTCACTGCACCCGCATCGAGATTGCCGAGCGGCGAGGCCTGATCCGAGACGAATTCGATGTCAGGCTGCGCAGCCTGCATCAGGCGCTTGAACGTCGCCACTGCCGACTGGCCGTACTCGTAGTTCGGATACACCAGCGCCCAGCGCTTTTTATGCAGCTTGAGGGCTTCCGGCACCAGCATCGCCACCTGCATGTAAGTCGAAGGACGCAGACGGTAGGTGTATTTGTTGCCGTCGGCCCAGACGATCTTGTCGGTCAGCGGTTCGGCGGCGAGGAAGAACACGTGCCGCTGCTTGGCGTAATCGGCGAGCGCGAGACCCGTGTTCGACAGGAAGCCGCCGAACAGCAACTGCACGCCCTCGCCCGTGACCAGTTCCTGCGCGACGCGCACCGTGTCACCCGGGTTGGCGTTGTCGTCGCGCGAGACGACTTCGAGCTTCTTGCCGAGCACGCCGCCCGATGCGTTCACCTCGTCGAGCGCGAGATTCCAGCCGTTCTTGTAAGGGCCGAGAAAGGCCGGTTGAGCCTTATAGCTGTTGATTTCGCCAATCTTGATCGTCTCTTGCGCCGCCGCCCCGAGAGCGGTCAACGAGAGCGTCAACGAGACGGTCAGACAAGAGATCCATCCTGCGCGTGTGGTCATGCCTTTCTCCGTTATCAGTGGGATTGCGGGAATGCGAATGTGCTACCAGGCAAATCGAAGCGCTCAGTCAGCGCGCGGCGCCGCGCGTATGCGCGCCACCGTCGCCTCGACGTCCTGCCACGCGGGCTTGCCGCCCGCAAACTGCTGACGCAGGTACGACACCAGTTCGGCCACCTGGGCGTCGTTGAAACTGTCTCGGTACGCCGGCATCGTACCGAGTTCGGGCCGCGCAGGCGAGCCGATGCCGTCCAGAATGACGCGTATCAGGTTGTCGGGCATTCCGCTATGCAAGTTCGTGTTGAGCGCCAGCGACGGATGCGCGCCGAACAGTTGCGGCCCGCTGCCGGTGTGGTGGCACGCGGCGCAAGCGCCGTCGAAGAGCCGTGCGCCGAGACCGGAGGCAACCGGCGTCGCCATGCTGGCCTCTTCATATTCGCGTGCGAGCGCTTGCGGATTCGCATTCGGACCGGCCGGATTGAGCGAGGCGAGATAGTTCGCCATCGCGCGGATGTCGCTGTCGGGCAGATGCGCGAGTTCGCTGACGACCGGCCCCATCGGTCCGGCCGCCACGCCATGCAGCGGTGCATGACCGAAGCGCAGGTAGCTGAACAATTCGTTTTCGGTCCACGGTACCGGCGCGTTGGACAGCGTCGTCAAGGCGGGGGCTTCCCAGCCTTCGGCCATGCCGCCGCCGAGGAATGCCGCGCCGGTTTTCTCGGCACCCATTGCATTGCGCGGCGTGTGACAGGCACTGCAATGACCCAGGCCGTTGACCAGATACGCGCCGCGATTCCATTGCGCCGTTTGCGTCGCATCCTGCGTGAAGGTATTGCGCTTCAGAAACAGGCTGTTCCATGCGGCCATCATGGGCCGCACGCCGAACGGAAACGCCAGCCTGGTTTCCGGCGGCCGCGAGCGTACCGGCGTTTGCGACATCAGGTAGGCGTATAGCGCCTGCAGGTCGTCGTCGGAGACGTTCTTGAAGGACGTGTACGGAAACGCGGGGTACAGGTGCCGTCCGTCGCGATGAATGCCCTGGCGCATGGCGCGCACGAACGCTTCGAACGACCAGTTGCCGATGCCGGTCTGCTCATCCGGCGTGATGTTGGTCGTGTAGATGGTGCCGAACGGCGTATCGAGCGCGAGGCCGCCCGCGTTCGGCACGCCGTTGTGCGCGGTGTGGCAGACGGCGCAGTCGCCGAGCGAGGCGAGCAGCTTGCCGCGCGCGATCAGCTCGGGGGCAAACGCCGAGGCGAGCGGCGGCGTGATCGGTGCAATCGGCTGCGGAGCGAATGAAGCCATGCTGAGCCAGCCCGCGGTGCCGGCGACCAAAGCGCTAAGGAAACCGAAACGCCAGCGCTTTTTCCTGCGCGCGGCAGCCGCGGCCGCCGCCTCTTGCGCGGGACCATCCGCGAGCGCCGCACGGATCACCTCCGGCGTGAACGGCGGGCGGCGAAAGCGCACCCCGGTCGCATCGTAGAGCGCGTTGGCAATCGCCGCCGCGCCCGGCAGCGAGGCCGATTCGCCGGTGCCCATGGGCGGCTCCCCGTGGCGCGGCATCATCACCACTTCGATGACCGGCACCTCGCGGAACGTCAGGATCGGATAGGCGCCCCACTCCTGGCTCGTGACCGCGTTGTCGCCGAACGTCACGCGCTCTTTCAACGCGCGGCTCGTCGCCTGGATCACGTTGCCGTGGATCTGATGACGCACGCCGTCCGGATTGACCATCGTGCCGGTATCCTGGCCCACCACCACGCGCGTGACGGCCAGCTCGCCGCTCTTGCGGTTCACTTCGATGTCGGCCACCCAGGCGGCCCATGCCGCGCCGAAACCGGGGAATTTGCTGTGCACGTAACGCGCATACGCAAAACCTCTGCCGCGTGCGATGTCGCCTTCCTGCTGGTCCGGCTCGTCCTGCTCTTTTAGCGCGACGTTACGCGGCTGCCAGCCGGCCTTGTTCGCCACCGCCTTGACCAGATCGATTGCGCGCGGATCGGTCAGGTGCTGCAGGCGGAACGCGACAGGATCGACACCCGCCTGCTCAGCCAGTTCGTCGATGAACGATTCGTGCGCGAACGTATTCGGCAAAGCTGAAACACCGCGCAACCACGAGGCCCGGACAATCGGCGGCGTGTCGTCGCAGACGATCCGCATGGTCCGGTAGTCGTAGGGCGGCACCGCCGTGCGGTCGCCCATTTCGAACACCTGCGGCTGCGGCGCGGTCGTCCCGGTCAGCAGCAAGGCGAGCGTCGGCGCGTCGTTCGACGGGTAACGGGTGGCGAAATCGTAGCCCGTGAGCTGGCCGTCCGCGTCCACTGCACCGCGTACGTCCATCAGTTGCGCCGCGCCTTTCGGTTCCCAGGCGTGTTCGTCTTCGCGCGATAGTTGCACGCGCACCGGTTTGCCCACTGCGCGCGAGAGCAGCGCCGCATCCGCGACCACGTCGTCGGCGCAGTTGCGGCCGTAGCAGCCCGCCGCCTCCATCCGCACCACTTCGATGCGCGCTTCGTCCAGCGCCATCAGCAGCGCCAGATCCGCGCGCAGCGAATGCGGATTCTGGGTGCCGGACCAGACCTTGAGCGCGCCGTCGCGATAGTCGGCCACCGCACACGACGGCCCGATCGACGCATGCATCTGGAACGGCCACACGTAAGTGCGGTCAAGGGCATTGCCCGCCTGCGCGAGCGCGGCGTCGACGTCGCCTTCGATCACCAGATCGCGACGCTTCGAGGGGTTGGCACGCAAAGCGGCCTCCACCTCGCTGCTGGTCTCGAGCGGCGGTAAGCCCTCCACCGGTTTCCACTGCACGTCGAGGCGTTTGGCGGCCTGTTGCGCGATCTCTTCGCGCTCCGCCACGATGCCCACAAAATCGCGGATCACGACCACCTTGACGATACCAGGCAGGTCGCGCAGCGAGTCTTCATCGACGTGCAACAGGCTGTTGCCGATGAAATCGCCCTGCGCCACGCCTGCATAAGGCGGACGCACCACGCGGCCATGCAGCATCCCTGGCATACGAACGTCGTGCACGAAGGTCAGCTCGCCGGTGGCTTTGGCGGGAATATCGACGCGCGCCGTGCTCTTGCCGACAATCCGATACGCCTCAGGCGGCTTGACCGGCGTATCCGTCGAGAGCGTCAGTTCGATGCGCCGCCCGGCGATCAGCTCGCCGTAGCCGATGCCTTGCGCCATCGCTTGTGCCGCCGCCTGTGCCCCATCCTCGCCGCGACGATGCACGATACCGTCGTGCACGTCGAGCGTATCGGCGACGACGCCAAAACGGGTGGCCGCCTCCTTCACCAGAAATTGCCGCGCCTGCGCCGCGGCAAGACGCAACGGCACGGCGGAAATCTGGATGGTTGCGCTCGCAATCGTCGGGCCCTGGTTCGGCACCTCGGTGGTATGCCCGAGCACCACCGACACGCGCGTGAGCGGCACATCCAGCTCTTCCGCGACGATCTGCGCGAGCGCAGTGCCGATGCCGGTTCCCAGGTCGACGTGTCCATTGAACGCCAGCACGCTGCCGTCGCCGCGCACCACCAGGAACACGTCCGCCATGGTCGGCACGAAGGACGAGCGCGAGCCCGGCTGCCCGATCGCCGGCTTGACCGGCGCCTGCGGCAGCCGCACGACGATCAGCACGTTCTGCGCGTCCTCGAGTTGCTGGCGCGAGAGCGGTTGACGGTCGACACTGACGTCCGGCCCGGTCATACGCGCTCTCCTTCAAGCTCGCCACGTCGCGCCGCCAGCAATTCGGCAGCGCGATGCACGGCGCGCAGGATTTCGACATGCGTGCCGCAACGACACAGGTTGCGCGACAGTTCGCGGCGGATGGTGTCGTCGCTGGGATGAGGGTCGCGGTCGAGCAACGCTTTGGCGGTCATGATCATGCCGTTCAGGCAATAGCCGCACTGCGCGGCCTGTTCCAGGATGAACGCCTGCTGCACCGGATGCAGCGCAGTCCGCGTACCCAATCCTTCGAGTGTGGTGACTTCATGCCCTAGCGCGACTCTCGCGGTCGTCACACAGGAGCGCGTCGGGATGCCGTCGAGCAGCACCGTGCATGCGCCGCACTCGCCCAGGCCGCAGCCGAACTTCGGACCGTTCAGCGCCAGGTCGTTACGCAGCAGATACAGCAGCGGCGTGTCGACGCCGGCGCTGACGACATGCGTCGCGCCGTTGACGTTGAGCGTGAGGTTGGCGGGACGGTTCATGGCCGCAGCGTCGACGGGTGGCGGCGCGCGCTCAGACGACCACCGGCACTTCGGTAGCAGGCGGCGTATTGCGACTGCGCCGGCAACGGATCAGGCCGTCGATCATCACCATGCCCACACCCGGTATATCGCCAAGCTGCACGCTTTCGAGCAACGTGCTGCCCGCCGAGTGCTGCGCGCGGTCCATGAACACCAGGTCCGCGGGACGGCCCACTTCGATCAGCCCCTGGCGTAGATTGCGTTGTCGCGCGGTGTTGCCGGTCGCAAAGCAGAAGGCGATTTCCGCGGGCACGTCGGCGAGACTCGAGATCAACGCGATCATGCGCAGAATGCCGAGCGGTTGCACGCCCGACCCCGCCGGACTGTCCGTGCCGAGAATGATCCGGTGCGGACATTTAAGTTCGATGGCGTGGCGCGCGGTCAGCAACGCGATGCGCTCATTACCGTTGTGGACGATTTCCAGCGCCCGCGTGGATTGCTCGCACAGATCGCAGACATGGCGGTAAGACAACGACGTATGGCCGCCGTTGATGTGGCCGATCACGTCCGCATCCGCCGCCAGCACCACGTCCTTGTCGATCAGTCCCGAGCCGGGGATCGACGGGCCGCCCGTGTGAATCGTGCTTTGAATGCCGTACTTGCGCGCCCAGGCAACCATCTGCCCTGCTTCTTCACCCGCCTTCACGCTGCCGAGACCCACTTCGCCCAGCAGCTTCACGCCTGCTTCCGACAATTCCTTGAAGTCTTCTTCGACCATGCCCTTTTCGATCACAGGCGCACCGGCCAGCACTTTCACGCCGCCGCCGACACCCGCTCCGCGCATGCCTTCGAACGAGCGCTGCGCCGTGATCGCCAGCGCCTTCACGCCGACGATATCCTTAGGACGTCCTGGCAAATGCACTTCGCCGGCCGAGATCATCGTCGTCACGCCGCCGTTCAGGTTCGATTCGATCCAGCCCATCTGGTTCTGGCGCGGCGTCCAGTCGCCGAAGACAGGATGCACGTGCGAATCGATCAGGCCAGGCGCGACCGTGGTGCCTTTGCAATCGACCGTGGTGCGCGCGCCTTCGAGGTCGCAGTCTTTCTCCTTGCCCACGGCGACGATCACGCCGTCGTCGATCACCAGCGTGTCGGCGTCGAGAATCGGCTGATCGATATCGCCCGATAACAACAGGCCGATATTCGTGATCACGACCTTGCCCGACAACCCTGTCAACGTCTCTGCTGCCATCTGCTTCTCCTTTCGCAACGACTACCCGACGCAACCGTTCGCCCGCATGGTGCTGGGCGCAGGACCGCGTCGCAGGAATCAGACGCTCAGATAAGCGCGCCTGACTGTTTCGTTCTTCGCGAGTTCGCCGATCGTGCCGCTAAAGCGGATCTGCCCTTTCTCGAGGACATACGCGCGGTCGCTGACCAGCTCGGCGAAGTGCAGGTTCTGTTCGGACAACAGAATCGACAGCCCTTCGCGCTTGAGTTCGAGAATCATGTTCGCCATCTGCTCGACGATCACCGGCGCCACGCCCTCCGAGGGTTCGTCGAGCAGCACCAGATACGGGTTGCCCATCAGCGTGCGCGAGACGGTCAGCATCTGCTGTTCGCCGCCGCTCATCTGGCCGCCGGGGCGCTTCGGCATTTCGCCGAGGTTGGGGAAGAGCCGGAACAGCTTCTCCGGGGTCCATTGCGGCGCGCCTTCGCGCGGCGGTTGACGGCCCGCGTCGAGATTCTCCATCACCGTGAGATCGGAGAACACGCGGCGGTCTTCCGGCACGAAGCCCATCCCCATGCGCGCGATGCGGTACGGCGGCAGCGCCGCAATGTCCGCGCCGCGAAACCGCACTTCGCCCTGGCGGCGCGGCAGCAGACCCATCACCGCCTTCATCGTGGTGGATTTGCCCGCACCGTTGCGGCCCATCAGCGCCACCACTTCGCCGCGGCCCACTTCGAGACCGACGTCGAACAGGATGTGCGCGCGGCCATAGAACGCATTGAGACCGGAGACTTTCAGCATCGGATCGCTCATTGCAACGCCCCTTGATGGCCGGCGTGGCCGTCCTGATGGTCCAGCGCAGCGTGCGCCTGAAACGTCTTGCCGGTGCCGAAATACACTTCCTGCACGCGGGCGTCGTTGCGGATCGTCTCGGCGCTGCCTTCGGCAATCAGCTTGCCGCGCGCCAGCACGATCATGCGGTCAGCGTAGGCGAACACCACGTCCATGCTGTGCTCGGTAAACAGCACGCCGATCTTGTGCTCGGTGACGAGGCGCTTGGTCAGCGCCATCAGATCGTTACGTTCCCTGGGCGCCATGCCCGCGGTCGGCTCATCCATCAGCAGCAGCTTTGGACGGTTTGCCATGGCAATCGCGAGTTCCACGCGCTTGACGTCGCCGTAGGCCAGCACGCCACAGGCACGATGCGCGTCGGCGCCCATGCCGACCTGTTCTAGCAGGCTGAACGCCTCATCCGCGTACCACGAGCCCGCCGGCTTCCACAGGCCGAACAGTTTGCGTTCGCGCGACACCAGCGCCATCTGCACGTTTTCCAGCACCGTCATCGAATTGAAGGTCGCGGCGATCTGAAACGTACGGCCCACGCCGAGGCGCCAGATATCGCGCGGCCGCATGCCGACGAGTTCGTGATCGTCGAGCCGGATCGAACCGGACGACGGCCGCAGTTGCCCATTAACCATGTTGAAGCAGGTCGATTTGCCCGCGCCGTTCGGACCCAGCAATGCGAGCAGTTGACCGGCTTCGAGATCGAACGACACGTCGTCGACGGCTTTCAGGCCACCGAACGATTTCGACAGCCCCGACACGCGCAGGAGACTCATAGACCCTCCTTCATGGCGGCCGCTTGCGAGGGTGACGGGGACGGCACATCGCCGCGCTCCGCGTCGGACGCGCCGCCGGCATGACCGTTCTTCGCGCCGAGGTCGTCGTCGCCGAAGCGGTCGCGGATAAAGCCCACGATGCCCTGCGGGAACGCGATCACCAGCAACAGGATGGCGAAGCCGAGCAGCGCTTGCCAGTAGTCGGTCTGACGCGCGACGGTGTCCTGCAGCCACGTGAAGACCGCGGCGCCGACGATCGGCCCGGTCAGGGTCTGCAAGCCGCCGAGCAGCACCATCACGAGTCCGTCGACGGAACGGCTCACGCTGATGACCTCGGGAGATATCGTGCCCTTCGAAAACGCGTACAGGGAACCGGCGAAACCGCAGAACACCGACGCGATCACAAACGACGCCCATTGCACGCGCTTGACGTCGATGCCGATTGCCTCGGCACGCAGGCCCGAATCGCGCGAAGCCCGCATGGCATAGCCGAGCGGCGAAAACAACATCCGTCTCAGCAACCACACACACACCACGACACAGGCAAGCGTCAGGTAGTAATAAGCGACCGGCGAGGACAACCAGTTCGACGGCCACAATCCGAGTACGCCGTTACTGCCGCCGGTCACGTCATCCCACTGGAACACCACGGACCAGACGATCTGCGCAAACGCCAGCGTCAGCATCGCCAGATAGACGCCCGACAGGCGCACGCAGAACCAGCCGAACACGAGCGCCCCGCCAAGCGCGAGCAACGGCCCGAGCAACAGCGCCGCTTCCATCGGCAAATTCAGGACTTTGAGAAAGAGCGCGGCGCCATACGCGCCGAGACCAAAATACGCGGCGTGGCCGAACGAATGCATGCCACCCGGTCCCATGATGAAGTGCAGGCTGGTCGCAAACAACACCGCAATCAGGATTTCAACCAGCAGGATGGGCATATACGGAAACGCGCTCGCCGCGAGCGGCGCCAGCACCAGTACCACCAGCGCGGCCGCCGCCAGCCACTTCAGACGCTTGCCTGCAGGCCGCAGCGGCGCGTCCGGTGCAGCCATGCCACGCACTGCCGCGCTCGCGCGACCGAGCAAACCCCAGGGCCGCACCACCAGAACAATCGCCATCACGACAAACTCCGCAACCAGCGTGAAGCGGCTCAGCGAAAAATCGATCCCGCCAATCGATATATGTCCAATGCCGATACACAGCGCCTTGATCTCGGCGATCAACAACGCGGCGACGAACGCACCGGGGATGGACCCCATGCCGCCCACCACCACCACCACGAACGCATTGCCGATGGTCTCCAGATCGAGCGACAGATTCGCCGACATGCGCGGCCCTTGCAAGGCGCCACCCAGCCCCGCCAGAAACGCGCCCACAAAAAACACGCCAGTGAACAGCCACGCCTGATTGATACCCAGCGCGCCGAGCATCTCGCGATCCTGCGTCGCCGCCCGTACCAGCGTGCCCCAGCGCGTGCGCGTGAGGCCATACCAGAGCAGCAGCAACACCAGCGGACCGATCACGATCAGCGCGATATCGTAAGTGGGTAACGCATGGCCGAGCAGATTGACCGCGCCGGCCAGGTGCGGCGCACGCGGCCCGAACAGTTCCTCAGGGCCCCACAACCAGAGCGCGGCGTCACGGAAGATCAGGACCAACGCGAAGGTCGCAAGCAGATGAAATAGTTCGGGGGCCTGATAGATGCGCCGCAATACGATCATTTCGACCAGCGCGCCGAGCACCGCGACAACCAGCGCCGCGGCCAGCACCGAGAGCCAGAAGCCGCCCGTCGTCTGGCCGAAGCGGCTCGCAATGCTGTAGGCCACATAAATGCCGAACATATAGAACGAACCGTGCGCGAAGTTGACGATGCGCGTGACGCCGAAGATCAAGGACAGCCCCGCGGCGACGAGAAACAGCGTCGACGCGTCGGCGAGTCCATTGACCAGTTGTACCAGCAGATTCGAAAACATCGTAACCCTCAGCGGCGTGCAATCCATCCAATGCGCAGGACACTACCAGCGAAATTATTCAGCGCAAACCATCTTCGCCTTTGATTTCGCTGACCTGCAATCCGCCGATGCGCGGCAGCGGCCGGCCCGATGCCGTCACTGCCACCGCCACCACAATCTCGTTGGCGCGCGGCGCATCGGAGACGCGGGCTTCGATGGCGTCGAAATGACTGCGTACGAACGCGGCGTCTTTATGGCCGAGCGGCACGTCGATCGCCGTGCCGAGCGTGCCCATCTTCTTCGCCGACGGCACCAGCGCCGCACCCTTCTCCACCGCGACGCGCAACGGCGCGCCGAGCTTCGGATGCAGGATCGCGGCCGCGTGTTCGAGTTCGCCCGCTTCGCCGACAATCGCCGCCTTGCCGTAACTTTGCGCCTCGCCCGGCGCGATGCCCAGCGCCTCGACGCATTTCTTGCCGAGCAGCGCGCCGAGTTCTTCACCCGCGTCGATCAGCGCATCCAGTTTCGGTTCGAAGCGGCCCGCATAGGGGTTTTCGATGACGGCGATGGCGACCGCGCGGCGTACCGGCGGATCGATCGTCTGACCCATTTCAATGCGTGTTTCATCCACCTGCACGATCAGCTTGCGAAGCTTGATTGCCATTTCGCTCTCCATATATGGGTTCGCTGTGTTTGCGTTCGGTCTGTTTTCGTTCGACGCCGCTGCGGGTTAGCGCAGGCCGTCCTTGCCGGCGATGGCCTCTTTCGCGAGACCGCCGACGCGCGCATGCACGCGCTGTCCGGTACTCATCACGAGGATATAGACCACCTCGTCCGCGGCCGGCGCGCCCGGCACGCGCACTTCGATCGCGTCGAAGTGGCTGCGCACATAGCTCGCGTTGACGTGGGTCATCGGCACGTCGAGTGCCGTGGATGGCGCCCCCACCTTCTTGGTGGACGGCACGATCGCATTGGTCGGCACGCCGTTCTTTTCCAGCAATTCGCGCATCGCATAACCGCCGGGCACATGCCACAACGCGCCATGCTCGAGCTCGCCGGCCGAGCCGACAATCGCGCCCTTGCCGTAACTTTCGATCGCCGCGTGCGGGACCGCCATCGCCGCCAGCAGCCGTTGCGCCATATCGATGCCGATCGGCTTGAGCGCTTCCATGGCGTGCTGGATGTCGGCCTCATAGCGGCCCGCAAACGGATTGCGCATCACGGCGGCAATCGCGCCCTTGCGCAAGGGATGCGCGGGCGCCGGACCGAACTCGTGAAAAATGTCTTCGACGTGCGTCAGCACGCGGCGTATTTCGAACACGGAGCCTCCGTTGGGTAATGGGCGTCACGGGTCAGGCGCAGGCCGCCACCGGCAGCCGGCGCCGCTGCGTGCGGACCGGCCATGCCGACCACTCGCACGCTGCGCTGCAGAAACAGCGCAGCACCTTCAATCAAACCTTGTTCGTGCAGACGGGCCGCTTCCTGGACCCCACGCGAGAGCGCAAAATCGATCAGCGGTTGCGGCAACGGCGGCACATCCACGGTCACCAGCAGGTCGCCTAGATCGCTGTCGTCCTTGAGCGCAGAGGCCGGCTGGCGGACGATATCCGCGTGCTTCAGATCGACGGCGTTGGCGATCATCGTGGCGGCGGCATCGGCGGCGGCGGCGCTGCGCGCCAGCACTGTCACGCTATCTGCAATGCCAAGACTGAAACTGCGGCCGCGCCAGCCACTCGTGGCGACGCCACGCACCGGCGAGGCCGCATCGAGCGTCAGGTTCGCATCGAGCGGGACGCCCCCGGCGAGGTGCGCGCCGTCGAACTGGGCCAGGTCGGTGAATACACCAATACGGTACTGCTGACCCGCGCTCAGATAAAGCGCAATGTCGCCCCCGTTGTTGATGAAGGCGCGCGCCACACCCGGCTGCGCGAACGCTCCGATCAGCTCATCCGCAACGCTGCCGGCAACGGCAGCCATGGGCGTGATGTAGCGGGCCCGATGCGGATAGCACGCGTCCCACATGCGGTTCGCCACAGGGCCCTCGCAGGGCCGGCGCACCGCGTCGTGCTGCACGGCTCGCCGCAGGCCTGGCAGTTCCGCAACCAGCTCGCTCAGCACACCGGTGAAGCGCTGCCAGCACGCCTCATGCGCGTCGCGCACGGCCGCTGCCTCGCCATCGGCGCCGATGATCAGATCGATCGGGCCGTGCTGCAAGTGCCAACGGGTGGCGTCGAGTTGGGCGCGGGTCGCGTTCATAGCCGTCATCCCAGCATCGGCGGCATGCCGAGCGGCCATGGGTTATCCGGGTGACGCGCCAGGGTGCGGCGTGCGAGCGGTGCCCCTTCGACGTGATCCGGTCCATTCGCCAGCACGCTTTCGAGCGAACGCACCGCATCGAGGTGACCGCCCAGGTCGCGGTAGACGTCATAGCTCATGGTGAATTCGATCGGCGCGACGATCGCCGGTGTCGGCACCGTGCCGAACGAGCGGTCCGGCATGCGCGTCACATCGACCATCACCGTGATGCCGCCACCGGGCCAGACGTAGGCCGGCGCACCGCCGCAAGTCACGTTCACCAGACGCTGCTTGATGGCGCGCGTCAGCAGGACCGGATTCTCCGTGGCACCGGCGCGCAGGCTGCCGCCCGCGCCCCCCAGGAACAGCACCGTCGCGAGCGACGGCTCGCAGTTTTCGCCGATCCGCTCCACGGTGCGCAAAACATCTGTAGGCATCTCTGCGATGCGCGGCACCAGATCCGCGTCCAGTTCGTACCATTGCGCATGCTCCCCGGTGGTCGACACCATCAGCAAGCGCATGCCCGGTCGCGCCACGGCAGGATCGAAGCCTTCGATAATGGCCAGGGGGTCCTGAATATCCGTACCGCCCCAACCGGTGCCGGGATTGGCGACCTGAAAATAGCGGCCCGGCGTCGACTTGCGGCCGCGAATCTTCAGACCTGAGCGCGTCATGCCGAGGCAGCGTCCCGCCTGATGCTCAGTGAGCACGCCGGTGATGTGATCGTCGACCACTACCACTTCGTCGACATGCCCGAACCATTGTTTGGCGAAAATGCCGATGGTGGCCGAGCCGCAACCCACCCGCATGCGCTGTTCCTCGACACCGTCCACGATCGGCGCCGCGCCCGCGCGGATCACGAGGCTCGCCCCGCCGTCGATGGTCAGCTCCACCGCCTGCTTGTTGCCGAGCGCGAGCATCATGTCGCAGGTCACGCGGCCTTCTTTCTTGCTGCCGCCGGTCAGATGATGCACGCCGCCGAGGCTCAGCATCTGCGAGCCGTATTCGGCCGTCGTCACATGGCCGACGATCTCGCCCTGGCAACGCACGTTCGACTGCTCGGGCCCGAGAAAGCGGTCAGTGTCGATTTTCACCTTGAAGCTGCAATAGCTGAAGATGCCCTCGGTGACGACCGTCACCATGTCGACACCTTCGAGCTTTGAAGAGACGATGAACGGCGCGGGCTTGTAGTCGGGATAGGTGGACGACGCGCCCACGCCAGTGACGAACAGCGCCTGATCCTGTTGCGCAGCCGCCGCGGGGGCGGCCACCGCCGCGTCGCCGCCCGTCGCGGGCGATGCACCAAATTCGACCGCAGCCGCCTCCCCGGCGCCATCGCCCACCGCGAGCGTGCGCGACACGAACACCACCGGATCAACCCGGATCAGCCGCCCGTCCGAGTTCGCGTAGCGGTCGCACGCGCCGGTGCGGCCCTCGGAGATCTGGCACAACACGGGACACGCATTGCATTCGATCTTGTTGCTCGCCATCCGCTCGCTGCGGGGCGCCGCTTTTTCGAGCACGGTCGGACCGGGCGTCGAGGCGGTTTCGCCATCGACGCCGTCTGCACCGAAATCGACCTTCGTATGTTCAGTCATGGTGGGGTTCCCATACGACGACATTACAATCGGCCCTACCCGGCTGACGAAATAGCCCTTGTTTCAAGGCACATTCGTGTGACACCCAACAACTCTCATTTTGAAAAATGTTGCGGTCACTCACCGTTCGTGTAGTATCCACTACACCAAACTTGATTGAAATCTACTCGATCAAAATAGACTGCGCAACGCCTTTTCCCGATTGTTCGTTATGTTGCGGCGCGCCATTGCCCGTGCCGCGGTCCTATGCAGAAGGAGTTTCGCCGTGACCCATGTCGTGACAGAAGCCTGCATCCGCTGCCGCTATACCGACTGCGTGGACGTCTGCCCGGTGGACTGCTTCCACGCCGGCCCGAACATGCTGGTGATCGACCCGGACGAGTGCATCGACTGCGCGGTTTGCGTGGCCGAGTGCCCCGTCAATGCAATTTACGCCGAAGAAGACCTGCCTGCAGACCAGCAGGCGTTCACCGCGCTGAATGCCGAGTTGACCGGCGTGTTTCCGGTACTCAACAAACGTGAAGTGCCCTTGCCTGACGCCGACGCATGGAAGGACGTCACGGACAAGCTGTCGCTGCTCGAGCGCTGAGCCGAGCTTATCTGAGCTGAGGGACGCCATGCCGCTCGCCGCACCGCCGCCACTGCCACTGCTCATGCCCCTGCCTCCACTGCGAGGCGCATCGCTTTCGCCCTGCCGCAGCCGCCCCAGGCGCTGCGCACGGCTCATCGTTCCCCCGTTGTTCCTCACTCAACCGATTGCAGGAGAGACCCATGAACGAAGTTGTTGACCACCCCGCCTCGCACAACACGCCGGACACCCACGCCGAACCGCCATCGCCCATCGAAACCGACGCATTGATCGTCGGTGCAGGGCCGGTCGGCCTCTTTCAGGTGTTCGAACTGGGCCTGCTGGAAATCAAGGCGCATGTCATCGATTCGCTGCCGGTAGTCGGCGGCCAATGCGTCGAGCTGTATCCGGACAAGCCGATCTACGACATTCCTGCGGTGCCGATCTGCACCGGGCAGGAGCTCGCGGACAACCTGCTCAAGCAGATCGAGCCGTTCGGCGCCAACTTTCACCTCGGGCAGGAAGTGCAGATCGTCGAGCGTCTGGAAGACCGGCGCTTTTTCGTGCGCACCAGTAAAGGCACCGAGTTCATTACGAAAACTATCTTTATCGCTGCGGGTGTCGGTTCGTTCCAGCCGCGTTCGCTGAAAGTCGCCGGCATCGACAAGTACCACGGCCGGCAATTGTTCTATCGGGTGCGCGACCCCGAGCTGTTCCGCGACAAGGACATCGTGATCTGCGGCGGCGGCGATTCCGCGCTGGACTGGGCACTCAATCTCGTAGACATCGCGCAAAGCGTGATCCTCGTGCATCGGCGCGACGAGTTCCGCGCCGCGCCCGCCTCGGTGGCGAAAATGCGCGCGCTCTGCGACGACCTGCGCATGCAGTGCCTCGTCGGCCAGGTGAGCGGCTTCGAAGACAATCACGAGGCGCTGCATCGCATCAAGGTGACAGGCGGCGACGGCGTGACGCGCACGCTCGAACTCGATCACCTGCTGGTATTCTTCGGCCTGTCGCCGCAACTTGGGCCGATTGCACAATGGGGCCTCGAGATCGAACGCAAGCAGGTTGGCGTCGACACAGAGAAGTTCGAAACCAACGTGCCGGGCATCTTCGCGGTGGGCGACATCAATACCTATCCAGGCAAGAAGAAGCTGATCCTGTCCGGCTTTCATGAAGCGGCGCTAGCGGCGTTCGGGGCAGCACCCTATGTTTTCCCGGACAAGAAAATTCATATGCAGTACACAACAACCAGTACCAAACTTCACAAGGTTCTGGGGGTCGAATCGCCGGTGTTCGATTAAATATCTGCTTGCCGGGCAACCTCCCGGTTGTATCATGACAGCGGGCCGGCAGCGAAAAAGCGCGGGCCCGCTGTGTTGTGAGCAGATGCACCAGAAGCTAACAGAGAGAGACGAGGCCGCCCATGAGTCCAACTGCCGCCCGCAAGACGGGCGCCACCGGCATCCGCGCGAAGCAGGCCCAGGATACGCGCGCAAAGATTCTCAAAGCGGCTATCAAGGTGTTCGCCAAGCAAGGCTATGCGAGCGGCCGGGTCGAGAGCATTTCGAAAGCGGCCCGCTCGCACGACCGGATGATTTACTACTACTTCGGCAGCAAGGAGCAATTGTTCGTCGAGGTGCTGGAGACCATCTACTCGCAGTTCAACGAAGCCGAAAGCCGGCTCGATCTGGACTTCGACGACCCCGTGCGCGGCTTGCAGCAAGTCGTCGAATTTGTCTGGCAGTACTACCTCGATCACCCCGAGTTCGTCACGCTGCTGTCCAGCGAGAATCTGCACCAGGGCAAGCACGCGAAGAAATCGTCGAAGCTGCGCGATATTTCCGGCTACGCGATTTCCGTAGTGCAGAAGGTGCTGGATGCGGGCAAGGCGAAGGGCGTGTTTCGCGACAACATCGCGGCGCGCGACGTGTACATCATGATCGCCTCGCTCGGCTATTTTTATAACGCCAATCAGTACACGCTTAGCGCGTTTCTCGGCGAATCGCTGATGGACAAGACCGCCCTCGCGCACTGGCGCGAGGTCATCAAGGAGACGGTGTTGCGCTCGGTGCTGGCGCGGGTGCCGGTTGAGGAGCCCGGCACCGTGAGCGAGAGTACGTCGGCCTAAGCGCCGCGCTTGCTACGCTTGGGCTTTGCCCGCCGCGTCCTCTTCGCGGAACAGCTTGTCGGCCAGATGGAAAGCCGAATTCGCAGCCGGCACGCCGCAATAGATGGCAGTCTGCAGCAGCACTTCCTTGATCTCGTCGCGCGTCACGCCATTGTTCTTCGCCGCGCGCAGATGCAAGGCAAGTTCTTCGCTGCGATTGAGCGCCACCATCAGGCCGATGGTCAGCAGGCTACGCGTGTGACGGGGCAAACCCTCGCGCGTCCAGATTTCGCCCCACGCATAGCGGGTGATGAAGTTCTGGAATTCCTCGGTGATCTCGGTGCGGTTGGCCAACGAGCGGTCGACGTGCGCGTCGCCCAGCACCGCACGGCGCACGTTCATTCCTGCTTCAAAGCGTTCGTCGTCGTTCATTGCTGCTCCGTGAGGAAGTCGAGAATAGTCTTCGTAAACGTTTCCGCCTGCTCGATGTTGGAAATATGCGAGGCGTCCAGTTCGACATAGCGGGCACCCGGAATCGCTGCGGCGAGTTCCTTCCCCTGTGCCGGCGTTGCCGCCAGATCGTGCGTACCGCTGATTACCAGCGCCGGCAGCTTGATGCCGGGGGCTTCGGGACGCAGGTCGGTGGCGTCGATCGCTTCGCAGTTGCTGGCGTAGCCTTCCTTGTCGGTGTGGACGAAGACGTCTCGGATCACCGAGAACATCAACGGCTGGCGGGCAATGAACTCGCCGGTGAACCAGCGCGGCAGGACTGCTTCCGAAAGCGTCAGCATGCCTTCCTTACGCGCCCGTTCTGCACGCGGCACCCACACTTCCGGCGAACCGATGCGCGCCGCCGTGTTGCAGAGCACGACGCGCTCGAAGCGGTTCGCATGACGCGCGGCGAGCGCAACGCCGGTCAGCCCACCCATCGACAACCCGCAAAAATTCGCCGTGGCGATCTTCAGCATATCCATCAGGCCCAGCACGTCGCCGCTCAACTGTTCGATCGTGTAGGGCCCTTTCGGCGCCTCCGAGTGACCGTGTCCGCGCGTGTCGTATCGCAAGACGCGAAACTGCTTCGACAACGCGGCGACCTGGGGCGTCCACATCGACATGTCGCTGCCGAGCGAATTCGACAGCACGATCCACGGTGCGTGTCCATGGCGATCGCCGTCGATCCGATAGTGAAGCTCGATGCCGTTGACTGCGGCGTAGGGCATTCCGTTACTCCTCTGAGGTGGCGCGGCCAGCGCGCTCGTCATGAAGGGCCAGCACGGCGTCTACATAGGCGTGCGCCTGGCCGACGTATTGAGCCGGGTCGAGCAGATGCCGCAATTGCTCGACCGAAAGATGTTGGGTGACTGCGGCATCGGCCGCCAGCACGTCGAACAGCGTTTGCCCCGACTGCACCGCCGTTTTCGATGCGCGCTCAACCAGATGATGCGCGTCGAGCCGGCCGATGCTATCGCCGAGCGCAAGCATCACCGATTCGCCGAGAATCAGGCCGTGCGTGACCTCGAGGTTCGCGGCGAGACGCGCGACATTGACGTTCAGTCCGCTCGCGATCTGTTCGATATTGGCGAGCGCGCCGCCGGCGAGCCGGGCGAGATCGGGCAGCGCGTCCCACTCGGCCTGCCAGCCGCCGAGCGCGCGCTCGTGTTCCTGCACCATGCCCGACAGCACCGTGGCGACGAGGCCGGGCGCGCGCATCGCGGCGGTCAGCACGGCCGCGCAGCCGACCGGATTGCGCTTGTGCGGCATGGTCGACGACCCGCCCTTGCCCGCCGCGGCCGGTTCGGCCAGTTCGCCGAGTTCGGTTTGCATCTGCAGGGAAATATCGCGGGCGATCTTGCCGAGCGTGCCGATCAGCATGCCGAACCACGCGGCGGTTTCGGCCATGCGATCGCGCTGCGTGTGCCACGGCACCGCGGGCACCGTCAGCTTCAGTTCCGCGCCTAGCGTCTGCGTCACCGCCGGTGCTGCGTCGCGCAAGCTTGCAAGCGTACCGGCCGCGCCGCCGAACTGCAGCACCAGCACGCGCGGGCGCAACGCCTCGAGCCGCTCGCGATGACGCAGCAAGGCGTCGAGCCACTGCGCGAACTTCAGACCCAGCGTGATGGGCAACGCCTGCTGCAACCAGGTGCGGCCGATCATCGGCGTGGCGCGATGCTTGCGCGCCAGCGCGGCGAGCGCCGTGCAGGTGGATTGCAGATGAGGGGCGAGCAGGTCGAAGCTGTCGCGCAGTTGCAGGACGGTCGCGGTATCGATGATGTCCTGGCTCGTCGCGCCCCAATGGACGTATTTCGACGCTTCCGCGTCCGCCGCCTTGACGCGTGCGGTCAGTTGCTTGACCAGAGGAATGGCGAGATTGCCGCCGAGCGCGGCATCCTGCGCGAGGGCCTCGGCATCCAGTTGATCCGCCTGACAGGCGGCTTCGATCGCGGCCACCGCCGACGACGGAATCACGTTGTGCGCCGCCGATGCGCGCGCCAGCGCCGCTTCGACATCGAGCATGCGCTGCAGCGTCGCGCGTGGCGACCAGATATCGTTCATTGGCTGCGTGCCGCAGAGGAGACCGGTCAGACGGGCGCTGGCTTCGAGCATGGTGGAATTGGCAAAACGGAGAAGAAGGTAGGGTCCGCCCGCGCCGGACTCAGCGCAAGCGGAGCAGGCACGGTGTTCGGCACGCGGACCGATACATTAGACACCATTGTGCCAAACGCTGCGCCGGGATCAGGCGGCGCGCGCCGCCTGGGTGCCGTCGATCAGCGGAACGCCCGTCAGCTTGTGCAGCTCGGCGAAGTCGATGTCCGAGAAAATCTCGCGCACCACGAGGCCATCGGCGGTCACGTCGATCATGGCGAGATCCGTGTAGATGCGGTCCACGCACGCCACGCCCGTCACCGGGTAGCTGCATTGCGCGGCGATCTTGCTTTCGCCCTGCTTGGTCAGGTGCTCCATCATCACGTAGACCTGCTTCGCGCCGATGGCCAGATCCATTGCGCCGCCGACTGCCGGAATCGCATCCGGTGCGCCGGTGTGCCAGTTCGCGAGATCGCCCTTGGCCGACACCTGGAACGCGCCCAGCACGCAAAAGTCGAGATGGCCGCCGCGCATCATTGCAAAGGAGTCCGCATGATGGAAGTAAGCGCCGCCCGTCAGCAGCGTGACGTGCTGCTTGCCGGCATTGATCAGTTCGTCGTCCTCTTCGCCTTTCGCGGGCGCCGGGCCCATACCGAGCAGGCCGTTTTCGCTGTGCAGGAAGATTTCCTTATCGGCGGCGAGGTGGTTGGCCACCAGCGTCGGCACGCCAATGCCGAGATTCACATACGCGCCTTCGGGGATGTCCTGGGCGACGCGCTTGGCCATTTCATCGCGGGTCAGTTTTTTCATGTCGGGTCTCCTCAGGCGGCAGTCGCGGATGCAAGTTCGGCTTGATGCGTCGCCTGCGGCACTTCGATCACGCGTTGCACGAAGATGCCAGGTGTGACGATCTCTTCGGGATCGAGCTCGCCGAGCGGCACGACTTTCGATACCTGCACGATCGCGGTTTTCGCGGCGCTCGCCATGATCGGGCCGAAGTTGCGCGCCGTCTTGCGATAGACCAGATTGCCCCAGCGATCGCCCTTGAACGCCTTGACGAGTGCGAAGTCGGCGTGCAGCGGCGACTCCAGCACGTAATGCCGGCCGTCGATCAGGCGGGTTTCCTTGCCCTCGGCGAGCTTCGTGCCGTAGCCGGTGGGCGTGAAGAAACCGCCGATGCCGGCGCCGGCGGCGCGAATGCGCTCGGCCAGGTTGCCTTGCGGCACGAGCTCGAGCTCGATCTCGCCGGCGCGGTAAAGCGCGTCGAACACATACGAATCGGTCTGGCGCGGAAACGAACAGATGATCTTGCGCACCCGCTTGGCCTTGAGCAAGGCAGCGAGGCCGATGTCGCCATTGCCCGCATTGTTGTTGACGATAGTGAGCTCGCGCGCGCCCTGTTCGATCAGCGCGTCGATGAGTTCGGACGGCATGCCGGCCGTGCCGAAGCCGCCGATCATGACGGTCGCGCCGTCGTGCACGTCGGCGACGGCCGACTGAAGTGACTCGAAAATCTTGTTGATCATGTCGAATTCCCTTTGGGACGCACCGCACCGTGCCGCTCGATCCGCAGCGGCTCGCCTTGCCGGCGAGCTGCGTTGAACAACACACGGGACGGTCTCCACGTCCTTGTCATGGCGCGTAGACCAGAAGGGGTCAACACGCAATTTGTTCGCTATATGAACAGTGATTCGTTTAGCGAACGCACTGGCGCATTATGAAAGGCGGCCGTTCAGCTTGTCAAGGCGGGGATATCCATGATCCGCTTTTCTGGGTGGGTTTGCAGGCTGGGGGGCGTTAAAACGCCAAGTGAGTCGGAAGCCTCACGCGCTGAGTAAATCTTCTGATTGAAAAGAAGAAGTGCCTGATTGTTTATCTCATTCGGGATAAATATTATCTTTATTCGGATAATATTTAGAGACGAAGAAATAATGCGAACCAAGAGACATCACAACGGACGGAATGATTTAGGCAGACAGCGTTCGATCCGCAACCTGATTGGGCCGAAAGCCAGCGTACGTCGCGTGCTTGCCTGCCTGTCGCTTTCACTGGCGCTCACAGCCTGCGGCGGCGACAACAACGCCACGACCGCCGAAGCCACCCCAGCGGCGCAAAACGCGGCGGAGGTCGCGGCCGCGGCCAGTGCTGCCAGTGCAACCAGCGTCCCGCTGGCGACGTCGCTCAAGATGAATACGAGCAGCATCGATTCCAACACGTCCATCGACCGCTTTATCGTCAGATACAAGACCGGCACCGCGGAACGCGGTTCAACCTCATCGGCCCAGTCGCAACTCGACAAGCTGGCCGGCGCCCTGCCCGCTCGGGCGCACCATGTTCGCCGCATGGGGATTGGCTCCGACGTGGTGACGACCGAGCGCAAGCTCAACGCCAATGAAGCCAAAGCATTCATGCGTGCGATGGCATCGGACCCGAACGTCGAATACGTCGAGCCCGACAGGGAAATGTCCGGCACCATGGTTCCAAACGACCCGGAGTACGTCAATCAGTGGGGCTTGAGTTCAAACCTGAAGCCCGGCAACGCCATGGTTGGAATACGCGCCGAGGGCGCCTTCGACAGTGCTAACGGCGCTGGGGCAGTCATCGCCGTGATCGACAACGGCGTGACCGGCCACAGCGACCTCAACGCCCATATCCTTCCAGGATATGACTTCACCGCGAACAACCGCGGTAGCAACGGCACCAATCCTGGGCGCATCAATGAAACCTGCGAGGTTGTCTGGCACGGCACGCACGTCGCGGGCATCGCCGGCGCGTTGACGAATAACGGCGTGGGCATAGCAGGTGTTGCGCCAGCCGCCAAAATTGTCCCGGTTCGCGTATTGAACGCGTGCGCGAAAGGCTACACATCGGATATCGCCGACGGCATGACATGGGCGGCCGGAGGAAGTATTCCGGGTGTACCCGACAACCCCAACCCTGCCAGCGTCATCAACGTGAGCCTTGGTGGACTCGGGTCTTGCGAGACCACCTTTCAGACCGCGATTGATTACGCAGTCAGCCGGGGGGCCGTCGTTGTAGCGGCGGCCGGCAACAACAGCGGTGACGCGTCGAATTTCGAGCCGGCCAACTGCCGTAATGTGGTCAATGTCGGGGGCATCAATCGCATTGGATGGCGATGGGTCGACTCGAACTTCGGGCTGAACGTGGATATTGCCGCCCCCGCGGACTCGATCTGGTCGACCTACAACAACGGAACGTCGACCCCAGGTACCGAAGGCTATGCGTATATGAGCGGCACCTCGATGGCAGCGCCCATGGTGAGTGGCGTCATTGCACTGGCCCAGTCGGTGGCGCCGAGGCCATTGACCCCGGCAGAAATGCGCACCCTTCTCACACAGAACGTACAGCCGTTCCCTAACGGCCAGCCGGATCAGCCCATCGGGCCCGGCATTCTGGATGCGAATGCCACGGTCAATGCCGCAAAGTCGGGGAAAATTCCAGCGGCGGCAAATTTCACTTGCACGGAGAGCACGTCGATCATGCAGGTGACATGCACGGACCTCTCTACGGCGCGCGGTGCGCCCATCAGTTCATGGGCCTGGAATTTAGGCACCGGCGGCCCCGATATGGTCCGGACACAATCGGTCAATCCCTGGACGAACTATGACTACCCAGGTACTTATCCGATCACCCTGACGGTTACCGATAGCACCGGCGCCGTTAGCAAGTTGACGCGTTCGTTCCGGGTCCTTCCCCCGACACTTACCGATCTGAGCGCCGGCATTCCCACGACAATTTCGGCAAAAAACGGTGAGATGCAGAATTACGATCTGGTCGTGCCTGCTGGTGTGAAAAGCCTGACTTTTACCCTGTCGCCCGGAGCCAGCAGCCAAACCGCGCTTCTGGACACTCGGGCCGGCACGCCTTCATCGCTCCACCCCGATTGCGAGTCGATCATGGTGAGAGGCGGCGCGGCCACCTGCACGATCGCCAACCCGGCACCCGGAAGTTACTACGCCATTGTTAGCGCAAACACCAAGTTAAGCGGAGTCACCCTCCTCGCGACTCTCACGCAATAGCTTGTCACCGCACAACGACACCCCGGATCGCTGTTTCGGATTCGGGGCGTCCATCAAAGTCAAACTATGGCGAGAACATGCCCTCTATAGCCACCCTGCAAGACCAGTTAGACCGTGTCGCGGCATTGGCAAAGACCGATCGCACCCGTGAACTCGACGAATTCATCACGCAGCTAAGAACCCATTTTTCCGATCATGCCGAGTCGCTTAAATCCTTAGCTTTCCTGCTCAATCAGAATGACAGGTTTAGCGATGCGGTTAGCGTGGCGAAACAAGGACTCGCGCTTGACCCGCTACACCCGTTGCTGCATCACAATGCCGCGCGGGCGCTTGGGATGCTTGGCAACGTAGCTGAAAGTCTGGTGTACAGCAGGGAAGCTGTCCGGCTTCTGCCCGACAATCCTTATATGCACTTCCACCTCGCAGGCACGTTGCTCGGTTTGGGAAAGCTCGATGAAGGCTGGCAGCACTATCGGTGGTTTTATGAGTTACCCGGCATGGACCGGCAACTTGTGCGGCTGAATTTTCCCCAATGGCGAGGGGAGTCGCTGACTGGACGCACGTTTCTCCTTGTCGGAGAACAGGGCCGGGGCGATGAAATCCAGTTCATCAGGTTCGCCGAGTGGCTGCACAGGCAGGGAGCCATCGTTGATGTACTGGTTAGTCAGCCCATCGCGGGCATAGCGGCCAGCATCGCGGGAGTGCGAGCCGTGTTCACCACCGTACCGCCTGGCGCCTATGACTACTGGAGCCATATGCTAAAGATGCCCGAGCATATGAAACTCAATCAGTCGATGCTCCCCATCGCCACGCGGTACATCGCCGCATCGCCAGACAAGCTTGCCTATTGGCGCGCTCACGTTGATGCACTTCCAACACGTCCGGCACATGCGAAGACAAGGCGAATGGGTGTCGTGTGGGCAGGAGGACCGCACCATGTGCTCGACCGCTTCCGGTCTATCCGCCTTGACGCACTGAAGCCGCTTTTCGCGTTGCCGGGAACAAGCTGGTATTCGGTCCAGAAAGGGGACCGCGAGTGCGAAAGCGAAGCCTTAGCGGACGAATTCGACTTGCATACGCTCGGCCCGGCAATCCAGGACTTCACCGACACGCTCGCGATACTTGAGACGCTCGACCTGCTCATCACCGTCGACACGTCCGTCGCGCATCTTGCCGGTGCGGCCGGACGGCCAGTATGGGTACTCCTGCCCACTTGTGCAGACTGGCGATGGATGGTCGATAGAACCGACACCCCGTGGTACCCGTCAATGCGACTCTTCCGCCAACGCGAACTCGGCCAGTGGGACGAGGTGATCGAAGAGGTACGCAATGCGCTGCGCGAATGGCAGGCCGCCAGATAGGCCTCGGCGCTTTCCCCAATATCCGTCCGGGCGATTAACGCGGTATGGTCTATACGCTGAAACGATACTCCACCCGCCGCCCCCGCCCGCATGTCCGAACTCGACCTGAACCTGATCCCTTACCTCGTTGCGATGGAGGAAACCCGCAACGTCAGCCGCGCGGCCGAACGTCTCGGCGTCAGCCAGCCGCGCGTGAGCACAGCGCTTGGACGGCTGCGCGAGTACTTCGGCGATCAGCTCTTCGTGCGCACCTCGCGCGGCATGGAGCCGACGCCGCGGGCGCTCGCCCTGATCCCCGCCGCGCGTGAAGCGCTGACGCGGATCAAGCAAGGCATGCTGGATGCGCAAGACTTCGATCCCGCCACGACCACGCATACGTTTTCCATTGCTCTCTCCGACGTCGGCGAAATCGTGTTTTTGCCGCGCCTGCTGCAACTCTTCGCCGAGCGCGCGCCGCATGCGAATCTGCGCTCGGTGTCGCTGCCGCCTTCGCAGATCGAACGCGGCCTCGAATCGGGCGACGTCGATCTGGCGGTCGGCTATTTCCCGGATCTGTCGGGCAACAACTTCTTTCAGCAACGCCTCTTCACCCATCGCTTCATCTGCCTGATGCGCAGCGACCATCCCCTCACCCGCGCGCCGCTCACGTTGCCGCAGTTCGTCGCGTCCGGTCATGCGGTCGTGCGCGCCGAGGGCCGCAGCCAGGAAGTCCTCGAGCAATTCCTTGAGAAAAAGCGCATCCGGCGCCGCGCCGTGCTGGAGACTTCGCACTTCATGAGCTTGCCGTTCATCCTCGCGCGCACGGACCTGATCGCCACGGTGCCGCACGCCATCGGCTTTGCGTACGTCTCGGAACACGCGTCGATCACGCTCGTCGAACCGCCGCTCGAGTTGCCGCGCTTCGATCTGAAGCAGCACTGGCATCGCAAGTTTCATAACGATCCGCGGGCAGGCTGGTTACGCAGTATCGTCGCCGGGCTGTTTAACGACGCCATGGATGAATGGCCGAAATAGCGCTCCAGCACAGGCGAGCCCTTGGGCCACAGGGCAATCGGCGCGTGGCGGGGCAGCCGCTGCGCACGCCGCAACGCAAAACATGGAACAATGGCCGTTGCCGTCCGCGGCCATATTCAACATGCGAGTTCAAGGAGCGAAGGATGAGCAGCAAGGCAAAGAAGACCAAACAAAGCGAAGCCCTGGGCCGCCCGACGCGCGATGAAGCCGAAGCCGCCGTACGCGTTTTGCTGCGCTGGGCCGGCGACGATCCGCAGCGCGAAGGCCTGCTCGACACGCCGGCGCGCGTGGTGCGGTCTTACGAGGAGTTCTTCGCGGGCTATTCGGTCGATCCGCGCGAGATCCTCGCCCGCACCTTCTCCGAAGTGGACGGCTACGACGAAATGATCGTGCTGAAAGACATCCGCTTCGAAAGCTACTGCGAGCATCACATGGTGCCGATCATCGGCCGCGCGCACGTCGCCTATCTGCCGGGCCATCGCGTGGTGGGCATTTCGAAACTGGCGCGGCTCGTCGATGCATTCGCCAAGCGTCTGCAGATCCAGGAGAAGATGACCGTGCAGATCGCCGATACCCTTAACGAAGTGCTGCAGCCGGAGGGAGTCGGCGTGATCCTCGAAGCGTCGCATCAATGCATGTCCACGCGTGGCGTACACAAGGCCGGTGTGACGATGGTCACCTCGCGCATGCTCGGCACGTTTCGTACGGATCCGTCGACACGTCGCGAGTTTCTGTCCATCGTCGGCAATCCCGGCGTAGTGGCCGTAGCGAATACCTAAGCACACCAGAAGAAAGCAGAACGCCGGGACGCAGAGAGCGCAGCAACCGGCGACTGGCTAGCGCGACGCCAACCTCACGCCGAGCGACGCGGCATGCGCCTCATGTGCCCCACTGTCGCAAACAACACTGCGCCGAGCACACACGCCACCCCGGCAAGCTGCGCGCCGGACACCGGTTCGTGCAGCAGCAGCGCCGCCATCGCCACGGCGCTGATGGGCACGAGCGCGGTCATGAGTCCGGCTTCCGCGCCGGTGATTCGTGCGGCACCCTCATACCAGAGCACGAACCCACCCACTGTCGGCACGAGGGCGTAATAGACAACGCCGGCGAGCGCACCGGGATCGAACGGCAGCGTCCACGCCTGTTCGAAACTCGCCGGCACGATCGCCACCGCCAATCCTAGCCCACTCATCAACGCGGACAACGGCAGCGCCGCCACCGGCGTGCGCAGCTTGCGATTGAGCAGAATGAACAGCGCCTCGCAAACAATCGCCGCAAACACCAGCGCATTGCCGGCTAGCGAACTCGCGGCACGCGGGGCGGCCAGGTCTTCGACGTGGACCGTGCATACCAGCACACCCAGCGTCGCCAGGACGATGGCGCCGATCAGCGAAGGCGCGGGCCGCTCGCCGAGCGCCAGCATGGCCACCAGCGCCGACACGGCCGGCAAGGTGCCCGCGATCACCCCCGCATCCGCCGCCGAGGCGAGCTTCATGCCGCTGATCAGAAACACCGTATAGCCGACACTGCCCGCACCTGCCTGCGCGATCAGCAGCAGGACATCACGCCGCGCCAGACGTGGCCAACGCACCCCGCGCAGGCGCATCACCAGCAGGAACACGGGAAACGCAATCGCGAAACGTAAAGCCGTCGCCGAAAACGGCGGCAGCCCCGCCGCGATCGATTTGCTGACCACCACCGTGCTACCCACGCCGATCATCGCCAGCGCGCAACACAGATAACCCACGTAACGCGAATTCATGCAGCCGCCGTTCAGAAGGGAATGAACGGTCAGCTTAAAAGTCGCCGGGCGGGCGGTCTTGAACGAAATTGCAGCGTTGCGTCGGGGGTTGCGTGACTTATCGGATCGCGCCGGCGTAGCTAGCCGGCGTCACGCCGAACAAGCGCACAAAGGCGCGCGTCATATGGCTCTGGTCGGCAAATCCGGCCGCCGCGGCCGTATCGGCCAGCGCCGCGCCACGCGCGATCAGTTGACGGGCCAGCACCACGCGCCGCTGCATCCGATAGGCATGCGGCGGCAACCCCATCGCCTGCGCGAACCCGCGCAGCAACTGGAAGCGGCTCATGCCCGCTTCGGCGGCCAGTTCGGCGAGCGTCAACGCCGCTGCGGGGTCGTCGTCGATGCGGGCCTTGGCGCGTGTGATCGGCCCCGCCGGCGCTCGCGTCGATGTGCAGGTCAACGTGGTGTGGTGGCGCCCAAGATAGCCGAGCATCTGCAGCAGCGCAGCTTCGCGTGCCAGTGCATCCCCGGCGTTTGCCTGCGTGACGGAAACCAGGAATAACTGCTCGAACAGCGCCTTCAACACGGGATCGTGCGCGACGGGCTGCGTCAATTCGATCTGGCGCGGACCGCTGGTCGCCCGCTCTTCGGCCAGTTCAGCCGCAGCGTGGCACATTAATGCAGGTTCGAAGTACAGCATGCGCCATGCGCGACCACGCTCGTCGAGCGGGCTGCCGTCGTGAACTTCGCCGGGATTGACCATGATCGCGTCGTTCGCGCGTGCTTCCACGACGCCCCGTCCGCTGGCAGAGCGGTGACCGCCCCGCACAATGACGCCCACGCCGAAGCGGTCGTGCGAATGACGCGGAAACGCATGGACCGTTTCTGCAACCGTTGCCTCGACGCCGGCAAGCGCACAGCGCGGCATCTGCACGCGGTTGGCGGCCACGGTTAGCGCTGCCCCTACGAGGCGAACGACGGCGTCACCATCAACGCCGCCCCTCGTCGTCGCAATCGGTTTCGCGGATCTTGCCTTGCGAGACGCTGCTGCCTGGCGGCACGCTATGGGTCAGCCACACATTGCCGCCAATCACCGAGCCGCGCCCAATCGTCACGCGCCCGAGAATCGTCGCGCCCGCGTAGATCACGACGTCGTCCTCGACGATCGGATGGCGCGCATTGCCCTTGATGAGCGTGCCGTCGACATCCGCCGCAAAGCTCTTCGCGCCCAGCGTCACCGCCTGATACACACGCACGCGTTCGCCGATGATGGCGGTCTCGCCGATCACCACACCCGTGCCATGGTCAATGAAGAAGCTCGGCCCGATTTGCGCACCCGGGTGAATGTCGATGCCGGTCGCCGAATGGGCGATCTCGTTGATAAAGCGCGCCAGCAGCGGTACGCCGAGCCGGTGCAGCGCGTGCGCGAGGCGATGGTGCGTCATCGCCCAGACGCCCGGATAGCAAAGCAGGATTTCGGTGATGTGCTGCGCGGCGGGGTCGCCGGTAAAAGCGGCCTGGATGTCGCTCACCAGCAGCGCGCGGATGCCGGGCAACTGGGTGCCGAACTCGCGGGCCACCTCGAACGCGCGTTCGCCGAGCAGCGCGTCCGGGGTCTCGCCATGTTCCGGCAGAAATCGCAACGCGCGGCGGATCTGTTCGGCCAGCAGCCGCAAGGTGCTTTCGAGCGTGTGCCCGACGTAGTAGTCGACGGTCTCGTCGGTCAGGTCCGGGGCGCCATAGTGGGTGGGAAAAAGCGCGGCGCGCAGGCCCGTGACGATGTTGCCGACGGCCTCGCGCGACGGCAGTTCGCGAATGCCGCGCGGATGGCGCGTGCGGTGCAGTTGCTCGCGCGACGCGCGCAGGTCGGCGACGATCTGCTCGAGGCCCCAGTTGCGAGTAGGAGGGTTTGACATGGTAAGGACGGCGGTCATGCGGCAAGCATGACAAAGTGAATTGTCCCCAGAGATTACCGCGTTTTCCCGCCGCTCGTGCAGCGCTGCGTCCACGCTAGCTGCGTCAGATAGTAACGCTGCTAGCGTCGATCCAGCGTACCGCCCAATCGCGCGCATGTGCGATGGCAGCGGCTTCGTCGGCGAAGCGGAAATCCGTAGGGAAAAACCGGTTGGCAACCAGCTCGCCGTCACTCGAACGCGAGATGACCACGTAAGGTTGCCATGTCCCGTCGCCCGCGCGCGCCGGCGCGCAGTTAAGCAAGTAGCCGCGATGTGTGAATGCAGCATCAAAGTGCATGTGTCACCCGCCCTGACTGCCTCATATAGTGTTCGAGCAGCGCGTTGTCGTCTCCCAACGGCCCGCTGAGACGGCTTGGCAGAAGCCGTCAATTTTAACCGCGACTACTCGTCGGAGTAAGATCATACTCTGTAGAAAATACGCGTTGATTAAAAAAAATCAAAAGAATGTCATACGCGTGTGCCAGGAAAAAACGGAAGGCGCGTCGCTCGCCCTCGCGATCTCCGGAACAAGTTTTGCTGTCACTTCAACCATCAGTCTTCCATGGAGAATGCACGATGAACAGCAATGACACAGGCAAACCCTTAGACACCGCCCGCGCAGCCGGCACCGGCGGTCCGAGCAGCACGGATCTGCACAACGACCGCACGCACGACAGCACCGTCGACACCGACGGCAAGAATCTCGAAGCCGCGCGACTGGCAGGCCACAGCCCGATCGGTCCCGACGAAGTGACCACCTCCAACGCCACGCTCGTGAACAGCGTGCCGGAAGCGAGAGACGGCCTTGCCGGGTTCGATAGCCGGGTGGGCGGCAATCATCTGCTGCTGGCGCTCGAGCCGGGCTATGCGGTGGTCGACAAAGGCATGATCGCGCCGCAATCGACCTACGACGAAGACCATCAATTCGAAGAAGAGCAAACGGCGGCAAGCCGTCAGGATCGCGGTCGCATTCACTTTGCGCTCAACCATATGCGGCCCACGCGGGTGATCGAACTGCAGCGCGTGAAATAACGTGGCGGCGGGTCGCGCCATGTCACGCGCCCGCTTGCGCGCTGTTTGTTTTCGTCTCTCCTGCCCGACTCCAGGCGGACTCGCGCGGTCCACGCCGTTTGAATGACAACGCGAACTGCGTATCGTCACTGCCAAAACCCGATTCGAAACTGCAGGTTTAAGGACCTGCAAGCCACGCCCCCTTTTTCTCGCCGCGCGGGCCACCGACAATCGAAGCCACACTTAACATTCAGAGGTCGCACATGAAAAAGATCGTCGTGATTGGTGCAACGGGTACGCTCGGCCAGGCGGTGAGCGCCGAATTGAAAGCCCGCCATGAGGTGATCGAGGTCGGCGCGACGCGCGGCCAGTACCGCGTCGACAGCACGGACCCGGCGAGTATCGAACGGCTGTTCCGCGAAATCGGCAAGGTGGATGGCGTCGTTACGACCACCGGCAAGCTGCATTTCGGCCCGCTGCCGGAGATGACCATCGAGCAGTTCTGGGTCGGCCTGCGCGACAAACTGATGGGACAGATCAACGTGGTGCTCGCGGCCCAGCAGTTTGTGAACGACGGCGGCTCGTTCACGTTGACGAGCGGTATCGTCGGCGACGAGCCGATCCGCGAAGGCGCGAACGCGACCACCGTCAATCTGGCGCTGGAAGGTTTCGTGCGCGGCGCGGCGATCGAATTGCCGCGCGGTCTGCGCATCAATGTGGTGAGCCCCACGGTCCTCACCGAATCGCTCGAAGGGTATGGTCCGTATTTCCGCGGCTTCGAACCGGTGAGCGCGCAGCGCGCTGCGCAGGCGTATCTGCGCAGCGTCGAAGGCGCGCAGACGGGGCGGGTTTATCGCGTCGGTTATTGAGGCGTCGGTTATCGAATCGGGGCGGTCGAACTGCTCGGACTATGCAGTCAAAACCGCCCCGTGATTGCCGTGAGTCGCCGTCACCTTCGCTTCAGTGAATCTCCGGCTCGCCAACACCACTGCTGTTCGCCGCGCCGCCCGCACCTTCGCGTTGCAGGAAGTCGAAGTCGCAGCCCTTGTTGGCCTGCATCACATGCACCTGATGCATCGCGCCATAGCCGCGCGTGAAGCGCGGTTCCGGTTCCACCCACGCCGCCTTGCGCCGCGCCAGTTCCTCGTCCGGCACCAGCACGTTCAGCTTGCGCTGCGGCACGTCGAGCTCGATCAGGTCGCCGTCCTGCACCAGCGCAAACGGTCCGCCGATGAACGACTCCGGCGCCACGTGCAGCACGCACGCCCCGTAGCTCGTGCCGCTCATGCGTGCATCGGAAATCCGCAGCATGTCGCGCACGCCCTTTTGCAGCAGCTTCTTCGGAATCGGCAACTGGCCCCACTCCGGCATCCCCGGCGCGCCCACCGGACCCGCATGCTGCAGCACGATCACGCAGCTCTCGTCGATGTCGAGCGCGTCGTCGTCGATACGTGCCGCCATGTCGTTGTAGTCCCTGAACACCACCGCACGGCCTGTATGCACGTGCAGCTTCCGATCGGCCGCGCCCGGCTTGATCACCGCGCCGTCGGGCGCGATATTGCCGCGCAGGACCGCGAGACCGTTGTTCGGCAACAGCGGCGCCGCGCGGCGGCGGATCACGTCGTCGTTGAAGATCTTCGCGCCTTCAAGGTTCTCGCCGAGCGTGCGCCCGTTCACCGTCTTCTGCGAACGGTCGATCAGCTCGCCCAGTTCGGCCAGCATCGCCTGCAGGCCGCCGGCGTAGTAGAAATCTTCCATCAGGTACGAACCGGTCGGGCGGATGTTCGCCAGCACCGGCGTGTGACGCGAGATGTCGTCGTAGCGGGTCAGGGTCAGGTCGATGCCGGCGCGGCGCGCCAGCGCGATCATGTGGACGATTGCATTGGTCGAGCCGGATAGCGCGAGGCACGTGGTGACGGCGTTATCAATCGAACCCGCCGTGATGATGTCCGACGGCTTCAGGTCTTCCCACACCATCTCGACAATCCGCATGCCGGTTTTCGCCGACATCTGCGCATGGCGCGAATCCGGCGCCGGAATCGACGCAAACCCAGGCAGCGTGAAGCCCAGCGCTTCCGCGGCGCTCGTCATGGTAGACGCCGTGCCCATCGTCATGCAGTGGCCCGGCGAGCGCGCAATGCCGCCTTCCACGCCCTGCCAGTCCTGCTCGGTGATCTTGCCCGCGCGCAGGTCCGCCCAGTACTTCCACGTGTCCGAACCCGAGCCCAGCGTCACGCCGTTCCAGTTGCCGTTCAGCATCGGGCCGGCCGGCAGGAAAATGGTCGGCAGGTCCATCGAGATCGCGCCCATCAGCAGCGCCGGTGTGGTCTTGTCGCAGCCACCCATCAGCACCACGCCGTCAGCCGGGTACGAGCGCAGCGTTTCCTCCGCTTCCATGGCGAGGAAGTTGCGGTACAGCATCGTCGTGGGCTTCTGGAACGGCTCCGAGAGCGTCTGCACCGGCAGCTCGATCGGAAAACCACCGGCCTGCCAGATGCCCCGTTTCACTTCCTCCACACGCTGCTTGAAGTGCGTGTGGCACGGGTTCATCTCGCTCCACGTGTTCAGGATTGCGATCACCGGCTTGCCCGCGTACTCCTCACGGCTGTAGCCCATCTGCGACGTGCGCGAACGGTGGCCGAACGAACGCAGGTCATTCACGCCATACCAGCGGTGGCTGCGCAATTCTTCAGGGGTCTTTCTCTTGGTCACAGCATTTTCTCCAACAGTATCTTGGCTACCAGGCTCGTTAATCAAACGCGCCGACCGTTCTTTCGGATCAACGCTTCTGTTCCTTCACACGTGAGACGATCTGCGTCGGGCTCACGAATTGCAGCGCGATCAACACCCATATCAGGGTGATCGCCATATAGATCATCGCCATCGCATCGATGGATTGCGGCGCGCGCACGCCGGTTGAAAACACCGCGTAGTACAGCGCGACAACCAGCGTCTGCGTACCCGGTCCGGCCGTAAAGAAGGTCAGCTCGAACATGCCGATCGTGCGCACCAGCACCAGCAAACCCGCGGCGAGCATGCCGGGCACCAGCAGCGGCAGCAGCACATAACGGAAATAGCGAAACGTATTGGCGCCGAAGATGCGCGCGGCGGCTTCGAGATTCGGATCGATCTGCTCGATGAACGGCGTCATCACCAGAATCACGAACGGCAGCGCGGGCACGAGATTCGCGAGAATCACGCCGGGCAGCGTGCCGGCGAGTCCCACCTTGTACATCACGGTGGCCATCGGGATCCCGTAGGTGACCGGCGGCACCATCAACGGCAAGAGGAACACCAGTACTGCGAAGCGCTTGCCGGGAAACTGCACGCGAGCGAGCGCGTAAGCTGCCGGCACGCCGAGCAGCACCGATAGGATCACCACCGCACCGACGACTTCAACCGTGACCCACAGCACGCTCGCCAACTGGAAGTCGCTCCATGCCTGCGCGTACCAATGCAGCGTGAAGCCTTGCGGCAACAGCGTGCCGAACCAGCGTGTCGCGACTGAATTGACCGCCACCGTCGCGATCAGCAGCAGGACGTTGACGAGAAAAAACACCATCGCGCCCCACACCAGGACTCTCCAGACGCGCTCGGGCAACGGCGTGCGTTGCTTGACGGCGTTGCCCGGTTGCGCACCCTGGTTGCGTCCCGCTTGGCCCGCGTGGCCCGCGCTTTCCACGCTGCCGGCTTGCTTGCCCTCATCCTCGCCCGCAACGGCTGGCGCCTGCGAGGCGGATGCGGACCACTGAGGCGTGGCGTGACGATCGGTTGTCATCAGCCCTTCCCGCCCGTCACCGGTCCGCTATAGAAGAAGCGGCGCGCCCCCAGCATGCCGGCCACCACCAGCAGTTGCACGAAGCCCATCACCATCGCGATGGCCGAGGCGAGCGCGTAGTCGTAGTTTTCGAACGCGGCTTCGGCGGCGGCAATCGACATCACCCGGGTCGGCCCCGCGGGCGCACCGAGCAGCACCGCCGACGGAAACACCGAAAACGCCTGCACGAACGACAGGCACGCGGCCATCGTCAGACCGGGCACCAGCAGCGGCAGATAGATGCGCCGGAACTGCTGCCAGGGACTCGCGCCGAGCGTGGCAGCGGCGCTGGCGAGCGTCGGATCGATGCCCGTGACGTACGACAGCGTCAGCAGGAACGCAAACGGAAAGCCCGACACGATCAACGAAATCAGGACACCCCAATAATTGTGGGTCAGCCGCACTTCGTCGGTATACAGATGCAGGCCTTGCAGCGCCTGCGGAAACCAGCCGTTCGGTCCGAAGTACGTGAGCATGCCGTCGGCGATCAGCACCGTGCCGAGCGTGACCGGAATCACCAGCAGGGTCGTGACGAGCTTCTGATAAGGCGAATTGCGGCGCAGCGCGAACGCTACGGGAATCGACACGCCGACGTTGAGCAACGTAGCGGGCACCGCGAGCTTCAACGTGACGAGGATGGTCGGCCACATCGACGTGTCGGTGAAGAACGCCACGTAGTTGGCCCACACGCCGCCGCCGTTCATTGGCTGGAACGACAGCACCAGCCCGTAGGCGAACGGATAGATGAACAACGCAACGATAAACAGCAACGCAGGCGCAACCAGCCAGCCCTTGGTATCGCGCGGGGCAAGCGGCGGCAAAAGTGCGGGGGCGTTCATGACGCCTCGCCGTCGTAGACCAGCGTGCGCGCCGGCGGCACGCGCAGCGTGATGTGTTCGCCCTCGGCGAAATCGCCGGCCACGCGCGCCCACAGATCGCCGAACGCCGACTTCACGCGGATCAGCGAATCGCGTCCGCCGTATTCGACGCTCAGCACGTCTGCGTCGAACGTGTTCTCAATACCGGGCGTGCTGCGCTCCATATCTTCGGGGCGCAGCGCGACACTCACGCGCTTGCTGTTGAAGCCATGCATCGGAGTCCCGAGCAGGCGCACACCGTTGGCGCTCACCGCCACCGCTTCGCCCTGCATCCCTTCGAGCGTAAAGTCGAGCACATTCCGGTAGCCCATGAAGCGCGCGACATGCAGGTTCTTCGGCCGCCCATAGACTTCCTTCGGCGTCGCCACCTGCTGCACGACGCCCTCTTTCATCACGACAATGCGATCGGCCATCGACAGCGCTTCGTCCTGATCGTGCGTGACGTAGATCGTCGCGCGTTCGAGCTGACTATGGATGCGGCGAATCTCCGCACGCATTTCAATGCGCAACTTCGTATCCAGGTTCGACAGGGGCTCATCCATCAGCACGAGCGGCGGCTCGATCACGATGGCCCGCGCAATCGCCACGCGCTGCTGCTGGCCGCCCGACAACTGCCCCGGCAGCTTGCGTTCATGCCCGACCAGTTGCACGAGCTGCAACGCCTCGCGGGCGCGGCGCACCGCTTCGCTTTTCGCCACGCCGCGCATCTTCAGGCCGAAGCCGACGTTATCGAGCACGGTCATATGAGGAAACAGCGCGTAGTTCTGGAACACCATGCCGAAGCCGCGCTTCTCGGGCGGCAGGACGTCGATGCGCGTGTCGTCGAGCCAGATGCCGCCGGCCGAGAGCGGTTGCAGACCCGCAATGCAATTCAGTGCCGTGGACTTGCCGCAGCCCGACGGCCCCAGCAACGCGATGAACTCGCCGCGCCGGATCTCCAGATCGAGGCCCTGCAGCGCGGCGACGGGATGACCTTCAGCATTCGTGAAACTGCGGCTCACCGAGTCGAGACGCAACTGCTCAAAATGAGGCTTCATGGCGCGTTCCTGTGGACCCCCTCGCGGCTACTGGCTCTTCTGCGCACCGATATCGCGGTCCCACTTCTGGAACGCCGCTACCATCGCCGCGGCATCCAGCGGCAGGACGTGCGGATGCGCAGTCAGCATCTGCGTATATTCCGGGCGGCCGTACTTCTTCAGGACCTCCTGGCTATGCGCCGGCGCCTGCTCGACGCTGACACCCTTGATGGCCGGTCCCGGGTAGAAATAGCCGTCGTCATAGGTCAACGCCTGCTGCGCCGGTTGCAGCATGAAATTCATCAGCTTGTAGAGCACGTCGAGCTTCTCTTTCGGCACGCCCTTCGGGATCACCATATAGTGAGCGTCGTCGACCCACGTCATGTTGTCGAAACCCTGCACGCGGAATTCGGCCGGCACGATGCCGAGCGCACGCGGGTTGATGTCCCAGCCGGTCACCGTGACCGTCATGTCGCGGGTGCCCTCGCCCAGTTCCTTCATCACCGCCGAGGTGCCGCCAGGGTAATACGGCACGCAGTCGTTCAGTTGCTTGAGGAACGCCCAGGTCTTGTCCCAGCCGTGGATCGGATCGCGCGGGTCCTTGTCGCCGAGTACATACGGCAAGCCCATCAGGAACGTGCGTCCCGGACCGGAGTTGGCCGGCCGCGCATAGATCAGCTTGTTAGGATGCGCCTTGCACCATTGAAGCAGTTGATCGGGTGTCTTCGGCGGATCGCCGACCTTCGCCGGGTTGTATTCGAGCAGCGGACCGGCGGGCATGTAGGCCACTTCAAGTCCGTCGCCTTGCGCGAGGTCCTGCATCTTGCGCGGACCGGGCGCGTAGTTGTCGAGCACGCCTGGGAAGGTGGCCGCCTGATCCGGCAACAGCTTGATCCACAGGTTCTGCTGGATGCCGGCGGCGAGCGCGTCGGTGCCGGTCAGCACCAGATCGATATCGGAGCGGCCGGCCGCCTGCATGGCCTTGAGCTTGCCCGGCAACTGCGGCGCGGGCGCGTTCGTATAGGTGATGTTCGCTACCAGATTCGGGTATTTGGCCTTGAACGCCTCGAAGCCCTTTTGCGTCAACTGAAGATCGCCCGCTACGTCGACGATATTGAGCGTGACCGGATCCGCCCAGGCCGGCGCCGCGAAGGTTGCACCGAACGCTGCCCCCACCGCCACCCATAAGCCCGCTAACCTGACCGACAAGCTGCCAGAAAAAGTCATTACGTCTCCTCGCTTCTTGGTATGGAAGTCCGCCAGTCGAATCGCGGTGCGGGCGGTGTGCGTCTCTCAATGCAACATAGCGAAGGCCCACTGTTGATGTCAAGCCAATTCACGGTTTGAGCCGTGCGGGAGCAGCGACTTCAGATGGCGAGGAAAGTCTTTTTATACAAAGCGTTGATGGAGATTCTCGAGCGCGGTGACGGGGACGTGGCGAGCGGATTTGATGGCCACTTGTTTGGCAACCGCAAGCACTAATGGGTAACTACAGGCATCCATGGGCACCTTAGCCGCCCTTTACGCCCTGCGTATTCACATACAACGAATACAGCCCGTGGCTCGCCGCCATGAACAGACGGTTGCGATGCAAGCCGCCGAAACACACGTTCGCGCAACGCTCCGGCAATGCAATATGACCGATGGCCTCGCCTTGCGGCGTGAAGACGCGCACGCCGTCGAGTTCCTCGGTGCCCATGCCCCAGCCGCACCAGAGGTTGCCGTGGATGTCGACCCGGAAGCCGTCCGGCGTGCCGGGCCCCGCGTCGATCAGTACGCGGTTGTTCGAGAGCGCAGTGCCGGTGACGTCGAACGCGCGGATCTTGCGCGGCTCGCCGCGCGATTCGACTACGTACAGGATCGATTCGTCCGGCGAGAAGGCGAGGCCGTTCGGTCCGAGCACGTCGTCGATCACGACCGTCACCTCGCCGCTCTGCCCGTCCACCCGATACACGCAAGCCGGCAACTCCGATTGCTGCTGCTCGCCTTCGTAGAAGCTGTCGATGCCGAAGGTCGGATCGCTGAACCAGATCGAGCCGTCCGACTTCACGATCACGTCGTTGGGCGAATTGAGGCGCTTGCCGCGATAACGGTCGGCCAGCACGGTGATCGACCCGTCGTATTCGGTGCGCGTGACGCGACGCGTCAGATGCTCGCAACTGACGAGCCGTCCTTCGCGATCGCGCGTGTGGCCATTGGCGTGGTTCGAAGGCTGGCGAAACGGCGTCACGGCGCCGCTCTGCTCATCCCATCGCAGGATGCGGTTGTTCGGGATGTCGCTCCACAGCAGATAGCGGCCATCCCCGAACCACACCGGACCCTCCGACCAGCGCGCCCCCTGATACAGACATTCGACCGAAGCCGAGGCCAGCCGCAAGTCCTTGAAACGCGGATCGAGAATGCGGATCGCGGGATCGGGATAGCGTCGGTTCGTTTCGGTCATGCCATGTCCTAGGGGTTACCTGCGCGTGATCGGATTGGGGTGTTACTCCTGCACCAGTTTACCGTCGCGCAAACGCCAGAGGTGAAGCGGATTGCCGTCGTGCAGCGCTTCGGGCAGCAACTCGGCCGGCAGATCCTGATAGCAGACCGGGCGCAGGAAGCGTTCGATCGCGGTGGCGCCCACCGAGGTGGCGCGTCCGTCCGAGGTGGCCGGGAACGGGCCGCCGTGCACCATCGCATACGACACTTCGACGCCGGTCGGAAAACCGTTGGCGAGAATCCGGCCTACCTTGCGCTCGAGTGTGGGCAGAAGTTGCCGCGCCAGCGCGTAGTCGTCCGCTTCGAGTTGCAGGGTCGCGGTCAGTTGGCCTTCGAGATGTTCCGCCACCTTGAGCATTTCGCCGATGTCGGCGCAGGTGACGATCAGCGAGGTCGGTCCGAAGATTTCGTCTTCAAGCTGCGCCGAGGCCAGGAATTGCGCCGCGGTGGTTTCGAACAGCACCGGCAACGCAGCGCAGGTCGCTTCCGTGGATGCACCTTGCGCCACGCTTTGCACGCCATTGCTCGAGGCGCGTTGCGCGACGCCGTCACGGTAGGCCGTCGCGATGCCTGCCGTCAGCATCGTCTGCGCGCCCTTGCCGGCGAGCGCCTTCGCGGCCGCGTCGATGAAGCCGCGCGTATGCGGGCCCTCGAGCACCAGCACGAGACCCGGATTCGTACAGAACTGGCCGACGCCGAGCGTGACCGAGTCGACGAAGCCGTTCGCCAGCGCTTCACCGCGTTTGGCCAACGCGCCGGGGAACACGAAGAACGGATTGACGCTGCTCATTTCGGCGAACACGGGAATCGGTTCACGGCGCTTCGAGGCGATCTCGACCAGCGCGAGACCACCGCGACGCGAGCCGGTGAAGCCCACCGACTTGATGGCCGGATGCTTGACCAGCGCCTCGCCGATTTCGTTACCCGCACCGATCACGAGCGAGAACACGCCTTCGGGCAGACCGCTCTCGGCGACCGCCTTCTGGATCGCCCGGCCCACCAGTTCGGAGGTGCCGAGATGCGCCGGATGCGCCTTGACGACCACCGGGCAGCCCGCCGCCAACGCAGAGGCCGTATCGCCACCCGCGACGGAAAACGCCAGTGGGAAATTGCTCGCGCCGAATACCGCGACCGGCCCGACCGGAATCTTCTGCAGACGCAGATCCGAACGCGGCAGCGGCTTGCGCTCCGGCAGTGCGGAGTCGAGCGTGGCGGTCAGCCAGCGGCCTTCGCGCACCAGCGACGCAAACAGCTTGAGCTGGCCGACCGTGCGGCCGCGCTCGCCTTCGAGGCGTGCCTTCGGCAACGCCGATTCGACGTGCGCGCGCTCGATCAGCGTGTCGCCCAATGCGAGGATGTTCTCGGCAATCGCTTCGAGAAAACGCGCGCGCGTCTCGAGCGAGGCGAGGCGGTACGGGTCGAAGGCCTGTGCCGCGAGTTCGCAGGCGCGCTCGACGTCCGCCGCGCCGCCGGCGCCGAACGCGGGTTCGATTTCCGCGTTACGTGCCGGGTCGAACGCGCGCAAGGTGCCCTGGGTGCCGCGCACGGCGGAAGCGCCCAGCAACATGTCTCCGGTAATCTGCATCGTGTATTCCTTTTATCCTTGGGATGTTTAGCGCGCCGTAGAGGCTTGCGCAAACTGGCGTTCGAACGCGAGCAGCGCCTGCGCCGCCTGCTCGATACTCGCGTGATGCTCCTGCGGGCTCGAACTCAGCAACGGCAGCATCGGACCCATGTCGGCGATCTTCGAGTACGTGACGGCGTCGTGCAGCACGCGAATCAGCGAAATGTCGTCGCGCAAGGTTTCGAGCGGCATGAACGCGTCGTAAATGCGCTGCGCGTCTTCCATCCGGCCGGCCTTGGCCGCGTGCAACAGCGCCGTCACCGCGTGCGAGGCAATGCAGCCCGAGCCGGTTGTCCAGGCCGCGAGGCCGAAATCGCGCACGTGTACCAGCGCCGGGCGCTCGCCCATGCCGGACACCACCTTCGCAGCCGGCACGCTCTCCAGCAGGCGGCGCAGGTACGCGTCGTCAGCGGGGTTCTCGCGCACGATAGCGTATTTCACCGCAATCAGTGTGCCGTTGTTGACCAGACGGGCCAGCGTGTCGACGTCCACGTAGTTTTCGCTCTTGATATAGAGCGTGAGCGGGATACCCGCTGTGTCGACGATGCGGGTCAGGCCGGTTTCCACACCTTCGGAAGTGGTAAAGCCCGCGAGCGGCAGCACCATGGCCGTACGGTAGGAGGTCTGCGCAAGGATGCGCGCCTGATCGAGCATCTTGCCGTAGTCCGCGCCGATGGCCGGAATCACCCGCGTGTCCGGGCCGGCGCTGTCCGCGAGCAGATCGAGCAGCTCGCGGTATTCGCTGACGGCGACGTGGTACAGATTGGCATTGCCGCCATACAGCAAGGTACGCACGCCGCCCGCCTCGATGTGCTGGATCAGCTTGCGGTTTTCGGCGGCGTCGAGCGAGTAATCGGCGCGGCGGGCCAGCGGCGGCACGGCCATGACAGTGGCGGCGAACTCGCTATCGAGAATGGGAGAAGTTTTCATGGCACCTCAAGACAGTATCGAAGAATTGATGCCAAGGTAGCACCCCGCTCGCAATGTTGTCAAACAACATTTGAAATGCATCAGGATCAGGGCTTCCACGGATAGCTGTCCGTCAGGTAAAAGAAATCTTTTAGCTCCTTACGTCTTGGGCGTTCCAAGGTACATTCATGCGGCTTTTCCGGCTCCGTCAGACCGGCAAATCTGGTATGACAACATGCGCCTCTCACCATGTGCGGCTGAACGGGGGTCACCCAGCAGCGTGGGCGCGATATCCGATGATAAGGACAGCCCGTCGTCAACGCGCGACAAATAAAATCGGCCAGGTAAAACATCCCGAATTAATTATTAACGGTCAATTTGACCGTATGAAGCGACGCCTATTTCGTCAAACCCCGTTTCTATTGGGATCACGCAGTCGGTTCAGGAAACGATTTGAACCGGCTTGTTCAATCGAGCCAAAGACATTCAAGGACAATGGTTAAAAAACACGCGGACTTTATTGCAGGCAGTCGTTCTTTGAAACTATCATGCGGATCGGTGCAGATAGCCGTCGCCCGAATTGTTAAATCGGGTGGAAATCGTTTTCAGCAGGGTTGATTTGACAATTGCCAGGCGGCGCACGCAACACAGCGTAAGGTCTTACAACTGGCAGCCGGTCTGGGCAAATTTTCGCCAGGCGGGGATATTTTTGATTTCTATAGACTGAGCGGCAAGAATCCGGGTACCCGGATTAGAAGCGCCTGACTTTGCGGTTTGAACCGTTCAGGAATAAACGGTGATAAATTGCTGCCCAATATCATGCCGGTCGCGAGTTCGCGCCGACGAAACCCGCGGCCGGGCTGCTGCGATTGAGAGAACGAAAGTGTCGCTACATTTTATCGAGCAAATGTCGCCACTCGTGGACGCCCCAGACGAAGCGACGTGGTTCAACGCGCTCACCACAATCGCCGGCACATGGGGATTCGACCGGGTTCTTATCGCCATGCTGCCGCGCCCCGGTATGCGCCTGGAAGATGCTTACGTTCGCAGCACGTATTCGCAAACCTGGCGCCGCAGTTATGAAGAGCAGGGGTTCATGCACATCGACCCCATCGTCACGCATTGCCTGAGCCGCTCGGCGCCGCTGATCTGGTCGCC
The DNA here is from genome assembly GCF_050434965.1 of Paraburkholderia sp. GAS38. Lineage (NCBI taxonomy): Bacteria > Pseudomonadati > Pseudomonadota > Betaproteobacteria > Burkholderiales > Burkholderiaceae > Paraburkholderia > Paraburkholderia sp. GAS38. The sequence continues at coordinate 65,699 of NZ_JBNDJO010000007.1, read as the reverse complement.
GGAACTGTTCGCCACGCGCCAGCAGCGGGCGCTCTACGAGCTTGCCTGCACGCACGGACTGCGCTCGGGCCTGTCCTTGCCGATCCATGGCCCGAATCAGGAAGCCGGCATGCTGTGCTTCGCCAATAACTTCAACACGACCGACTCGTTCTGGACGCACATTGACGGCGTGCTGCCCAATCTCGTCCTGCTGCGCGATGTGGTGATCGACACCAGTCGCCGCCATCTCCACTCGCATGCGCAAACCGTCCTGCCGCAACTGACGCCGCGCGAGCGGGAATGCCTGAACTGGACCGCGCGCGGTAAATCCACCTGGGAGATTTCACATATTCTCAGTTGCTCGGAAGCCGCAGTGAACTTCCACGTGAAGAATATCAGGGCGAAATTCGGGGTGAACTCACGGCGCGCGGCAGCCGTGATTGCCGCGCAACTCGGACTTATTGACCCGGGTTAAGCAGGGCAGCAGCGTCGCGGCTATAAATCACCCGCTCGGCACGCCCTAAATCGCCGTCAGAAACCGTCTTCAGGAAGTACAGCCCCAGCAGGATTGAAACCGGCGGCGGAATTTCTGCGCCCGATTCGAACCGGCTGCCACGCGATTGCGTCACGCCAAAGCGTGCCCAGAAACGCCGCTGGCTTTCCTTTTTCATTTTGCGGTAAGCAATGATCAGGTGGCGATCAACCGTGGTGGAGGTTTCTTCGGGAGTATCGACCGCACGGTTTTGAATCGTGACGGGGGCTTTCCAATGATTTTCTAGTAATTCCATGGCGAGTTTCTCAGGTGGATTGGCCGTTATTTGTATGAATTTTGCTGGACCCTGAAAGACCACACACCTATCCAGGTAGGTAGGTGCAAAACCGACCCAACGCGCATAGCGATTTTCGCGCGTTTTTTATTGCCCGAAATATGTTCGGCAGAGGCGAAAAGAGTTCGGGACCACCGCACGGCGGTCCCTTGAAAGGCGATTAATGCGCTGCTGGAGCGCCGCTATTGCTGTCGCTGCTGCGTTTAAAGGTGATATGCGCGATCCGGCGCACCACGAAAGCCGCCACCAGCGCGGCGATGCCGGTAAGCACCACGCCAATGTGGATGGACTGAACCAGCACGCGGCGCGCCGCTTCCACGAGAGCAGGGCCGGCCAGCCCCGCGTGCGCCAGTTCGGCCAGCAAGCCGTCGCGCAGGCTCGGGTCGATCAGGATGCGCGGATCCGACAGTTTGGGCAGCCACGCGGAGGCGACCGGCTCGCCCAGCACCTGCAACGACTCCGCGACGCCCGCCTCGTAGCGGCGGTTGATGATCGTGGCGACGATGCTGGTGCCCAGCATGCCGCCCACCATCCGCGTGGACTGCAACAGCGCGGTGGTGATGCCGAAGCGCTCGCGGCCCGCGATTTCCTGGCCGAAGACGTTCAGGTTGTTGAGAATGAAGCCGAGCCCGATGCCGACCGCGCCCATCGCCAGTTCGAGGTAAAGATGCGGCGTGGCCGGCGTCGCCAGCGCAATGCCGACCGAGGCGATCACCAGCAGCATGAAGCCGATCGACAGGATCAGCGTCGGCTTCGGCATGTGAATCACGATGCGCGTGTTGATCACGCTGCCGAGGGCGATGCAGGCCGCGATCGGCGTGGCGAGCAGACCCGCCTGCTGCGGGGTTAGGCCGAAGCCGCCCTGCAACAGCAGCGGCGCGAAAAAAATCAGCGAAAACATCACGAAGCCTGACAACAGCGACAGCGTGAACAGCGTGACGAGTTGCGGGTCCCTGAACAGATCGAGCGGAATGATGGGGTGCGTCGCGCGGTGCTCGCAGATCAGCAGCGCCGCGGCGCCGAGCACGACCAGCGCCGCCAGCACCAGGTTGCCGGTGGTGAGGCCCGACTTCGGCACCGCTTCGATAAACGTCTGCAAGCCGCCGAGCACCAGCGCCACCAGCACCGCCCCGCTCCAGTCGATGCGGACCTGGCCGCTCACCGCACGCCGGTAGTTGGGCAAATGCGCCCAGATGAAATACAGCGCCAGCACGCCCACCGGCAGATTGACCAGGAACGTGGAACGCCAGCCGAACTGCTGGCTCAGCCAGCCGCCGAGCGACGGCCCCGCTGCCGTGCCGATGCCGTAAGCCGCCGCCATGATCACCTGCCAGCGCACCCGGGCGCGGGCGTCGGGAAACAGATCGGGGATCGAGGCGAAGGCGGTGCCCACCATCATCCCGCCGCCGACGCCTTGCAGGCCGCGCGCCACCACCAGGAACGGCATGCTGGGGGCCACGCCGCACAGCACCGAGGCCACCGTGAAGACGATCACCGCGGCAATGACGAAACGCTTGCGGCCGAAATAGTCGCCCAGCCGCCCGAACACCGGCACCGTCACCACCGAGGCCAGCAGGTAAGCGCTCGCGATCCACGCGTAGTACTCGAAGCCGCGCAATTCGGACACGATCGACGGCAAGGCGGTGCTGACCACGGTCTGATCGAGCGCGACCAGCATGTTGACGAGGGCGATGCCGAGCATCGCCAGCAGCGCATCACGGAAAGGCAGGGGGCGAGGAGCATTCACTTCGGGACAACGCGGCGTAACGCGTAAAAGAGGGCGCGAAAAAGCCAGACACGAGGCCGGACCGATTAAAAAAAACGGGCCGCGTTCGACGCGGCCCGGGATGACGGGAGTCCGTCAGGAACCGAACATCCGCTCGAGTGCGTTTTCGAGGTGCACCCGCATCGCCTGGCCGGCCGCGGGACCATCCTTGCGACGGATCGCTTCGAGGACGGCCAGATGCTCGGCCTGCACGAGCCGCTGCCGCTCGACCGTCTTCACCAGCGACAGGTTGCGCGACAGGTTCATGCTGAACACGATCTGCTCTTCGATGAAGGACATCACGGTGATGAAAAACGGATTCTTCGACGCCCGCGCGACGGCCAGATGAAACGAGAAGTCGTCCTTTGCGCCGATACCCTGGGTTTCGACGATGCGCTCCAGTTCGTCCCACGCGTGCTGGATCGCGGCGAGGTCTTCCGCCTCGGCTTTTTCCGCCGCGAGTTCGGCCGCACCGGCTTCGGTGACGATACGGAATTCGTAGCAGCGGCGAATATCGGAGAGCGTCTCGAGCGGCGCGAAGCGGCGCACGTCCGGATCGGGCCGGCGCGCCACCGTGGTGCCCGAACCGTGCCGCGTGACGATGATGCCGTCGGCACGCAGCCGGGCCAGCGCTTCGCGCACGGTGGGCCGCGAGGTTTCGAAAGTTTCGGCGAGCGCGTGCTCAGTGGGCAGGCGCTCACCTTCCTTGTACTCGCCTTCGAGTATGCGGTTCAGGATGTCGCTATAGATCTTGTCGGGCAAGCCCGTCGATTTGCGCTCGTTCATCATCGATGAAGGGTTAGCTTGTCAGAATAGACCACGATTGTAAGGCAAACAGCGTGTGTTGCCCGCTTAAAGATGAGTCAAACGACCCCAACGCCGCCCGCAAAAGCCGACTGGGCGGCGCGGCGACTATATGACCCTACGAGCGGAAATTTGACAAGTGTTTGATTTACATCCTGACAAAACTGCACATTCTTCAGCGATCATTGAAGCTGGAATCGGTCATCAGGCGCCTTCGCACAGCCGACATCAGGCGCAGCCGGTCTCGAACCTTTCCGACGTGGAGTCCAACATGTATAAACGCATCCTCGTAGCGGTCGACGGCAGCAATACCTCCCGCCGTGCCTTTGAATCCGCCCTGAACCTGGCCAGTTCGATGGGCGCGGTGCTGCAGCCTTTCTATGTGGTGGAAAACACCCCGATGTACTTCGAAGCGCCCGGCTACGACCCGTCCATCCTGCGCAACCGGATGATCGAGCAGGGCAAGGAACTCGGCGCCGAGTTCACCCAGGCCATGCGCGAGCGCGGCGTCAGCGGTGAAGTGGCGGTCGGCGAGGCGTCCTCGCTCGACGACGTCTCCACCGTCGTGCTGAAGGGCGCGGCCGCATTCAACGCCGACCTGCTCGTGATGGGTACGCACGGACGCCGCGGTGTCCAGCGGCTGTTCCTCGGCAGCGTCGCGGAGCGCTGCGTGCGGCAAGCGGCCTTGCCCGTGCTGCTGGTTCCATCGGCGGCGAGCCAGGAGCCAGGCGCGCAGGCAGACGCCTCTGCTTGAGCGTGCTGGGACACGGACCGGCCGGGCGGGCGCCATGGCGTCACGCGCTGGCCCGGCGTTCCTGGGGCGCGATGCAACCTGACAACCGTGTGATCCCGCTCAAACGGAAGAAGCGCGGGCGCGCGTCATTTTGTCGCTAAACAGCGTTTAACCATGGTGGGACAATGGGTATGTTCTCCTTACAAATGGTCGTACACCATGCTTACGCCCACCCCCGTTGTCCGCCCTTCTGCCCGCCGTGCGCCTGTGCGCCCGGCCGCCCGCAGCAGCGCGCGCTGTTCGAGTTGCGCGATGCGGCAACTGTGCATGCCGCAAGGTCTCTCGCCCGATGAACTGCCGAAGCTCGAAGCGCTGATCTGCAGCGCGCGCCCGGTACGGCGCGGCGAGGCGCTCTACCGTTCCGGGGACGCCTTCGACAATCTGTATGCGGTGCGCTCCGGCTCGCTCAAGACCACCATGGCGCACCGCGACGGCCGCGAACAGGTGACCGGCTTGCGCCTCGCGGGCGAGGCGCTCGGCCTCGACGGCATCAGCGACGACAAGCACGCGTGCAGCGCGACCGCGCTCGAGGACAGCACCGTCTGCATCGTTCCGTACATCGCGCTCAAGCGTCTGTGCCGCGAAGTCGGCTCCATGCAGGAGCGCCTGCATAAGCTGATGGGCGAGCAGATCGTCCGCGAGGCCGCGCAAATGATGGTGCTCGGCTCGCTCTCCGCGGACGAACGGGTCGCCGCGTTCCTGCTCGACGTGTCGGAGCGCAACGCGCAACGCGGCTATTCATCGGCGGAATTCAATCTGCGCATGACGCGCGAAGACATGGGCAGCTACCTGGGCACGACGCTCGAAACGGTCAGCCGCACCCTGTCAAGATTTCAAAAGCGCGGCCTGATCGACACGCAAGGCAAGTTCATCCGCATCGTCGATCTCGAAGGTCTGCGGGCGGTGTAGCCGCCCGCTGTTGCGGGCCTATCGGACGGCGCGGCCAGGGCGGCCGCGGCCTCCTCGCGTGCGCCTCCTTGGCACGTCTCCTGCGACTCAGGTACAGTCTTCAAACTGTCCCCCTCCAGGAGGCCCGGCGATATGAATCGCGACCCCGCCCCGCATCATCCGCTGGTCCAGCGCCTGATCGACGCGCGTCACATTACCGACGCCCTCTTCTCCATCGTCAAACCCGAATACCTGTACGAACGGCCGATCCGCGAGCGTCACCGGATCGTGTTCTATATCGGGCATCTCGAAGCGTTCGACCGCAATCTGTTCGACGAGCGCCTGTGCTCGCTGCCCGCCTTCGATGCATCGCTCGATGCGCTGTTCGCGTTCGGCATCGATCCCGTCGACGGCGGACTGCCGACCGATGTGCCGGGCGACTGGCCGTCGCTGGAAGCCGTGCGCGCGTACGGCGAGCAAGCGCGTGCGCAGATCGACCGCGAGCTGGCGGCCTTGAACGTCGACGGCCAGCCTCAAGGAAACGGCGCGCAGACCGGCTCGGCCGAGCAGTTGCTGAACGTCGCCATCGAGCATCGCCTGATGCACGCCGAGACCCTCGCTTACATGCTGCATCAGTTGCCGCTGGCGCAGAAGATTGCCGAGCGCAGCGACGGCGAAGGGCAACGCCCCGGCTACGTCCCTCCCGCGCGGCATGCCGGTCGCACCGGCGAAGTGGATCACGCGCCGATGGTCAGCGTGCCGGCAGGCTCGACGCTGCTCGGCATGACGCGCGAAAGCGGCCGCTTCGGCTGGGATAACGAGTTCGGCGAATTGCGCGTCGACGTGCCCGCCTTCGAGATCGACCGTTACATGGTGACGAACGGCGCGTACCTCGAATTCGTCATGGCCGGCGGATATCGCCAGAGTACGTGGTGGAAAGACAAGGACTGGCTCTGGAAGGAAAGCGAGGCAATCACCCACCCGGCGGGCTGGTCGCAACGTGCCGGCGACGGCGAGTGGCTGCTGCGCACCATGTTCGAAGAGCGCCCCTTGCCGCTCGATTGGCCGGTCTATGTCAGTCATGCCGAAGCGAGCGCCTACGCCCGCTGGGCCGGCAAAGCGCTGCCGAGCGAAGCGCAATGGCAACGCGCGGCCCACGGCGCGCCTCATGCGGCGTCGGGCAACTTCGATTTCCGTCACTGGGATCCGCAGGCCGTCGACGCCTATCCCGACAACATCAGCGCGTTTGGCGTGGAAGGCCAGTTCGGCAACGGCTGGGAATGGACGTCCACGCTATTCGACGCGTTGCCCGGATTCGAAGCGTTTCCGTTTTATCTGGGTTACTCCGCGAACTTCTTCGACGGGCAGCATTACGTGCTGAAGGGCGGCTCGGCGCGGACCGCGCAATGCATGTTGCGGCCCGCGTTTCGCAACTGGTTTCAGGCGCATTATCAGTATGTGTATGCGGGGTTTCGGTGTGTGCGGGCGTGTGACAAACAAAGCGTAAGTTGATCGTCAAAACAGCCTTATGCTTTATTGCAAATACTGGCCGACTTATGCTTTATTTTCCCCACCCAAAGCGAATATGGAGGCGAGCAGAAAACGTGCGGGGTGTCTCGGGACGAGTATGAGCTGCCCCCAACTAAAGCTTACCTCGTATTACCAGTTTCAGTATGCGACTGCTTTCCGTGCCGGGCCAGAACCCTGCCCCTGTCTCCGAGCGAGCAACGCACTCTGTAAGCCGGCCGCCCGTCGCCTCAACTTCTCTCTTGATCTCATGCAGCCTTTGCACGAGCCGTTGCCTACGCGCGCGACGCCTCTTGGCCCTTTCAATTTCGTCCTTTCTTCTTATGGTGGCTACTAGTTCCGGGAGTATTACTTCCATCCTCCTTGGAGCGACGCGCACCGATTGCGCGAGTTCATGTAACGACATTCCAGGCATCTCACCAGCCGCCTGTTGAAACGCTAGAGCGAGCTCAGCATCGCGGATCGTCCTGCGGCGCGCCCGGGGGATAGCATCGGACGGCTGGTAAGCCCGCTCGATTTTCCCGTCAAGCAGACGTACGAGATTCGCGCCAGTTGTCAAGCATATCGTCATCAGCAAATCGATGGGGACCCTTGATCGGCCGCCAAGCGTATACAAGTGACCCACATCCATTCTAAAAAATCGGGATGCCTCCATTACGCTGCCGAACTCATCAACGAGGTGGCACAAGACCGCCTCAGCAGCGACGCCACGATCAAACTCCTTGCCATCCGATATCGCCGCAATCAGATCGGCCATCTGCGATGGCGATTATAAGTTTGTTCCCGGTTGCCCGTCTTGCAGGGTGTTCGGAACAGCCATACGACACCGATCCACAGCATGGACATACACCAAATAGATTCGGTGCCTTTGCGGACCCGTACTGCATCGGGATGAGACACGAGCAAGACATTAAGTCGATCTCATGGAATGGACATGCGTCCACTATGGAAATGTCCCACAGCACCCGGCCCCACGCATCTGGAAATGGAGATTCCTCAACACACACAGGGCAATAACGCCCGGCGCCATCTATCCCTCCGATCATTAAAGCGAAGTTATTTCGAAATGGTAGTAGTGCGCATTTATGAAGACCGTCGCAGCCCGTCGCTAAAGTGAGCGATTCTGCCTCTTTGCCCGGACTGTTATATCGATTGCGCAATCCGCGACGACTCGGATAAATTTCGGAAAGGTACGATTTTAATTTCACATAAGGTACGCAGTGCTGGAACGCGAGGCGACGCATGAAGCTTCCGACGCTTTCGCAGTCCCACAAACCGAGACCAATAGGCTTCAACGGATAAAGGATGGTTCCCGTCGTTTGCACATCTACCTGATTTACCACGGTACGTACCTTTATCAACTAGTGCAACTAACCATTACGTATCGAAGACTCGACAATTCAAGAAATCTAGCCTACGCGCGCTAGAAGCAGATCGGCGAGCACGCTGTTTGGAGTTGGTGATCGAAAAACCTCGGGCAATGTGAACGACTAACCTGTCATCTCCTCGTTGGTGCAATCGCTGCACTTCGGCATCGCCCTACTCGCGCTGTACTAATGCAGCGGCTGACGAGACTAGTCGTTCTGCGCATCCTGCTCACGCCTGAAAGGCTCTTCAAAGCGTGAGCCTCGACTTACACAAATGCCCGATTCGAGCCACACATTGCGTAGCGTAACGGATTTACCTGCGTTCTTCAGATTCTGGGCAACGGATTCAATCGATGCTTGTGCCTCAAGTATGCGCGCGGCCGTATTAATGCTTCTTGCCGAGCGCCAACGCGCTGTGAGCATCGCCGCCTCCTCCGGCAGACGTTTCGAAATGGTTGAACGGTCGCAACCTATATAAGCCGCAACAGCCGCCACGGAGGGATCTTGCAGGACAGCAAGCGCAGAATCTATCTTTTCGCGCAACTCATCAAGAGAAGTGATCCGAGTTCGGCGCGCGTGAGGCTTATAGCGAAAGTCCGCCCCTTCGGAGCATTGCGCCGGGCCTCGCAACACATCAACGACATTTATACCGCATGCCGCGCAGAGCGCGAGCAGAGGGGCGTACTTGATAAGCCTGACTCCGTGAATCCAATCGTATAGCCTGGCTTTGTTGAACCCGCATACTGCAGCTGCGCGAAATGGGAAGCCATCGCCTATCTGGGTCGCGAGCCCGCGGATACGCTCAGGCGCCAACGGTGCGTCAAAATTCTCGCCATCCGAGACCGCAGCAATGAGCATCGCTGACTGACGCGCCACCCACTGCTCTGCGAGCGACGCGCCTACGTGGGAAACCGCCCGGCAAGCGTAGGCGATCGAGCCACACTCGGTACAGACCCCTGGCATGTGAACTCTATGCCACCTCGGACGGCGTTGGGGTGTCTCCCGTCCGCATTCAGAATCGACCAGTCGCACCGCGTGAACCGGACAGCAACTGACTGCCTTCAGATCCCAAAGAAGCGGACGGTGCAGTTGGGCAAACTCTGCGGCTCCGTAGCACAGCGGACAGTGGCGAAGACGGAGAGAGGACATGCCCGCCAAATCTATGACGCCATCAAGAGAAGCTAGCGAAAGCCGACCGACCGCCTGAATTCCGGTCGCTCCGACGAGGGCGTCCCGGAGTGCCAGCGTGCGTTGCTTCGCAAAGACATCCACCGCGCGGTCTTTCATCCACGTCGAGAAATGACGCCAGATTTTGAAATCGTTTGCGGAATACCGCGCCAGTCCCATGTTGACCAGATCATCGACGCTAACGCAATGCGCCAAAGCCAACCTGCAAAGGTAACTCACCAGACCTTCGCAATCTCCCGTCCCTATCCCCATTGGCAGAAGCCCATAAAACAACGGAACAGGTTCTCGCGCCAGCGGTAGACCGGAACGCAAGTCTTCGGACATGGCGGACTGCATCGTATCTGCGTTCACTTCACCTTCCCGCCACGAGCTTTTCCATCTCCGCAACGCGATCCAGATCAATGGTTGACTCATCGAAATTTTCTCTTATCAACATGGCTTCACCGGCCTCGACTGCTTTCCGGATCTTTTCGATAGAGTGCTTCTTCTTGAGCGCAACGGGTATGAAGCCTTCCTTCCACCTTCCCGAGTTCTCTATCTGGCAAATCAGACATCGCGTCAAAAATTCCTTCAGCAATCCGACGATACCTAACGTCGCCGTCAACAAGTCGCTTGCTACCAGTTCAAATCGCGGCACCAGCTCCAGTGGCCAGCGTTCCATCAGTTTTCTTATAATATTTTTGTACTCATCCACATCGCTTTTGTTCCGAACTTTATCCGGTCGATCATTCCTGTACCGGCCGAGATAAACCATTTCGCCTCGCCGCACCACCTGGTCATAGTTTGTCACCATGCCGAACAGATCATAAGGCCCGATCAACAGAATCTGGGTTGAAACGGCGTCCGACAGGTCTTTCACCGAGTCCAAGGCTTTATCGTGATCACCATATCGCAGGATATGGAGAATTTCGTCAACGACGAGTAGCCGTGTGTCACGGTTTTTCAGCATCTGGCATACCGCATTTTGCAAAGCCGGGAGGTCAGCCCGACTACTCGAGCCGATCAGACGATTGTCCCGCACGCCCCATGAGCGCTTCGCGTCAATCATCGGTTCCTGACCTGCCTCCAGGATTTTTCTGAAAAAACCACCCCAGGATACTTTTGCGGCTCCAAAAGCGGGCGCTCTCACATAAATATATGGCCGATGACCGGCTTCAGTCGAGTTCATCCGGGAACCAACTGTCTCGGCCAGCGCTGTCTTGCCCCCTCCGGTTGGCCCGAAAAGTGTAATTATTCCGGTATCGGTGCACGGCCCCAACAGATCCGTTAGCTTAGCTTCCGCACCGTCACGAAGAAGATGCTTTACTCTCAGCGAATAAAAGTAGCGAACTTTCTGCGCATCGGGAAGCGCGAGGACCTGCTCACGAGTCAGCCTGCTATACATCAGCCTCTCTTCGTACGTAATCCTGTGTATTGTCTTAGAGAAGTCCAGCTTCATCTGGCTCGCTCCATGCGGAAGAGGTCGGATCAGACAGCGCGGCAAGTTCGGCAGCCGCTTCTCCACCAGCTCGCGCGATCGCCGCATCGGGCGCCATGTCCACCTCCGAGGAATCGGGCCCAGAGGCTGAACTGCAAGCTGGTTCCTGACGAGGTACCATGCCAAGATCAATGGCTCTTGCAGTTCCCATTCCAAGCGCCTTATAAAGCTCCAATTCGCTCTTCTGTTTCTTTGCAGTGGTCTCGTCAAAACTTATAGGCGTTCTTACCTGCCCAAGACGCACGGCCCGCGATGTCGTATGGCGGTCACGTTCTGCAGCAAGGCGGTTGAAATTTCGCTCCATCCGCTTGGCGTACTCCACTTCGTAGCGCGTTCGACCCCAGTAGGGCTCGAGGTCACGCGCGAGGGCCGTCACCCAGCAATGACCAACATAGACATAGATGACGTTCGCCAGCCACGGCTCGTATCGGACCGGACACGGCTTCCCGCCGACCTTTGCAAATTCCGCATGCCAATAAAACATGCCGCTCTCCCACACACCCCGTTGCGCGTGAACCTTGTGTTCGCTGCGTGGTGGCGAAGGCGCCGTGAGCAGAAGCAGATTCTCGTCAAATTCGACCCGTATATGGTCCCGCCGGCCTGTCTGTTCGAGCCTGGCCTGCTCGTAGTCACACTGCGTCATACCCAGCCCCGGATGAACGTGCCGACGGTATCTGAAGTCGAAAAGAAAGGATTCCATCGCGCGGTAAAGCTGAGGGAACGTCCAGACAGCGCGGCGCGTAGGATCGACTGACTTGGTTACGGTGCGAGCCTCCTTCAACTGGATCGAACAGCCTTCCAGACCGGATAGCAGTTCTTCCTCGGTCAGACCGAATAGCCGCTCAACGTCTTTGCCGCCACGCGGTCGACCGCCTGCCCGATATCGCACATCAATGTTATGGATCTTGCAGAACTGTTCAACCGCGTGCGAGCGCATGTCGGCGCCACCGTCAAAGACCACAATCCGCGGCAGGCGCCTCCACCGACGCACATAGTCCCGGAGTGTCATGAGCACCGACAGCGCGGATGGTGGACGATATGAGAGATAAAATGCGCGTGCACAGGTTACGTTACCGTCCACTGCCGCAGAGAGCCAGAGCTTTCCCCAGTCCTGTCCCTCAGGACCCTTCGTGAAGAGATTAGGCTCGGTGTGGTCGATGTAGCAGACTTCGTGGGGCGCTACGCCATCCACCGGCTCGCGCGCGTCCAGGATCAGAGGAATCTGCCCGTCCCGGTAGGCAACACGTTTGCCGAACCGGGCATTCGGGTCCTCGTATGCCTTGACCCGTTGGCACAATGTTGGATAAGACATGGGCACGACACCCTGTTTAATGCATTCCTCGCAGTAGGTGTCGTAAGTCTTCTTTGCATTGCCGGCCGATGCCGCGTTATGAACGGTCTCAATCGTCGTCTTCGCAAGCAACTCGACCAGTGGTGGAAGCCGGGGTAACCGGTTACCTTTTTCTGCGTGATGCGGTGCGAGCTCGAGCAGGACATCCTGTACGAAGGTGCAGTCGCGTATTGCCTGCCTGGACCTGCCCAGAGTCGCATCGGAATACTGGTCTGCCCCGTCGTCCAAGATTACTGCCTTATATTTCTTTATTCCATCCTTGAGCTCCGTCCTGCTTAAGGAAGCGATGGCGCGCCGTTTCTCGCTGTTAAGCAAAGCAACGCGCTCTTCATCGGTTGCGCGCTCGGCCAGCAATTGCCTTGCTGTCTCGGTGGGGAGGCTCATTCTCCCTCCCGCGCCTGAAGTAAGAAGCACCTCCGCGTCCGGTCCTGTCGAACCCAAGATAACAGTCCACGCCTCTCCTCCATATTGCAGTCGGGTGCCGATTGGGCACGCTGCAAGGCCGGGAAGGGGCAACGGCTCGCACATGAAGTCGCCCCGGCGAATGAGCCGATCGGCCTCGGCAAGGTCAGCATCGCGGTGCATCAGCAGATCGGCGGGATTACCAATACTGTCGGTATTCAGATCAACGAACAGCACACCCTGGACGATCGCCGACAGCAGAACATCCGCTTGGAATCCCTCACGCTTCATCATGTCATCGTAACTGACCGGACCGTTCTGTACGCATTGCCTTAGCCGCTCTGCCGTATCCGAGGAGAGAACCGGTGTCCTTGGATCGTAAAAATCCCGCAGATATCGAATATTCTCGAGAAACCGTCGTGGAATCTCTCGGTTCGTCCGCAGTTGATGCGCAATTCCAAGCGACCCGCAATATTGCTCGCATGCGCGGTCATGCCAGCGATCGCATTCATCACGCCAGAAGCGGCCCACCTTTTTCCATCGATCGTCTTCTTTCTTTTGCATCTGGAATAGGACCGTCTCCTCTTTCCAGTCCTCGAAGCGGGGCGCACCGTCCCCAAGTATCAGAAAATCGAACCAGTGCTGCGACTTGTTTGCGACGCTCCCATCTTCCCGTTGAGTAATTGCAGTGAATGAATGCACATTTGCATAGTATTCCTGAATTTTTTCGTCAAATTCACACCACATGGCCGCACTGGCGTGTAGCGTCCGGCTCTGTACGGTGACGCCCTGCTGCATTTTTGCGGAACGAATCGTCACGACCGTTCGTGTACCCTGATGATTGAACGGATTGAAGTCTGACTGATTGCGCCGGATCTTCTCCACCAGTTCGCGCGTGGTAGCCGGCATCGGATGGCTTGCGAGATACTCAGCTAGTTCCAGTTGACCGAACATTCTGGCACCTGTAATCCATGCATCATGATTGCAACACACTTCTGATTGACGGCGGCGGGATACGGTGGATCCTGACCAACGCTTTTGCGTTCGCCATCAGTTACACACCTGACACGTCCTGAAATAGCAGCTCATGCGCCATATTCCAACGATCGGAAGCCGGAGCACCCCAATCGCGCGCCCACTGTCAGGGACAAGCATAGCTTGCCTGCCCGGGAATCGAGGCATGACCTGCGGTGTGGGCACGTGGTGGGCGGCTGTTTCCAGGCCGTGCACGGCTGGCTGGATAACACGGGCACGTAAGAGCTTTTTCGGCACAAAATCGGGTTTTTATGGGAAAGCCGAAATGTCGATATATGTCCTACAACGGTTTTCAGAGCAGTCTGACGGAATACTGTTTGTATCGGAAACATCGTCTGTGGTATTTTTTTTCAATTGCTGATACGCGCAACCGCCATGTTCGATTGCGAACATCCGTCTTTCCCCATACCGGTTGCCGTTGTTATTTAGTTAACGGCACAAATAAATACACGGCAAAAAAAATGGACGGTTGGCGCGTCATGCCGGGACGGTGAGCGCAATAATGCCACTCTGTTTCGCGTGATAATTAAAGTTATCATTTCTCCAGCGCTCTATCCCGGACATTTATCCCAATCAGTACGTCCTGTATGTATTGGAATAACCGCGAATCACATTAAAATCCGTTTTCGGGCCATAATCAGTTTTATGAGCCGCGCTCCGTCCAATTCCCCCGAAGCCGTTCGTGCGACCGTAATCGCTTTGCTGGCCGAAGCTGGTCAACCCGCGCCTGCGTCAACGGAAGAGTTCCGCCGTCACGTCTCGGTCCGACGAGTCAGGGCGAGGCTCGGGGGCGGTGACACCACAGCGTTAGGGCGGACGATAAACGAGATTGAAGTTGAACTCGTCGCAGCGGGCCGGGCGCACCTGCGCGTGCCGGACATTCCGCCACACGTCTCTGACCTGATGCGAGGGTTATGGACTGCGGCACTGGATGCGCAGACCCACGAGATACTTAAAATCCAGCAGGCGGCGGCCGAATCCGTGGAGAACGCCGAGACCGAGCGCGACAATGCCCGCGCGAGGGTGGATCTGCTGAAGGTGGAACTGGATGATCTGCGTCAGGATCTTTCCACCCGTGACGAAACGGTTGGCGAACTGCGTGCCCGACTCGCGGAAACCGAGACGCAGCTGGAAGCAGCAAATCGCAATGCACGGACTATGGCGGATCGGCTCGATGAGATGAAGTCCCAGCGCGATGAGGCACACCGCGCTTACCAGGAGCGCGTTGATGCACTCCGACTGCAATTTGACGGCCTCGGCAGGCAACTCAGGCTTGAGACCGACACGCTGCGGCAGGGGATGGTGTCTGAAAAGGCAGCCCTCGAAGGAGGGTTGACGAGAGCATCGCAAGTGATTGAAAGCCAGAAGCAAATCATTGAGGAACTCCAGGCCGACCGGCAAAAACTCAGGAGCGAACTCGCGGGCCAGCGCGATGCGGATTCCCCGGTCCGGTAGTCAGGCCGCCCGTTCACTGTTTGAAAGGTTGCATCATGATGCCTTCCGCGTGGATCGACGCGATGGTCGCACCGCCGCGGCGACTGCCAGACCGAATCGACGACGCGATCGAGTATGTGTCCGCGGCGCTGGGTGTCCCTGTCTATGAACGATGGACACCGGCAACGCTGGCACGTCGTTATCCGTCGATGACCGCCGCGAAGAGTGCCCAGCCGGCAGTGTTCAATCTGCTGCTCGATTCGCTCGAAGCCGTGCAGTTCTGGCACGCTGGCACCATCGTGGTGATGACAAGCGAGCAGGCGCCCACCTCGGGACAGGTGCTGGAACAGCTGTTACGCACCCTCACCGTCCGGTTTCGCCTGACGCACCCGGATGCAACGAAACGTTCAGCAGACAATCACCCGATCCCGAAGGGCGACGGCCATGCAGTTGCTATAACCGGTTCCTCCCATGATGAAAGGTGGTTGGCGAGAACGGGCAGGTTCTTCAACGCGGACCCCAGCACAAATACCCTGAGCTCGACGAACGACGCGACGGCACTCCGTGCATTCCTCGTTGACCGTACCGGCCGGTCTTTGCATACCCGGCGCGCGTACGTGACAGAGCTGAAACGGCTGATCGCGTGGTGCCAGTGTGCCGATCTCGGACCGTTATCAGGTCTCACCCGCGAACACTTGATCGCATTCCGTGATACGCTGCCTCATATTTCAGCTCACGCTACCGCCCACCCGCTTGGAGCAGCAAGCTGCGCGCGCGCCATGGCGGTCGTTAAAAGTCTTTACCAGTACTGGGCGAAAACGGGCTATATAACGGTGAACCCCGCACTGGAACTCGGGAGTACCAAGGGCGAACGACCCACGTTCGAGCCGAAGCGCTTTCTGCCAGACAGTGCCACTGAAGCGTGCGATGCATGGATTAGCGCGTGGCTTAGCGCCCCGCCGGCCAACGCAAAACGGAACCGCCAGGCAACCATCCTTGGCCTCTACCGTTATACAGGTGTCAGACTGGCCGAGCTTGCGTGGGAAGACGGCTATCCACTGCTTCATACAGACCGGACAGGATGGACACTCGAGGTGAAGGGGAAAGGTCAACGCGTGAGACGCATTCCCCTTCCTGCTCAATGTGTCAGCTGCATCATGCGTTACCGCGAGTCGCGGGGACTACCGCCCGCTCCGTCTCCGATCGAAGACATGCCTCTCATCCACACCACACGAGGACACGGGCTGGGACGAAGCGGACTATATCGCGAGGTGAAGCTGGCTTTCGAGGAGATCGCAGGCCAGCTTCCAGCCAACGACATCGCCGGACGGTTCGCCCTCATGGCCGCGTCAACCCACTGGCTGCGACACTCGTACGTGCATCACCTTGTTGTGAGCCATCAGGTGCCACTGCCCGTGGCGCAAGCGCTCGCCGGTCACTCATCCGTGCAAACCACGGCAGCATATGCCCTTACCGATCAGTCGCAGCTGCGTAAATTTGTGTCGGAAAGCTTCGGCGACGTGCCAGCGTCGTGATCCTCCCGTGGCGCGACCAGCAAGTGGGGCACTTTCACTGTGCAAGTATTCTTCGCGACACCTCTACTCGGCCCGCACGCTGTGCGCCCCACCTCATGTGACAGTCGGCCATCCAGAATCGATGCAGCGTGCACCGACTGCCGCGGAGTTATCCGCAATTGAACGAGGCGCTGGCGCGTGTTTCCTACGTAAGCGCGCAGCAAACCCGCCTTGACGGATTGCGCTAATTGACTATCACAGGCGGACGCCAGCGATGCGGCAGCAATGCCGAGATGTCGCTGGCCTTGTGGGTCGGCAGCCGCGTGAGGATGTCCTTCAGATAGGCGTGCGGGTCGTGGCCGTTGAGTTGGGCCGAGCGTATCAGGCTCATGATGGCGGCAGCACGTTGGCCTGCTCGTAGCGAGCCGGCGAACAACCAGTTGGCCCTTCCGATAGCCCATGGGCGGATCTGGTTTTCGACCCAATTGTTGTCTAGGCGTCGAGAAGGCGATAAAGATCGTTCAGAGTCCTGACTACTTCGATGCGCAGGCACGTCGACTTCTGTTACCCCTTCTCACGGAGGACGACAAATGGCAGCTTTTGGGAATCGACTTCGGTGTGGCAGCGTGAGCGCACGACTGTGAATTTCTGATGTGCTTCGCCTTTCAAGCAGCGAATGCCGAACTGTCAGCCGCTAGTCCCTACGTTGAAATTGGCTTCTCCTTGCCTGAGAGTTCCGCTGCCGAGTCAGAGTTCATTCCGACAATCGAAACGGTGTTCGGCACGGATTGCCCGCGTTCAATGAGGGTCACGCGCTCACAGGAACCATAAGTGCTTCCGCGCCGAGATAGACGCCCAACGTCAAAGCGTCGTAGCGATTGAAAAATGTCTCGAAGAAAAACCGGTGCGAATCTCCATTGTCATCCGTCAAGATGAGCTCTCGTTCGCCAAGCAGGCCGCCCTTCTGTCGTCCGCAATAGCTGCTCACTGCGTTGAACAGCTCCACTTCAGTGATTCTGGAAAATCTTGCGTGAAAAGCGTGCGACTGAATCAGATGGCGGCATGGACTTGCTGGATCAAAATTGATCGGGCGACGATCCACATGCGGGTGGCAGGTCATGAGGCCCACTACGGGAGTTTCCTGTCCGACGCTCTCGACGAAGCGATAGAGGGTCGTTGAAAGCGTATTCCCATACGTATTTTTGAGATCGATTATTGATTGAAGACACGCCGGCGAGGAGCGGGCTTCGTTCACAAACCGGTCCCGAAGGAAAAGTAGCCGACCGGCCGCGAAATTAGCCTCGGTTTCAATCTGTTCGGCGCAGTCTCTCGAGACCGTGTTCTCGTTATCGCCATGCATCATGTCCTGATGCCAGGGAATGAGACTGTGGCCAATTTCGTGAGCTTCATTCCATCGGTGCTTGAGCAGTGGTACCGCACTGTCTAGCATGATCCGCTTACGATCAGGCAGGTAAAGTGCTTTCAGAGAAAATTTCTTCACTGCATCGAGAATCAGCGCGGGCCGGCGGTATACCTGCACGGCCGCGACGCGGATTCGGCTGATGGCTTCCCGAGCCAGACCAGGATCGTCCGAGGTGTAGAAAGCCAGATCTAACTTGAGGAGCTCACGAACATCTTCAAGCCGCAACGGAGGCTCAGGGTTGCCGAGGCCCCGGAGCACCCGTTCAACTCGACTGTCGATGTCATTTGAAGTCCTGGCAGAAAGAATCAGATTCCTGGCCATAGTTGCCTCATGCAGTTATGTTTACTTCTGCTCGCTGAGTACCGCGACGAACGCCTCCAGGGCGGAGCGCTCGGTTTCATTCAGGTCAGTGACCTTCTCGGATCGAGCCGCGAACCGTATTGCTTCATTGGCAAGATGGCTATCGCGCTGTTGCGATAGACCGGCCAACTGCATCAACTTCGAACTGGGAATCGCGAAATAGCTTGCCAACTGGAAGACAGTGCGCGGCTCCGGTCTGTAGTGTGAATCTTCCTCAATTTCTACGAGTTCGGTGACGTCGATGTCGGCAGCTTCCGCGAGTTTCTCGAGCGTCTGCTGTCGTCCCCTTCTCATGAGTCTGACAAATCTGCCAAAAGCTATCCTGGGATCGGCGGATTCCTCCATCGCATACTCCGGACGCTGTGTGGATGGGTCTGCGGCAAACAGGCCAGCACCGATCTCGACGTCTGTTCCATTCTCGTGCTCAAGCCTCGCCATTTTCAGGCACCACTCTTTCGTTACTTCAAATTTCATGACTAGACTCCTTTGGCGATGAACGCCTCCGCCTGTTCAGGCGTCATCTCAAAATAGCGGAGGTTCTCCTTGGCGGAATCAATTCCCAGGTCCGACATACCGCATACGTTTGCGTACCAAGCGTTGGCCTGCGGCAGCGAGTGAAGTCCAATTCGTCCGCCAAATCCTTCACTACGGCTAAGCTCGATAGCCGCGCGGACTAGTAGCGTTCCCACGCCTTTCAGACGTGGATGTTCAGCGGAGAGGCCAGGGCGATTCCATGGCGCCGTTTCGAGGTACTGGATATAAACGAGCGGCTTGCCCTTCTGATGCGGCAACCGGCAGGATTCCAGGGTTTCGACAATCATCAGGCCCTGGGTCATCCCCTGGCACACGATGCTGAAAGATGGAGCCGCAAGCAGGCCTTTGAAGGCCTCAGCTTTTCTGCGCCAGTCCCAATGCCGGTTCTGTGGCCAGAATCGCCTGTCGACACCCTTCTCCTTTAGCTGCTGAAGCGCTCTCGCGAGCGCGGGCATCCAGGCATCTTCCCAGTCGCTAACGTTGGAATCGGAAATGCCCTCGATCAGGCTTGCCTCAACGGCCGCGTCCGAAGCGACATCAACTAGGTATACCGGGAATTGGCTCATAGCATCACAACTTCTGCCTTTTCCTTGGTTTTCTCATCCTCGAAAAAAAACTTGTCGCCTCGCTCAGCCCGTACTTCGACAGCCTGATAAAGCCGCAGCGCCTGCCGAAGGACCGCCGTTTTGCTCAGATCCTTCTTTTCGCAAAGCTCCTCGAGCGCACTCATCTCAGCATCGGTGAGATTTAGGGTCATAGTCTTTTTTGATGTGGCCATGTCTTTCTCCTTACTGTTTCCACAATTTTAGGTCCAAAAAATAGCCATGTCAAAGCTATTGACTAGCTAAAATTTAGCTATATAATCAGTATCAAGCTACCGGGTGGCCGGTTGCTCGAATCAGGGAGAACAGAATGAACATAACGATTGAAGATCTGCAGGATGCGCTGGCGGCAGGCCGCACGATCCGCGACCATGGCCCTTATCATGTGCGGATCGGGATGCAAGGATTCGACTTCAAGAAGGTCGTTCTTGCTGAGCCGGTCGTGACCGGCAACGCAATCCTCGAAGCGGCCGAGGCATTTCCCGTCGAGCAGCACCTCCTCTTCAGGATTACGCGAAGTGGCGTGACGGAAGAGATCCGCCCTGATTCGGCGTTGGATTTGCGCCTGGACGCTGTGGACAGGTTTGTCGTGTTTCGGAGTGATCGCACCTTCCGGTTCCTGCTGGATGAGCGTGCATTCGACTGGGGCGCATCGCAGATTTCAGGCGCCACCCTCAAGCACCTCGCAGGCGTTGACATGTCAGATCACGATGCGTGGCAACTGGGTACGGACGGGACTGAAGCGTTGATTGAGGACGACTGTTTTGCCGACCTTGCAGCACCCGGTGTTGAGCGCTTCATCACCCGACACACCGGGCTGACCATCGTCGTGAATGGCAAGCGCAAGGAGGTATTCCGACGTCGCCTGTCGTACTGGGAGGTCGTGAGGCTCGCGTTTCCCGACGCGGTGAAGAGCGAGAACATCATCTATACGATCAACTATGCTCGCGGTCCGCACGCGAATCCCGAGGGCTCGATGGTCGATGGGCAGCACGTGAAGATCAAAGAAAATATGGTGTTCTATGTCACTCCGACTGATCGCTCTTAATCAGGACCTGCGTCGCCTGCGCGACGAAGGATATGAACTGGAAATCAGATCAGGCTACCTGCTTGTTCATTCCATACCGTACGTAAATTCGAGGCGTGAAGTGTGCCTTGGGGTTCTCGTGTCGGAAATGAATATGGCGTCTCCTGACGTTCTCGATCGCCCCAACACGCATCAAATCTATTTCGTTGGGGAGCATCCGTGCAACCCTGACGGATCTGAACTTGTCCAGATCAAGAACGGAACGAAAACCTACCAGTTGGCCGACAACCTTGTCGCGAACCACTACTTCTCGAACAAGCCGAAATCCGGCGCGTACGAGAATTACTACGAGAAGGTAACGACCTACGCCAACGTCATTTCAAACCAGGCGAGAGCCCTTGACCCGACTGTGGACGCGCGGACATGGAAAACGGTCGACTCCGCTGAGGATGAGTCCGTTTTTCTTTACGAAGACACCGCATCGAGTCGTGCCGGCATCCAAGCGATCGCCGCACGCCTGAAGCACCAGCGCATCGCGATAGTCGGGCTCGGTGGGACCGGTGCGTATGTACTTGACCTGGTGGCGAAAACGCACGCCAAGGAAATCCACCTTTACGATGGAGATCCGTATCGGCAACACAATGCGTTCAGATCGCCTGGCGCTGCATCGCGCGAAATGCTCAATCGCCGGCTCAGTAAGGTTGCGTACTGGGTTGAAGTGTATTCGGCCATGCGAAAAGGTGTCGTGCCTCACGAGGTCATGATCAGCGAGACCAACGTCGCGGAGCTGTCGGGCTATGACTTCGTCTTCATCTGCGTAGACAAAGGTGAGGTTCGGCAACTTATCGTTCGGGAACTCGAACGGCAAACTGTGCGGTTTATTGATGTCGGAATGGGGATTAACCTCACAGAAGACGGAAGCCAGCTCTGGGGTACCTGCCGCATCACCACCAGCACGCCCGCGACCCGTGCGCTTGCGTCCGCCCGAATCCCCAAGGTGGACCGCGATGACGAAATATATGGCTCGAACATACAGATCACCGACCTGAACTGTCTGAACGCAACCCTGGCCGTCATGAAATGGAAGCGTCTTAGCCAGTTCTACGTTGATGACCGCAACGAGTACGACTCAACCTACAACGTTAATCTGAACCAGTTGACAAACGAGGAGCCCGAATCGTGAAGGTTAGCGGGTTCAAACCAATGTTTGTCGAGTACATCCCCGATCGGCTCGACGAGGGTGTTCTCTATCTGTCGATGGAGTTCGCCACTGCCTCTCATGCGTGCGCCTGCGGATGTGGCCGTGAGGTAGTCACACCGCTGTCGCCGGTTGGATGGCAAATGCGCTACGACGGAGAGAACGTCAGCCTTGAGCCATCCATCGGCAACTGGAGCTATCCCTGTAGATCCCATTACTGGATCAAGGGCGGGCATGTCCGCTGGGATAGCGAGATGCCGCAATGGGCCATAGATGAAGGCCGGGAGCGCGACCGGCAAGCAACAAGAAGATATTACGCGGAACGATCGAATCCGGCAGCGCCCGCAGCACAGGTCGAGCAGGCTCCGCAGTTGCATGACGTAACCCAGGAAGCAGACGTCCCCGTCTCGCGTACCTGGTGGGAAAGATTGATTTCTGTTTTCCGGTAAGGGGGACAACAACATGATCGAGCGGCACAGGCGCTAAGCCTCAAGTTCGCGCGGGGCGGTACTACGAACTGCCCTGTCATCTCGAAGACCTTGGCCATTGAATCGCTGGTTTCCAGTCGGGGATTACTGACCAAACCAGCGGACGTTGCGCATCATGTGCGATGGCGATCGCAGCTTGTGATGCATGATCCGGTAGCGGCGGCTGTCGCAGCGATCGGACGCTTGGCTCAAATTGTCGTCGTGTAGACCAGCTCTGCCCAGATTCTCAAGACCGTATTGGTCCCAGTTCAACGAGGAAATAAACATGAAGCTTGCCGAGTACATCGAACATCTCCAAAGCCTACAGAAGCAGTATGCGGGACTAGACATCGAAGTCGCCCAGCGACATCCGACAGTGAGTACGAATGCCGGACTCTATGTCGTACCAGCGAAAGCTCCTCGTGTTTGGCCCGTGAGAACGGAGGACTCTCATTCTCAACTAGTGCCGTTAGGCGCACAACCGCTCGACCCGGCCGCAAAACCGAAAGGCCCCGGTCCACACGGCGTCATCCTTGTGTTCGACGTTCAATGAGTGACGGCTGGTCCCGTATAGGCTCACACGTATCCGATGAGCAGCGGTTGCCAGCATCCAGCAATACATTTGGAGTTCCATAGTGGCGTTGCATACCGTACGTGTTCGGCTACCCGGCGTATCGGTAACGACGGACATGGAGAAGCGTTGATGACCCAAGTGCTACTGCCAATTGACCGACCAGATGCGTGGCCGGCTCGGCTGATATCCCTTCTGGACAGTCTCCACGAATTACTTCTGGACTCGCAGATCGCCCCAACGAAAGTGAATCCGCCAGACCATGACCGAGCGATTCTCGCCGTCGGTGATGCCCTTCGTCCGTATTCGATCACCGGCTGGCACTGCACCCGCCTCACAGATATAGAGATCGCGCAGATCGTCGGATCTGGGATGCAACTGCCCGACGATACGATGCTGCGCCGTCGCATCAATGCGCTGGTCAAATCGGGCCGACTTCCGGGCGACATTGGTGACCGCCTCGCAAGGACCAATCAGGCTGATGAGAGCAATCGCGCAGGACGGCTGTGGTTCTGCTTTTTCCCGCCGCATCGCGCTGGCGAACATGGCATTGGACGCTTTTTCCGTCATTCGGGCGGTGAAGCGCTCTATAACTCCCATGAGGACGACCCAGTGACGTCTCAGATCCTCTGCGCGATCGGAACACCGTGTGTGATCGAGGCCGACGTACCTGTTACCTCACTCGCCCCCGGTACCGGCCTTGCCACGAAGCTCGTACGCACGTATTTGATTAGTCGCGGCTACGGGACGCATGAACCGGTGAAACATGTAGACAGAAGCGTGCAGCCCATTGTAGCTGACTGCATCAGGCAGGTGATCCGTTATCCCGAAACTGACTTCATGGAACTCACCGGATGCGCAACCTGGCGACGTCCGCCTTTAGATGGACAATAAACGCTGTTTCGGAGTGAATTCCGCCTCTGTCCGTGCGGACAGCACGGTATGAATAGGTAATTGCCAAAGTTCAGTCCAACCCCTCCGCCGCGCTCGCCGCTTCGAGGTCCGGCCTGAGAATGTTCCAGTGCAAAGTTAGATCGCCGCGTTCGGCGTTGAATTCACCCAGCCCCATGCTGTCGACAGCGAGGTTGATCAGGTGGATCGCAGCGGCGTTGGCACATAAAAGCGTCGACGCCATGTCGGACGTATCGGGCCCGAAGAAGTACGCGTCTGGCTCGCCGTCGATACCTTCCCTCATGTGGCGAACAAATGCACCCAGCGTCGCGTGTGCCCCGTTCCCGGATGTGAACCTGTACGAAAGTTCGTAGAGCAGCGTGAGATCTGACTCATGAGCAAGCGTCGCAAGCTTCAGTGATCGCGGCCTGTCATACTGCGCTTCAATCTCAGCTTTCCTTCTCCTGAAAATTTCCAGCCGTTCGTCCCCAGCGTCATTTCCGTTGAGTTCGAGAACCCGGTTACATACACCGAGATCGTGCGCTGCATCGTCCTCGCGGAGGCGTTCGAGCGTGCCCTCCACCTTTGCCAATCCGGCCGTTACGATGACGGATTCTGTGCACAAGCGTGCCAGCGCACGAGCCTCTGGCAGCGCTCCGCGACTAGCCATCAGGATGCCCCCCTGGAACGCTCCCAACGCCCGTACGAACCCGGCAATGGCCCACTTTACTTCCTCGCGGAGCTCGTTCAGATCAAAAGCCTTCCGCATTCGCATTCCCATCTCGTTCGCGCGCCCCGCGAACTCGAAGGGCCCGGCGAACAGTTCACGCGCAGCCGTCTGCCAGCCCTCAAGATCGTCAGACAGGAACCCGACTTCATCAAAACTCGCCATGGTGGCTTTCTCCAGTCACCGCACACAATGCCGGGGCCAGCTAGAACTACGCAGCAGCCTGATCCCGCTCGATGGATGTACTGCTTCGCTGAGGCTTGCGCAAGACTAGAGGCACGTGATGGCCTGTAGGGTGGACGGCTTTTCCGGCCAGTCCAGCCGCCGCCAAGCCGAACTGGCTCGTATGGGAGAGTATCGCGGTTTTTCGCGTACGCGAAAAATGCCCCGGGCTTGTCGCGATTTTTGTAGCAACGTTGTAGCTACACGCCACCTTTTGAGATACAATCAACCTACGCGAGATTCCACCAAAGGCCCGCGCGGGATCTCGCTGTTTATCGTCATTTTCAATTTCATAGCAGTATGAAGTAACTATTTCCGGTAACGGTGAAGCGGCTTGGCCTTTGAACTTGCACGGTTCTGGAGTGGAGATATGCAATGGTCGGAACCACTGTTGATAACAAGACAGCCGATGTGCGTACCCGAATCGAACCGGAATTGAAGGAAGCAGCCGTGAAGGTACTCGCACAGAACGGGCTAACGCTGTCTGACGCGATGCGCCTGTTCCTTCGCCAGGTCGTGCTTTACAAGGGATTGCCGTTTGAGGTTCGGCAACCAAATGAGGCAACAGTAAGAGCGCTCAGGGAATCCCGGGCGATGCGGGAAAAGGCGCGCTTCGGCTCTGTAGCGGAGCTAATCGATGAGCTTGAAAAAGAAGGGCGCAAGTAGCAAACGTACGACGCTGCCCCTGCGCAGCGACATGAGTAAGGATTTCAGGAAGGACTGGAATCGGCTGTCGGAGTCGGGGCGTTATGACCTTATCCGGCTCAAGCGGGCCATGATGCTGCTGGGCATGAATGAGGGGCCGCTGCCGGCCGAGTACCAGGACCACGCGTTGACTGGCGACTGGAAGGATCACAGGGAGTGCCATGTTGGCGGCGACTTTCTTTTGATCTACCGGATCACAAAGGACGCGGTGATTTTTGTACGGGCGGGGACTCACCCGGAGCTATTCGGCTGAGTGAAGCGGGCAAGACAAAAGGCCGTCGCGGCATCGCGGCGGCTTTTTTTCGCGTACGCAAATAGCTGGCCAAGGCGGCAGAAAGCGTTCGCCAGCTAACGAAGTGTGCCCTGGCATCCTCTTTGCCAGGCATCGATCTGCGCCATCCAGTACGGTATTGCTGAAGACCCACACGGGCATCCGCAGTGGTGTGACCCGCGAAGACAGGCGGTTCCGACTCGTAGCCGCGGATATCCAGATAGTCAGGAACGGCCGGCACATTTAGGAACACGCCCAGATCATCACGAATACAAATCCGGCTCGACTCCGCACGCGTCGTGCAGTACCTGAGTCTATGACTACTCCGGCGCGTTCGCAGCCGCTGCACTTGCCCAAGGTCGCAGCGCTCCGGATCTGAGCGCGACGCCCGCGTACGGAGAACTGGCATCAAGGTCGAAGCGGAAGGAGTTCTTCTTGTCGGTCAACCCAGGAATGGCGCCATGCCAGAACAACGTTGTCTTCTGGCCTGCCAGTGTCGGAAGGTAGTCGGGCAGCACTTTCTTTTTGCTCGATACCAGTAGCAGGGGAAGTTTCTTGGCTTCATGGAGAAATCGTTTTCTGCTTTCTATAAGGAAGCTATAGTCCGCCTCTCTGACAGTTGACGCGCCGAAAATGATACGCTCGCGCGGATTCAGCGAACTGATTTCATCGGAAGCACTGCCAAGAAACGTAAAGGCAGTCTCGTACGTCAGGCGGCGGCTGCCGATTAGACAGCGTCAAGCAGCACGGCCGGTCAGCGACAACTATTTTGGCCGGTCAACGGGTGTAGTTGTCGCTGGCTAATTCATAGTTGTCGCGCCTCCATCGTAATTGTCGCCGGCGCGCTCTGTTTGTCGCTGGCCTTTCGACGGCGATAGCTTTCCACATACAGTTCAAAGATCGTCGAGTGATGGACAAGCCCGTCGATGGCTGCGACCGTCATGCCGGGGTCGGGGAACACGTCATTCCAGCCAGAGAACGGCTGATTGGCCGTTATTAAAAGACTTTTTCGCTCATACCTCTCGGCGATCAGCTCGAACAGTACGCTGGTTTCGGCCTGGTCCTTGCGCGCATACGACAGGTCATCCAAGATGATGAGATCGAAGCGATCGAGCTTCGCGAGCGCGGATGGCAGCTGCAGGCGCTGGCGTGCAGCCTGCAGCTTCTGGACGAGTTCGCTGGTGCGCGTGAACAGCACCCGGTAGCCAGCGTCGATCAGCGCGTGCCCGATGGCCGATCCCAGATGACTCTTACCGGCACGAAGCGGCCCGAACAGGAGAATCGTGGCGCCTTTCTCCAGCCAGGATTCCCCGGTTGCCAGCGCAGTGACATGCGCCTTCGAGACCATCGGCACCATGCCGAAATCGAAGGTAGCAAGTGTCTTGGTCGGGTCCAGATGCGACTCGGTTCGGTGGCGCTCGATGCGTCGTTTGGCGCGTTCGGCCAGTTCGTGCTCGAGCAATGCGCCGAGCAGCCGTGAAGCCTGCCAGCCTTCCTTGTCAGAGCGTTCCGCGAACTCGGGCCACAACCTGCCGATGGTGGGCAGGCGCAGCTCGTTGAGCATCAGGGCCAGACGACCGTTCTCATAGGCGGGTGCGTTCATGCGGCCGCCTTGTCGAGGAGTTCGTCATAGACTGCGATGAGAGGCATCTCGACCACCACCTCGGGACACAGCGCCTCGCGCGGAGCGAATTCGTCGCGCAACTGTTTCAGGTCGGGCAGTTCGCCGACTACGAGTAACGCATCAAGCCGCTGCGCCAGCAACGCTTCAACGCCGTGGTGTCCTGCAAGTTCGAGCAACCCCACCATGGTCTTGCATGCCTGACGTTGCATCGGTTGCGCCTCCAGCCGCTCCCAGGTCCGGCGGTGGGCATCGCGCGGAAACAGCGCGTCGCGAAACGCAAGTCCCCTGAACGCCTGAGGCTTGCGCTTGAGAGAATCGATGAAGTGACGGTAATCCAGCGCGTGGCGGTTGTCGGCGGCACGGGAGCCTCGCGGCGTACTGTGCGCCAGCGCGCCCGACAGATACCGGATTCGACCAGAAGCAGCTAATGGCCCATCGTTTTCACGGTGAAAAGGTTCAGCATACTAGCTGCTTCGCCCACTCGAAATCTTCATCTTCCCCGATAGACTTGAGCGTCCAGACAACATCGCGCTGCGGGCAGTGATCAACCAGTTTTTGCAGCACGTCGAGGCGGATGTTTCGCAGCATGCCCACGAGATTGACGTTATCCTCGTGCAGCCTTTCGTCATGCACAGAACCGGCCAGATATTCCAGGATGGCACGTTCTGTGGCCGCCACCGGCATCCTTGCACTACGCGCGGGCAACGCCGAAATCGCGAACGTCGTCGGCAAGGCATCGTCAAACAGGCGGTCGTGCTCGTACGTGAGCAACAGCAACTCTTTCGCCCACGAAGGAAATTCGAAGGGCACGGCGCCCCACAGATTGATCCGGGGGCGTGCGTACAGGTAATAGCGTATGCCTCGCATGTCCAATGCGGCCTTGCCGCTCACATGAAGCCCGGGAACGCGTCGGGCAAAAAAGGCAACGGTGCCGTCGAGAGCCGGCAAATCACCTCGGAGTAGGTAAGCGTCGTCAGAAAGTCGCCGCAGCCAACCGCCTGTTACGAGATCTGACGCTTCGACCGACGTCACGCCGTATTCGGCGAGGAAGCCTAGATCGAGCGGCTCTCCGCGTGGCGCGAAATCCATCAGAAGCTGGACCAACCGGGTGATGTCCTCCATGTCCGATTCGACTACGTCGCGTCTACAACCGGGTCATTGCAATCCTGTGCATCCAGGTTGAGTGCAAGCTGCAATGGGGCGTCGTTGGGAAGGCGATGCCGCAGCCGGGAGCAGGGATGCAGATCACCCTCTTCCGTTCTGTACCAGTAGTCGTACGCCGGCGCAATGATTTGCTGCTGGGTCAACAAGCCTGTCACGCGTTGCATTCGCGCAGATGGCCGATCCTCGGCGGGTGCATCCATGACGTACACAGAGAAGCTCCCTGACGTCAGTTCACTCGCGATATCGAGAAGCGCCGCCGGGTCGACGACCAGCAACCCGTCGGGCAGTGCTCCGGTCCGGTCAGACTGGGGCGCGGGGAAAACCCAGAAACAGATCGTGTCGTCCGTCCATCCCACACACCTCCACGGTTGGAACGGCTTTGCGATGGCGCGCCGGAACGCACTCGACTCGGCCCAGTTTGCATCTGTGAACAACATATCTCTCCCTTACGGTGACACGGAAACGCAAAACACACGACAAGACAACAATTAATGTTGCCAACCAATATAAAGCGATGTTATCAGATCAGTACATTGAAGAGACCATCTCATGTTGAATGACAACATGAAATGGTGACTTTTGACTGCCGTGAACGAGCAGAAGACCGCAAAGCATTTGGGGCGCGCGCTAGCAGCGGCCCGAGCCGATGCACAGCTAACGCAGGAGCAGGTGGCCGAACATCTTGGCGTTTTTGTCGAGACCGTAAGCCGCTTTGAGCGCGGCGCGCATTGGCCGACCATCCCGCGTCTGCTGGAGCTAGCGGATCTCTATAAAATTCCGGTCGTGACATTGCTCAGGCGCGCGTCCGACCGGCCAACAGATGTCAGCCTGGAGATCGCCGAGCAACTCGAGCGGCTCAGTAGTGACGATCGCGCATGGGTGGGCACGCTGGTCAAGGATCTGTGCAACCGGTTGCCAGCCGCATATGAACACAAAGCGAGCGGCCAAGGCCGTGCGCGTCAGTAACGCGACTTTAGCGGTTCACTCCGCAGCGCGCGACCGAGGGAGTTTTTCAGCGTCCCGACAGGATCCGCGCAACCTGCATACTCCGCGCCTTCCAGACACGAAGCTCGCTGAGGTATGTCGTTCGAAAGCAGGCCAATCTATACCGCCGGCGCTGCAGCGGTACTTTCCCGCACAATGAGTTCCGCTTCGAACTCGTCTTGCCTGACGGGCTGATTACCCACGTTGTTGACCTGCGCCAACAGGTTTTCAGCACTTAGGTGTCCGATCTTAACGGCATCGGAATGGATGGTGGTGAGCGATGGAGAACCGAGTCTGGCTAGATCCCAGTCGCCAAAACCCGTTACCGACACCTGACCCGGAACGGAAACGCCGAGCGCTCTGCACTCGGCAAGCGCCCAGGCCGCTACGAAATCGTTGTTGCAGATAAGCGCAGTCGGAGGATTTGCCCTGGAAAGAAATTGACGCGCTGCGGAGCGAACGGACTCGGGGTCATACGGCGTAGCGATCACAGCTTCAGGCCGCAAGGCTATTCCATGACGCCCCAACTCCTCGCGTATGCCCGAGAGTCTCGCGGCCGACAACTGATGGACATCGGACGGACCTGTGAGCACGCCAATACGGACATGCCCAAGGTTGACGAGATGCTCAGTGACGCGCCCCATGGCACGTTGGTTGTCATAGCCGACGGTCGGATGAACGCGCTCCGGGTCAGTCGCCCACATCAATACATAAGGAAGTTCCTGCCTGCGTATCAGGGTTAGCACGTCGGGATGATGGCTGGAACCGACTAGCGCGAGGCCATCGACTCCGCGTTCGATAAGCGTCCGAACGATACGCAACTCCAGATCTCGATCATCACGATGGCAGGTTAGCAGCCCCGTGTAATCCAACTGAAGAAATTCGCTTTCCAGGGTATCAACGGCTCGCGCGTACAACTCGTTCATCAATGTCGGCGCAACGATACCGATGGTTCGCGAGCGACCCGACCGGAGTACGCGGGCTGGCGCGTACGGGACGTAATCAAGCGACGCAATTGCCTCTCTGACCTTTTTCAGCGTCTTCGGGTGCAGGCGCTCCGGCGCTGCAAGCGCGCGCGAAACGGTGGACGACGACACCCCGGCAAGCGCGGCGACTTGTTTCAGATTCACCATGTACACCCCGATACCGGCATGTTCATACCCATAAGATCGTGCGGCGTTGAGTGTATCAAAACAGCAATTCTCTTCATGCCCGTCTCCAATGGAGGCGCCAAAAGCATCGCAGCATCCCGGCCCGTTGAATTCCCGGCAACTCGCCCCACGAAACCACAAATGATAACGATTGCAAAACATCATAATATTGATTTAAATAGAAAAAATATGATATAAGTCTGAACGTTGCAATCGTTGTCATCAAATTCATCAAGGCTAGGGAAAGGATGGGAGCGCGCAGCTGCGGACAACTTCCCATGCAGACGGCCCCAGTAGGAGAGATAGTCCATGAAGGCATCAAAACAACTCCTGATCATGCTGTGCGTGTCCATACCGTCGTTCATGATCAACCTTGACGGAAACATCATCGCCGTATCGTTGAGTTCGATTGCCCGTTCGTTACATGCCGATTTCGCCGCAGTCGAATGGGTTATCAGCGCTTATACCTTGACCTTTGCGGCCATGCTCATGCCGGCCGGAACGCTTGCCGACCGCTTTGGTCGCAAACGCATGCTGATCGTCGGCCTGGTCCTGTTTACGGGCGCCTCGGCGATGTGCGGCGCGGCACACTCTGATACGGCGCTCAACTGGGCACGAGCACTACAGGGAGTCGGTGCGGCCTTGCAGCTGAGTGCGGCGATGGCAACCCTCTCCCACTCATTTCGTGGACTCGCACGGGCCCGTGCGTTTTCGTTCTGGGGCTCGGTCATCGGCGTTGCGATCATGCTCGGGCCAGTCGCCGGCGGCCTGATCACCCAATATCTCGGCTGGCGCTGGATTTTCTTCGTCAATTTACCGGTGGGCGTGTCAATGATCGCGTTGACGCTGTACGCGGTCGAGGATTCGAAAGATCCGCAAGCGAAGCGACTCGACATTGCTGGTGTGACGACCTTCGGCGGCTCTCTGATATTGCTGACGCTTGCCCTTATCTCGGGTAACCGTGCCGGATGGTCCAATCATCTGATTCTGGCGGAGTTCATCGGGGCAGCGGTCCTCTTTGCCGGGTTCCTGACTGCCGAGACACGACAAGTCCGGCCAATGGTCGATCTGCGCTTTTTTTACCAGCCAACGTATGTCGGCGCCAATATCGCCGGACTAGCCTACGGGATGGCTTTTCTGACCATGCTGACCTATTTGCCGATGTACTTCCAGAATGGCATGGGCCGCACGCCGCTCGACGCAGGGCTTCTCATGTTGCCAATGGCCTTGCCGCTATTCGTGATCCCACGCGTCGTCGCCTGGTGGCTGGCGCCGCGTTGTTCCGGTCGCCTGCTTCTCAGCACAGGCTTGGCACTGGTCGGGCTGGGATTGATATGGACGTCCACCGAAATGCGCAGTTTCGCCTATACACCCATCCTCGTCAGCATGCTCGTCGCCTCTTGCGGTGCCGGAATTCTCAATGGGGAAACCGCCCGGGTCGGCATGACTGTCATTCCCTCAGACCGTGCGGGGATGGCCTCCGGGGTTTCGGGTACCGTCAAGTTCAGCGGAATCGTGATCGGCTTTGCGACGCTGGGGGCGATCCTGGTTTCCCGCGTCCAGGCGTCGCTCGCAGACGCTTTGCCTGGGTACCCGGCGGCGGTGCGCAAAGAGCTCACGCGAATGATCACGGGTGGTAATTTGCATGCCGCGCAGGTGCTGGCTGGCCAGCGCGGTGGTTCGTCATTTGCGCAGTGGAGCTTTGGAAGTGGGTATGAGGCCGTGTTCTTTACGGCCGGCGCCATTGCACTGATAGCCGCCGCCCTGAGCTGGATGCTGGTCGACGCAGGTGAGACGGCACCGCTGGGAGCGGAAAGCATCCGGGATCACATCGCCGTGATGGAAGACTGAACCCATGAGATCGGCCACTCTCAACGGACCGTTCAAGCCGCGTCACGAATGACCTCCCTGATCCATGTTGTGAAGGCATCCATCGTGGCCTCGGTCCGCGTTGGCAGATGGCGGTGTCTTGGATAGAGAATCGATACTTCGGGCGCTGGCGTCTCCCATGAGGTCAGGATCCGCTCCAGCCTGCCCTCGCGTAGTGCGGGCGCAGCGAGGAACGAGAGGCTCTGGACGATACCCATGCCGGCGATCGCCAGTTGCAGCCGGGCATCGGAATCCCCAATCGAGGCGATACTGCGAGGGAACAGTTCCTGCCGTTCCCCGTTCTTGTCGAACTCCCACTCGAGCCGCGCTCCTTGCTGCGGCAGCAGAAAGTCGATCAGATGGTGTTCGGCGAGGTCTTCCGGACACTGCGGCCGCCCCCTTTTCCGTAGATACGCGGGCGAGGCGACCGTGACGCGTCGTGGACGCCCCAGGGGCCGCAGCACCAGGTCCTGATCCTCAAGTCCTCCAATCCGTACCGCGAAATCGATCCCGTCGCGTACAAAATCGCTGCGATGGTCATTCATCACCAGTTCGACGTGGATCTGCGGATGCAGCTCAAACCAATCAGGCAAGCGCGGTATGAGAATCGAACGGGCAATCGAGATGTTCGCACTGATTCGGACCCGCCCCGCGAGCGCCTCTTGAGAACCGGTCAGTGAAGCCTCGATTTCGTCCAGTTCGCCGAGCACCCGGCGACAGACCTCGTAATAGCGCGTACCAGCCTCGGTGGCGGCAACCGCACGTGTCGTGCGGGCCAAAAGCCGCACGCCCAGGATTTTCTCAAGGCGAGCCACCCGTTCCGTTGCATTCGAAGAAGACATGTCCATTGAACGGGCTGCCTTACCGAAAGAGCCCGTTTCCACAATGCGCACGAAAAGACGCATGGCAGCCAACTGATCAACGCGCATCCGATTACTCGCTTAAGCCGAAAAGAGTCTTCGCATCTTACGCTCTAGGCGACTGACCGTCGATTCCCTATTGTGTGAAGTGTTCTCAACATAAAGCGGGCTCACTGTCATGAACTACTGCACCTTCGGCCGCTCCGGCCTGCGCATTTCCCGTCTCACACTCGGCGCCATGACGTTCGGCGCAGGTGAAGGCATCTGGGCAACGATCGCCGGCCTCAATCGTGAGCAGGCAGCACGTCTTGTGGGTCTTGCCCTGGATAATGGGGTGAATCTGATCGATACTGCCGATGCCTATTCGCAGGGTCAGTCCGAGGTGGTGGTCGGCCAGGTGTTGGCCGATCTGGGCCTCGACGAAACGCGCATGCTCGTCGCCACCAAGGTCCGCCTGCGTACAGGCCCCGGCCCCAACCAGGTGGGCCTTGGGCGCTCGCATATCATCCGCACGGTCGAAACGAGCCTGAAGCGGATCGGCCGCGATCACATCGATCTGTTGCAACTGCACGATCGCGACGCACTTACACCGCTCGACGAAACCTTGCGCGCGCTCGACGATCTGGTTACACAGGGCAAGGTCCGGCACATCGGAGTATGCAATTTCAGTGCTTCCGAACTCGAGCGGGCACACGCGATCACGTCGCAGGCGCATTGGGCGCAGGTTGCCAGTAATCAGGTGCACTACTCGCTGGCCGCACGCGACATCGAGCACGAAGTCGCGCCCGTCGCACGGCAACACGACATGGCGCTGATGGTCTGGAGTCCTCTGTCAGGCGGTTATCTGAGCGGCAAATACACCGCGCAGAACGGCGAACCTGCAAAGGGTCGGCGCACCAATCTCAACTTTCCGCCAATCGTTCCGCAAAAGGTCGATCCCATCGTCGAGGAATTACGCGTGGTCGCAAATGCACTGAACACAACGCCAGCGCAGGTCGCGCTCGCCTGGTTGCTCGGGCGCGACGAAGTGGCAACCGTGATCGTCGGGGCAAGTTCCGACGAGCAACTTGGCGCCAATCTGCAAGCAGCAGAACTCGTGCTCCCGCCAGAACTCCGTGACCGGCTCGATCGCATCTCGCAACCGGACGTACCGTATCCGCACTGGATGCAGCGCTTTCATGACAAGGACCGTGTCTAATCCCACAGCAAATAGGTGAGAAAGACGAAAGGACGACCCCATGACTGAAGGCAATATGACTATTCCCCGCGCCCTCGCATTGCTGGCGATTGCAGGGAGCGCGCTTGCAGCGTTCCCCGCATTTAGCCAGGGCAGTATGCAGCCGACCGCTCAGCCGGCCACAAACGACGTCAAAACGATGCAATTCGATCTCCAACACCGTTCGCGGGAGATTCACTGGCCCGAAGGTTTCAACCCGGAAACAGCCGACCTCTTTTCCCACAATGAGACCGTCATCCATGCGTCGTGCGAACGCGTATGGGACAACATAATCGATGCCACCAAATGGCCTCAGTGGTATCCAAATTCGAAAGATGTCCACATCATCGGTGACAGCCCCGTCCTCACTCGCGACTCCGTGTTTCATTGGACGACATTCGGCCTGCAACTGGAAAGCAGGATTCACGAATTCGTTCCGTACACGCGTATCGGCTGGTACGGCTATGCACCAGGTACTCAGCCCAGCTTCTACCACACGTGGTATCTCACGCCTGAGGGGAGCTCCTGTCGTGTAGCGATGGACGAAGTAGGTAACGGTGCCGCCCCAGCCCATCTACGCGAGACCGATGAGAGCCTCATGCACCGCGGCCATGATCTCTGGCTTGCTACGCTGAAGTGGGTTTCTGAAGAACACTAGCCATCGTGACGGCATCATTGCCAGCACTGACTACGAGCACAAGCAAATCGTAGAGAAAAACAACCGCCCCAGCAATCTGTAACGTTCGCCAATACAAGGGCGAATGTGATCGTGGGTTTCAGACGATCCCACCTTCGCTTGGGAGTTCTGATGGTGAAAGCTGGAAAGCTTGGTTTGATTATGCTCGGAGTGGCGGGAGTCGCCCTTGCATGCGCAATCCGTTACGCATGGCAACCCTCGATTGAGCCGCTGTTGGCCCCTGCACCGACTGGCGCCGACACGGCGCTGGTCGCCCACGGGGAGCAAGTCGCAGAAGTGGGTGACTGCATGTACTGCCATACCGCCAACCGCGAAAAACCTTTCGCAGGCGGCATGCCACTCGATACACCGTTCGGTGTGATCTACAGCACGAATATCACGCCCGATCCGGATACCGGCATTGGCCGCTGGCCGCTCGATGCGTTCACGCGCGCGCTGCGCGAAGGCGTTTCACGCGACGGCCATCTGCTGTACCCAGCCTTTCCGTATCCGCATTTCACGAAGATGAGCGACAGCGACATCGCTGCACTCTATGCCTATCTGATGTCAGTCGCACCAGTCAGCGCACCGGCGCACCCGAACGATCTGCGCTTTCCGCTCAACTTCCGGCCACTCGTGGCTGGGTGGAATCTGCTGTACCTCAAAACGGGCGAACTTCAGCCGCCGGACAGGTCGGAATCGCCGGCATGGCTGCGGGGCCGCTATCTCGTAGAAGGGGCTGCCCACTGCGCATCGTGCCACACGCCGATGAACGCGTTGGGTGCGGAAAAAAACGGCGAAGCATTCGCGGGCAACCTGATTGACAGCTGGAACGCGCCGCCGCTCAACGCACTGACACGTGCGCCAAAACCGTGGACCCACACACAGCTCGTCGACTACCTGCGTACCGGGCTCGCCTCCGAGCACGGCGCCGCAGCTGGTCCAATGCTGCCCGTCACGCAACACCTGGGCAACGCGCCGGAGTCCGATGTAGAGGCCATCGCCACTTACCTGATGTCGTTGCAACCGCCGCCCGCACCGGCGCAACCTGCATCCTCCCGCGAGAAAGCCTCCAGGACCGACGATGCAAGTGCACAGTCCATCCGTGGCGGGACCTTGTTCGCATCGTCGTGTGCCGGCTGTCATGCGAGCGAAGCGCCGATGCGCGAAATCGGTGGCAGCCCTGCGCTCGGGCTCAGCTCCGTCCTCACCTCCGACAGTCCACGCGATGCGATCCATCTCGTCTTGCAGGGCAATCCGTGGAACGGCTCTGCGACGGCGCATTACATGCCCCCGTTTGCCGACGTTCTCGACGACGACCAGGTCGACGACCTTCTCGCCTACCTGCGTACCCAATATGCGCAGCGCCCCGTCTGGAAAGACGTATCCCGGACGACCGCCGCAATCCGCAAGGAGATTCCACAACCATGACCAAGCTCTCAGTCAACGGTGTCGAATACAACCTCGACGTCGACCCGTCCATGCCGCTTCTCTACGCGCTGCGAAATCATCTGAAGCTCAATGGAGCGAAATACGGCTGCGGGCTCGGACAGTGCGGCGCCTGCACAGTCGTCGTCAGTAAACGCGCAGTGTTTTCGTGCCTGATGCCTATCTCAGCCGTCAAGGACCGACCGGTGCTGACGATCGAAGGACTCGGTACCGTCGAGCGGCCGTCGCCGCTTCAGCAAGCCTTCATCGACAAGCAAGCGGCGCAGTGCGGCTACTGCATCGCCGGCATGGTCATGCGCGCACAGGCGCTACTCGAACAGAAGCCCGGCGCCACAGAAGTCGAGATTCGCGAACACATGCAGCCCAACCTGTGCCGTTGCGGTACCCACATGCGTATCATCGGCGCTATCGTGGAAGCCTCGCAGACAATGCGTGAACAACACCGCGCGCAGGGAGCCGATGCATGAACGTGCGTCCCCCCTCCAATCCGGACGCCCCCACGAACCCAGGCCGCCGACGCCTCCTCGTCGCCGGCTCCCTGACGGTGAGCTTCGCGCTGTTTCCTGCTGTGGACGTCATGGCCCAGCGGGCCACGGAAGACGCCGCACCCAATGCTACCAGCGCAGCATTGACCAGCTTGCCTGGCAACCTGGCCGGGACGCCCTCGCTCGATGCATGGATACGCATCGACGAACATGGTCATATCACCGTATACACTGGCAAGGCTGAATTAGGCACGGGAATCAGCACCGGTTTCATCCAGATCGCCGCCGAGGAGCTTCAGGTTCGTCCCGGTGACATTCACCTGATCACCGCCGACACGGGCTCGACGCCGAACGAGGGCTACACCGCAGGCAGCCACTCCACCGCGGACAGCGGTACAGCCATCATGCATGCGAGCTCGCAAGTGCGTGTCCTGTTGCTGGAATCCGCCGCCGGCAAGTTGGGCGTGTCCGCCGATACGCTGCAGATCCGCGATGGGACGATCGTCGCGCCGGATAACCGCAGACTCACGTTCGGCGAGGCAGTCAGCGGTCTCAACCTGCACCGTAACGCCGTCGCGCAGTCGCAGTTGATCGCGCCGGCTCGACATCACGTCATCGGGCAGCCGATACAGCGCATCGACATTCCCGGCAAAGTCACCGGTGGAGCGAGCTACGTGCAGGACATGCGCCTGCCCGGCATGCTCCACGCAAGGGCGGTGCGCCCTCCCTCGTATGGCGCCAGGTTGATTTCCATCGACAACGCGGTGGAAATGATGCCGGGTGTCGTCAAGGTTGTCCGCGACGGCAGCTATCTTGCCGTGGTCGCCGAGGACGAATGGCAGGCGATCCAGGCAATGCGTGCGCTCGAGCGGACCGCCCGCTGGGACACCTCCGCGAAGCTGCCGACGCCAGCGACAATCTACGAGACGCTGCTCACGCTCCCGCGGCGGGAAATTCAGGTGGCCGAGCAACATGGTCCGGCGCAACCTGCCGTGCGAACGCTGCACGCCAGGTTCACGAAGCCGTATCTGTCCCACGGATCGATTGGGCCGTCGTGTGCCGTCGCGCATCTTGATCAGGGCAAGATGACCGTGTGGACGCACGCACAAGGCGTATTCCCGCTGCGCGGCGGGCTCGCGGAGATGCTCGGCATGAAACCGGAAAACATCCGCTGCATCCACGTTCCCGGCGCCGGTTGCTACGGCCACAATCCCGCCGACGATGCCGCCGCCGATGCCGCACTCATCGCACGGGCCGTTCCCGGCCGACCGATACGTGTCCAATGGATGCGCGAGCAGGAACATACATGGGATCTGTTCGGGCCAGCAATGGTGACGGACGTGCGCGCATCGCTCGACGCGACCGGCCACGTGATCGACTGGCAATATGAAATCTGGAGCAACACGCACAACTTCCGTATCGACAACGCGGGGCGATTGCTCGGCGCGCAATATCTCGCGCAGCCCTTTACGCCTGCCCCGCCCCAACCCATCCCGATGCCGGAAGGCGGCGGCGACCGCAACAGCATACCGCTCTACAACTTCCCGAATTTCAACATCCAGCACCACTTTCTGCCGGACATGCCACTGCGAGTCTCAGCCCAGCGCGGACTCGGCGCCTTCCAGAACATATTTACGATCGAGAGCTTCATGGATGAGCTGGCCAGCGCGGCGCAGGTCGATCCTGTTGAATTCCGGCTGCGACATCTCGACAACGCTCGTGGTCGTGACGTGATCGAGCTGGCAGCGCGGCAGTTTGGCTGGAACCCGAAGCACGCGCGACGCCCGGGCCACGGTGTGGGGTTCGCGTTCGCACAGTACAAGAACCTGATGAGCTATCTG
The DNA here is from genome assembly GCF_050434965.1 of Paraburkholderia sp. GAS38. Classification (NCBI taxonomy): domain Bacteria; kingdom Pseudomonadati; phylum Pseudomonadota; class Betaproteobacteria; order Burkholderiales; family Burkholderiaceae; genus Paraburkholderia; species Paraburkholderia sp. GAS38. Next base: position 27,031 of record NZ_JBNDJO010000007.1, on the reverse strand, counting down.
GCGATCGCCGTCGAACTTCGCGTCGTGCCGGAAACCGGAGCCGTGCAGATCGAACGAGCCGTCGCGGCGCTCGACTGTGGCCAGATCGTCAATCCGGACGGCGTGCGTAACCAGGTCGAAGGTGGCATTCTGCAGTCGGCCAGCTGGGCACTGTATGAGCAGGTGCAATACGACAGCGAACGTATCCGAAGCTTCGACTGGAGCGGCTATCCGATCATGCGGTTTTCCGAAGTGCCGCTGCACGTCGAGGTGCATCTCATCGACCGGCCCGGTGCACCGTTCCTGGGTACCGGGGAGGCGTCGCAAGGACCGACGTCTGCGGCTGTCGCCAATGCAATTGCTGATGCAACTGGCAAGCGGATCCATGATATGCCCCTGGCAGCCGGCGGCCGACTACGAGAATTCACCATCTGACCGCCTGATCCTGATCAACCGTCGCGCTGCAAAAAACGCGAGATGGTTTCCCACCCCGCGTACGGCCGTTACGCCAGATCGAACTGCAAGGTGCCCAGCTTCTCTATCGTACTTTCGATCTGGTCGCCCGCCTTAAGCCAGACCTGCTGATCCTTCGGCTTGCCGAGGATAACGCCAGGCGGCGTACCCGTGAAAATAATGTCACCCGGCTCGAGCGCGAATAGCTTCGACGTATAGGCGATCATTGCCTGTGTATTGAAGATGAAACGACTCGTGTTGCTCGATTGCCGGACCTGGCCGTTGATCCGGGTTTGAAGCGAAAGGTTGTTCGGGTCGCCGACGAGATCGGCTGACACAAAATATGGCCCGATCGGCGCGAAGCCATCTAGCGTCTTGCCGACCATCCACTGGCCCCCCGTATCCATCTGCAGATCGCGCGCCGAGAAGTCATGGCCCACCGCATAGCCGGCCACGTAGTCAAGCGCGTCTGCTTCGGTCACGTTTCGTGCGGTCTTACCCATCACGATGAGCAGTTCCGTTTCATAGTCGAACTGGTAGGACACTTCGCGCGGCGGCAACTTGATCGTCGACCGGTGAGCTGCGAGCGTGTTGTTGTACTTGTTGAACAGAATGGGTACTTTGGGTAAAGCTTCGTGCGTCTCCTCCGCGTGCTCGCGATAATTCAATCCGACGCAGACGATCTTGCCGGGCGAAGTAAACAGCCTGCCGTATCGTATAGACGATTCTTCACGGTAAGCGGACGCAGCGGCCGGATTGCGAGCCGCTGCGGCGATCAGCGATGTCAATTCTGCGCCATTACCGTTACGTAGCAACGCTTCGAGCGTCACAGGGACGTTCGCGTTAAGCAATGCGTTGGCCTTAGCCACATCGAGGATGCCGTTTGGAGTTTTGACGCCGAGCGTTTCGGAACCATCGGGCTGATAAATGGACAGCAGCGTCACGCCGCGCGGCAATGCCGATGAGCGCGAAGCGCCAGCCAATGCAGCAGTATTTCCCTGCGCCAACACAGACTTTGTTGTCAGGGCCGAGGCGGCGAGAGAAAGCGCGCCTACAGTTTTGATCATTGTTCGTCGATTCAGCATGTCAATCTCCTTGGTTAAGGTCAGTCTGGTGCCATGTACGATATTGAGTTCCGCTTTCACAGCGACGACTGCACGAGTGCGCCATTAGCTGGCAAGCGCATTTCATCGCGCCCATTATGTTAAATCCGACCTCCGATCGGCCCGGACTTTCTCAGCCATCGCCAGTCAACACAGATCAGTAACAACGCCGAGAGAGCGGTTGCCGTAGCTGCCGCAAACGCAGAGGGTATGCCGTAGGATCGTGCGACCGCACCGGCACCGGGACCCGCAATCGCGAGCCCCAGATCGAAGCACGCAAGATAGGCACCTATCGCGAGACCGCGGTTTTCGCCGGGCACGCGCCTCATTGCCTCAACGCCGAGAGAGGGAAAGACAAGCGAGTAACCCAGCCCGGTGATAGTGGCTCCAGCCAGCGCGATCAAGGGGTCACTTGCCCAGCCGATCAGTCCAAGCCCGATGGTCTCTGCAAAGAGTGAAGCAAGACCCGTTTGATACCCACCCAGCCGGTCAGGAAGGCCACCCAGGACGAGACGCATCACAATATAGGCAGCGCCAAAGGCCGCAAGCGCGAAACCCGCATGAGGCCACGCCGCCATGCTGTAGCGTAGCGGTAAAAACGCGCTTATCGTGCCTACGCCGGAGGACGCCAGTGCCATGCCGAGTCCGGGTACCCATATCATGCGCAACACGCGTAAGAAGGAAGTACGCTGGGCGATGCGTTCGACGGCGAAGGCTTGCCATGTGCTTGCAGCCGCTGCGCCAAGAAGTGGGGCAAGGACCGCGCAAGCCGCGACAGCACCGAAGCCAGCGGCACGATAGATTGCCAACCCCAGCGGCGCGCCGACAGCCAGTGCTGCGTACATCGCGATGCCTGACCACGCCATCGCCCGACCTGCATATTCCGAACCGACACGACCGATACTCCACGCAGCCAACGCGGTAATGAAAAGGCTTTCTGCCAAACCGAGAAGCAAACGCCCAAGGCAAAGTAGCGCGAGACTCTCCCCCGGGTGCTGAACCAGGACAGCGGCGAGCAGATAAAACAAACCCGCTAAGGACGCGAAAAGGAGCCCCACCAGCGAGGTCAGCTTCGGGCCACGGGTATCCGACAGCCGACCGGCATACTGGCGCGTCAGAAGCGTAGCGAGTGACTGCAGACCAATTACGCCGCCGACAACAAGCGTGCCGAAACCTAGTCTTTCATGCACATAGAGCGACAGCACGGGTAACGGAAGACCAACCGCGAGAAAGCCCAGAAACGCTACCGCAGAAAACGGTACCAGTTGCCGGACCACGTGCGCTTCCTTGAGCATAGACAGAATCCTGAACAGCAACGGTGGCAACGGATCGCATGGACGCAAGAAAAATCATGGGTCTACCATGACCACTCTATTGCGACATTCGCTGTATCAGACGTTCGAGTGCCCGATCGATCGTGATAGAACCCTTCCGTATCGCAGACTTGTCGCCGTCGAACTCGATCCATCCTTCGTTGAAGCCATCGAGCATGCGTATACGTGGTTCGGGATTGGACGCGCCCTGCGAGCGGAACAGGTCGGCCCACGTCTGCCTTGGTACCACCTCCGCGCGCACCGGCCGTGCGAGCAACTTGCCGAGCGCAATCGCGATTTCGGTCGGCGTCACCCGTTGCGGTCCTTCAAGCTGCACAACACGCTGTATCGCGTCGTCCTGTTGGAGCAGTTCCGCCGCGACCTGTCCGATGTCCTCAGTGGAAACCATCGGTACCGGCTTGTCGAGCGGCTGCAGAAAGCTGGCAATCGTTCCGGTTGTCATGGCCGTCTGAATGTCGCGCGCCGCATTCTCCATGAACCATGCGGCACGCAAAAACGTGACGGATACCGGGAGCGCGATGAGGCTCCGTTCCATGATCCCAAGCTTGCTCAGCAAGTTTGACTGTGTCGCCCGCGCACCGATGGTTGACAGACAGACCACCCTCTGAGGGAGTGTCTCCTCGAGCGCACGGCGAATGGACGTCACCATCCTGACCGTCTCGGGAAATCCGTCTGCCTGATCGAAATTCGACGGCAGCATGACAAAGACCCCTCTTGAGCCGTGGAACGCGGTGACCAGTGACTTCTGATCGTCCATGTCGGCGACACACACCTCACATCCACGCTCCGCCCAGGCGGATCCCTTTTCCTGACTGCGCACGATCGCGCGAACTGGCTGGCCTGTGGCAAGAAGCGATCGGGCCACTGCTCCGCCGACCTTACCGGTTATTCCGAGAACCGAAAACATGTGTCACCCTACGAAGGATTGTCGAAAAGTGCTGCCATCGTGACTACAATGTCAGCCAGGAAAGTGGAACCAGACAGGCAAGCTTGGCTACCCCCAATTACGTGCGTCGATTACGACGGTCGCGCCAGGCCCGCATAAAATGCGTCGGCATCGCGCGCGAGCATGGCCTTGATCTCGGCGCTACGCGCGTCGGCACACACTTCGCGCTGGTTACTGGCAACGCCCGCAATCGCGCTACGTGCGATATCATCCGCGCTTGTTTTAGAAACGCCCAAGGACGCCGCCATATCCGTATCGATAAAGCTCGCATAGACACCCACGACCAGCGTGCCCTGTGCCGCCAGCTCCAGGCGCAGCCCGTCTGTCAGCGCGCGTTCAGCTGCCTTCGATGCACAGTAGGAACCGTTCATCGGATGCGTAAACCAGCTGACGACCGAAAGCATATTGACCAGCGCCCCGCCACCGTTATTACCGAGCACCGGCGAAAACGCACGGCACATGTTCAGTGTTCCGAAGTAATTTGTCATCATTTCTTCTCGCGCAGCCTCGATTGACGGCGCGGCGATGAACGGGCTCATCCGCATAACACCCGCATTGTTAATCAGCAGCGTTACATCGCTACATTGCCGGGCCGCTGCGGTGACAGTGTTGGGATCTGTGATGTCAAGTGCAACTGGAACCACACCGGGATCAGTGATTTTCGAGGGATCTCTCGCGCCGGCATAGACCTTTACCGCTCCAGCCTGAAGGAGTACTTGCGTGAAGGCACGCCCCAGCCCACGATTGGCACCGCTCACTAGCGCGGTTACCCCTTTGATCTGCATAGCCGGCTCCTGCTGTAGTTCGACGCCGCCGAGTATAGGGTTCCTCATCTGATTCAAAAAGCGCATCCGTGTCAAAATCACCGTGACACAAATTCATTGATCACTATGGCCTTCGATACACGTCTGTTGAATGGTATTGGCGTTCTCGCCGCAGTCGTCGAGAGCGGCAGCTTCGTGCACGCCGCAGAAGCACTCGGTGTAACCGCCTCTGCGGTCAGCCGCGCGGTGGCCCGGATGGAACAGCGCATTGGAATACGGCTATTCGACCGCACGTCCCGCGCGGTCAAGCTCACCGACGAGGGACAGCGCTTCTACGAGCGCGTCGCGCCGCTGCTAGCCGAAATGGAGGACGCAGCGACCGAGACGGCAGGCTCATCCGTCAACGTTCGGGGACGACTGCGCGTCAATGTAGACCCCTGGTTTGCCCGCTTCATACTGGCGCCCAAACTCGAGAAGTTTCTGTCAGCGCAACCATCGCTCCACGTCGAGCTGGCGATTCGTGACAGGCTCGGGGATCTGGTCGCGGAGGGTTTCGACGCGGCGGTACGCTTTGGCGTACCTGAAGCGTCATCGCTCGTGGCACGCCCGCTTCTGAGTACCCGCATCCTGACCTGCAGTTCGGCCGCCTATCTCGCGCGGCACGGTCGACCCGCGCATCCGCTCGAGCTCGCCGACGGTCGATACGAATGCCTGTTATTCCGGGATTCGTCGACCGGTCGGCCATTTCCGTGGGAGTTCCATCGCAATGGCGAAGTGCTAACTGTGCCCGTATCGGGACGGTTGATCGTCAATGATCTCGCGACAAAGCTGAGCGCTTGTGCCGCTGGTCTGGGTATCACACAGACGATGGAACTCGGGGCGCACCAATGGCTCGGCGACGGCAGCCTGGTCGAACTGTTTCCGGAATGGGCTCAGGAACAGCTACCGCTCTATGTCTATTACCCGTCGCGCCGACTGGTGTCGGCCAAGATGCGGGCATTCATCGACCTGCTGACAGCGGACATTGGCTAGCGTCAGGCATCTTGCAAGCCGGACGACGCGCTTCCGCTTGTTCAGATCCGCCGTGCGGCCCGCCGTATGGCGAGTAGCCACTCGCAGACGTTAGCTGCAATACGTGCCGGTAGCACCGGCTTACGCATCCTGGCGATTCGTTCAATGACAATCCGGCATCTATTAGATGACTTCGATGTTATTCAAGTTTGATCTATTTTTGTCCAGAATCTATTCCGAACGATCCGTTCCTTTCTTAACCCGCGTAAAGGAAATTTGCCATGAACTTCCGCCAAATCACCCTGGTCGTCGCGGCTGTGCTCGTCTTTCCGATCGCCAGCCATGCCCAGGAAACCTCCTCCACCGTAACCCGTGCCCAAGTGCGCGCCGAACTAGTTCAGCTCGAAAAGGCCGGCTACATGCCGAGCCGCGCCAATGATCCTCACTATCCGGACGACATTCAGGCCGCCGAGGCCAAGATCAGCGCACAGCGCAACACCTCTGCTAACGTCGAAAGCAGTTTCGGTGGTGTGCAGAACGGCTCCGAGGCATCGGGCAGTCCCACCGCCGTGATCGGCCTGGGTTCACTTTATACACGTCCCTGAGCGACCTGCCGTCCGGCCTGAAAGTACTCACACTTTCCCAGGCCTCGAAGGCCTGGATGCGTAGGGCCCGCTTTCCTTTGCGTCGGTGTGCTAACGGCAATGCAAGAAGGTCTCGCACCTGTTTAAGCGGGAAGGTGCGCCGGCAGATGCGTACTCAATGTTTGACGACGTTGAAGACGCGTGTACGGCGCATCGGCCACGACGTGACGCCTTCAAGTCGATTGCTGACGATTCGCAGGTCCGGCGTGTCGTACAAAACGATCATCGGTACATCGGCGATCATCATTTTATGCAACTGCTCAAACGTCTGTCCGCGCGCAGACGCATCAGTCACGCCGCGCAGGCTCTGCAGAAGCTTGAGTGCTTCTGGATTGTTCCACTGTGCCATCGGCGTCTTGGCTTTGTCCCCCAATATATCGCTGAACATCATCGCCGGGTCGGTTCTTGCCGAGTAAGCGAACGACATGATCTGAAAATGTCCGGCACGAAAATCGGCAACCTGCTTGCCCCAGTCGACCACGTCGAGTTCTGTCGAGATGCCTGCTTTTCTCAGCAGTGACTGAACGTAAACCGCCAGTGAAAACATAAACGGAAAGCGATGATTCGTCTCGATCTTCAACGTCTGTCCGTGATAGCCCGCCTCTGCAAGCAAACGCTTCGCTTCCCCAATATTTTGCGAGAACCCGACCCGGTCGCCGGGCCCGAACACACCACTCGTCTCCGGTACCAGTGATGGACTGTAGTGCGCACGACCATCGGTAACGGCATTCACAATGGCGGGAAGATCCAGTGCAAGCGCGATTGCACGACGAACCCGCGCGTCTGCAAGCGTTGGGTCCTGGCTTTGCATCAGTAACTCGACGGGATCGGCACTGGGGCCCACGATGACACGCCATCTGGGGTCGCTCCCGACGAGCCCGTCTCCGCTCACCGACATCATGTCGACCTGCCCGGCGACGACCGCAACCTTTTGTGCCGCCTCGTCCGGGATGACGACAAATCGAGCGTCGTCGTACGCGACCTTCGCGCCCGCAAGACCACTCGGCGGTTCGCCTCTCGGGCGATATTGCGCAAATCGCTTCAGCAGAATGTACTGTCCGTGTCTCCAGTCCGCAAATATGTACGGACCTGTTGCGACGGGGCGAAGCCAATGACCGGAGCTGTCGACGCTTGATGGGCTAAGGATTGCCAACTGACAGTGCGTGTCGACCATGTCTTTGAGGAACAGTTCGTTCGCTCTGTCCAGTTCGAACACCACGGTATAGGCATCGGGCGTCCGCACGCCGACGACCTTGGCACCTCGATGCCCGTCGTAGTTGCCACGGCACATGAATCCATTTTCTGGCCTCATCAGGAAGTCGAAGCTCCACTTGACCGCGCTTGACGTGAATGGCGAGCCGTCGTGAAACACCACGCCATGCCGGAGATGAAATGTGTAGGTCCGAGCATCTGAAGAGATGTCCCAACTGTCCGCGAGCATCGGGCCAATGCTGAGATCGGCACGTAGCGCTACCAGCGACTCGACAACGTTGGCCAGAACATTGTCGGTCATGGTATTGCGTGCGATATTGCCTGGCATCGAGGTAGGTGTGTCGGTGCCCTCCGCGACGCGGATTTCAGGTGTCCCGATCGCGGTCGACGAAAGCGTGCGCTGCGTTTCCGCTTTCGCGAAGACGGGAAGCACAATAGCGACGACGGCGGCCCCAATCCGGCAAAGAGTGGTCAGTCTGGACATTAAGATCAGGCAATTGAGGCAGGATGAGGTCCCCGCTTGCTGGCGAGTACACGCGCGAAGAATGCCTGGACTGCCGGAATCACCTCTGCGGATCGATGCGTGGCGTTCTCGACTTCTTCCAGCGCAACGTTGATCCCATGCAACTCAAAGCTGTTCTTGAGCGACTTCAGTCTCTCGGGACGCGTACGGCCCGCGTCGTTCGCGCCGGGCATATAGTGCGCGCCGTCCGGTTGATGGGTAATCTCCCAGGTCTCGATATCGGCTTTTCCGACCACCATGTGAATCGGGACTTTTCTCAACGCCTCCACATCGATCTTTTTCCCGAAATGGGACTCGACGTCTCGCGTGCCAGTCCACCAGTCACGGGTCGGATCAAGCAGCGTGACCGAGCCAGGCGCGCCGATCGATGCGGCCCATAGCCTCCCAGGATGCAGCAGGCAAAACCGGTTGGCAAACTGGCCACCGCCCGAAAATCCAAAGAGCCCAAATGTCTCCCATCTGCGTTGATACTTCTTCTCGATCTCGGCGATCATGTCCAGCAGCAACTGGTCGTAGCGGATCGTTCCTTCGCGTAGCTGCTTATACCCGTCACGATTGTCGTCGCCGCAAACGTTGGCGGGAAACAGAGGACTCAGAACGACACAGTTGTGCGACTCCGCGAACTCGGAAAAACGATCTCTGAAGCCCTCCATTCTGCGGTTCGACCCATGAACGACGACGATGAGGTCAATAATAGACTCAGGATCGAGAATGCTCTTCGGCACGTAAAGGGTATAAGCGAAGCGCGGATCCTTCGTATGCGAATAGACGGTGGTGTTCCCGAAGTTGTACATGCGATCCGAGCGCGATGCCGATGCAGACGTTTTTGTTGTGTCAGAGGTATCCATGACGTTTCCCTTTTGCTGATGCGGAGAGTATCGTATTGATCAATTCAAAAAAAAAGCTAAATTTACTTTATTTGAATTAAACAATTTCTTTCCAATCAGGTGTTGCTGAAAACGCAGAGTCCGTTGATCGAAGGGAGATACCCATGAGCACATTGAGGTTCCTCAGAACCTTCGTTGCGATTGCCGAACATGGAAGCTTCGCTGCCGCGGCTGAACGTGTCGCGCTGACGCACGCCGCTGTCGGCCAGCAGATGCGTGCACTGGAGAGCGAACTCGGCCGGCCTTTGTTCAGTCGGGAGAAGCGCTCAATCACGCTGCGCCCAGAGGCTTACCAGTTGCTTCCGCAAGTCAGGCAGTTGCTGGCCGACTATGAAGGGATCGTTGCAGGCGACAAAACTGAAAACAATGTTGCCGGGCACGTTTCGATAGGCGCGATCGTCTCCGGGATGGGGTTGCTTTCGAAATGCCTGGTCGAGGTTGCGCAGGTTCATCCCGCACTCGAGGTTACTTTGGCGACCGGACGATCGAGCGATCTGATCGTTCGGGTAGGGTCGGGCGAGCTGGACGCCGCGGTTGTTATTGAAGACAGTCGCCGGCCCTTTCGCGGTATCGGATGGACTCACTTGTATGATGAGCCACTCGTCCTGCTTGCAAATCGTGGACAGATCCGTCGCAAGGACGACTTTGATAGCCTGTTGGAAACATCCCCGTTCATTCGCTATGACAGGGCTACGGCAACCGGCGCGCAGATAGAGCGACTATTGCGTCGGGTGGGCACAAGACCACGGCAGATTCTGGAGCTAGACTCGATTCTGGGGATCAGCGAACTGGTCAGGCAGGGGGTGGGTGTTGCCATCGTACCGATGCTCGCACATTCCGGTTGGCACAAAGACCCTGCGCTACGCGTGTTCCCTGTGCCTGACGGCATCTATTCCCGTCGGGTTGGAATGCTCGAGCCGAGTCGCAAAGGGCATATCACCGGAATCATTCGGCGGCATCTGGTTGGCATCATGAGTAACCCATGCTAAGCGTATGAGGAATTCAAACCGGATTCGGAGCGAGCGTCACAGGCTTTGCGTCGATCCTGATGCGGAACAACGTATAAGGCTTCTTGCGCAAATCGTGACCATGATGAAATGAAGCCTGCCGAGGCAACTGGTTCGCCGTGAAGTACAGATAGCCGTCGTTCCCGACCGACAAAGTATCCGGCCACAGAATGCGCGGATCGTGTGCAATGGTTTGCCACTCACCGTCTGGACGCCGCCGGCGAATGCTGTCGTGTTCATAATCGCCGGCATAGATAGCGCCGCTCGCATCTGCTTCAAGACCATCGGATGCGCCCTTCTCGCCCAGATCCCGCACAGCTGCCGCTACCGCCGCGGGGCTGGCATTGCGATCGCGCAGCAGCGCAGTCGGCACCGAATACAGATGGCGGCTGGACAACGGTGAGTAGTACAGCGTCTCTCCGTCGGCTGACAACGCAATGCCATCTGCCGCACCATGTAGCGGCCGGCGTTCTCCGTCAGGACCGTCGGTTGCCATCTCTTCGCCCTCCACCACTGGAACGAACGCCGCATCGGCGCTGGTCGAAGGGTCCCCTGATAGTTTGCGCCACGCCTCGCCGCTTGCCAGATCCACAACAATGATTCCACCTGGCCCATGCGGCGACGAGTCGGTAACATAGGCAATGCCTTGCGCACCGAACCGGAAATCGAAACGCACGTCGTTCAGGTACGTTGTCGGCAACAACGCGTTCGGCGGAAGGAGAATCGTCCTGACCACCTTGTTGGTAGCAAGGTCGACGGCGACCAGTTTGGCGCCGCCCTGGATCGGTGCCGCCAATTTCGGCGACGCCGTGTCCAGAATCCACAGCCGGTTCTGCGAGTCGGCAACGACGCTTTGAACGCTAATCAGGCTATCGGCAGGATGCGCGGGATCCGCGCGATTCGTCTGTGCGTCCGGATAAGGCACGATCCGCTTACCGACGATCTCGCCGACGGTAAACGGCACGTCGTCTCCCCAACGTGGAAAGTTGACAAACAGGCGACCGTCTGGCGCTTTCGTTACACCGGTGGGCATGGCACCGTAGAACTCGAATACCGGTTCGATATGGCCGATCGTCTGTTCAGTGGCAAGTTTGGGCGTCGCGTCCGCAGTTGCCGTGAGCGTTGCTGTCAATCCGAGCGTCACCGCTGCCACGGCTTTGCTTATGCTTCTCATGTTTTTCCTGATTGGATTGCACGATTGAGCGCCTCCGGCATTCCCGTAACCAGCACGGTATTTTCCGCGGGGTGGCGCTGGACTGGAAATATCATCGCCCATTCACCGCACTGCCTCGCTCGATTTCCAGCGCTTCGAGCACCTCCGCTGCGGCATTGCTGGCAGTGTGCGCCGCCGGAAACCCGGCATATACAGACGCCTGAATCATCACTTCCTCGATTTCGCCCATGCTCAAACCGTTAGTCAACGCGATGCGAACATGATTCTTCAGTTCGTCGCGTTGGCGTAGCGCAATCAGAATACCGAGCGTAACGAGAGAGCGTGCACGACGATCAAGGCCCTCACGCGCCCATACGCTTCCGAACACAAAATCTATTGACAGGGCCGCCATCGATGCACCGAATTTCCCATCAGTCATCGAGTCCGCCATGTTCCGCGCTCGCTCAGCACCACGTAGTTGCTCGAATACGGCAAGACCCCGTTCCATGGCGTCCTTCATTGCGGCTCCAATACGATTGCACCGAGAACGGCCTTCGTCTCAAGAAACGCCTCGAGCCCGAATGTCCCGTATTCCCGACCGATGCCGGATTGCTTGTAACCGCCGAAAGGTGCGAGCGGTTCATGTGGCGCGCCGTTTATGCTCACGCGGCCGGCTTCGAGCCTGGACGCCACAGCACGGGCCCGTTCGATGTCCGCTGAAATCACGTACGCGTGCAACCCGTAGACAGTGTCGTTCGCGATCTCGATCGCTTCTTCCTCACTGCGATAGGTGAGAATGCACAGCACTGGCCCGAAAATTTCTTCACGCGCAATGCTCATGCCGTTCGTCACGTTCGCGAACACCGTGGGTTTTACATAGTAGCCGGCCAGCCCGTCCGGATGACCTTCTCCGCCAATTACGAGCGTCGCGCCTTCTTCGACACCGCGCCGGATATATCCCTGCACCCGTTCATATTGTCGCTGGCTGACCATGGGTCCGATTGCCGAATCGGCATCGTTCAAGTGACCGACCTTTACCGCTGACACGGCTTCCTTCACCAGCCGGATGACATCCTGAAGACGATCCTCAGGTACAAGAATGCGTGTACCCGCAATACACGCCTGGCCGCTATTCTGGAATCCGGAAGTGACGGCGACGGGTACCGCTGTCTCGAGATTGGCGTCGTCAAGAATCAGTGTCGGCGACTTACCGCCAAGTTCAAGCGTCACCCGCTTCATCGTGTCGGCGCCGGCGCGCAAGATCGATTTGCCGACCGCAGTCGACCCCGTAAAGGAGATCTTCGCGATGTTCGGGTTCACACTCAGTTCCGAACCCACAATGTCGCCCCGTCCCGTCACAATGTTGAACACGCCGGCTGGCAGACCCGCCTCGTGCAGGGCTTCGGTGACAATCTGCGTCTGGAGCGCGCTCATTTCGCTTGGTTTGATGACCACCGTGCAGCCCGCGGCAATCGCCGTTGCCAGCTTGTTGCAGATAAAGCCGGCGTTCGCGTTCCAAGGCGTAATTAGCGCAGCGACGCCTACCGGTTCCATCACCACTTCCGCCGACCCAATCCTCCGCGTGAACGAATACTCCTCCAGCGTCTGCGCAGCGTGCAGAAAGGACTCGGCGGCGTAACGTGCTCCCCACTTTGCACGCGTCGAGGGCGCGCCATATTCCTCGATTGTCGCAGCGGCGAGGCGATCGACATTCGCGAGCATGGCCTCATACAGACGCTTGAGCCACGCAATACGCTGCTCTCTGGTCGTACGCGCGAACGCCGGAAATGCACGGCGCGCGGCGGCTATCGCATCTTTCGTGTCTTGCACGTCGGCAAGACGCACCCGGCCGATTACGTCACCTGTCGAAGGGTTGTGGAGGTCGAACCACTCCTGACCATTTGGCTGCACAAACTGGCCGTCGATATAGATGTGTTCAATGCTGTACATGAATGCCTCGATCAAATGGTCACGTGTCCCAGCGTAGTCGATTGCATCCGGGCCGATAAGAGGGATAAACTTACACGACTTGATCCGTAAATCGGGACAATGCTCAAATCAGGCTTGATCGAACTGGAAGTCGTGCTCGCCGTCGCGCGGCTCGGTGGCTTTCGTGCGGCGGCACGTGAACTAGGCATGTCGTCGACAGCGTTGAGCCGTGCGATCGTGCAACTCGAAAATCGGCTGGGTGTGCGGATATTCAACCGGACGACCCGCAGCGTCGCGCTCACGGAACCTGGCAAGCAGTTCATCGCAACCGTCGGTCCCGCCCTGTCCGAAATCCAGCAGGCGATGGCCGCCGTCAACAATCATCGTGCAATGCCGACAGGCACCTTGCGACTGAACTGCGCGGTTGGGGCTGCGCGCGCTATCCTCGTTCCAGTCGTGCTGGAATATCTGCGCCGGTTCCCCGAGATGAGCGTCGACATCGCCACGGAAGCGCACTTCGTCGATATCGTAGGTAGAGGCTTTGATGCTGGCATCCGTGCCGCAGATGATGTGCCACGCGACATGATCGCTGTGCCGTTTGGCGGTGCATTGAAATTTTCCGTCGTCGGCTCGCCATCATATTTTGCGCAATGCAAGAAGCCGCGCACGCCAAAGGATCTGATGTCGCATCAATGCATACGAGCGCGCTGGCCAAGCGGCAAGCTGTCCCGTTGGGAGTTCGAGCGACGGGGCGAGAAACTCTCGCTCGACGTACCAGGAAATCTGACGCTAGACGAGCCCACGCTGATGCGTGATGCTGCGATTGCAGGTGCGGGCGTCGCGTATCTGTGGGAAGCCCCCGTAGCGGATGAACTCGCGACGGGGCGGCTCGTAGCTGTGCTAAAGGACTGGACCGTCAGTTCAGCCAGCTTGTGTCTGTACTATCCGGATCGGCGTAATGTATCAGCGGCATTGCGAGCATTTATCGAACTGCTACGAGAGCCAATAAACCATGAAAGCCGAGGTGATGCGATTGTCCTGAGGTGCTGAAGTCAAGACACAGTTCGCCATTCACCGCGCCCTGCACGTCATTCCACGCCGCGAATGATCCGGAAATCGCGCACGACGGCGTCGCCCAAGGCTTCAAGCGCCTTCCGGTACGCGTCGCTTTCGTATGCGGCAACGGCCTGCTCATAGGACGGAAACTCAATCACAACGGTTCGCTCCTTCAAACCGTGCTCACGGACTTCGTCAGCCACTCCACGTGCGATCACTCTGCCGCCGGCAGCCTCCACAGCGGGTACCGCCAATTGGGCGTACGTCGCCAGCCTGGCCTGGTCCTTCGTTTCACGATAGGCCGACACCCAATATCCCTTGCTCATTTAAATCTCCTTCTTCCAAGAGGAAAGCCGCTTTTATGCAGTACCTTTTCTTCGCTTCGGCGAGATCGCACTTACGTGTCCCTGCAACGCCGCCGGCAGTGTCGTAACGCTCACGTCGTCTGATGCCGTCTGTTGGTATTCCAGAGCAGCGCTGATCAGATCCGCAGCGTCGTTAACCTTCAGACCCGACAAGCGGACGCGCGGCTTTTCCGGCGCGTCAAGCGCAGCGGCACAGGGCTTCCGACAACTGCCGAGGCAATGGACCATCATTACGGTTACGCCCTGGCCGGTCAACCTTTCTTTGACTTCGTTATACAGGGACAATCCCACCGCACCGCTGTGCGGCTGGTCCCTAGGGCAGGTTCGGCAGATTGCGACGGTATTCGACCGCGCCCTCTCGCTCATATCCTGACTAACGACCTGAGATTGTTCCTGGCTCTCGCGTGTGGCTAACATGACGCCGTCTCCTGGCTCTATCTTTTCGAGGAAGGAACTGTCCCGAGTTTTATGAACCGTCTTTAAACAACCTGGGACAGAAAATCCTATGAACAAATTCTACGAGCGTGTCAGATCGCATGCTTATCAGAGCGTCGTATCGCGTATCCTAGAATCCAACTCTGTCATTGATATTTATATGGAATCCTATATTTATCATCAATCTCTGCTATGTCACTGCTTCCCCGGTCCTGGAACTTTCCGCAAACTGCACGCCAGACGTCCGACCGCTCGAAGGACCGAACTACGGATTCAATTTCGCGCAGCTTGAAATCTCGATGCAGTAGTGCAAATTTTATCGAATGGGTCGTCATGCCACGAGGTGTTCTGCATCCTCTTCGACGCTATGGACACCCATCCTTAAGATCTGCGCGACAACTTGATACTCATCAGGCGTTAGCGTCTGCGGATGATATTGTAGAAGTGCCCGGAGAGCATGTAACAATCGACTCAGGGAAATGATCGGCCACGCACTCATGAGGTAAGCAAGTGGTAGTACGCTTTTTCTCTCGCACCATCTATCAAAGAGAGGGAGGCAGAGTCTTTCGAGCTCATCGATTTGCGCATCGACAACGAGTTCGTCAACGATTTTTGACATGTCGACCAGATGTTTGCAGCGGCAGCAGCCGCCAAGCCAATTGAATAGCCAGAATCGAGACCCCGGCAGCGCAGATCCCTGTCCAGCCCCATTGACCCCAGACCCACCCGAATACCACGCCACCTCCACCACCGGCAAAATGGCACGTCATGTAGGCTGTCCGAATACGGACATGGATGATCGACATAGCCTTCCGGGCACGACTTCTACTTTCGGCAGATGCCAGCGAGCTCCACGCCAAGGTCCACGAAAAGCAATCAAACGTCATCACAGAGAGGTAAGCTCGGTTGAACCAGAAATGCCAAACGTTCCAATGGCCGGCGACATCGTTGAATCGGTTACATTGCATACACTTCCCCGATTCCCATGTCTTTCAATGACGGCGCTTAGCAAAGTGGAGCCTGCGCCGATGGAGTTTGAACAGCCATGCGGAATTTCGCGTAAGTCAGACACCGTCCGACCTGCCCCAGGCAAGCTAGAGGACGAACCTCAAAATTCCGAGGGCTTACCGACACGCGTCCCACATGGCTGCTCCACGCTGCGAAAGCAGCGTGCTGGTTCAAGGCGTACCGGTCCCCTGCTCCCCAGACTCCGAGTTCGCGCTGGTTACACCACCATAGGAAGTCTGCGGATTTCCACCCGCTGCGTTGCTCGCGCGGACCTTGGCCTCGGCGGCCTGAATGTCTGCCGGGTAGTAAGGGCTGGGCTTGCCCGGATGATAACCAGCTTTTTCGAGGGCCACCAGTTCAGCACGTACTTGCTCACGCGTGACGGGAGTGCTATTTTCCTGAGCGCTCGCAAGAATGGGCAGAACCACCGCGAAACCAATAACCAGATTGCGAATGTTGACGATCATTTTCATGCTCCTGTGTATCAACGAAAACTTGAATGAGCGAAAAAAAGCTGCATCGCAGAAGTTATTAACTGCATTTCCTCGACGAGCATTTCCTTAATCAGTTCAACGTAGCGTCATTCCGTAAATATCCAGTTACATCGGGCTTCGCCCTCTGGCTATTTGCACTCGCTGAACTTGATGATATTTTCGGCAGTCGTAGCCAAGACGTCTACGTACGGCAGGTCATGTCTGTCATAACGTCGTAGCATCGCATCACCGCGCAAATCATCTACAACCGGCATGCTGGCGATCGGTGATCAGGCGGGCGAATGACGTACCGCTCCGTCAGCTTGTCGATCAGTTCCCTCAGCGCATTAGGACCAACATCGTGTCATGTCTACAATGCCGACATGGCATGGATAGTCTTCTCAAGAAACCGTCGTCTGATTTTTGCGCCGCGAACCGTAGGTGTCGGCGAATCGTATCGCTACGTCCGGGAGAGCCACCGCAGTTGCGCTCGGCGAATCAGGAACTCGTCGATCGATATGGCGCAGTCCACGATCGCGTATTCGTGGCCATCGTGATCGACAACCACCCGGCTCAACTTGTACAGACGGTCTGCATCGTAGTCCCACGCCTCGCGTTCGTCGGAACCGTCACCACCACGCAGGATTGCGTACGTAGTACCACCCTCGTTCAGCCTGTCGATGTTTAGCCGTCGCTCATTGCGAGCGATCTTCACTAGTTTGCGCCACGGCGGCGGACTCCACACCTCGATTCGATCGGTGCCGTCCGGCAATTTTTCCCGTTGCATCGCCCACAACTTCAATACGACCACATCCTCGCCGTACGCGTCCCATGACCACGCGCGATTCGTCAGTTTCAAATTGAGTGTGTACAGCAGAAACTCATTGATCGTCTGTTGATTGTTCCTGGCCATGCGGTTATGCCGTTCCAATGCCGTCGTGGCACGGCGGCGGTCTACGCCGAACAGTGCCCGCACGCTATCAACTAGATTACGGGTTGAGCCAGCGGAGTGTTCTCCGACGACAGGAGCTCCCGATTCTCGTCAGCCAGCGCCAGCGGCACCTGGTCTCGCGCGAACTCGACGAAGGTTCTGATCTTGGCGTCGAGGTAGCGTCTCGACGCATATATCGCATAGATGTTGCACTCTCGCAGGCGGTGCTCAGGCAAGACGCGAACAAGGCTCCCATCGCGTAAGCCCGGCAGCGCGACAGAAATCGGCAAAGGTCCGATTCCCATCCCCTCACGTATCGTCTCGACCAGCGCTTCGGCGACATTGACGGTGAGCGGTGCAGGCCGCATGTGACAAAAAACCGGCTCGCTTACATCCTCAAATTGCCATTCTCCGGGAGGCACATCCGGCAACATCAATTGCAGGCATGTGTGTTGGCTCAGGTCCGCAAGACGAGCCGGAGTGCCGCGCCTCGACAGGTATTGTGGAGAGGCGCACAGAATCGTTTGCACGCTTCCAATGCGTTGGGACACCAAGTTCGAATCCACAAGATCTCGCGTCATCACCACGGACACGTCGATACCTTCGTTAACGATATTGGGCACGTTCTGCGAGAGTACCAGCTCGATCAGTACCTCCGGAAACCGTTTGCTATAGCGTGCGATGAGCCGCGCCAGATGGTGTTGACCGACACTGGCTGTCGCGTGGACCTTTAACTTGCCGGAGGGGCGGGTGCCCGCGCCTGCCGCCTCGGTCTCTGCGAGTTCAACATGGGCCAGAATGTGCTCGCAGCGTTGTAGATAGCGTTCGCCAGCACCGGTAAGCGTGACTCGCCGCGTTGTTCTTTGCAGCAGTCGTGTGTGCAGATGCGATTCAAGGTCCGTGATTGCACGTGAAACGTGTGCTGTCGACACAGACGCAAGATTCGCGGCCTTCGTGAAGCTGCCGGTTTCCGTAACTCGCACGAACATCCGCATGTTTTCTAAAGTATCCATCGGAATCCTGACTACAAGTAAAAGGTTTTCGGCAGATCAGCATCGTGTCGATAGGCGTTGAGTCGTAAGGAGCCGTCGGGCGCTCCGAGCCTGTTGCGCCTTACTGACACAGAAGCTGGATTAGCACGCGTTTCGAATAAGCTCGCGCAATACGACATCTAAAGGTACACGCCCAATTCGCGTTTCGGTCCGACGGCCCTCGAACTTCAGCCAGCCTTCGTTGAAGCCATCGAGCATTTGCATGCGCGGCCCAGGATTCTTCATGCCTTGCGCGCGGAACACTGCCTCCCATGCGTCCCGGGGAACCAGCTTCGGCCGGACTTCGCGTCCGAGCAGTCGATCAAAGGTCCGGGCGATGTCATTCGGGCTAATACGCCTATCACCTTCAAGTTCTATGATCCGAATACCGTCCCACTCTTCTGTGAGCGTCTCTGAAACCACGCGTCCGATGTCGGCCGTTGCCACCATGGGAATGGTCTGGCCAAGCGGCTGAAAAAAGGTGGGAATCTCCCCGCTTTCACACGCAGGCTCAACATCACATAAGGCGTTCTCCATGAACCACGCAGCACGCACGAACGCGACTGGCATCTGGAGATTGCCAAGCGCTTCTTCCAGATAGCGAACCTGCGTGAGCAGGCTAGGTTGAGACACCTGAGCCCCAATGGTCGACAGGCAGACGACCTTGCGAGGTTGCGCGGTGACAATCGCGTCGTGCAAAGACGAGGCGATTTCGCGCGCTTCCGAAAAATCCGAAGAAGGATCGAAATTCAGGGGCAACATCACAAAAACGCCTTCCGCTCCCTGGAACGCCAGCGCCAACGCTTGCGTATCGCGCAAATTGGCAACCGAAACCTCGTATCCCTGCTCCCGCAACGTCGGCGTATGGTCCGGATTTCGAACAACGGCGCGAACGTCGTATCCGTTTGCCAGAAGCAGTCGGGCAGCAACGCCTCCTACCTGGCCGGTGACTCCAATCACGGAAAACATAGTGCCCCCCTTTCGCTAGAACTGAATCAAATACAGTGTTCCAGCATTCTCATTCTTCTTTCATCGGATTAGGACCGCCGTCACGTCATACCTTCCATAACGGTATGGCATAGCTAAGCCTCGAGCTGGGCTTTTTGAGACGCGAGTTCGATCTTTCGCATACTCCTGTCGGCTTTCCACCAACATGAAGCGCATTCCTTTTCCGCCCTCGGCAACATGGCCGAAAGCACGGCTTCACATCGGACTGCTTCAGATTCAGGGATTCAGGTAACGCGTATTTTGGGCGTGCAGATAGCTCTCATTCCCGCGTGGGTATTCGCTGCAGGCGCGCTGAAAAAAAGCCGGTCGTCAGCGCATGCTCACGACCGGCTTTTTTCTGTCACGCGCTGCTCTTTCGTTGCGAGCGCCGCATCCAGGGCATCATCAGAACTTATGGCGTAGTCCGACGCTAACCACTTCCTGTGTGTTGGTGCCACCGTAGCCATACGAGCCCACGGACGCCTGCGCAGCCACCACGGCGGTGCCGCTTGCGCTAAGTGTTTCTCCGCTGGCGTGTTGCCATGCGCCTATCAAATATAGGTCAGTGCGAGTGGACAAGTTGTAGTCAGCGCCAATGTTGACTTGATGGTAGGTCGCGCCCGTGTCGCCGCTCGACTTCGTATAGCTGTAAGCCACACCCAACAGGATTGCCTTGGTGGCTTGATAGTTGAGGAAGCCCTGCCCTGTGTTGAATTTCTCAGTCGACGAGAATGCCGATTGTCCATCCGACTTGTACTGTGCGTTGCTATAAGCCGCACCGAACGTGAACGGCCCCGCCACATACTGCGCCGCGACCCGGGCAATGTTGATGGACTTCGCGCTCTGCAAGCCCAGATTGATCAGCGAGCCGTCGAAGGTGCCGTCAGATGACCCGCCCCAGCCGGAGCCACTTGTTGTCGAGGGTCGCACGAGGCCACCCACAGACGGATTGTTTGCCACAAAGTAACCCGCCGCCACTGAGATCGGGCCGTTGTTATACGCCGCAGCGGCCGACCAGGTCTGGCCCGAGCCCGTCTGTCCCGCGACGCCACCGAACGCATACATGCCCTCGACCTGCAGTCCAGAGTACACCGGCGACAGGTATTTGATCGCGTTGTTGGTACGGGAACTGTTATCGTAGTTGTCGACGTCACCTGCGGTTGCAAACCCGCTGCCGAAATAGTTATCCTCAGTAATGCCCTGCACAAGGTCAACGAGTGGGTCATATTGGCGGCCCAACGTGAACGTGCCAAATTGGCCTGAGGTCAAACCCACAAATGCCTGGCGACCAAATTCCCGGCCACCCTGCGCAAGTTGCCCCGTGCTCGGGTTAAACCCGTTTTCCAACTGGAAGATCGCCTTCAGACCACCGCCCAGGTCTTCCTGACCCTTCAAACCCCAGCGGCTGCCGGAGAGATCCCCGTTACTCGCGTTGCCGACGGACCACTGATTTTGGCCGGCTGCGTTCGCGTTATGAATGAAGGTAATCGACGTATCGATGGTGCCGTATAGCGTGACGCTGCTTTGTGCATGTGCTGCGCCTGCAGCAGTCAACAGTGTCAGCGAGAGTGTCGAAAGCGCTGTTCGTTTCATCTGTTTCTCCGGGTGGATGAATGATCTGGTTATCGCGTGATGGACGATAACGTGACGCCCCCTTCCGGAGTACCGAAAAAAATTGCCCGTCGCAAAAAGTTAACAGAAGCATGAGCCGAAGTGGACAATGATGTGCTCGACCAGAGCCAACGGACAATCAAAATTTTATGTGAGCGGAATTGGCCTGACACGGCTTTGCCGAGCAGCACACTTTCATCTACTTTTTCTGCGAACGCTGTGGTCTAACGAAACTGACTCACACCTCGACCCGCTTATAGCAGGAACGTCTGAGGCGGTCTGTATACGCGCAAAAACAAGTAACAGGACACCCATTTCAGTCGAACTGTCTTATTTTGTGTGGCGCACCCGTATCCAAAACCATGCTGGTTTCTCCAGAGAATAGCGTGTGCGTTACGCCCCCTTAACGTTGTCGACCGACCTAACCGTCGGTAAAGTCGGTGGCGCACTTGTTAGTTATACCCACCATTTGTCCCGATCCACGAGCGGCGAAACGTATCGTACAGTCCAACATATGCCATTTCGTCATAACAGGGATGCCGCTCTGGCCATTCTAATTTGACGAAATAAACGGTAAACCAAGTGCGATCCGCTTTCCGACATCAATCATAAGCCGGCTAGAGAGCTATCTCGCTCCGCGTCCGTTGCCTGCTCGGTTGTGCCGCCAGGCGCGTGCCCGGCAATCCGGTTCAGTGGCCGGATTTCTCCAGGCCTCCTTGGTGTTTTCACGCGCTCCTGTGATTCCACTGGCACTCTCTTATCAGATAGTCTATTTTTTCCGGACCCACGCGTGAACTCCAGGTGTACGACCAATACCTGGCTCTTCTAAGGCGTGCTAGCCTGTAAAAACTAAAGGCCGTCCAGCGACTGCGACTGGATAGCCACTTTATGGAGAGAGGCAAATGATGAATCCGCAGCTTTTTACCAATGTGAAGATTTTCGACGGCACGGGTGCACCAACGTTCGTGGGCGAAGCGCTTGTCGATGGCAATCTGATCCGCGCCGTGGCTCGCGGCAATGGCGGGATTCCGCGTGAATCCTACTACGACGTCATCGACGGCAAAGGCATGACGCTGATGCCAGGCCTCGTCGAAGCGCACGCTCACGTCACCTACAGCAACATGGCACAGTTCAGTGAACTTGGCCTGATTCCGATTGAAGAACACACCATCCTCGCGCTGCAGAACGTCAAGCTGATGCTGGACTCGGGCTTCACCAGTCTGTACTCGGCGGCTTCGGCGAAGTTCCGGCTCGAAGCGGTGCTTCGCGACGCCATCGACGCGGGAAAATTCCCCGGGCCGCGCATGCGGGCCGCTTCGCCTGAACTCACCGCAACAGGAGGTCTTGGGGACGAACGTCAATACCACACGAACCACCAGGGCTTCGAACTGATTGCAGACGGCCCCGATGAAATCCGGCGAACGGTCAGGACACTGATTCGCGAGGGTGTCGACACCATCAAGATGAACATCTCGGGTGACATGTTTGCTGGACGTCAGGGGTTCGCCCGCCGGCTTTCCTATACGGAGGCAGAGGTCGCCGCCGCCGCGGAAGAGGCCCATATGCGCGGCGCCTGGCTATCGTGTCATGCCCGTGCGGATGCGGCCGTGAAGCTTGCCCTGAAGTATGACTTCCGCGTTATCTATCACTGCGATTTCATCGAGGGTGAAACGTACGACCTGCTCGAGGCGAAGCGCGACAGCGTGTTTCTCGCGCCGGCCATTGGCGTAATTTACGCAACCGCGTACGAGGCAGAGCCGTGGGGCATCACCCGGGAGTTTGTCGAAAAGAGCGAGCTCTTCACCATGATCGAGCAATGCCCGAAGGTGTACGGCGAACTCAGGAAACGCGGCCTGCGGGTTCTCCCGGGCGGCGACTACGGGTTCGCATGGAATCCGATCGGCACCAACGCACGCGACCTTGAGCACTTCGTCAACATTCTTGGCTTCACGCCGGCCGATGCCCTGATGGCCGCCACGAAATGGGGTGGCGAAATCATGGATATCCCGAACCTCGGTCTCGTCAGCGATGGCTACCTCGCCGACCTGCTGCTCGTCGATGGCGATCCGGTCGAGAACATCAAGCTTCTCCAGGACCGCGACAACATCAAGGTCGTGATGAAGGACGGGGTCTACTACAAGCGGCTCATCCCGACACCCGGCATGTAGGGACCGAATTGTTACTGTGTATCTGAAGCCTATTTAAAGCAGGAGAATTTAAATGACAGTTAAAAAAAGTGTTCTCGTCGTAGGTGCCTCGCGTGGGCTCGGTCTTGCTCTTGCGGAGGAATACTGCGGCCGGGGCTGGCATGTAATTGCGACGTCGCGGAGCAAGTCCGCCGGACTTGCAAGCCTGCTTGAGCGCTATCCGGAATCGCTTGAGCTTGAGACCGTGGATATCGTGGACCTGGCCTCGGTGAGAACCCTGCGCACTCGACTCGAGGGGCGCAAGCTCAATACGCTCTTCGTCAACGCCGGCATCGCCAAGGCGAATGTATTGACGACGGTCCAGGTGGAAGAGAAAGACTTTCTCGACATGATGTTGACGAACGCGCTTAGCCCAATGCGAGTCATCGAGGTATTTCGGGACATTGTCGCGGAGAATGGCGTGATGGCAGCGATGTCGTCCGAGATCGGCAGCATTACCAACAGCTTCGGGTTCTGGGAGCTATACAGTTCGAGCAAGGCAGCGCTGAATATGCTGATGAAGGCGTTCTCGACACGCCATCCGGACGATTCGCGCGCACTTCTCCTGGTCGCTCCAGGCTGGGTCCGCACTGAAATGGGCGGACCGGAGGCAACCTTCGAGATTTCGGAGAGCATCCCGCTCGTGGTCGACGTGGTCGAGCGCAACGCAGGCGTGCCGGGACTTCGCTATACCGACCGTTTTGGTGAAATCCTGCCGTGGTGAGAACGACAGAAGGCGCGGAAATCTTCCGCGGTCGATAGCCCGTCTGAATTCCCGAGGCGATCAAATGGACGTGGACATAAAAAGAAAAAAGACCGAAGGCAAATCCACGCCCTGTTCGCCTACGCGGGCTGCGTCGACCGCGGAGTTGAGCGCCAGGACGCTTGTCTGGAAGGCTGTCCCTTCGTTTCGGTGGCGTAGGACGGCTAACCACCGGGTGGACGCCGAATGCGGCAGTTGAGCAATGTCGCGGCAGCGGCCATTGCCCTGCCCGATGTCATCGACAAAGAGTGCCGTCGCGATAGGCTACCAACCCCACGGCTGATAGCCCACCGGTTTTGCGTAGACGACGCGCTCATCGATCGACGTGTGGCGTTCACACCAATCGACCGCGAAAATTGTCGCGCCGTGCGTCTTTCTCACCACGGCAGGATTTCGCCAAAACGGTCGGTATAGCGAAGTCCCGGCACGCCTGCGTTGCGCTCGACCACGTCGACCACGAGCGGGATGCTCTCCGAAATCTCGAAGGTTGCCTCCGGTCCGCCCATTTCAGTGCGGACCCAGCCTGGAGCGACCAGGAGAAGTGCGCGCGAATCGTCCGGATGGCGTGTCGAGAACGCCTTCATCAGCATATTCAGCGCTGCCTTGCTCGAACTGTATAGCTCCCAGAACCCGATACTATTTGTAATGCTGGCGATCTCGGACGACATCGCTGCCATCACGCCATTCTCCGCGACAATGTCACGAAATACCTCGATGACACGCATTGGACTGAGCGTGTTCGTCAACATCATGTCGAAGAAGTCCTTCTCATCCACCTCGACCGAGGTCAATTCATTCGCCTTGGCGATGCCGGCGTTGACGAAGAGCGTATTGAGCTTGCGCCCCTCGAGTCGAGTGCGCAGGGTTCTCACCGAGGCCAGGTCCACGATATCCACGGTCTCAAGCTCAAGCGATTCCGGATAGCGCTCAAGCAGGCTTGCAAGTCCGGCGGACTTGCTCCGCGACGTCGCAATTACATGCCAGCCCCGGCCGCAGTATTCCTCCGCAAGAGCAAGACCGAGCCCACGCGAGGCACCTACGACGAGAACATTTTTCCTAACTGTCATTCCAATTTTCCTGCTTTAGTCTGGTGCGAGTTTTTTCGCCGGTTGTCTGGACATGCGGCTCGGATATCAGGCCACCGATGCCCCGCCATCGGCGACTACAACTTGGCCCGTCGTAAAGCTACCTCGCATCAGATAGAGGTAAGCTTCGGCCACCTCATGTGCTTCAGCGGCATGCTTGACGAGAAGGTTTTCTTCAGCGCGTTGAAATGTCGCCTTACGGACAGCCTCAGGGAAGCTATCCCAAAGGCTGGTCTTGACCGTTCCAGGGCAAACCACATTGACCCGCAGCGGCGCAAGTTCCACCGAAAGCGCACGCGCAAGCGCTTCAATCGCGCCGCAGACGCTCGACACCACGGACGAGCCCTTACGGGGGCGGCGCGCTGCCATCCCGGAGGAAAGGACGATCGAGCCCCCCTCACGAATCTGGCCCGCACCGTACTTCGTGGCCAGGAAAACACCCCAGTAGCGGACTCCGAAAAATGCCTGCGCATCCTTGAAGCTCAAGTCCTTCTGATCAGCCATTAGCAAAGGATTGCCGGCCGTATACACCAGATGGTCGTACGCTCCTATCTTCTCGAAGAACGACTTGATGCTAGCCTCATCCTGCAGGTTGAGCACATGACCTTCCGCACTCGGCGGCAGTTGCTGCTGCGCCTTCGCTACCCTCTCCTGGCTGCTAGACGCAATGACGACAAGTGCACCTTCGTCTGCCGCAGCCTTCGCCGTAGCGAAACCCATTCCCGACGATCCGCCGAGAATGACAATCCGTTTACCTTTAAGCGACATAACTTCCTCCAATACGATGCAAAAACCCCAGTTTCATTTCTGAATCATTGCCGTCAGTGTGGGCCAGACGTCCAGCAAATACAGTACCAAAGAGCGTTCTGCACGTCCTAAGCCCGCATTCGAATCTGCGGAGTCAGCGGCTCAAAGGTTCCAACCTGACGACGATGATCCTCCGGAATCCCAAGCGATCTTACTGCACACTCGATGATGTCTTACCCACGCCCATAACGCTTGACCGACTGGCACTGTTCGCCGAGACCCGCGATGCCAAGGCGCATGGTGTATCCACCGTCGAGGTAACGCGGCGGCGTGAAGCCAAGGCCGACGCCTTGTGGCGTTCCCGTTATGATCACGTCACCCGGAAGCAGAGTCATAAATTTGCTGACATAGCTGACACACTGCGCGACAGAGAAAATCATGTCTGCTGTATTGCTATGCTGCACTCGCCCACCGTTCACTTCACACCACAGATCCAGCGCCTGCTCGTTGCCCACTTCGTCCCGAGTTACCAGCCAGGGGCCGATAGGGCAAAACGTGTCATGACTCTTGCCTTTGGTCCACTGACCGCCTCGCTCGAGCTGATGCTCACGCTCCGATACGTCATTCACAATGACGTATCCAAAGACATGATCGAGCGCCACGGCCTCTGAAACATTTCTCGCACGACGCCCTATCACAACGCCGAGTTCCACCTCCCAATCCGATTTCGTCGAGTTTTCCGGAAGAACGACGTCGTCGAACGGACCTGTGATGGCCGTATTCGCCTTAAGGAAGATGATTGGCTCCTTTGGAATCTCGGCGCCCGCTTCTTTCGCGTGCTCGCGATAGTTCAGTCCGATTCCGACCACCTTGCCGATATTTCCGATGGGACAACCAAGCCGGGAACCAGCGGGCGCTGCTGGTAAGGCGTCGATTTCCCTTGAATCGAGGCCCTGTAGCGAGTCCGCCCCGATCAGTTGCGGATCAATGTCTGATACGTGTGCGGACAGATCGCGGACGACCCCGTCCGACCCGACGATACCTGGCTTCTCGGCACCTGTATGACCAAAGCGTACTAGCTTCATATCTTCCTACTGGAAGGAGTGATCCAATGTCCTGCCTGTTGGCGCGAAGACCCAGGCACGATCAGAGATTTCAGAGAAATTGACATCTCCGACTGCGGTGTCGGGCTCCTGCACGTCTTCACCTCAGCACGACACCGCAGCATGGCTTGCGCGTTTTATTTCGTCAGGAACTGGAGCAGCAATTCGTTCACGGCTGCTGCCTTTTCGATGGGCGTCCAGTGACCGCATTGCGCCAGTTCGACATACTTCGAGCCCGGAATCTTGTCGGCAATGCCCTTCGCAGTCGCAGGCGGCGACGTTGCATCCTGATCGCCCGTCACAAC